>NZ_JAAPBE010000001.1:0-1053092 GCF_022695965.1 Bacillus sp. HU-1818
GGCTTATGAACATCAGGATTATCCGTTTGAAGAACTGGTCGAAAAGTTGGACGTTTATCGGGACACAAGCCGCAATCCGCTGTTTGATGCAATGCTCGTCGTGCAGAATATCGAGCATGAGCAGCTGACAATGGATGGACTTCAGCTGAAACCGGCTGATGCTTCCCACCCTGTATCTAAATTCGATTTAACGCTGCAAGCTGCTGAAGGAAACAAAGAAATTCATCTGCAATTTGAATATGCGACAGCACTGTTTCAAAAGAAAACGATAGAGCGCTGGGCATCTCATTTATCCAACATGCTGTACGAGATCGCTCACAGCCCGCAGACAGTTTTGAGGGACATCAGCATCCTTACCCAGAAGGAGAAAGACCTGCTGCTGAATGGTTTTAATAACGTAACTGAAACGCATGTTCAAGACCAAACGCTTCAAGAGCTTTTTCAAACACAAGCGGCAAAAACACCAGAAGCAACAGCTCTTGTCAGCGCTGAAAAAACACTTACCTATCAAGAGCTGGATCAGTGGTCCAACAGAATCGCCCGGACTTTACGCGCTAAGGGTGTAGGCCCGGACACAGCGGTTGGTGTATTGGCGCCGCGTTCATTCAGCATGACAGCGGCTATTCTGGGAATCTGGAAAGCTGGCGGAGCTTATGTTCCTCTAGATCCGGAGTATCCTGGGGAGCGTAAGAATTATATCTTGAGTGACAGCCGCGCAAAACTGCTAGTCACAGTCAGTGCTGCGGCCCATAAAGCACCGGCAGATTATAAAGGTGAAGTTCTGCTGCTTGAAGACGTGTGTGAAAATGATGCTTCCCGTCTGCCTGAATATTCATATTCTCACAACCTGGCATATATCATTTACACATCAGGAACAACAGGACAGCCTAAAGGGGTAATGGTCGAACACAGAGGAATAGCCAATACCCTCGAATGGCGCAGAAATGCTTACGCTTTACATGAAGAAGATACAGTGCTTCAGCTCTTTTCCTTTGCATTTGACGGTTTTGTGACCAGCATGTTCACACCGCTTTTATCAGGAGCGAAAGTCGTGCTGCCCGAAGAGGAAGAAGCCAAAGATATACTCGCCATTAAGCATAATCTTGCGTATTATCGCATCACCCATATGATTATCGTTCCGGTCCTGTATAGGGCGCTTTTGGATGTATTGAAGCCTGAAGATGTTCAGACACTTAGAATCGTAACATTGGCAGGCGAAGCCGCAGACAGGGAATTAACCGATCGAAGTTTGGCCATTTCACCAAATACAGAGCTTGCCAATGAATATGGGCCGACAGAAAACAGTGTAGCTACAACGGCGATGAGACATTTAGAACGGCAGAAAACGATAAGTATCGGAAGGCCGATAAACAATACACAAGTCTATATTTTAGATGGAAACAATCTGCAGCCGATCGGTGTCGCCGGGGAATTGTGCATTGCAGGAACCGGACTTGCCAGAGGATATGTCAACCTTCCCGAACTGACCGAACAAACTTTTGTTCAGCATCCTTTTCATTCTGGAAAACGAATGTATCGAACAGGGGATATGGCGAAGTGGCAGGCAGACGGCACGCTTGAATATATCGGACGGATGGATGACCAGATTAAAATCAGAGGGCACAGAGTGGAAATAGAAGAAGTTGAAACCGTCCTGCGCCGCACAGACGGAGTAAAAGAAGCGGCAGTCTTAGCACGTGAAACGCCTCTCGGCCAGATGGAACTGTGCGCATATATCGTCACAGAGCCAGAAACAAGTGTTGAAAGCGTGCGTGCCGCATTGGCAAGCAGCATGCCGGCTTATATGCTCCCTGCCTTCCTGTTAAAACTGGATGCTCTTCCCTTGTCGCCAAATGGAAAACTGGATCGGAGGGCACTTCCGCAGCCTGTACATGAAGGACAAACCAAGCGCAGCTTCCAAGCTCCAGAAACAGCTATGGAAAAAGAATTGGCTAACATCTGGACAGAAGTGCTGGGTGCAGAAAGAATCGGAACGGATGAATCGTTTTTCGAGCTCGGAGGAGATTCAATCAAAGCATTACAGGTGTCGGCGCGGCTGCATCGGTACGGAAAACAAATGTCCATTAAAGATTTGTTCCGTTATCCGACAATTAAAGAACTGGCATGCTATATCCGGGCCTCCAAGGAAAATGCCAGCCAAGGCCCCGTGGAGGGCGAGGTCCAGTGGTCTCCTGTCCAGAAGTGGTTTCTGTCTCAAGACTTTGAGGAAAAACACCATTTCAACCAGTCAGTCATGCTGTACCGGGAGACTCCAGTGGATGAAGAAGCGCTCCGTAAAACCTTGAAAGCCATTGTCGAACATCATGATGCATTACGGTTAATTTTTCCGAAGAACGGACGTGAAAACTGGAGTCAGTTCAATTTGCCTATCGGTGCGTCTGAGGAAGCATTGTACGGACTCCAGATCATTGAATTGAAGGCACTGGTAGACGGATCACCGACTGAACCCGCATGGTCCGAAGCGGCTATAAAAAATCATGTGGCAAACATTCAGCATGGGATGAACCTAGAGAAAGGGCCGTTGTTCCAAGCGGGGTTATTCCGCACTGCAGGCGGTGACTTCCTGTTTCTTGCAGCTCACCACCTGACAGTGGACGGTGTTTCATGGCGTGTGATTTTAGAAGATCTGGCGTCCGGGTATACTCAGGCTTTAAATGGAGAGGACATTAAACTGCCTCCTAAGACAGATTCATTCAAAGCATACACGGATAAAGTCGCCGAATATGCAGAAAACAAACAGCTGCTTCGGCAAAAAGAGTATTGGAGAGAAGCGGAAGAATATCAGATTGAAGCCTTGCCCTCAAAAGAGACAATGGATCAGACATCAGCTAAGGAAAAACGGGAGACTGTTTCGTTCACATTGAAGGAAGAGGACACTGAGGCGCTGCTAACCCGAGTCAACAAGGCTTACAATACAGATACTCAAGATCTTCTGCTGGCTTCTGCCGTCCTTGCTTTACAGGACTGGGCCGAGCGTCCTGCCGTCAAAGTGTTACTGGAAAGCCATGGCCGTGAAGATGTGTTAGACGGCCTTGACATCAGCCGCACTGTAGGATGGTTTACGGCTATTTATCCGGTATTACTTAAATTGGACTCAGAAACACCAGCTGAAAAAAGTGAAGAATCTATCAGCCGCGTGCTGAAGACAACAAAAGACACCTTAAGACGCGTACCGGATAAAGGTTTCGGGTACGGCATTCTCAAATATGTAACGCCGCCTGAAAAAGCAGACATCAAGTTCAGCCATGCGCCGGACATCAGCTTCAATTACCTTGGTCAATTTGAAATCGGCAATGATACTAAGCAGCAAGAACCTGAGCCAGATACATTTACATTTTCTCCTGTAGGAAACGGAGAGGACATTAGTCCTTCATGGAATCGGGAACAATCGCTGGACATCAGTGCTCTGATTGCAGAAGGAAAATTGACATTCAACATGACATACGAAACTGCGCGTTTTCATAAAGAAACAATCGAAAAGCTCTGCGCGAATTGTCATCGTTATTTACTGCAGCTGATTAAACACTGTCTAAACAAAACAGAAGCTGAGAAAACCGTCAGCGACTTTGATGATCGTGAACTAACCGAGGATGCGCTTAAAGATATCAATGATATGCTGAGCCTCCTTTAATCAATACGGGAAGAAAGGTGCAGACTCTATGGATAAAACCAAAAAAATCAAAAATATTTATCCTCTGTCTCACATGCAGGAAGGAATGCTTTTTCATTCCTTCTTGCATGAAAAAGAGGAAGCTTATATCGAGCAGTCGCTCTTCACGATAAAAGGAAGCCTCAATTATGATTGGTTTCAGCGCAGCATACAAAAAGTCGTCAGCCGGCATGACATATTCAGATCGGTCTTCCTGCCGCATGTCCCGAATTTGACGGGGCCCCGGCAGGTTGTTCTGGAGGATCGGCAATTGGTTGTCTGCAATGAGGATATTTCGCACCTGTCAAAAACAGAGCAGCACAGCTTTATTGAGCGATTCAAGGAAAAAGACAAGGCGAAAGGGTTTGATTTGCAAAAAGATATACTTATGCGAATCTCTCTATTAAAACTAGATGACAAGAAGCATATCTGCGTTTGGAGCCACCACCATATTTTAATGGACGGCTGGTGTCTTGGAATCGTCTTGCAGGAATTTACGCATTTCTATCAATCTATCCATTCCGGCAATCCCATATCATTGGAGCCGGTCCGTCCCTACAGCACCTATATTTCTTGGCTGGCAGATCAAGACAAGGAGGAGGCAGCTGCTTATTGGGCAACATATTTAGAAAACTACGGCACTCGTTCACCGCTGCCCCGGGTTACTGACCGTGAGATTCAAGAAGGATACCGACGCGAAGAGCTGACATTTGCACTGGATCAAGAGCTGACGGGTAAACTAAAATCAATCGCCAAACAACACGAATCTACACTTGCTACACTCATGCAGACCGTATGGGGAGTGCTGCTGCAGCGCTATAACCGAACAAACGATGTTGTCTTCGGCGCTGTGGTATCAGGGAGGCCTTCAGAGATCGCGGGAGTTGAAACCATGATCGGCCTGTTTATTAATACAGTACCGGTGCGTATTCAGACAGGAGAAGGAGAAACATTTTCCGAGCTGCTTAGACGCTGCCAGCAAAATATGCTGGACGCTGAGCACTTCAGTTTTCAACCTTTATATGATATCCAGTCAAAAACAGCTTTGAAGCAAGAATTAATTGACCATATTATCGTCTTTGAAAATTATCCCTTACAACAAAAAGTGGCAGACTCAGCGGGACATGCTGATGCGCCTTTTGAAATAGAAAATGTAAAAGTGTCAGAGCAATCGGGATACAACTTTAATCTCGTTATCGCTCCTGGTGACGAACTCGTCATCAAGTTCAGCTATAATTCGCACGTATTTGATCCTGCATGGATAGCCTGCGTGCGCGATCATCTTACACAAGCTTTACGCTGTATTGCGGAGAATACGGATATTCCCGTTGCTGACATTTCTGTAATTGATGCTAAAGAGAAGGCCCGTATGCTCGAGCAGTTCAATCATACAAAGACCGACTATCCAAAGGACAAGACCATCATCGAGCTGTTTCGGGAGCAAGCAGAAAAGACACCGAAGCATACGGCACTCGTCTCAGGAAACGCCTCAATGACATATCGAGAACTTGACGAAAGATCTGATGCATTATCCCGTCAGCTTCTTGAAAATGGCCTTGGAAAAAGCGGAATAGCGGGAATCTTGGCAAAGCATTCTCCCGAACTCATCATCAGTATTCTAGCTGTTTTAAAGGCCGGCGGAACCTATCTGCCGCTGGATGCGGAACTCCCGCCGGAGCGGCTTGTCTATATGCTTGAAGAAAGCGAAGCATCCATGCTTGTTATGCAAAAAGGAATGCAGATAGACATTGACTTCCCAAGAAAAGTTATCATTGCCGATGCAGAGGCGTCTCTTAACGAAAACACTGAACCAGTAATTGTGAGGCACGCTCCTGATGATTTGGCCTATATCATGTATACTTCCGGTTCAACAGGGCGGCCTAAAGGGGTAATGATTACTCACCGTAATGTCGTTTCACTTGTATGCGACAGCAATTACACAGCGGCCTCAACCAACGACCGATTTATTTTGACCGGTTCAATCGGCTTCGATGCTGTTACTTTTGAGATCTTCGGGGCCCTGTTAAAGGGTGCATGCCTGCATGTTGTTGATAAATCAACAATGTTAACGCCTGCTGTTTTCAGTGCCTATTTGCATGACAACAAAATAACGGTGCTATTTTTAACGACGGCCCTCTTTAATCAGTTGGCACAGGTTCATCCGGGCATGTTCTGCCATTTGCACACGTTATATGTCGGAGGAGAAGCATTGTCGCCAGCTCTCATTAATTCGGTCAGACATGCGTGCCCGAAACTTGCGTTGTATAACATTTACGGGCCGACAGAAAATACAACATTCTCAACATATTTTGAAATCAAACGTGATTATGCGAATCCGATCCCGATCGGAAAGCCGATCAGTAATTCCTCAGCCTGCATTCTGGATTCTAATGGGCGCCTGCAGCCGATCGGTGTTCCCGGTGAGTTATGTGTCGGCGGGGACGGCGTGGCAAAAGGATATTTGAACAAGCCTGATTTGACGGTAGCTGCTTTCCAACCGCACCCTTACATACCGGGAGAGAGAATGTACCGTACGGGTGATTTAGCCAGATGGCTTCCAGACGGTAATTTGGAATATATCAGCCGGATCGACCGGCAAATCAAAATACGCGGAAAGCGAATTGAACCGGCCGAAATCGAAGCGCGCTTAATGGAAATCGAGGGAGTAAAAGAAGCGGCGGTCACCATCGCAGATAAAGGAGAAGAAACACAGCTGTTTGCTTATTATGTCGGGGATGAAGATATAGATGAGGCGGACATCCGCTCTACTTTATCATCAGCGCTCCCAAACTATATGCTTCCGCAGCACTGGGTGCGGCTTGACCGCATGCCGCTTACCGGAAACGGAAAAATCAACCGAAGCGCGCTTCCGGTTCCGGACCGTGTTTCTGTTAATCAGAAAGAAACCATACCGCCGCGAAACTGGGTTGAACAAGAACTGGTCAACATGTGGCAATCAATACTTAACGTACGCCATATCGGCATTCGGGATGATTTTTTTGAACTTGGCGGACATTCGCTCAAAGCTCTTCAAGTCATTCATCAAATGAAGAGCAGCCAGCAGATTGACGTACCGATTGAATTCTTGTTTGAGAATCCGACAATTGAACAGCTTGCTGAAAGACTTTACTCCCAACAGATGTCAGCGGCTGAAGATCAACAGGTAAGCAAACTGAATTCAAACGGCAGGCAAAACCTTTTCTGCTTTCCGCCTATTTCAGGATTCGGCATTTTCTTCAAAGATCTTGCGTCACACCTGGATCATAAAGCTGTTGTGTACGGCTTTAATTTCATTGAGGAAGATCAGCGTATTGAACAATACGTGAACACAATAATGGATATACAGCCTGAAGGTCCATATGTCCTTTTGGGATACTCAGCAGGCGGAAACTTGGCATTCGAGGTAGTTCAAGCAATGGAACAGCGAGGGCTGGAGGTCGCCGATTACATCATAGTGGACGCCTATCGAAAAGGTGTGACTTCTATCGACAACAGCAATGACAGCGACGAAGCGGCTCAGCGCTTGCCTGAATCAGTCAGAGAAGCTGTCATCAAAAAGAAGAAAAACTACCAAGAATACTGGGCACAGTTATCAAATGACGGCCAAATCAACGCAAACATCCATTTCATCGAAGCAGGCATCCAGCCAAAGGACGCCTCTGCTTTCGATCTGCAAAAATGGAATGAGGCCTCTAAAGGAGGCTGCCGCGAATACACGGGGGCCGGCGCGCATAAAGACATGCTCGAAGCGTCATATGTATCACAGAACGGCGAAATCATTCACGATATTTTAAAAAGCGTAGGTACTGGTGAAAAGACAGCGGCGCACAATCGCTGAGATTCCTATAAACCAGACAGGAGATAAAGCTCCCTGTCTGGTTTTTTATGTTTTGAGTAATTCCTTATGTCATAAGAATTGATAGAGGCAAGCATGGGAAAGATAGGGAAAACGCTGATTGGAGGCTTGTATGGAAAAACTCTCTGGGATCACCTATATCATGCTCATCCTCGCGAGCTACAGGCTCACACATTTGATTGTATTTGACAAAATTACAGAATTCATCCGAAAGCCTTTTATGAAACAAAAAAGAATAGTTGATGATAAAGGCCATGTTGACCAAAAAAGCGTTCCCAAATCTAATTTTGGCTACATGCTGAACTGCTATTGGTGTGCAGGCATTTGGTGCGCCATATGCGTTGGTTTCGGCTATCTTTTTCTGCCGGGCATTGCAGTTCCCGTGATCTTTATTTTGTCCATCGCCGGGGCTCAGGCTATTCTGGAAACAATAGTGGGAGTCGGCACGAAGCTTATTGCGTTCTTGAAAAACGCCGCAAAAGAAAATCATACATAAAAAGATCCAAAGCGACATTCAGCTTTGGGTCTTTTTTTATCTCACATAGGCATCTGTCATGATGTTTCAATCTTTCAATCACTCTTCCGTCACGCAAGAATATCGTAATAACGTATTCTGAAGTACATTTTCATCGGAGGAGGAACAACATGAGAGGCTGCCAGAAGCGGATAGCTTATTTCCTGATCAGCTTATTGATAATGGGAACTTGCTTAATCACCGTTCCGCGCATGAGCAAAGCAGAGGCGGGCCATTATGCAAATAGAGAGTTGCGGGCCGTATGGATCGCCTCTGTCGTAAATATTGATTGGCCTTCCAAAAAGGGGTTAACAGCTGAAAAACAAAAAGAAGAATATATCAAGCTGCTGGATGATGCCGAAGACATGAACATGAACGCGGTCATCGTACAAATTAAGCCGACGGCGGATGCTTTTTATCCATCTGAATACGGACCGTGGTCGGAATATTTGACAGGCACACAAGGAAAAGATCCCGGCTATGATCCGCTGGCTTTTATGATTGAAGAAACGCACAAAAGAAACCTCGAATTCCACGCTTGGTTTAATCCTTACCGTATCACAATGAACCACACAGATATCAATAAACTGTCTCAAGACCATCCTGCAAGAAAGCATCCGGATTGGGTTGTTGCATACGGAAACCAGCTTTACTATAACCCAGGTATCCCGAAAGCGCAGGATTTTATTGTGAAAGGAATCGAAGAGGTCGTGAAAAAGTACGATATTGATGCCGTTCATATGGACGACTATTTTTATCCGTATAAAATTCAAGGCCAAGAATTTCCCGACACCGAAACGTACGAACAATACGGAAAAGACCGTTTTGATGAAATTGACGATTGGCGAAGAGACAACGTCAACCAGCTCGTGAACCATATCAATACCACGATTAAAAAAGAAAAATCATATGTAAAATTCGGCATCAGCCCGTTCGGCGTGTGGAGAAATGCGGCGGATGACCCGACCGGCTCAGACACAACAGCCGGGGTAACCAACTATGATGATCTTTATGCTGATACAAGAGAATGGATACAAAAGGGCGATATAGATTACATTACGCCGCAAATATACTGGAGCATCGGTTTTAAGGCGGCTGCTTATGACGTGTTAACCCAATGGTGGAGCAATGAAGTAAGGAACAGGCCCGTTCATTTATACATTGGGCAGGCAGCCTATAAAATCAATAACAATAGTGACCCCGCCTGGTCTGATCCCGATGAGTATGCGAGACAAATTACATTAAACCGCCAATCAGAGCTTGTCAGAGGCAGTATCCATTTCAGCCTTAAAGATCTCAACAAAAATCCGCTCGGACTTAAGGATCGGTTCATCAATGAACTCTACAACAAGCCTGCCTTAGTTCCTGACATGCCATGGTTAGATCAAAAGGCGCCAAAAAAACCGAAAGTCAAACGTATTGTGAGCTCAGATGAGGGTAACACACTGCACATAGAAGATCACAAGTCAAATAACAAAACAAAAGAAACCGCTTACTATGCCATTTATCGAGTAAATGGCAATCAAAAAGAACCTTATTTACTGACAACAATGCGAAAAACAGGTGATCACCAAACGTTTTTAGATGAAAGCGCGGAAACAAGCCAGGTATATACGTATTTTGTAATAGCAGCAGACCGGCTCCACAATGAAAGTACACCTTCCAAAAAAGTCACCATCCGCTAATCCTCCTCAAAGGTTAAAAAGAGATTCTCTTTTTAACCTTTTTTTGCATGTTGGACAAACTCCATTAGTTGAATTTTCAGACTTCATTTTGTTTGGAATGAATAAAGAATTCTTCTAATAATATGATAGAAAGCCGCAAAGGAGGAAAAGCTATGAATTTTGACCTGACAAAAGAACAACAGATGATTCGTGAAATGGTAAGGGACTTTGCGAAAAAGGAAATCGCCCCGCAAGCTGAATATGTTGACCGAACTGGGGAATTTCCAGTACAAACATTTAACAAAATGGGAGAACTCGGATTATTGGGCATTCCGTTTCCAGAAGAATACGGAGGATCAGGAGGAGACACGATTTCCTATGCCTTAGCCGTCGAAGAAATTGGAAAAGTATGCGGCAGCACGGGATTAAGCTATGCGGCAGCGGTGTCCCTTGGCGCCAGTCCGCTTTATTATTTCGGAACAGAAAAGCAAAAGCAAGAACACCTCGTCCCGCTCGCTTCCGGTAAAGCACTTGGTTCATTTGGCCTTACTGAACCGAATGCAGGATCAGACGCCGGAGGCACACAAACAAAAGCGGAACGAAAGGGCGATGAGTATGTCATAAACGGAGAGAAATGCTGGATCACCAATGCAAACTATGCCCGCACCGTCATTGTGACAGCAGTCACAGGCAAAAACGAACTTGGAAAAAATATCATCTCTGCACTAATTGTACCGACAGACACGGCCGGACTGACGATTACAAATCCCTATGACAAAATGGGTGTGCGCGGGTCGGACACTGCGGAGATCCTTTTAGAAAATGTCCGTGTTCCGGCGGAAAATTTGCTTGGCGATTCCTCAAAGGGATTTAAACAGTTTTTGCATACATTAGATGGCGGCCGGATTTCGATTGCCGCACTTGCTGTGGGAATCGCGCAAGGCGCGCTGGATGCTTCCTTATCCTATGCAAAAGAGCGGAAGCAGTTTGGACAGTCTATTTCCTCCTTTCAGGCGATTCAGTTTAAACTCGCGGATATAGCGATGGAAATCGACCTTGCCAGACAAATGGTTATAAAAGCCGCTTGGTTAAAGGATAGACAGCGCCCGTTTACAAAAGAATCAGCGTTTGCCAAGCTGTTCGCATCTGAAATGGCAACAAGAGCATGCAATCAGGCGATCCAAATTCACGGCGGCTCCGGCTACATGAGAGAATACGGAGTAGAACGCATGCTTCGCGATGCCAAGCTGATGGAAATCGGCGAAGGAACATCAGAAATTCAGAGAATCGTAATCGCAAGGCAGCTGCTAAATTAAAATGTAAACGCTTTCCATCATAAGGAGGGACATCATAGTGGCTGAGTTGATTGACTTGACGATCGGCAAGCTCTTAGAGCAGACAGCAAAACGGCACCCAGATCGTGAAGCCGTTGTTTATCCTGACAGGAACCTCCGGTATACGTACGCGCAGTTTAACCGTTTATGCCGGCGAACGGCAAAAGGCCTAATGAAACTCGGCATCAAAAAAGGAGACCACGTTGCCGTTTGGGCGTCCAACGTTCCCGAATGGCTAACGGCTCAATTTGCTGCGGCTCAGATCGGCGCCGTCCTTGTAACGGTCAATACAAACTTCCAATCGGCAGAACTTGACTATTTACTTAAACACTCCGATGCCAACGCTCTGATTTTAATGGATTCCTACAGGGGGACCTCCTATGCAGATATTCTGAACGGTTTGATTCCTGAATTAAAAGATTCAGAACCGGGCCAATTACAATCCGATCGTTTTCCGTTTTTAAAAACCATTCTTTTTATTGGAGATAAAAGCCCTCCAGGAATGTACCATTGGGATGATTTAGCGACATTATCTGAGACAGTCTCCGACACCGAGCTTGATCACAGAATGAATAGCCTGATGAGTGTTGATGTCATTAACATGCAATATACTTCAGGGACGACAGGATTTCCGAAAGGCGTAATGCTCTCACACTTTAACGTTATCAACAACGCGGCCAATATAGCAGAATGTATGAAGTTATCTTCAACCGACCGCATGTGTATACCCGTCCCGTTTTTCCACTGCTTCGGATGCGTGCTTGGCGTCTTAGCTTGTGTTTCTGCGGGAGCGGCCATGATTCCGGTACAAGAGTTTGACCCCGCTGCCGTGCTTACAGCGGTCGAACAAGAAAAATGCACCGCATTGCACGGCGTCCCGACCATGTTTATTGCCGAGCTCCATCATAAACATTTTCCTTCTTACGACCTGTCTCATTTAAGAACAGGCATCATGGCAGGCTCAGCCTGTCCGATTGAAGTGATGAAAGCAGTCATTGAAAAAATGGGCATGAAAGAAATCACAATCGCCTACGGCCAAACAGAATCCTCTCCGGTCATTACACAAACCCGGGCTGATGATTCCCTTCAAAGAAGAGTCGAAACAGTCGGGCGCGCTTTGCCGCATATTGAAGTCAAAATTGTACAGCCTGGGACGTCCATAGAAGTTGCAAGAGGGGTGCAGGGTGAACTTTGCACACGCGGCTACCATGTCATGAAAGGCTATTATAAAGATCCGGAAGCAACCGCGAGCGCAATAGATGCTGACGGCTGGCTGCACACTGGTGATCTGGCTGTCATGGATGAGCAAGGGTACTGCCGAATCACCGGCAGGTTAAAAGACATGCTGATCAGAGGCGGAGAAAACATCTATCCGCGTGAAATTGAAGAATTATTATATCAGCATCCAAAAGTTTTAGATGTTCAAGTAGTAGGCGTTCCTGATGCGAAATTCGGGGAAGAGGCTGCTGCCTGGATCAAACTGAAAGAAAGACAGACCGCATCGCCTGAAGAGCTGCAAGCCTATTGCAAAGGAAAAATAGCCCGTCATAAAATACCGCGTTATATCGTGTTCACAAATGAATATCCCATGACGGCTTCAGGGAAAATTCAAAAATTCAAATTAAGAGAAAAGGCCATACAACATTTTCATCTATCTTCATTCTAAGGAGGGTATGCATGTTGTTTAAAAAAGTGCTGATTGCCAACCGCGGGGAAATAGCGTTAAGAATCATCCGGACGTGTAAACATCTCGGAATCGAGACAGTAGCAATCTATTCCGAAGCAGACAAAGAAGCGCCGCATACGAAAATGGCGACAGAAGCCTATCCGGTCGGCAAATCGAGAGTGAATGAAAGCTATTTAAATATAGAGAAAATCATAGAAGCGGCAAAAGAGTCGAAAGCGGATGCAATTCACCCCGGGTATGGTTTACTCTCGGAAAATAGTATTTTCGCAGAGCGCTGCCGGAAAGAAAACCTAACGTTCATCGGCCCGACGCCTTCTGTTATTGCAAAAATGGGGAGCAAAATTGAAGCGAGAAAGGCAATGGAAAAAGCACATATTCCCGTAGTCCCAGGCGTCTCCGAGTCACAGTCGGATGTTCATTCAGCCTGTCTTGCCGCACGGAAGATCGGCTTTCCGGTTATGCTGAAAGCTTCAGCCGGGGGAGGCGGGATCGGCATGCAGCTCGTTCATTCAGAAGAGGAACTGATAAAGGCATATGAAGGGAATAAAAAGCGAGCGGCCGACTTTTTTGGCGACGGCTCCATGTATATAGAAAAAGTCATCGAAAACGCACGCCATATTGAAATTCAAATACTGGCAGACCACTTCGGGAATGCAGTGCATCTGTTTGAACGGGACTGCTCCGTTCAAAGGCGGCACCAAAAAGTCATTGAGGAAGCCCCTTCTCCGTTTGTTGATGATGACTTGAGAATGAGGATCGGAGAAACAGCCGTCAAAGCAGCCCGGTCGATCGGCTATACCAATGCAGGCACTATTGAGTTTTTAGTAGATCAGGATAAAAACTTTTATTTTCTCGAAATGAATACCAGACTCCAAGTTGAACACCCCGTCACAGAAGAAATCACAGGCATGGACCTCGTTGAACAGCAGCTAAAGGTCGCTGCGGGAGAAAAATTAGCCTTCTCTCAACGGGACATCAAGCGCAGAGGCCATGCGATAGAGGTGAGAATTTATGCGGAAGACCCGAATACGTTTTATCCGTCTCCGGGAAAAATCACTTCTTTCTCCCTGCTAAAGCATCCGGCGGTCAGACATGAATGCGCCGTAGCAGCAGGCAGCACTGTATCCCCTTTTTACGACCCGATGATTGCGAAAATGATTGTAAAAGGAGAAAGCAGAAACCAAGCCATTGAACAATTAAAAACGGCTCTCCGTGAATATCATGTAGAAGGAATTAAAACCAATATTCCATTCCTGGAGAAAATCGTCCATTCTGAACCATTTCAAAAGGGAGAAGTGACGACCGATTTCTTAAAGAAATAAGGAGAAAGAGGAGGGGTATTTAATGGGTGCTATATCAATTCAGATGGCAGGTAACCTTTGGAAAATCCACGTTAAGGCTGGCGATCAAATTGAAAAAGGGCAGGAGGTCGCTATTTTAGAATCTATGAAAATGGAGATTCCGATTGTAGCTGACACAGCCGGAAAAGTGAGAGAAGTGAAAAAAAACGAGGGAGATTTTGTTGATGAAGGGGAAGTGCTAATCGAACTGGACCTTTAACTTTAAACAGGAGGTGCTGCATGAAATTCCCGAAAAATGTCCGCGTCAAAGAAGTCGGACCGCGTGACGGCTTGCAAAATGAGCCGCATTGGATAGAAACAGAGGATAAAATCGCGTGGATTAACATGCTGTCACAGACTGGGCTTTCTTATATTGAAATCACCTCTTTTGTCCACCCAAAATGGATACCCGCGCTTAGCGATGCGCTGGAAGTAGCAAAAGGAATCAATCGTGCAGAGGGTGTCACGTATGCGGCCCTAGTTCCAAATCAGCTTGGATTAGAGAAAGGATTGGAAGGCGGGATCAATGAAGCCTGTATCTTTATGTCAGCAAGTGAGACACATAATCGAAAGAACCTTAACAAACCCATTGATCATACTGCTCGCTTGTTAAGTCAAGTAACCCGTGAAGCTAAGCAGGAAAAGCTCACCGTAAGAGCCTACCTATCTACAGTGTTTGGCTGTCCTTATGAAAAAGATGTGCCTATAGAACAAGTGATTCGCCTTTCCGAAACCCTTTTTGAATTCGGTATAGATGAACTGTCACTAGGAGATACGATAGGGGCGGCGAATCCGGTCCAAGTGATAAGCGTACTTGAAGCCCTTTTAAAACGATTTCCCGCCAAAAACATCGCCATGCACTTTCATGATACGAGAGGCACCGCACTTGCTAATATGATCGCAGCCCTTGATATGGGGATTACCGCCTTTGACACATCCTCAGGAGGGCTCGGCGGATGCCCGTATGCACCGGGGTCAGCGGGAAACGCCGCAACTGAAGACGCCATTTATATGTTTGAACAAATGGGGATCAAAACGGGTGTGGAGCAACAAACGCTTCTTCCTGCCATCCAATGGATCGAAAATAAGCTCGGAAAAGCGCTGCCAAGCCGTAACCTGCAAGTTTTTAAATCATCAGCGCTTTGTTGACAAGAAAGGAGACACAATGGGAAACAACGTACTTTTTTCACTACGAAAAGAAACAATAGCTGTCGTCACGTTAAACCGGTCTCATGCTGCAAATTCACTATCAGCAGACATGCTTTATGAACTGCGGGGCACGGCTCAAAAAATCGAGTCTGATCCGAACATTCGCTGTGTCATTCTAACCGGTTCTGGAGAAAAAGCGTTCTGTGCAGGGGCAGATTTAAAAGAAAGAAGAGGAATGGATCACAGCCAAGTCCGCCGGAGTGTCAGCCTCATTCAAAGCGTTGTTTCGAGGATTGAAGCTCTGCCTCAGCCGGTCATCGCAGCTTTAAACGGAACCGCCTTAGGAGGGGGACTTGAACTGGCGCTGGCATGTGACATCAGAATCGCCACAAACGATGTGCGATTAGGCCTCCCGGAAACAAGTCTTGCCATTATCCCCGGAGCGGGCGGCACGCAAAGACTGCCTCGCCTGATCGGACAAGGAAAAGCAAAGGAACTCATTTACACTGGCCGCCGTATATCTGCACAAGAAGCAAAAGAGATAGGCCTGATTGAATATGTAACAGCTTCTTCCGACCTTCTCCCAAAAGCCGAGCAGCTTGCCGGATTCATAGCCGCCAATGGCCCGATCGCCATCAGACAGGCTAAATTCGCTATAAATAAAGGGTTAGAAACAGATTTGAACACCGGTCTTTCGATCGAGCAAAAAGCATACGAAATCACCATTCCCACAAAAGACAGAACAGAAGGCTTACAGGCGTTTCAAGAAAAAAGACGGGCGAACTATGAAGGAAAATAATAAACGGAGGGAATCGCTGATGAATGATGAAATAGAAAGACAGGAACGCGCAGATGCCATTCAAAAAGGCGGAGCGCAAAAGTATCACGAAAGCAATGAAAAGAAAGGGAAGTTATTTGTAAGAGAGCGGCTCAAGCTTTTGTTTGATGACGGGATTGAACTGGAGGATGCTTTTTTTGCGGAGTGTATGTCCGACGGGCTCCCCGCTGACGGAGTTGTGACAGGGATCGGAAAAATAGGGGGTAAAACAGTCTGTGTCATGGCAAATGATTCAACCGTAAAAGCCGGCTCTTGGGGAGCAAAAACTGTCGAAAAAATGATTCGAATACAAGAAACAGCGGAAAAATTAAACTGTCCGCTGATTTACTTAGTCGATTCGGCCGGTGCGAGAATTACAGATCAAGTCGAAATGTTTCCGGGAAGAAGAGGGGCCGGCCGAATTTTTTACAATCAAGTCAAATTATCAGGGCGGATTCCGCAAATTTGCCTTCTGTTTGGCCCATCTGCCGCAGGAGGAGCTTATATCCCGGCATTTTGCGACATTGTCGTCATGGTTGACGGCAATGCATCCATGTATTTAGGTTCTCCCCGCATGGCCGAAATGGTGATCGGCGAAAAGGTTTCACTTGAAGAAATGGGCGGGGCGCGCATGCATTGTTCCGTCTCAGGATGCGGAGATATTCTCGCCCGGAATGAACAGGAAGCGATTGAACTGACACGCACGTATTTGTCCTATTTCCCGGCAAGCTATATGGAAAAAGCACCTACAAGCCAAACTCGGCCGCCGAAACGTTTTGAGAAACCGCTATCCGATGTGATCCCTAAAAATCAAAACGCTCCATTTAATATGATGGATTTGATCGAGCGGGTGATTGACGAAGATTCATTTTTTGAAATCAAGGGCTTATTTGCGCCAGAACTGATTACAGGACTCTCAAGGATAGACGGACAGCCGGTCGGCATCATCGCGAATCAGCCGAAAGTAAAAGGCGGAGTTTTATTTCATGATTCTGCGGATAAAGCAGCCAAATTTATCACCTTATGTGACGCTTTTCATATCCCGTTGCTTTTCTTAGCCGATATACCGGGCTTTATGATAGGGACAAAGGTCGAGCAGGCGGGCATTATCCGCCATGGTGCAAAGATGATTTCCGCCATGTCAGAAGCCACCGTCCCCAAGCTCTCCGTCATTGTCAGAAAAGCCTATGGAGCCGGTTTGTACGCCATGGCAGGGCCCGCTTTTGAACCGGATTGCTGTTTAGCGCTGCCGACGGCCCAGATCGCCGTTATGGGGCCTGAGGCTGCCGTAAATGCCGTGTATGCGAAAAAAATTGCCGAACTCCCTGAAGAGGAGCGGGCGCGCTTCATCAATGATAAGCGGGAGGAATACAAGCAGGACATTAATATATACCGTCTCGCCTCAGAAATGATCATCGACGCAATTGTCCCAGCCGATACATTACGTGACGAACTCAATAAACGCCTTACAGCCTACATGACAAAAGATTTGACATTTACACACAGAAAACATCCGGTTTACCCAGTCTGATTACGTAAGGAGGGTGGAGCCTATTAATAAAACAAGCTGTTTCGGCATATAGGCTAATGTGCCGCCAATATTGAAGTTTTTAAAAAGAGGGCTGGTAAAGCGCTCTTTTTCTAATTATAAAAATATCATCAGTTACCTGCACTAAAACGACGGGGAGCAGACCGGCATATCACCATATCACATTAATTTACCATAATAAAATTATGTAAACTTATATTAACATCATTCCGCCTGGCTAATTGTGTGATTCTTTTGCATAAAACATTCTATTCTTTAGAATAGTAAATATAGGTTGCCACGAGCGGCCTTCCGTTCATATTTTCAACACAAAAAGGGGTCTTGATAAATGTATCACTTATATTCACATAATGACTTGGACGGAGTAGGGTGCGGCATAGTAGCAAAACTGGCATTTGGAGACCAAGTAGAGGTTCGGTACAACTCTGTCTCAGGATTAGATATTCAAGTTCAGCACTTTTTAGAAAAAAAGAAAGATAGCATGAGACAAGACGAATTATTCATTACAGATCTTTCCGTCAACCAAGATAATGAAGAGAGATTGAACAAGTATGCGGAGGCAGGCGGAAAAGTAAAGCTGATAGACCATCATAAGACCGCGCTTCATTTGAATCAACACGACTGGGGACTGGTTCAAGTGGAATATGATGACGGACGGCTTGCATCAGCAACATCGCTTTTATATGAGTATTTTATTCAACACGAGTTGATCACCCCGACAAATGCCTTAGATCAATTTACAGAGCTTGTGCGCCAATATGATACATGGGAATGGGAGAAGCATGATCAAAAGCAGGCAAAGCGGCTTAATGATCTCTTCTTTTTGCTGTCAATTGATGAATTTGAAGAAAAAATGATTCGGCGCCTTTCTGAAAATAACCATTTTTTCTTTGATGAGTTTGAAGAAAAGTTATTGGATCTGGAAGATCAAAAAATTGAACGGTATCTCCGTAGAAAAAAAAGAGAGATGGTGCAAACCTTCGTTCATGAACACTGTGTAGGCATTGTTCACGCAGAGTCTTACCATTCAGAGCTGGGGAACAGACTAGGAAAAGACAATCCGCACCTGGATTATATTGCCATTTTAATCATGGGCGCAAAACGAGTCAGTTTACGTACAATTCATGATCACATCGATGTATCAGAAGTAGCGGGACGTTACGGAGGCGGGGGACATGCGAAGGCATCCGGCTGTTCATTAACGGATGAGGTATATCAATTGTATGTGGATGAAGCTTTCCGGATTGAACCGATGAGGCCTGACGCCTTCCGAAACATATATAATTTGAAGGGGTCTGAAAACGGCTCATTATATGAAAATCGCGAACACGTGACATTTTTTCTTTTCCCTACGGAAAATAAGTGGAACATACAAATAAACGGCGAAACACAGAACGAAACATTTTCGGATTTTGAGGAAGCGGAATGGTTTATTAAAAGAAATTACGCCGCATCGCTTGTACGGGATGAGGTGTATGTCACATTTTTAGCGGAGCATATGAAGCTGACAAACAGAAGTCGAAAATAACAGAAAAAAATATGCATAGGGGATGATCACCCTATGCATATATACATAAGCTATCGTTTAAAAATGACTACACGTTTCTTTATCACAAAATAGAGCGCAATAATGACCACAGCCAGTATCATAATCGGAGTCGTATACGTGCCCGCAATGTTTTCAACGTCATCCCACTGACTTCCGAGCTGCGTGCCTAAATAGATAAATAAAATCGACCATGGAATGGTAGCAAGCACAGTCAGTGTCACAAATTTGAAAAACGGCATTTTGGCAATACCGGCAGGAATGGAAATCGCATGGCGCACGACCGGTATAAAACGGGCCGAAAATACCACACCTGAACCGTACTTTTGAAACCAGTTTTCCGACATATCAATATGATGCTTTTTAATCAATAAGTATTTGCCGTACTTATCTAAAAACGGCCTTCCTCCATAACGCCCTATCCAATAAATAAAACATTGGGCAATCGTACCTCCGATGACGCCTGCGATAATGGCACCGGCAAATTCGATCGTGCCTTCAGATACCATATAGCCTCCATAAGCCAATACGATTTCACTCGGGATGATTTCAATCATTAAACCAATTGCAATGCCCGCATATCCCATATTCGTCAGCCATGTTAAAATCTCACTTATAAAACTGCCCACATTCTTCACAACCTGTCCTTATCTTTTATCACTATTATATGACTGATTGACGAGCAAGATGGTTACAAATTTTTTTAACGCAACATTTCTTTTGATTCTTTTTTGAGCACATCTTCTAAATAGGATAAAAGCTGAGATCTCATTTCGGGACGCACCAGGCCGATTTCAGTGCTCGCCTTGAAGCAGCCCAGTTTATCGCCGATATCATACCGGTTACCTTCTAACAGACGGGCATGAATAGGCTGTGTACGGCAAGCTTCCCGAAGCGCATCAGTTAATTGAATTTCGTTACCCGCGCCTCTCCCGATTGATTTCAGGACAGAAAAGATTGAAGGGTTCAGCACATATCGTCCCATCACGGCGATTTCAGAAGGAGCCTCTTCCGGAGAAGGCTTTTCAACCAAATCTTCAACTTCGTACACATGTCCTTCATTGCCTGCTGTTTGAATAATTCCGTATTTGCTCACATCTTCCGGTGCAACAGACTGTACGCCTACAACCTCTGTGCCGCAAGTGTCATATACATCCATTAATTGCCGAAGAGCCGGCTTTTCAGACACCATAATATCATCGCCTAAAAGAACGGCAAAAGACTCATCTCCGATAAAATGCTCCGCACACAGCACCGCATGACCTAATCCGAGCGGCTCTTTCCGGCGGATGTAATGAATGTTGGCCAAATCGGCAATCTGCTGCATTTCCTTAAGCGTCTCCATCTTGCCTTTTTCCCGCAGATTGAATTCCAATTCCGCCGACCGGTCAAAATGATCTTCAATCGAGCGTTTGTTTCTCCCTGTAATAATCAGTATATCTTCAATTCCTGACTCTACGGCCTCTTCTACAATGTATTGGATTGCTGGTTTGTCGACGATCGGGAGCATTTCTTTCGGCTGCGCCTTTGTCGCCGGCAGAAATCTCGTTCCTAAACCCGCTGCGGGAATGACCGCTTTTCTCACTTTTTTTCTCATTCATTTTCACTCCTGATCCTGTATGTTTTTCAGCGAATCTCCAAATACCCAGATTCGGTTTCCGATAAAATTCATCATCATTCCGCCGATAGTGGCGGCGAGCTTACTCACCAAAAGCGAACAGCCGCCTCTTTGAAACAAATAAAGCAGCAAAAAGGTGATCCCCGACGCGGCAATATTAATCATGAGAAAGCGCACGATCTCTTTCCCGTCAGCCTTACGCTTTACACGAAACGTCCAATTCCGGTTCCACACATAGCTGTTGATGGACCTGCCGAATAGGAGCAGATCTGTGCCGGCAGATAAGGGACATGACAAGCGGTGAGAAGAAAGAAGACACTAAAATCTATCAGCGTATTGCCGACGCCTACGGTGCAAAAACGTCCTAATGTTATTATTTTTTCTTTCAACATAACGGCACCCAGTTTTGACCTCCCTTCATAAAAGATGCATATGGCTGTCATATTTGGTGATATGGTTACTTTAGCGGAGATTGTTGAATAAACAATTACTAAAATATGAACAAAACATGAAAAAGTAGTGAGGCCTTGCAGATCCATTAAGTTAATAGTTTGATCGTTTAGGTTGACGTATTTTACGAAGACACTAATAGTTTGCACAATTATTGATCTTTCATAATTACAGTTAACATCAATACTCAGGTAAGAAAGGAGGGAGATAGGACAGGAGGAAACATATTACAGCGTAAGACCCATAAACAAGGCGGAAAACACATGTCCGGCGGAGAACGGGTCATCACTTACAGCGATTTACAGAAAGGGGTAAATGGCTTATTACATAAAGGCTTCTCGCACTCAAGAGGGACAGCAATAAAACAAAAGGCATCACAGGACAGACCGTGGCGGATATATTGCTTAATAGTTTTTATCCTCTTGAAAAAAACAGCCGCTCTGAACGGCTGTTTTTTGTGTCTGTAAACCTTGAAGGCACAGTCTAAGGAAGAAGAGTTGGTAACAGCCTTCCATCCCGGCTCTGATCATCTCTCTTTAAGACTGATTTTTCGGTGTCAGCCCATCTTATATATTTAATGAGTAGATGTATCCAGTTTCTTTGTAAAACCGAACAATAATTCCTCCGAAAGAATTCTATACACATTTATTATAATCATGCTAGGATGTTAGATAAAGGAATATTTTGTATAATATTGCATCTCTATTCAATGTGATTGGAGGGAACTCATGAACAATCTTGCTTTTTTATTTCCTGCCAGCAGCGTGATTTTCAGGCATCGGCATCCGATTTATGTGTTCTTCATGTCCTGTGTCATCCCCTCATTTTTAGGAAAAAGGAGGATGTTAAGTTATGAGTAAAAAGTGCAGCGTATGTTTATGGGTTCTTGCTTTATTATTGAGTTGCTTATTTGGGGAGTCTGCGTATGCTGCCAGTACTACAATTGCAAAACATATAGGAAATTCAAACCCGCTTATCGACCATCATTTGGGAGCAGATCCGGTTGCGCTGACCTATAACGGAAGAGTCTACATCTATATGTCAAGCGATGACTATGAATATAATAGCGACGGAACGATTAAGGATAATTCATTTGCCAATTTGAATAGAGTATTCGTCATCTCTTCAGCGGATATGGTGAACTGGACAGACCACGGAGCCATTCCGGTAGCAGGTGCCAACGGGGCTAATGGCGGCCGGGGGATTGCGAAATGGGCAGGTGCGTCCTGGGCCCCGTCAATCTCAGTTAAAAAAATAAATGGCAAGGATAAATTCTTCCTTTATTTCGCAAACAGCGGCGGAGGTATCGGGGTTCTCACCGCAGACAGCCCGATTGGTCCATGGACCGACCCAATCGGAAAAGCGCTCGTAACGCCAAGTACGCCAGGAATGTCTGGTGTTGTATGGCTTTTTGATCCGGCAGTATTTGTAGATGATGACGGCATCGGTTACCTGTATGCCGGGGGAGGCGTTCCTGGCGGTTCAAATCCAACGCAGGGACAATGGGCCAATCCTAAAACAGCAAGAGTCATGAAATTGGGGCCTGATATGACCAGTGTTGTTGGAAGTGCAGCTACAATTGATGCGCCTTTTATGTTTGAAGATTCGGGAATGCATAAGCATAACGGAAAATATTACTATTCCTATTGCATCAATTTCGGGGGCACGCACCCGGCCGATAAACCCCCAGGTGAGATCGGCTACATGACCAGTTCAAGTCCCATGGGTCCCTTTACATATAGAGGGCACTTCCTGAAAAATCCGGGAGCATTTTTCGGAGGTGGCGGAAACAACCACCATGCTGTTTTCAATTTTAAAAACGAGTGGTATGTGGTGTACCATACTCAAACTGTCAGTTCCGCTCTGTTTGGGGCCGGCAAAGGATACCGTTCTCCCCACATTAATAAGCTGGTGCACAATGCAGATGGATCCATTCAAGAGGTGGCGGCAAATTATGCAGGCGTAACACAGCTTTCCAATTTGAATCCATATAACCGGGTAGAAGCTGAAACGTTTACCTGGAATGGACGCATTTTGACAGAGAAATCCTCAGCACCCGGCGGGCCGGTAAATAATCAACATGTAACAAGTATTCATAACGGAGACTGGATTGCTGTAGGAAATGCAGACTTCGGGGCGGGCGGTGCCAGAACGTTTAAAGCAAATGTAGCATCCACTGTAGGCGGGAAAATAGAAGTGCGCCTCGACAGTGCGAACGGTAAGCTTGTAGGAACCCTGAATGTACCTTCCACAGGTGGAGCGCAAACCTGGAGAGAAATAGAAACTGCGGTAAGCGGTGTAACCGGTGTGCACAAAGTATTCTTTGTATTTACCGGAACAGGTACAGGAAACTTGTTTAATTTTGATTACTGGCAGTTTACGCAACGATAGCAGAGGAAAAAACCTTTTGTTTGCAATATAAAAGGAGACAGATCAGGTTTTTCTAATGCTGTAAAAGACATATGAAGGAGAGGAAAAAAATGATTTCATGCGTAAAAAAACCAATTTGTGTATTAATGGTATGTTTCACTATGCTGTCAGTAATGTTAACCGGGCCAGGTGCTACTGAAGTTTTGGCAGCAAGTGATGTAAATATTAATTTATCTGCAGAAAAACAAGTGATTCGCGGTTTTGGAGGGATGAACCACCCGGCTTGGATTGGAGATTTGACAGCAGCTCAAAGAGAAACCGCTTTTGGCAACGGACAGAATCAGTTAGGTTTTTCTATTCTCAGAATCAATGTAGACGATAACAGAAATAATTGGTACAGAGAAGTAGCAACTGCAAAAAGAGCGATAGAGCACGGAGCATTAGTTATTGCTTCGCCCTGGAATCCTCCAAGCGATATGGTTGAAACCTTCAATCGTAATGGTAACGCATCAGCTAAACGGCTAAGATACGATAAATACGCCGCATACGCGCAGCATCTTAACGATTTTGTTACCTACATGAAGAATAATGGCGTGAATCTTTATGCGATTTCTGTACAAAACGAGCCTGATTATGCACACGAATGGACGTGGTGGACGCCACAAGAAATACTTCGTTTCATGAGAGAAAATGCCGGTTCCATTAATGCACGTGTCATTGCACCAGAATCATTTCAATACCTGAAAAATATATCGGACCCCATTTTGAACGATCCACAGGCGCTTAGGAACATGGATATTCTCGGCACTCACCTGTACGGTACTCAGGTCAGTCAGTTTCCTTATCCTCTTTTCAAACAAAAAGGAGCAGGGAAAGAGCTATGGATGACGGAAGTATACTATCCAAACAGTGACAACAATTCAGCGGATCGCTGGCCTGAGGCATTAGGCGTTTCAGAGCATATCCACCATTCAATGGTGGAGGGAGATTTTCAAGCTTATGTTTGGTGGTACATCCGCAGATCTTACGGTCCTATGAAAGAGGACGGTAAGATCAGCAAACGCGGTTACAATATGGCTCATTTCTCGAAGTTCGTGCGTCCCGGCTATGTAAGGGTTGATGCTACGAAAAATCCTAATGCGAACGTTTACGTGTCAGCCTATAAAGGTGACAACAAGGTCGTTATTGTTGCCATTAACAAAAGTAACACAGGGGTCAACCAAAACTTTGTGTTGCAGAATGGATCTGCTTCTCAGGTATCTAGATGGATCACGAGCGGAAGCAGCAATCTTCAACCTGGAACGAATCTCAATGTAACGGACAATCATTTTTGGGCCCATCTTCCAGCTCAAAGCGTCACAACATTTGTTGTAAAGCGTTAAAGGCATCTGATTGTTCAAATAGATTATAGCAGTAAGCCAATTTTCTCACACGAAAAAGAAAATTGGCTTATTTTCTGTGGTAGAAGAGAAGTGTTGATTTTTTAACAATGCACGGACATTGGGTATAACAGCTACACAACAAAGTATTAATAATAGATGACGAAAAAGAAATTTTGGAACTGATCAAAACAGTATTAAGAAGAGAAGGTATTGAGCGTGTGATCACCGCTTCTACTGCCCGTGATGGATTGGCTCAATTTCATCAAGAAAATCCAGATTTGGTTTTACTGGATATCATGCTGCCAGACGGTGAAGGCTATGATATCTGCAAGCAAATAAGAGCATTCGCCACTTTTATTAATTAAGGGGGAACAAGAGAATGAAAACTTATGACGCATTTCCAGAACCAATTGGCGGCTATACTGTCGGTCGAACCCAGATGGATTTTGAGTACACGGCATCAGATCACTCAAAAAGAGAACTGACGGCGTTTGTGTACTATCCGTCCGACAGTAGCGAAGGTAAGACTACATCAACGTACATGTTTCCTGAAGTCTACGAGATGTTTAATGAGCAGCCACTTGTCACTGCGTATCTTAAAGGGAAAGATGTTTTCTCTATAAATATCAAGACCCAGTGTTACGACGACCTCGCTCTCTCCGGGAAGGAAAAGCGCTATCCGGTGTTATTCTATGTTTGCGGCGGGGGCGGTTCTCCAGAATGGGGTACAGTGATCTGTACAGACTTGGCAAGCATGGGATATGTTGTGGTAAGCATTGGCCATCAGAATAGCACGATGTATAAGCGTAAAGATGGGCGCCTGTTTAATGTATCAAAGGATTTTTCGGATGTCATTATGGCGTTTTCTGAAGATCCGGAGATGCTGGCGTTGGGTGGTAAGATGGAGATGCGGCCTGACGATGAAACTGCCATTGAGATGTGCCATAACGTGCTTACACTGCCGATACTTGCCAAGTTAACAGAGTATAGTGAATTACAGGCAGAAGATGTAAGGTATGTAGCCGATTACCTTTACAAACTGGACTCTGGAGAGCTGAATTCCATCTTTAAGGGCAGATTGTTGCTTAACATCGGCATGGGCATAGTCGGACATTCTTATGGAGGACCTACGACGGCGATTGTTTGCCGGGACGACGACCGGTTCGCCTGCGGGATTGGCTTGGATAGCGGTGCGTTCGGCCTTCTCGACAGCGACCTTAAGAAACCCTTCTTGCTACTGTTTTGTGAACCTAACTATAACATGAATGCGATAATTGGCGCTAACAATAGCATGGAAACCTATTATTTCTCTGTTGATCGTGTTGCGCATTTAGATTACTGCGACATTGTGTTTACCAGTGTTAATGAGGAACTCAGAGGCGAACGGGATGCTATGGAGATGCGAAATCTTGTTACAGACTATACGAAGAACTTTTTTGATCATTACTTACTGCAGAAGGCTGCATGTGTGGAAAGTCTGGCATACGATGGCGTGGACTTGATCAAGAAGACCAGCAACAAGTGACATAACCGAGAGGTTGCTGATAACATGTCAAAGAGCTAGCCGTACAGACACAGAGCCGATAACCGCGTAATAGGGTTATCGGCTCTCTCATATTTCAGGCATTGTTTTCTATTTGAGATGATAAGCGGTGTTTTCACCGTTGAAAAACACACTTGTGGGACGGAAGATGCAGATCTAGTTGCTGTAGGGAGAGGGATGCTCCGTAATCCATATTGGGCATTGAAAGCAGCAAAACAATTAAAAAAATCAACTGACGAATTGGTTCCAAAACAGTATGAAGCTGGTTTCTAAATATTGATTTTAATTTAGATAAATAGATTATTATTACAAGCTCAAGGGTGCAATGATTTGTTACATTTCATTGCACCTAAACAATTATTGTTTTCGTGAGCTACTTTAAAGGACCGAATTCGACTATGTCTTGGCCATAAAGGTTTTTTCTTATACAGATAATAATTATGGCATAAGAGAGGCTGAACAACAATGGATCCACTTTTAGTTCCTTGTACATCAAAGTCATTTAATTTGTAATGACAGAATGATGCTAAAAATTCTTAGTTTACATAATATATATTCTAGGAAGTAATAAATTTAAAATAAATTATGTCTCAATAACAAAGTATACTTAAGTTATTGAGACAGGACAAGAAAATTACTTACAGGTTGACCGATTTAAGAAACTTCAAAATGGCGAAGTCAACCCATAATAAACGGCTTCCAGCTCTTCCAATGTCATATCACCGTATGCGCATTTGATTACAGAATCAGCAAACTCATCATAATCGTAATCACTGGTAAAGCCTTGCTGCAGAAGTTTTTTCATAGGCTTCAATCTGTTCTTTTTGGTTTTGGATATCTTTTTCCTTATCTGGATAGTCCGGTCCGTTAACCAGGTCGTTGTTTCGTTTGAACAGCAACATTTACTGTTTCAATGTTTCATCCACAGCTTACACCTCCTTCTTCTGCTGCTTATTAGATAATGAAAACGGACACCGATAGTGATGTCCGTCAATACTGTAACTATTTTTAAATTATCTGTATTGCACCGAGATGCTGTTTTCCTGCGCGGGTTTATCTTGCTTTGGCGTCTCAGATCTGTCTTCACTCGAATTTTGGGAGCCGCGGATGTTTTCTCTTACAAATGTCCCTGAAGCGGATAAATCTGGTAACGACCAGCCGCCTGTTTTAGATGCCCCCGGCTTTAAAGCTGAGGAAGATTCCTGCTTATCAGAAAGGTTCCAGTTTATCCAGCTGATTTTCTTGTTGTCGAGATATTTTAACCATTCCCTCGACTGGTCTAGGAAGACCCCGCCATTTCCGGAAGCATCACTCGTCCCCCATTCCGTTACAAAAATCGGCGCTCCTTTGCTGAGCGCATAGTCCGCTTTATCCCTTAAATACTGGCCGTGTGTACCGGCATAAAAATGAAGCGCGTACATGACGTTTGCATCCTTAAGCTGATCATCGGCAGCATCGTTGACATCCTGGCTCCAAGTGCCTGTTCCGGTAATAATGATGTTATCCGGGTCATTTTTACGGATAACGGAAATCACTTCTTCCGCATACGGTTTGATATCACGCTTCCAATTTACATCACCGTTCGGTTCATTAGCAATTTCATATATAACGTTTGGTGAGCTTCCGTAAAGGCTTGACATTTCCTTGAAGAATTCTTTTGCCTTCTCTTTATTTTGATTTGGATTGCCGTCATTTAAAATATGCCAGTCAATGATGACATATATCCCGAGCTCTTTTGCCGCTTCAACAGCTTCTTTGACTTTATTTTTCACAGACGGATTCTCGATATAACCGCCGTCAGCCGTGTACATTGCCGCCCGGAAGACCGTAATTCCCCAATCGTCTCTTAGCCATTTTAAAGTGTCTTTATTGACATAATCGCCGAACCACTGCAAACCGTGTGAGCTGATTCCTTTCAGCTGCACCGGTTTTCCGTTTTGATTGACTAGCTGAGTACCTTTAATGCTAAGCTGTCCATTAAGAGCTGCAGGCGTTTGCGCCCCTGCTGCAGATGCTTCTGGTGCCCCGACACTGCTAATTGTTAATACTGACATTAATAAACATGCAATAAAGATAGAGACTGAACGTTTCATATAGCATTCTCTCCTTCTCCAAATAATCATGTAAAACTATGCCTATTAGCTACGCTCTCCCTCCCTTTCTTTTTTTAAACACGCACTCATTGTAAAAATCTTTCTCATGATTGTCTATCAACCTAATTTCTTGTTTTTAGGCGGCTTAACAGCCTGTCTATTGACTCTTTTTGTATTGCTTCATATACTGCTGACACGTGTATATCAAGGATAAAAGTGTTTGATCAGGACTTTACACGTTATTTTTTGATAAAATCAAAAGATTCTGCTTTTTTTCAGCAAATAAAAAGCTGCATTCAAGTCATTGAATGCAGCCGTATTCTTTATACCTTATGCTTCTTGTTTCTCTTCTTCCCAAGTTTCAGCGTGCTTCAGTCCTGGTATATTTTTCGCTTTAAACACAGGATCAAGTCCTTGTTTGCGCTGTTTCGCGTAATCTTTATAGACTTTGTATGCTACGTTTGACAGCAGCGTGATCACAACTAAGTTAATCAGCGCCATAATCCCCATAAAGAGATCGGCCATGTTCCAAACAATCTGAAACCCTGCTACACATCCAAAGACAACCATAGCAATAACCGCAATACGGTAAATGTTCAGCCATGTTTTACTTGTTTTAATGAATTCAATGTTTGTCTCGCCATAATAGTAGTTTCCGACAATTGAGCTGAAAGCGAATAAGAACATTGCGATTGCTATAAAACTAGGTGCCCATCCTCCAATATGGTGGTTCAGAGCAGCCTGTGTGACTTGGATGCCGTCACCTTTTGGTGTTAGACTGTACAGCAAAATAATAAACGCTGTGGACGTACATACGATAAATGTATCGAAAAACACGCCTAATGTCTGGATAAAGCCTTGCTTTGCCGGATGCGAAACATGAGCTGTCGCAGCAGCGTTTGGCGCGCTACCCATTCCTGCTTCGTTAGAGAAAAGTCCGCGCTGTGCACCGATGACGATGATCGCTCCTATTCCTCCGCCGAAAACTTGTTCAAAACCCAAAGCATTTTTGACAATTGTCGCAATAACGCTTGGAAATGCAGAAATATTGGTGAATACAACATATAGAGCTATGAGAATATAAAGACCAGCCATGACCGGAACAATCAATTGTGTCACTGCAACTACACGTTTTAAACCGCCGAAAATAATAAAAGCCGTTAAAGCAGCAAGAACAATAGCTACAACTGTCTTGTTCACATGAAATGCGCCATCTAACGCTCCTGCAATTGTATTGGATTGAACAGCGTTAAAGATTAAACCGAATGATACGGTAATTAAGACAGCAAATACGATGCCAAGCCATCTGATCCCAAGCCCCTTTTGGATATAGTAAGCCGGTCCGCCTCGGAAATCGTCTCCGTCCTTCACTTTATAAAGCTGGGCTAACGTACTCTCAACAAAGCTTGAAGCCATACCTACAGCAGCTACAACCCACATCCAAAATACAGCGCCTGGACCGCCTGTCGCAATTGCTAAGGCAACACCAGTCAAATTCCCTGTACCGACACGGGATGCAGCAGAAATAAAGAATGCCTGCATAGAAGAAACACCTTTATTTCCGTCAGGCTTCTCTCCTACTATTCTGAACATTTCAATAAAATAACGAAATTGGATAAAGCCAAAACGAAGTGTAAAAAATAATCCAAGTCCTATTAAAATATAAAATAAATATTTCCAGATAAAATCACTTGGAATATTGATCAAACTATTGAAAAATGACTCCATATTTACCTCCCGTTTTCATCAATTCATAGTAAATTCAAATTTAATGTTAGATTTTTTAACATATCAAGTCTTATTATATCACAATATGTCGAATTAGGAAGTTTTTTCGGGAAGAATATTGTTCTAATTTGAAGTTACTCCTTCGGTCTCCCTCTTTATTATTTTCCTATGAATAAAAAATTTCTTATTAAGCTTGTAAATAAGAGTCCCCTTTTAATATGTAAATATTTCTTTCCTGACACTTTCAGTTTCCTTTGATTTCAAAAGTTATAAATTTCAAACAACAAACATATCTTTTTTAATGTGTTTTTATTCACACCTAAAACCGGGTATACATACACTAATAAAAGAAGTTTCTCTTTCGAAAATATGCAAAAAGATATATACTTAACAAAGTGAACTTTATTTTTAAATTTAATAAATCAAGTTTACTTTTAAGATGGTTTGGGGTATTATTATAAAAATATTCAGTAATATCAAAGGGGGAGATCATTTGAAAAAAGTAACGATACTTAAAGCGTCCATATTATTTTTGGCGATTGCCAGTTTTCATTTGTTCTCAATTCCCCACGTCTTTGATATTGGCCATCATTATAAAGCGGTAGCCGACCAGCAGGAAATGCATGAGATGAAAGCTGGCCAAAATGCAGACGATGAAAAGAAATCCATCACTGGAGCTTTTGCGCTGACTGCCTTCTGGGCTACGGCTGTGCTGCTGCTGACGAAAAACAAAGATATATGTTATTCCCGGAGACGGCAGCGAAGAAAAAGCTTTATACTGGCCAAATTTTATCAATCGTCTTATTTCGACAAACTTCATGTTCAACATCACTCCAATATATAACGAAAATACGAGGAGGCTGTTAACATGTTGTTTATCTTAAGAATGGTGATTTTAGGCTTATTCTCTTTCACAGCGCTGAACTTATTTGTATGGCAAGGTATTGAAGTCATTCATGCCGTGACAGACTTATTCACCAGCCATGAAAGCTGATGAAAAACAAAAAACCCGCTCACGATATGTGAGCGGGTTTTTTAATGATTATTCAGTTTTAAGACGCCAGACAGCTGTGACCTTGCCTGATTCTTCTTCATCAATAAAGAACGAACCATTGCTGTATCTGTCGTTTGTTCGCAGCTCTTTAGCCTGCAGTTCTTTTCTGTCCCCTTTTTCCGTCTCTGCCATAAACCGTTCATCTAGTCCGCACGCGAACAGCGAAACGACACGATGTGGATTTTTCTTCAGTTCCCGCAGCATAACGACTCCCCGTTTTGCACGAGAGGTCTTTTCAAACTCACCTAGACTCATACGTTTGGCCGCTCCCCGCTGTGTAAACAATACGAGAGAATCAGACTCATGCAGAATTTCTCCTGACACGACAAAGTCTCCATCTTTCAAGTTAATTCCTTTGACGCCAGCTGCACGTGCGCCCACAACATTTACTTCATCTTCTCCAAACCATAGGCCATATCCAAGATGTGTCGCCATCAAGATCTGACTGTCGCCATTTGTCACATGTACATCAATCAGCTCGTCTTCACCCTTTAGATTTAACGCCACAAGTGCTTTAGAATAACGCTGTGCTTTGTAATGCGTGAGTTCTGTCTTTTTCACCATGCCGTTTTTCGTGAAGAATAAAAGATAAGCAGATGGATCAAACTCTTTTATCGGTATGGCTTTTACAATCGTTTCGTCACGTTCAATCGTGATTATGTTAGAAAAGTGCTGGCCCATGTCCTTCCACCTGATATCAGGAAGCTGATGGACAGGACAATAGATGTAGCTCCCCTTATTGGTGAACATCAGCAACACGTCTGTTGTATTCATCTCAAATTGATGAAGCAGCCTGTCTGTATCCTTCATCCCGAAATCTTGTCCGTTTGAAGCGGCAAATGACCGCTGACTCGTGCGTTTCAGATATCCGTCCTTCGTTACAGTCACATAGACATCCTCTGATGCAACCATTACTTCAAGATTAATCTTAATTTCTTCAATTTTTTCTTCAATGACAGATCGTCTGCCGTCCGCATAAGTCTTTTTCAGCTTTTTCAAACTGCTTGTGATGACTTTTAGCAGCTTTTTGTCATTGTTCAAAATAGATTCAAGCTCTTGTATATTTTTGCTGAGCTCTTCCGCTTCTTCCTTCAAAGCGGTGATATCGGTGTTTGTTAAACGATAAAGCTGCAAGGATACAATCGCTTCCGCCTGAGGCTCAGTAAATTCAAACTTCGAGATTAAATTGTTCTTAGCATCTCGTTTGTCATTTGAAGACCTGATGGTCGCGATCACTTCATCCAATATAGACAGTGCCTTCATCAGCCCTTCGACGATGTGGTGTCTGTCTTTTGCTTTTTGCAGCTCATAAATGGACCGGTTTGTCACAACTTCCTTTTGATGAGCGATATAAGCGTCCAAAATGGCAGTCAGGCTCATCAGCATCGGGCGGCGATTATGAATGGCCACCATATTAAAGTTATAAGTGATCTGCAAATCCGTATTTTTATATAAGAAATTAAGTATGCCTTTTGCATCCGCTTCTTTTTTCAGTTCAATGACAACACGCAAACCTGTACGATCCGTTTCATCGCGGACCTCGGAAATGCCTTCCACCTTTTTATCAATTCGGTATTCGTCCATTTTTTTCACAAGGTTGGCTTTGTTGACCTCGAACGGAATTTTCGTAATTACAATTTGTTCACGGCCGCCTCTGATGCTTTCAACTTCTGCCTTTCCGCGAATAATGACTTTCCCTTTACCTGTTTCATAAGCTTTTCTGATGCCGTCAACGCCTTGAATAATCCCGCCTGTCGGGAAATCAGGGCCTTTGATCACTTCCATGAGTTCAGATACAGTACAGTCAGGTGAATCAATCCGTTTGATGACGGCGTCAATGACTTCTCCTAAGTGATGTGGAGGTATGTCTGTCGCATAGCCCGCCGATATCCCCGTGGAACCATTGACCAGCAAATTAGGGAACATCGCCGGCAAAACGACCGGCTCCTTACTCGTATCATCAAAGTTTGAAACAAATTCAACCGTATTTTTATCAATATCACGCAAAAGCTCTGACGCAATCGGAGATAACCTTGCTTCCGTATAACGCATAGCCGCCGGCGGATCGCCATCTATGCTTCCGTTATTTCCATGCATCTCAATCAGGACATTCCGTACCTTCCAATCTTGGCTCATCCGCACCATAGCTTCATATACAGAGCTGTCTCCATGCGGATGATAATTCCCGATGACATTCCCGACCGTCTTGGCCGCTTTTCTAAAGTTTTTATCAGATGTGTTACCCTCAGCGTGCATCGCATAAAGAATCCTGCGCTGCACGGGCTTTAATCCGTCTCTTGCATCAGGAAGCGCACGGTCCTGAATAATATATTTACTGTAGCGTCCAAAACGGTCGCCGATCACCTCTTCTAATGGTAAATCATGAAATATTTCTGGCTGTTGCAATCATTAAACCTCCTCAGCGACCGATAAGTTTTCATTTTCTAAAATATTGCTTTCTTCATCTAAACCAAATGCAACATTCTTTTCGATCCATTTTCTCCGCGGTTCTACTTTGTCGCCCATTAACGTTGTCACACGTCTCTCTACGCGCGCCGCGTCATCAATTTTCACTCTTACCAGCGTACGGGATTCAGGATTCATTGTCGTTTCCCACAGCTGGTCCGCGTTCATCTCTCCAAGACCTTTGTAACGCTGTATCGTATAACCCTTGCCGACTTTTTTCAATACATCATCCATCTCTTCGTCAGACCAGGCATATTCAATAATTTCCTTTTTGCCGCTGCCTTTGCTGACTTTATATAAAGGCGGTAAAGCGATAAACACTTTTCCGTGCTCAATAAGCGGCTTCATATAGCGATAGAAAAAGGTGAGAAGCAGCACTTGAATATGGGCGCCGTCTGTATCAGCATCCGTCATAATCACGATTTTGTCATAGTTAATGTCCTCAACTTCAAAATCCGCTCCGACACCTCCGCCGATTGCATGGATAATCGTGTTGATTTCTTCGTTTTTGAAAATATCAGCAAGCTTTGCTTTCTCTGTATTAATAACTTTTCCGCGGAGCGGCAGGACGGCTTGAAATCTCCGGTCTCTGCCCTGCTTCGCTGATCCGCCTGCTGAATCTCCTTCAACCAAATACAGTTCATTTTTCGCAGGATTTCTGGAGCCCGCCGGTGTCAGCTTTCCGCTTAGCGTTGCCTCTGATTTTTTGCGTTTCTTCCCGCTTCTTGCCTCTTCCCGCGCTTTCCGCGCAGCTTCCCGGGCCTGGCTCGCTTTTATCGCTTTTTTCACAAGAAGTGTGGCAGTATCACGGTTTTCTTCTAAGAAGTAAGCAAGCTGTTCTGATATTACTGCGTCAACTGCCGACCTTGCTTCACTTGTGCCGAGCTTCCCTTTCGTTTGTCCTTCAAACTGAAGAAGCTCCTCAGGAATCCGCACCGAAATAATGGCTGAAAGCCCTTCACGGATATCGGTTCCTTCCAAGTTTTTATCCTTCTCTTTTAAAAGAGACACTTTTCTCGCATATTCATTAAAAGCTCTTGTCATAGCTGTCTTGGCGCCTGATTCATGGGTTCCGCCGTCTTTTGTTCTGACGTTGTTTACAAAAGAGAGGATGTTTTCGGAGTAACCGTCATTGAATTGGAATGCAAAGTCCACTTCAATCTGATTATGCTCCCCTTCAAAGGAAACCACTTCAGACAAGGAGTCTTTTTCCTCGTTTAAGTAGGCAACAAATGCTTCAATTCCGTTTTCATAATAGAAAACCTCTTGCACTTGATGACGTTCATCTATCAGCTCAATTTTTAATCCTTTTAATAAAAATGCTGATTCTCTTAATCGTTCCGAAAGCGTTTCAAAATTGTAGGTCGTCGCACTGAACATCGCAGGATCAGGTTTAAAATGTGTCAGGGTCCCGGTCTTTTTGGTTGTGCCAATTTTATCGAGAGATGTAACGGGTTTCCCACCATTTTCAAACCGCTGCTTATATACATAGCCATCCCGCTCAATCGTAACTGCAAGCCATTCGGATAAGGCATTTACGACGGACGCTCCGACTCCGTGGAGGCCTCCGCTTGTTTTATAGCCGCCCTGGCCGAATTTACCGCCGGCGTGAAGCACTGTAAAAATCACTTCAGGGGTCGGTTTACCGAGTTTATGCATCCCTGTAGGCATGCCCCGTCCTCTGTCTTGTACTGAAATACTATTGTCTTTATGTATTTTTACGATAATATGATCTCCGTGACCGGCGAGAACCTCATCGACAGAGTTGTCTACAATTTCATATACCAAGTGATGCAGACCCCGGGAATCGGTTGAACCAATGTACATCCCCGGCCTTTTCCTGACAGCTTCAAGGCCTTCCAGCACCTGTATGGCATCTTCGTTGTAATCAAATTGTTGCTGTTTTCTAGCCAAACGTACAAACCCCTTTCAAAAAACTAACATTGTCTTTCTCTTTTTTCATCTTACATGTCATTGTCATAAGTATCAAAGCAGGCTTTTGATTCTCTCCTTCTGCTCCTCGGACTCATCATTATAACCAATGTGCTTGATTTAGCAACATTTTAGCTAATAATCCATTTTGATAAACGCCGCAAGACATACATTCGATTCGCTTTTTGGTGCCGTTTTTTTAAAATCGAACATATGTTTGTTTTCATTATATATAATTCAGCGAACCTTAGCAAATGGAGCGGGTAAAAGCCTTACTTGGCAAAGTATGCAAAAAAGCTGTTCAAGCTTTATTGTATCTGTTTCACAATAATACGCAAATATAATCTTGAAATAAAAAAGCAAAAATCCTTGAATTCACAAGGATTTTTGACTGGTTTCATCTATTTTGTTACAGCATGTGCAACTTTTATACACAGATCCATAATCACCGTGCGGCCTTTTTCTTTCAACATTTCATAAGCTTCATCGTTTACTAGTCCTTGCTGTGCCCAAAAGACGTCAGCATCTGTTTCTAAAAACTCCTCAGCAACGCCTGGAAGCTGTTCTGACCGTCTGAATACATTTACAATATCAATATGCCCTTCAACCTCTTTTAAAGACGACACGGCTTTTACGCCTAGTGCTTCGTCAATTGTCGGATTCACAGGGATAATGTCATATCCTGCATCCTGCATAGCTTTTGAAACCATATAAGACGTTCTATCCGGCCGATCAGAAAGACCGACGACCGCTATTCGCTTGCTTTTTTCCAGAATCGCTTTGATCTCAGCTTTTGTTGGATTTTGCACCTTTCATCATCTCCTTTTTATCTATTCTACAGGAAGGATAGCCGCGAAATCAAAGCCTGATGTGATTGTATATGGTCTGCCATTATGTTATTGTTAGCAAACTTCACAAAAAACTTATCATCAGATCATGACATCTCATGTTAAAATAAAGATCAGGAACATCAGGAACATTGGAAAAAGGAGAAATGTAGATGTTAATTGCTTTATTGATTATTTTAGCTTATTTACTAGGCAGCATTCCATCAGGCTTAATTGTCGGCAAGCTTGCCAAAGGGATTGATATAAGGGAACACGGCAGCGGGAATTTAGGAGCCACTAACGCGTTTCGGACACTGGGTGTGAAAGCCGGATCTGTAGTGATTGCCGGGGATATTTTAAAAGGGACACTTGCCGCTGCTCTCCCGTACCTCATGCATATTGATTTTCATCCTCTGCTTGCCGGGGTTATAGCTGTTATAGGGCATGTGTTTCCTTTGTTTGCAAAATTTAAAGGCGGTAAAGCCGTAGCGACTTCCGGAGGCGTTTTGCTGTTTTATGCTCCGCTTTTATTTGTTACAATGCTGGCGGTATTTTTCATATTTTTATTCATTACGAAATATGTTTCTCTGTCTTCAATGTTAACAGGGGTCTATACCATTATATACAGCCTCTTTGAACAGGATACATATTTATTGATTGTGGTCACGTTGCTTACTGCCTTTGTCGTTTACAGACACAGAACAAACATCAAACGGATTATCAATAAAACCGAGCCTAAGGTGAAGTGGCTTTAACTTCGGAATAAGAGCTATTTTTTGACACAGTAAAACCGAGTGCGGTTATAATAGAGAAAATTCATTTTGATAACAAAAGGAGAGTGGCCGTGTATGAATATGGAAATTCAGAAAGATGCGTTGAATTGGTATAAAGATGAGCTGGAGCTAGAGAACGGCGACCAAGTTCGGTTCTTTGTCCGTTACGGAGGGTGCAGCAGCGTTCAAAAAGGCTTTTCCCTCGGTGTCTCAAAAGATGAACCCCAGGACATCGGAATCAGCACTGAAGTAGAAGGCATTACCTTTTTTATTGAAGAAAGTGATATCTGGTACTTCGATAATCATGATCTACTCGTCAGTTATTCTGAAGCATCTGAAGAACCGGTATTCGAATATCAATAAGAAAAAAGAACGCATGTGATATGCGTTCTTTTTTTATAATTTAAAACGTGAGAGATGATCGCTCAGCCTCTCCCTTTCCAAAATCATTTTTTGGGTTTCACCAAGAAGGTCATAATGTGGAAATTCAGCTCTTTTATGTATCCATTCTTTTTTTAACCCGTATTTTTCTCCCCACGAACTCAGCTTTTCTAAGTCGCTGCAACCGACTTTTGTCACTGTTTTCGTTTCCGGAAAGCGGTCATCCAGCCAGTAATGGGTTAAAAACGCGATTTCTCCGCTTTTAACAGCTTCTTTCCAGCGATTCAGTTCACCGCGATGAATTCCAAACGCCATCATATTTCACTTCCCTATTTTTTGGCCTTTTCATAAGCTTTGTGCCAATCAGGGAAGGCTTTGCGAAACTGAATCGGTTTAAAGCTTTCTTTATCAACACAAATGTGTGAAGACTTTGCTGTTATCGAGATATCTCCCTCAGGATTTAATATGTGATAGCCATATATCGTTTTAAATCCGTTGTATTCTTCTATCCAGGTATGCACAACAGCCGTTTCTCCGTAATGAAGCGGTTTTTTATAAGAAATATTGATGTCTACGACAGGTGACAGTACACTTTTCTTTTCCATATCGCTGTATAAAAAACCAAGATCTTTAATTAAAGCGGTTCTGCCCACTTCCATCCAGACAAGATAGTTGGCATGATATACAATCCCCATTTGATCAGTTTCTGAATAACGCACTTCTATTTCTTTTTTTGAAACATGCAAGATTCTCTGCTCCCTTTTTCACAATTTAGCCCTATTCTATCACATCAAATGATGAAAGAGAAAAAACCAGGTTTCCCTGGTTTTTTACGATTGATAACCGTTTTCTCTTGCTTGGGATTCATCTTGAATTTCACTGCGGAAGGCTTCAAGACTTTCATTTCGTCTGGCGTTTTTTTCCTTGATGCGCTGTTTGTCTTCACCAGAAGCGTTTTTCATGGATTCTTCAGCTTCTTCAATGTTCTCAATTGTATTTTGAACCATGTCTTGCAATTTCTCTACATTATCCGAACGGTCATCAGGGTTTGGTTGATATTGTTTTGTCACTTGTTAGCCCTCCTTATGATGATTACGGGGCACTATTCGCCCTTTGTTTGCATAATAATTGGCTGCTCATTAGATGTGTCGTGCATTTTTTCCCCTTTATTACGCTTATATTTAACAGGTTTCGTGCCCAAGTGGCTCGGAGCATATTGAGGCTGACCGTTTTTCTTGTTGGTACCCATGTTTATCCCTCCTTAACAAGTAGGATTCTCAAAAGGAGGAGTAAACATGAATACAAATTAAAGGTTATTTTTGCTTAAAACGCTGTTCAAGCTTTTCTTCAAGCTGATGTAAATACTCAGTATTGGTCATCAGCTCTTTTTTATTTTCCATGACCAGTTCATGAAAAGAACGTTTTCTTATTTTTTTCACACTTCTCACCTCCGCGTATTCTTTTATTTTTACCAATTTTGAAAATTATAAGCATTGTTTCATTTCGATAATTAAAAAACTGGGTCCTAGTCGAGACCCAGTTTTTGTTTCATTTGTTTTTTTGTCATCGTGCCGGCATAAATTTGCTGAATGACACCTTTTTCATCCAAAATATAAGTCGTCGGATATGTTAGAACACTATAATCCGCATTGATTCCGCTTTTATCAATAAGGATAGGGAAAGTTAAATGGAGCGAATCAGCAAATTGTTTGACCGTTTTCTCCCCTTTTTCAGCAGAGGTAAAGTTAACGGCAACCACAGCAATCTCTGAGTGCTCTTTTTGAAGCTCTTCCATTGCAGGCATTTCTTTTCGGCAAGGATGACACCAAGTGGCCCAAAAATTAAGAAGAACTTTTTTTCCTTTATAATCCGATAAAGAGGTTTCTTCCCCAGAAAGCGTTTTCAAACTAAAATCGGGTGCTTTCTGCCCTTCTTCAATGCCGACTTCTTCTTTTTTCGTATAGTTCTCATAGAAAGTCCAACACATATACACGGCAAGTCCAATAAGACAAATTCCCGCAAGCCATTTTTTTAGCATATGCCACCCCCGCGGCCAATATTTCATAAAAAGAAGAGAAAGCACCTCTGCCCTCTCTTCCCAATTATAAGCTTACTTTTTCATTTTATCGCGAAGCACCATTTGAAGAATACCGCCATGGCGATAGTAATCAACTTCAACATCACTGTCAAAGCGAACTAAAACTTCAAACGATTTTACATTACCATCTTCATCAATTGCTCTTACTTTTACAAGATCGCGCGGACGAACTGTTTCGTCAACATCTACTTCAATCACTTCTTTTCCGGTTAACCCGAGTGTTTCTGCGTTGTCACCTGCTTTGAATTGAAGCGGAAGCACGCCCATAAATACAAGGTTGCTTCTGTGAATTCTTTCAAAGCTTTCGGCAATAACCGTTCTGATTCCGAGAAGATTGGTTCCTTTTGCTGCCCAGTCACGGGAAGATCCCATACCATAATCTTTGCCCGCTATCACAACAAGGCCCGTTTTATCTTCTTTATATTTCATACAAGCGTCATAAATGGATGTCACTTCACCGGTAGGCCAGTATGTTGTATATCCGCCCTCAGTCCCCGGAGCGATCTGGTTTTTAATCCGAATGTTAGCGAACGTTCCTCTCATCATGACTTCATGGTTTCCGCGTCGTGATCCGTAAGAGTTGAAATCACGAGGTGAAACGCCTTTTTCCTGCAAGTATTTTCCGGCAGGAGTGTCCTTGCCGATTGCGCCGGCTGGTGAGATATGGTCAGTTGTGACTGAGTCACCGAATTTACCGACAACGCGCAGCCCTCTTAACGGTTCTACTTTGCCCGGCTCAACTGACATTTCTTCGAAGAACGGCGGGTTTTGGATATAGGTTGAATCATTATCCCATTTATACAATGCTTGATCCGTCGTTTCGATTTGATTCCAGCGTTTATTGTCATCAAACACGGTTTCATATTCTTTACGGAACAGCTCAGGAGTCACCGTTTGTTTCACGATTGAATTAATCTCGTCCATTTCAGGCCAGATATCGCTGAAATATACGTTCTGACCATCTTTACCTACACCGATTGGGTCAGTTTTCAAATTGATGTCAACCGTTCCCGCTAATGCGTATGCAACGACAAGCGGCGGAGAAGCAAGATAGTTTCCTTTCACAAGCGGATGAATCCGGCCTTCAAAGTTACGGTTTCCAGAAAGGACTGACGTAATCAGAAGATCATTTTCCGCAACGGCTTCTTCAATTTCCGGAGACAGCGGGCCTGAGTTTCCGATACAAGTTGTACAGCCATAGCCGACAAGGTTAAACCCAAGCTCTTTCATATAAGGCAGCAAACCTGAATTCACCAAATATCCTGTAACGACTTTGGATCCCGGCGCCAGAGATGTTTTTACGTAGTTTGGCACTTTCAGTCCTAATTCAACCGCTTTTTTAGCGACTAGGCCTGCACCGATTAAAACGTAAGGGTTTGACGTGTTTGTACAGCTTGTAATGGCAGCGATGGCGATTGCGCCTGTTTTCATAACTGTTTCTTCGCCATTAAGCAGTTTAAACTTAATTTCTTTGTTCGCTTCAGCAGCTTCCAGACCAAATCCTTGGTTACCCGCAGGACTGACTAAGTGCTTTTGGAAGGTTTCCTGCATGACAGAAAGCGGAATCAGATCCTGCGGACGTTTTGGACCTGAAAGATTGGCTTCAATCTGAGACAAATCAATTTCCACAATATCAGTAAAGTTCGGCTCATCTGCATCCGGAGTATAAAACAATCCATTATTTCGGCAATACGCTTCTACAATGTCAATTTGCTCTGCGTCCCGGCCTGTCAGACGTAAATAATTCAGCGCTTCTTCATCAACCGGGAAGAATCCGCATGTTGCGCCGTATTCCGGAGCCATATTTGCAATGGTTGCGCGGTCTGCAAGCGGCAATTCTGCCACTCCCGGGCCGAAGAACTCAACAAATTTGTTTACAACGCCTTTTTCACGCAGCACTTGCGTAACCTTTAATGCCAAATCAGTGGCAGTAGTTCCGTTTGGAAGCTCCCCGACAAGTTTTGCGCCGATGACTTCAGGAACCGGGAAATAAGAAGGCTGGCCAAGCATGCCTGCTTCCGCTTCAATTCCTCCTACGCCCCAGCCGAGAACACCGATACCGTTAATCATAGTGGTATGGGAATCCGTACCGACAAGTGTATCAGGATATGTGATAAGCTCTCCGTCCACTTCTTTCGCATGTACAACGCTTGCCAAGAACTCAAGGTTGACCTGATGCACGATACCTGTAGCAGGCGGCACTGCCTGATAATTATTAAACGCTTTCTTTGCCCAGCTTAAAAATTTGTAACGCTCTGCATTTCTTTCGAATTCCAAGTCCATATTAATAGCTAAAGCATCTTCCGTGCCTGCTTTATCAACCTGTACTGAGTGGTCAATAACCAGATCCACAGGAATTTCAGGATTGATTTTGTCAGGGTCCCCGCCGACAGAATCCATCGCTTTTCTCAATGAAGCAAGATCAACAACAGCAGGAACACCGGTGAAATCTTGCAAAATAACACGTGAAGGCTTAAATGGAACATCAATATCCTTTAATCCAGCAGTTCCCCACTTTGCTAAATTTTCCACGTGCTCTTTCGTAATCACTCGCCCGTCAACCTGGCGTAAAACAGATTCTAAAAGAACCTTAATGGAGTATGGAAGTTTTGAAACATTCCCCACACCCAGGTCCTCCAATGCTTTTAAGGAATAGTAATGATAAGTTTTTCCGTTAGTTGAAAACGTCTTTTTTGCTTGGAAAACATCTTGAGTTGCGACTTTCTGATTTGCCATTCTCCAAAATCCCCCTTCAAAGATCAAGATCATTCTTCGATGAAACGCTATTTTTCACCACAATTTTCTCACAATTTCATCTTAAAACAAAATCATACATAAGTAAATATCAATGTTTTTATTAAATATAATAAGATCACCTTATCGGGGTGTTTTTTCGGAAAATATTTGTTTTTTTTCGTCCTCATACAAATCAAAAGAGAAAGCCATATTATACATGAGGTGATTATCATGGTGAAAAGAAAAGCCAATCATGTCATAAATGGAATGAATGACGCTAAAAGCCAAGGCAAAGGTGCCGGCTATATTGAAAATGATCAGCTTGTTCTGACCGAAGAAGAACGGCAGAACAATAAAAAAAGAAAAACAAACCAATAATAATATCGGCAGGAGGCTCTTTACGTGACGAATAAAAATACAAGTAAAGATATGCATAAAAATGCGCCTAAAGGGCATAATCCCGGACAGCCGGAACCTTTAAGCGGGAGCAAAAAAGTAAAGAACCGCAACCACACAAGGCAAAAGCATAACTCAAGCCACGATATGTAAATAAAAAAACAGACCTTAGCGTCTGTTTTTTTATATCTTCACCCATTTATTATTTTCCGCATAACATAACGCAAGGATTTATATATGGAGGAATGCTTCCATGGCTCATTCAAAACGTTCTGGCTCCAATGACTTCGACGGTATGGAGGATTGGCTGCGCCAATTTTACGAGGATCCTTACGCTTGGTATGATGAAACACTGCCTATTGATTTATATGAAACAAGTCAGCAATATATCATTGAAGCAGACTTGACGTCATTACAGCCGGTTCAGCTGACCATTACCCTATGCGGGTGCGAGTTCATTCTGATAGTCAAGACGGCGGAACAGTCTCTTGAAAAAAGCCTCATGCTTCCCTTTTACCTGAGTAACAAAACAATTCAGACCGATTATACCAACAGCATTCTGACAGTCGCTATGAATAAGGAAGAGAGTGAAGAACAGACTTCCTTTTCTCTTCAATTTCCTATCTCCTAACATAAAAAGTCACTTTCATCGCCGTGAAAGTGACTTTTCTTCCGTCCGTTTGTCGTCAAATACCCCTCATAATGAATCTCCCATGGCCAAATAGCAGAATCACTATACAATAGAGTATGCTCTATCATCTCGTTTGACTAGACATCTATCATTTCTTTCTATTATTTTTTATGATGTTCTTCTAAACTTTCTTCATGTACAATATGGATAGAATAAGGGGGTGAACATAGATGCTAGAGGGCTTGTTTATGTGGTTTATTTTGTTTTGGGTCATAGTGATGGTTGTTTTATTATCTATTGGCGGCTTTTTTATGTTCCGCAAATTTCTAAAGCGCTTACCGAAAGAAGATGGCCGATCAGAGCTGGACTGGCAGGATTACTATATTGAAAAAAGCAGGCATTTATGGAGCAAACAAGACAAAGAGTTTCTTGAAGAGTTGGTTAAGCCTGTGCCAGAGCTGTTCCGGGACATTGCAAAAGCAAAAATTGCCGGAAAAATCGGAGAGCTTTCCATCAAGGAACAGGCATCTGCAATCAATCAGGACCTTATCATCAGAGGCTATATTTTGGCAACCCCGAAAAGAGACCAAACCTTTTTAAAGAAACACCTTCGAGAAAAAGATATAGACATCAACCCTTACAAATCCCTCCTCAAGTAAAAAACCTTTCCCCTAATAGGAAAGGTTTAATTCATTTGAATATCAGCAGCTTGCATCTCGTTATGAAGCTTGCGATAAGATAAATACATTGCGATTCGCCAAGGCACTATCATTCCGAAAGCTAAGATCCAAAACATACCGCTCAAGGCTCCATAATCTACTGATGTGCTCAAAATAGACTTCATCACTATCCTGATCACCAAGAGGCCGACCAGTATAAAAACGAATGCTTTGGACCGCTTCATGTAAATTTCATTATTTTTAATTTCGAATTTAGACGTTTTTATAAGAAAAATAGAGAAAATGACGCCTAGCGTGATCGCTTCTAAAAACTCTTCACCCGTCACCCAGAAAACCGGAAACAAAAACATTAATGCACCCGTACTCATAAAAATCGGCGGAAGAATAATTTTTTTCGGTGAAACTGGCTTATCGGAAGATTTAATTCTGACAACCATCACTGCTGCAGCCATTAAGACGGCAATAATTGATGAAATTATAATCATCATACATATCATTCCTTTGTTTGCTCTGAGTATTGATACTATATACTATACTCCAAAACAATAAAAAAAACCATTTCGAAAAGATTAATCCTTCATTTTCCCATCACGCGATTAACAGCTTCCAAAACTTTTGATTCCTCAAATGGTTTCATAATAAAATCCTTTGCACCCAGTTCAATTGCTTCCACTACTATCCGCTGCTGCCGCATTGCGGTGCACATGATGACATTTGCTTTCGGGTCAAACGACATGATTTCCTGAAGCGCCTGTATGCCGTTTTTGAGCGGCATTGTAACGTCCATTGTCACAAGATCAGGACGGAGCCTCTGGTACAAAGCAGCTGCTTCCTCACCGTCCGCCGCTTCACCTGCTACTATGTAATTTGCGGCTTCTAAGATCTCTCTAATCTTCACCCTCATGAACTTGGCGTCGTCTACAACTAAAACTCTTGTCATATTCCCCTCCAAATAAAACGATATCCTTTATCAATAGTATTATTGTACCAAAAACAAAGGGGTAAATAGTAGTTCAAAAGTTGTTTATGTGTCAGAAACCTGTAAATTCTCCGAATAGCGATGATAACATAATGATGATTAAGGTCATCCAATCAAAAAATAACAGCACACCGATCAATACCATAAGGACGCCGCCAATTTTCATGATAAGAAGCTGATTCTTTCTTATCCATTTCAATCTCGTAATGAAGAAAGACAATAATAGAAAAGGAACTGCAAAACCAAGAACATATAAAATCATGTACGGAACAGCTGAAGCAGGATTTGTGTGAGCAAGCGCAAGGAGGGCAGCCAAAATCGGTCCTGTGCACGGCGTCCACCCTGCTGAAAAAGCCATTCCCGTTAAAATAGAACCTGCAAAACCGGCGGGCCTGTGTTTGAAATGCACTCTGCGCTCTTTCATCAGTATGTTCGGACGGAACACACCAAGTGTGATGAAGCCAAACAGGATGATGAATAGAGCTCCTATTTGACGGATGGCATCATGATAATCTCTAAAAAAGCCGCCGATTAACGAGGTGCCGTAACCAAGTGCGATAAAAATCACTGAAAAACCCAGCAAAAAAAACAGTGTATGAATCAGGCTCCTTTTTTGCAAAAGAAGCTTTTCCGACTTGACTTCATCCATACTGACACCAGTAATATATGACAGAAAAGCAGGGTACAACGGAAGGCAGCAAGGTGAAATAAACGATAAGAAGCCGGCTCCGAATGCCAAAAAGTAATTAAAATCCATGCACATAAACTCCTTTCAAGTTAGCAAGCCTTTCAAGTTATGACAAAATCATTTCATTTCTTTAACACTTCAGCCTGAAGGATTTCTATTTTCAGAAAAACCTTATATAATTTAATTTGACATTGAGATATTATACTCCTTCTCATTTGAAAATCAGTATAAATATGGGATATAATAATGGCATTCAAAATGAAAGATCTATGTATGAAAGGATACATCCCTGTGATTAGAGAGCATCTATTAAATGAAATTGAAAAAAAGAGAGCCGAGCTTTTGCAAATTGTCATGGCCAATGGAATGACGTCCCACATTACGATAGAACTCAGTCAGGAGCTTGACCACCTTCTCATACAATATCAAAAACAACAGCATTCCGGAGGCACCGGTTAATAATGATTCCAAAATAAAAAACCCTTTAAGCGGGTTTTTTATTTCATAACCATGTTTCTTCTATGTCATAATCTTTACGTATTATTTCGTTTGATTATTCATGGCTTTCATCATTTGATTAATTTTCTTTTGAGAAGGTTTCATTCCCATTTGCATCATCATCATGCGTAACATTTGTTCATTAATAGGCGGATTCTTTTTCAAGTAGCTCATCATATACTTACGAGCGATAAAAAATCCGAGTGCAACACCCGCGAGCAATGCTAGAACGCCCACTAGGATGACAACCCATAAATCCATTTTACTTCCTCCTTCATGTTGTCTAGTTTAAAGTGTACTAAACCAAAGGCTATTATACAACATTTACATCTCTTTTTCTTCGGTTTTAGACAAAATTTCTTTCTTTCACCGGATTTAGCCACCCATACCGCTGCGCTCCAAAATCCATTGCGAGAAAACAAGGGCTCACTTTTCGAAGGACTTCAAAGAAAATCGTTTCTGACTCGTAATCTCCGGATGCTACAATCTCAATCATCTGTTCTTTCATCATAAACGTTGCATAGCCCTTTGCTTTCGGGAGAGATAATCTATAAATATGATCCAGCTGCGTATAATCTACATTGCTTAAATTCATTTTTAAACGCTGGTGCATATGTAACATCGGGATCGGCTTCGTAATATATTGAATTTGTCTTTCAGTCATTTGATATTGCTGAGGTGTCAGATTCGTCCAATGATAGTCTTGAAAAAGCTTAAACATGACTGATTCCCGACCAAAATAGTGATTGGCAAACTCATCTTTAATTAAATAGGTATAGTAATGACGTTCCATTCTCTCATCCCCTTATTCAGCGCCTTAATATGCTCTCTATTATACAAAAGAAGAAAAGAAAGAAATGTCTATTACTGTTAAAATCATTATACTATTTTTGTCGTATAAACATGAAAAAGAGGATGATTTGACTCATCCCCTTACAAACACTTATTTGCTTATTAATTTCTTCACACGATCAACTACGTTTGATACAGAGAAGCCGTATTCTTTCATAATGGTTTCACCAGGAGCGGAGGCGCCGAATTGATCAATACCAAGCACGTCACCCTCAAGGCCTGTATACTTGCCCCATCCAAATGAAGCTCCCATTTCAATCGCAAGACGTTTTTTCACATCTGATGGAAGTACGGAATTTTTATATTCGGCTGATTGCTTTTCAAAACGATCCCATGCCGGCATACTGACGACTGACACGTGGATATTTTCTTTTGCCAATTCAGCCTGTGCTTCAATCGCAAGTCCTACTTCAGAACCTGTAGCTAAAAGAAGGGCATCAGGTGAATCATTTTGTGCTTTAGATACGACATAAGCACCTTTCTCAACACCTGCTAAAGCTTCATCAGCAGTTTGATCGATAGTAGGAAGGTTTTGACGGGTGAGCACCAAGGCCGTCGGATGATCCTTGCTTTGTAATGCGAGTTTCCAAGCAGCTGCTGTTTCATTGCCGTCAGCCGGTCTGATGACTGACAGATTAGGCAGAGCACGTAAAGAAGCAAGCTGTTCCACAGGCTCATGCGTCGGTCCGTCTTCTCCTACAGCGATGCTGTCATGAGTGAATACATAGGTTACCGGAAGCCCCATTAATGAAGCGAGACGGATTGCCGGTCTTAAATAATCAGAGAAGACAAAGAATGTTCCGCCGAATACCCGAAGGCCGCCGTGAAGCGCCATACCGTTTAATGCGGCACCCATTGCAAATTCACGAACACCGAACCAGAAATTACGGCCTGAATAATCGGCTGCCGTATAATCTGCGGCGTTTTTAATATTGGTTTTATTTGACCCTGCAAGGTCAGCCGATCCTCCTACAAAATAAGGGATCTGCTTTGCAATGCCATTTAAAACTTCTCCGGAAGAAGCGCGTGAAGCTAAGCTGCTTCCTTTTTCATAAACAGGAACCTCTTTATCCCAATCTTTCGGAAGTTCCCCTTTGATGCCAAGCTCTAACTGTTCAGCAAGTTCAGGGTAGATTTCTTTATATTTATCGAAGAGCTCGTTCCATTCCTGCTCTTTCTTCTCTCCTGCTTCTTTTACCGTTTGTTTAAAATGGTCGTATACTTCTGACGGTACATAGAAGTCCTCTTCATATGTCCATGCATAAGCTTCTTTAGTTAATTTACTTTCCTCTGAACCAAGCGGCGCACCGTGAACACCTGATGTACCTGCGCGGTTAGGCGAACCGAATCCAATGGTTGTTTTTACTTCAATTAATGTAGGTTTTTTTTCATTTTGGCGCGCTTTTTCAAGAGCAGCGGTTAATTCTTCGATATTGTTACCGTCTTCGACATAGAGAACTTCCCAATTCATTGCCTCAAAACGCTGCTTTACATTTTCTGAGAATGAGCGGTTTAAGTCTCCGTCTAACGAGATGTCATTAGAATCGTAAAGTACGACCAGACGTCCCAGCTGAAGATGGCCTGCCAGCGAAGCCGCTTCTGAAGAGATACCCTCCATCAAGTCACCGTCGCCGCAAATGCTGTATGTATAATGATCTACCACGTTGAATGAATCGCGGTTGTATGTTTCTGCTAAGTGGCGTTCTGCAATAGCCATCCCAACTGCCATTCCGATTCCCTGTCCGAGCGGCCCTGTTGTTGCGTCAACACCTGCTGTATGCCCGTATTCAGGATGTCCAGGTGTTTTGCTGCCCCATTGGCGGAATCCCTTTAGATCATCAATACTGAGATCGTACCCGCTTAAATGAAGCATACTGTATAATAGCATTGACCCGTGTCCCGCAGATAAAACAAAACGGTCACGATTAAACCAGCCAGGGTTCTTCGGACTTACATTCATAATTTTTGTCCATAGCGTATATGCCATAGGAGCAGCGCCCATAGGCATTCCCGGATGACCGGAGTTTGCTTTTTCAATTGCGTCTATAGATAGTGTGCGTATGGTAGCAACTGATTTCTTTTCAATTGTATCCATAAAAATCCCCTTCCATATGTGTTGTACCTCTTCATCATAAATCTCCGAAGCGTTTTTCTCAACTGTTTCAGCTTAAATTTGAGAGAAACTTGTTGAAAAATGTCGCAGACACACGCTGACGTTGTTAGTATATACCAAAAAGGAATACGATATTGACGTATTCCTTTTATATTAGTGCAGCTTGTTATTTCTTTTTTCTCTTTTTAGTTTTTCTGGTGTTACATCGTTGCCTTCAGGATCAATAATTTTAACACTTTTCAGTGTGTTTTTCATAGAGGAGCGAAATCCTTTGAGGTATTCTTCACGAAGCTTCTTCTGCTCAGCTTTTTCATCATCAGTAATAACGCCTGATTTCGCTTTTGCAGCAAGCTCATTGATTCTGGCAATTTTTTCGTTTGAAATCATGTTAAACTCCTTTATTCCATTTTGCCTTTATACTACTAAATCAGCAGAGGTTTTACAAACGTTTCACTCATTATTTGTCTGTTTCGTCCTCCATGTATTCCTGAAAACGACGGTGAACGGTTGCTTTTGATACTTCATAACCAAAACCTCTTAATGTAGCGGCTATTTCAGCGAAGGTCAGCTTATTGGCTCTCAGTCGTACAATTTCAGAAATAGGAACCTCAATTTTGTCTTTCCCGCTGTTTTCATGTTGGTTTTTAAGATTTTTTTGCGGTTTAAACCCATTTTTCACCGCACGTTTCATTCCTCTTTTGATTTTCATATTATGTATCTTCCGCTGATATTCTTCCACAATGCTGACGATCTCAAGCACCATAGAATCGGCTTCGGACAGCTCAAGTTCTCCTCTGTGCGCTGTCGTGTATATTTTTACATTTTCCCGATAAATGCAATGAAGAAGGGCGATTTTTGCATTTCCTCTGCCAAGCCTAGTCTCATCTTGAACGAGAATCGCATCAATTTGGGACTTCTTTAATTCATCAAGCATCTCAAACACACCGTCCCGGTCCATTTCATATCCGCTGGCTTTTTCGGATATAACCTTAACGACTTCCATGCCATTTTCGGATGCTATCGCTGCAAGCTCCTCCTCCTGCCGCTTTAATGAGGTTTGCTGCTGTTCTTTGTTTGTACTAACGCGGGCATAAATGAGCGCCTTCATTTCTTGCTATCTTTCCTCTCTATTTAACAGTTGCCAATTGATATGCAGCAGGATGTTCCTTTTTTAAGGGAAGCATTAATACATCTCCCGCCTGTATATCAGAAGTCTGAAGATTATTTTCCTCCGTAACCCATTCAATAAAATCCTTTTTGTTTATCTTTTCCGTATCAGACACCTGATCAGCCAACGACCAAAGCGTATCTCCCGATTGGACTTCTATTTTAACATATTGATTTTGCTCTTGATCATTGTTTGTAAATGATAAAAGAAGAATAACAGCACTTAAAACTCCCGTAAACAGGCCGACAAAAATAATAAATTCTTTAATCATAAAAACAACCTCCGATAAGAATGTTTGTTCGCTTTTTTATAACTCAAGTATATACGAACAAACGTTTCTGTCAATTGTTTTTTTCGAACCTATGTTTGTACTGTAAGGAAAATCATGCTATAATCTACTTAAAATCGACGTTAGAGGTGCGAAAAATGACGAAGCTATCAAAAAGGCAACTTGATATCCTCCGTTTTATAAAAGCAGAGGTAAAAACAAAAGGATATCCGCCTTCTGTAAGGGAGATTGGGGAGGCTGTAGGCCTTGCGTCCAGTTCGACTGTCCACGGGCATTTGGCTCGTTTAGAGACAAAGGGGCTGATCAGGCGTGATCCGACAAAACCAAGAGCGATAGAAATACTAGATGAAGAAGAAGTGCAAATTCCGAAAAACCAAGTTGTTAATGTGCCTGTTATCGGAAAAGTAACGGCAGGAAGCCCCATTACAGCAGTAGAGAATATTGAGGAGTATTTCCCGCTGCCTGATCGGATGGTTCCGCCGGACGAGCACGTGTTTATGCTGGAGATTATGGGTGAAAGTATGATTGATGCCGGAATTCTCGACAAAGATTACGTTATTGTAAAGCAGCAAAGCACTGCCAACAACGGAGAGATCGTTGTCGCCATGACGGAGGACGATGAAGCTACAGTCAAACGCTTCTATAAAGAGGATACTCATGTGCGGCTGCAGCCGGAAAATCCAACAATGGAGCCGATTATTTTACAGAATGTCAGTATACTAGGAAAAGTAATCGGTGTATTCAGAACCTTTCATTAGAAACTTTTAAACTGCCGAACTTCGTTTCGGCAGTTTTTTTCATAGATAAAACCCCCTTTTTTATATAAAGGAGGTTTTATTTATAGCAAAACAAAAAAAGCAGGTTCGCCCTGGCTTAGAAACGAACCTGAAAAGGAGGAAAAAATTACATCATGTTTACACCCATTATTATCCTACATTTTTAAGTTGAAGTCAACAAATTATTTTTCCTCAAGGAAACTTTTTCTGGATTTCTGGTGTCTCTCTGCCGAGAAATAAATCCGGACAGTTGAGAACAAGCTCCATCCTAAGTGTAAGTAATCACTTAGTAAATATGTTTGTTAGGCATTCATAATCAGCCTTGTTAATAAGTAGTCGAATTTATTCCTCATTTGTTTCATGTTTTCGTTCGTGAGAAGTGACAAGTAAGATGATATTTTGGGGCGGGATATAATAAATAAATTGAAAATTTAGTACATAGTTTAATTAGTTCTTCTTGTGTTTATTCAATGTAATAAACTTACATATCATAGAACTGGTGAGCGTAAAATCAAACCAGTCTCCGATATCTCCTCAAATTATGCCTGCTGCAGCTTTACGATAATTGTTTCGGCACTTGCACTGCTGAAAGTAAACAGTGAATGATCTTCTTTGATATTCGCTGTCACCTCCCACTTTCCCCATCTGCCTAATGAACTACGTGCACTCAGTTTCGGTTAACCTGATACATATCACCAATAGCTGCTTCTTCTGATAATAATCCTTCTCTCTTCAAAAATAATGCATTCCACAAAGTTCCTGTTTTAAGCAGCACCCCATTGCTCAAAATAATATTGATTGTCTAACTAGAAAGGAATGACTTATATGAATGGGTTTCATGAGACTTTAGATCTTCATGAATTGCTTGTATTTAAAAACCTTTGTTTGACTAAGTCTTCAACGATGACCGGTTTAGTGCAGGATCAAGAATTAAGAGACATTTTAGAACAGGATGCGTTAAAAACAAGACGGCAGGTTGAGCGTTTGCAAAGCTTACTGGCTGAGCGAGGTGAACAAATATGAATGAATTTTTTCAAAAACTTGCCGGAATGGGCAGTATGACAGAACAGGTCATTGCCACTGATTTTTTAATTTCTGCAAAATCTGGTATTAAAGATATCGCAATAGCCATTACCGAGACGGCGTCTCCGGAAGTGAGAGATACATTACATGAGTATTTACATGATGCTATTGATACACATGAACAAATTTTCAATTACATGGTTGCAAAGGGCTTTTATCACCCCAGAAATTTATCCGAACAGATAAACGTTGATATTCAGGCTGCTGAAACAGCTAAAGACTTGCCTCAAATTTAAATTCGGATGCTCTCTTCATTCAAGCTGCTGAGATTTTCTCGACAGTTTTTCTATTCATTTGGATATAAAAAAGTGAAAAAATAAGTTTGTGCTTTCATTAAATAATCAGTAAGGTGGTAAAATGAAACATATAATTGCACTCGCATCAAAAATCGCTTTGACCCTTTCCCTTTTATATGTCATTTTGGACAGAATCTATCATGTATCCTTTTTAAGTGTATTATTCATCACATTTGTTTTAGGGCTGATCTCTTATCTTACAGGGGATATGCTAATATTGCCGAGGACTAGCAATTTTATTGCCACAGCCGCTGATTTTGGGTTGTCGTTAATTATCCTCTGGGTATTTCTCATCAATCGCACCGGCGGAGATTTTTCTCCATTTTTTGCGGCTCTAATCGCCTCACTTGGTGTAGGCGTATTTGAATACTTTTTTCATCGATATTTGCTGGCTAATGTGTTGAATGAAGATTACCGTGACCAACTTGCTTCAAGAGACAGCCGATTGCAATATCAAACCGAAGTGTCAGACGAGTTATCTCCAGATCTGCCTAATAAACATAAGGAGTAAATCTCTATCACGTGAGCCTTATATTTTATCTTGGGCATGTATGCTACAATATGTCTAAAAAGGGGTTCACAAATGCCTGTTTATAGAGTGCTCAAATGCAGATTAGGAGATGTTCTGAAGGAATACGACATGACCATTTCTGACATTGCTGAAAAAACCAACCTCAGTGAAAGACGACTGAACGATTATGTAGATGGAATCAAGACAACTATGACAATGAATGTTGCTATGACGGTTGCAAAAACAATCGGCTGCCATATTGAAGATCTTTTTGTTTGGGAAGATTCTTAAAACACAAAAAGGAGGCCGAAAACGCCTCCTTTTCTTATTTGCTTTCTTCTTCGTCATCCAATGGCAGCTGAAGCAATGAATCAGTGCCTGTCGCTTTTGGTGTTTTACCATCCCATTTTTCAATCCATTTGTATTTAATCATTTCATCTGACATCGATTTCTTGATAATTTGGTTATAATCAGCGATTCCTTCAGCTTCGATCTTTTTCTTTTTGGCTTCTGCTTCAGCAATTTTGATTTCCGTTTGTGTTCTTTCCAGTTCTTGTGAAGATTTCACACGTGCGTCAATGGCTTCTTGTGTTGCTTTATCAGGTTTAGGAACACCTAACGTCAAATCATCGATAAGGAAGCCCAGATCCTTCATATCATCAGCAAATGTTTTTTGAACTTCTGAAGCGGCCTCAGATGATTTCTGACCGTATGTATCAATTACGGAGTATTTAGAAATGGATTTTCTAGCGGCATCCCACAGTCTTGTTTTGAGGTATGTATTTTCAATTGTCTCAATGTCAACCGCTCCAAACTTGTTGAACAGTTCCACCACCTTATCAGGCTGCACAACATAGTTGTAGGCAATATCCATAGAAATGTTTTTACCGTCAGAGGTTGCTACTTTAATATCTTCATTGTCTACTGTCTGCATACGCACCGGATATTCAGTAACTTTATTAAACAGCCCGACTAAATGCCAGCCCTGATCAAGCGTTTCTGATTTCACCCCGCCATTCGGTGAGTAAACAACGCCGACATAGCCGTTTGGAATCTTTTCAATAAATAATGAGGCTGTAATCCCTCCAAGGATCAACGCTGCGCCTACAATAACTCCGCCTATAATCTTTTTTGTGCTGTTTTTTTTATTTTCATTCATTACGATCTTCCTTCCATGATTTTTTAAACTTGCTTGCTCCGCTTCCCACCTTTTTAAAGAATGGGCTTAACATAAGCCATAAACCGAATCCAATGATGACCAGAAGAATAATGGAACCAATTATGACCTTCATATAATTTCACCTCTCTTGCAGCTTTATCATTTGACAGCAAAACAACTTACTCTGTTTAATATACGATCGTATGACCTTAAAGTTTCATAAATTAAATCATAACTTTATATTTTTATCATTTATATGTATCAAAACCCAATCGAACTCGAAAAAATAGAAATCATCGAGTCGCTTGGGTTTTATTTTTATACAATTGAAGCCGGCTTAGTATTGTGCGTTAATAAAATCTGAAATAGTTTCGGTGAACTTATAAAACGTTTGATTTTGCGTGCTGGATCTGCTTTTTAATGAGAACGTTTCAAACATAGATTTCCTAAACCCCATGCTCAATTCCAGCTGGATACTCAACCCTGATATTGATTTATTCGCTATATTGTCCGGGCTGACTCCCGCGTACTTATCTTGCGCACTCAGCAATTCCGCCGGAAATCCTGCTTTATGAAGCGTTTCCACCAGCAATGCGGCTCTGTTTCGATCAGTGCCGCCTACTTTGATATTTTTTTCATCAGCAGAGTAACCGTGTAAAGATATAACACTCATGTGTCCTCTGACCATAGTAAGCGAGGCAGGTTCATCAAAATGAGTGCTTGTGATGTGCAAAACGGAATTGCCGGAGGACATCAACCCTTCAAACAAATACATGGAATGATGTTTGCTAAGTTCTCTTGCTAATTCACTTGTACCACCTTCAATCCCGCCTCCGTGTATGGCTAATACTAAGACGCTGTTATTTCTTTCCTGTATTGATATGCCATAATCAGATGGACTTGTATTGTTTTTTAATTCTTCAAAGTTTGCGTATTCATCCTCAGCTGCCGATATGACGGAAAGCGGAAATATGATCATCGCAAACAATGAAATATTTACCAATAGATAAGTTGATGTGAAATACTTTACTATGTTACAATCAACATGCTTCAAGCAATGGAGCATACGGTGGAGTAGGGTTACTTTGGCCGGTTTCATCTACTCCGCCACTAATCCCGAATGAACATTATGAATAATTCGCCGAGAATTTATCATGAATCAATCTCTTCTCCTTTGTTAAATTTTTGTTAAATTCACAATATTATATACTTTCTGCCCGAACATCGTTCTTACATTTGTAATATTTTAATGGTCTTTACTCCGCGCCATTGTTACTTCAAACAGAATTCCACTTATGATTTAGTCCTTTTTTCCTGCACAGAAAAAAACAGATGCCCTGGCCGGTAAATGGTCAAGTGCATCTGTTTTTTTGATTTTTATCACTTTTTTTCAATTTCGTATTGGACAAACAAAAATTTAATGCCAAATATCCACATATGGTGAGTAGCCGTCAAGCGGTTTAGACCTTTTGCTTCTATATAGAAGGTTTCCGATAAGGGCAATGGGATCGTTCCGCATGCAGTATGGAGATAGATCCCCTCATCTCCTGCTCCGTTTCTCCTTCGTTTACTAGTCAGTGTCATTCCGCCACTATGATGATAAGGCTTTAAAATACCAGTCATGTTTGAAAAAGGCAACGGAAGTGAGATATTCATATAGCCTGTCCCGTTGGATTTATGCAGCGAATATAGTGCTGTGAAAATCGTTTCATCTTTTTCATTTGTTCTGATCCAGGCACGAACCTTTTCTCTGCCGTCCTTTTGAGAATCCACACCCGTTATTTCACTATGCATCATATACCAGTCAGGATTCGTTGAAAGATGAATCTGGCCGGTTCTTTTGCTGATGCCGTTGTAAATGAAAGCAAACGGTTTAAACCAAGTAACCCATGTCACTTTTGCTTTTAACCGAAAATTGTTTGTCTGTTCATAAAAATCCTTGATCAATGGCGACAGATTTTCAGTTGGAAAATCTTTTGATTCCAAGTTTTTCATATTCTCAACAAGCCCTGAATACGAGTATGACGTTTCCAAATCATTCCTTTTCAAAAAGCCTTTTCCTATCTTCCATTTTCCATAAATACGGCTGAATGGTTTTTCGCAGCTATTATCTGTCGGCTGCGGATTTTCAAGCCTCCACCCACACAACGCCGGGATGATCACACCAACGGCATTGGAAAAACCATGAATCCAAATCATTTGGCTGATGGAAAGGGTTACTTTCTCCTGAAATACGCCAAAAGAATAGATGAGAGAGAAGAGGATCGTAATCATTAATACAATTGCGGAAATCGCAACAAGTATTTTTGCAAGTTTACGATGAAAGGGTGTATGAAACACCAAGTAACCATTCACATACAAAGCGATCATATATAATGAGACCGCAATGAAATCAAGGGTTTTCGAGAAAGAAATCCCGGCTGCTATAAGCATAGGCGATAGTAAAATCGTCCATGTGACCCAAAGATAAAGTCTCCGTTTCACTCTTATCATTCTCCCTAGTAAGCCGTTAAAGATTGGGATCAGAAAAGCTGAATAATGAAAATGCACCGCTGTCAGCAAAATAATGAGACGGCTAAAATTCATGATATTCATATTTGACGTATAAGCAAAAAACCAAAAACCGCCCATAAACAAATAAATAAGACCCAGATAAATGGATGTCTCTTCAATTCTATGTATTTTTGTTTTCCGAAGCCGAATCACTCCGTATGCTGCCAGTAAAGACGTATAGGCCCACCATATCAGCGCAAACAATACAGCATCAGTTAAAAATGCTAAAGAAGCCGAAACGGCAGCAATCGGGAAAAACCGCATAAGTGTCTTTTCCAAAATAATAACTAGACGATCAGCCGTTTGATAAAACACAAATGGAAAAATGTTTGGAACGAAAAAAAGAACAGAAAGTAAAACAAGGGCTTCCGCGACAGATACATCCGGCGTTTCAATAAAGAAAAACACAAGAAAACAAAAAGTGCTTACAGACATATTTAATTTCATCATTCAACTGTCCCGGCTTCCTGAAATGATCCTTTGTAATAGAAAAGAGTTCCGAGAATATCATTTTCCACGTGTACTTCTATAGTGAAACAGGCGTTTTCATCATGATAGGACTCATAAACAGTTGACTTTCCGCGAAGCCACTTAGGGATAGGGATTTTCTTGCCGAAAATTAAAAACCATTGCTGTCCTGACGTTATTTTAAGCGCTCCGTTTTGTTCCGCTTCAAAGGATAAAACAGAAAGCAGGAGATGGGGTTTTCCGAAATAATCAAGAATTCTTTTTTCTTTTTCATCGCGGATCATGACAGCGTCAAAAAATCGTTTTTTTCCGCTAAAGAAAAAAGTACGATTCCACTGCACAGCTATCTCATGCTGCTCTGTGCTGAATGTTTTATTCTCAATGATAAAAGGAACATCCTTTCCTCTTTCCGAAAAAAAACAGCGAAAGAGAACCCCAAACTTTAAAAGCCCCCTGGCAATAAAGGAACCGCCGCTTATTTCAGACATAACCCCTTTTGCCCGGAACGTGTGTGTAAGGTCTAACTGATATCGTTTTCGAAGCTTGGGGTGCAGCAAATGACTATTCACAATATGATGTTCATAAATGGAGACCACAATTTCACTTCTTTCTTTTTCGTTTTGTATGAAAGGCGCTTGGAAGTTGAAGGGAGCAAGCATAGCCGACTGAGGACAGCACAAAAAAGAATATGTAACAAAAGAAAGAAAACAATTCTCCCGATTGGTAAAAGCACAGTAACGCCAGAATAAGCATTTGCACACTATACAGGATACTTTTCCTGCGTAAAGGCAGCAAAAATAAGATGCCAATTCCTGCTTCAAGCCAGCCCGCAAGCCATTCAGCCTGAATACTCTTTAACAAATTGATTGTTTCGGGAAAGGGATCGTTTATTCCGTGGAAAATCCAGCCAAAAGAGAAAAACAAACTGATGATACTATATACCATTGTTCTGCGAATCAATTGTTTTGGATGCTTCTTTTTTTCAAGCCATAGTCTTAAAGCATCAAAGCTCCAAGCGGTTGCCCAGCCAAGGAACGGCCGGAATATAAACCGGTCTATGCATCGCCCGAATGAACCGTAAGACGTTTCATATTGGTATTCAGTGATAAACGTGACGTGACGATTATCTATTTGTTTGTACTTCCAGTACCCTCTTCCCTTCTTTATAAGAGATAATGGGTGGCCGGAATAAAACGCTAAGGAGGATGCTCTTTCGGAAGAATTTTTATGAATGCTTCCTGCGGATTCTCCGGTACCTGTTATCTTCAAACCGAACCCGATCCTAGTTTCATATAAAAATGCCTGCGGTTCGTTTTCTTTTTTATGAAGATAAGTAATATCTGAAAAACGAAGATCCCATTCTTTATGAAGCGATGGATTTTGCGTGTACTCCCAAAGCCGTTCAACGTCAGATTCAATTTGTATTTCAACATAAATGGGAGCTTGCTTCATTCGTCTCGCCCCCTTTCTAGTAATTTGCCCGCATGTTTAGAATACCATTTTTCCAGATTGTAAAAAATGGGTTTTTTCTTTTCTTTCACATCTGAATATGACAATATGTCAAAGGATTATCACGATAGATGTCAAATTCTTATACTATAGGAAGATGTCAGGAATGCTCAATGAACGGAGGTCGTTGAATTGGAAGCCATCATTATAATAGGAAGTTCATTACTGATCGTACTAGCTGTCGCGATATCTACTGTTTTCAGAAAACGCAAGCGCCAAAAACATTAACCCCAATGAACTCTTACCAAAGAGGGCTTGTGCAGAAGAATTGCTCCTTTGTTTTCCACTCCGAATTCAAGAATAGTTTTGTCCTCTTCTTTGCAGGTATTCACAAAGGCCCGGCAGAGTTTACTAAGAAAGCTGACGTTCAAGCCGCCAGCTTTCTTCAATCTTTTTCCAAAGCATTGTGAAACATAGTCACAGCAAAGATAATAATTCCGATGATAATGGCAATTGGAAGCCAAATGATTGCAAATTGATAAGAGGGTTCGGCAAGGGCTGCGATGACGGCACCAGAGCAATATAAAACGAGTGCTGCGGCGCGTAACAAAGCATCTGTTGTGAAGCCTTTCTTTTTGCCTCCGCAGAAAAAGCGCGCGGTGAAATCTTCAAAAAAGGTAGCGAGCGTTCCGGTTAACACAGTTGTTGAAATGCCTGCTATACCCAGTTTTCTTGCAGCAGTTGTCTGAAGCCCCATTGCAATGCTCAGCAGGATAATAAAAAGGTACGGAAAACCGGCAGATACTGCAAAATAAGAAAGGAGTGCAAATAGAAGCAAAACGGCTCCCTCCACTGCAAGTACTGTTGTAACAGCAGGAGGCCAAAACGTTTTTTCTTTGTTTGTGACAATAGCCGACGCAAGGATTACCCCCGTAATAAAACCGATCAAGGCCGTAAGCGAATTCAGTATTGCCGTTTGAAAAGAGTTGCCGATAGCTAAGCCTAAAAGAATGATATTCCCCGTCATGTTAGCCGTAAATACGTGATCCAAACTTAGATAACCAATTACATCCACTATGCCTGCTGTCAGACAAAGAAGTAATATCATAATGTTTCGATAAATAGCATCTGTCAAATACGATTCAATCCCTTCCGGCATATTCTAACTGGTAAGTTTACAATTGCTTTTCAAGCGTGTCCAGTTCTGCTGCTTTTTAGTAATTTTCCACAATAAAATCTGATAATGACTCAGTGAACTGATAAAATGTCTTGTTCTTAGAATGCTCCCGGCCATCAAGAGTAAAATGATCAAACATGGATTCACGAAGCGCCAAACTGATTTCAATCTGAATACTCTTGCCTGACTTATTGCGGTTAGCGATATTATCCGCTTCATGACCTCCAAAACAATGATTGCGAGAAATCGCTTCTGCAGAAAACCTCCTTTTGTTAAAAAGTTCAACCAGTTTTACGGCTCTTTTTTCATCTGTTCCGCCAATCAAAATGTGCTGTTTGGCATCCGCATATCCATGTAAGGAAATAACATTGTCATGTTTGGCTGCCATTTTTACAGCGGCAGGTTCATCAAAGTTTTCACTTGTAACATGGTGATTCTCGTTGCAATCATTTTTTAGGCCTTCAAATAGAATGACAGAATATTTTTTGCTTAATTCCCTTGCCAACTCACTAGTGCCCCCTTCTATTCCGCAACCGTGAGGAGCCAAAATTAAAATATTGGAGTCTGCTGATCTTGTATAAATATTATAATGATCAGGACTTTCATGTTCCTTCAAATCTTCAAAGTTGCAATACATATCCGTGGAAAAAGCATATACCATCGTTGGAAAAAAACCAGTGAGATACACAAGCAGCCCAAGCAAGAAACAAAAAAGTTTTATTGTACTTCTCATGTTGATCCTTTCCTTGTTAGACATAAACTGACTCTCTCTTCTTTTTTGATTGTTATCAATTATTTTAGTTCAAACTTTTCATTTATCCATACTGCAAAAGCAACAAAAATTGATAAAGGCAGGTCTGCCTAACGGAATGAACCAATATAAAAAGAAAACGTGAGGAAATCACCCTTTCTGATCTTGCATGTTTTAAAGTTTTGTTTCTATTTCCTTGAGTCTTTTTCCCCCCGTCCTTTAAGCATTGATATTCAGAACACAGCCTAAAAACTTATAGGTTCAAAAGATCTTTAATTTACTTCAAATTCCTTACTTCATTTCCTTGTTCCCAATCTTTACGTAAGATACCCATACGGACGGCATCTCAATATTCACCATTATAGTATCTTACTTTTTTATTCAAGCTTCCTTTGTTACCCTCTTTTCACGGCATTAGGTTTCTTTTTCTACATCCGAAAAATTGGTCAAGGCTCGTGATCGCCTTGACCTTCGTTTTAATCAAAAGAATAATCGTCTGGTTCGTCATGCTCAAATCCGTATACTCCCTTAATCTTTACATCTCCGCAGCCAGGTTTTTTGGTGATTTCTAAGTAGTGGTTTCTATTCGGTGTACCGCTTACCATGTCTCTTGCACTGAAATCAAAGTGATTTCCTTTGAATTCTTTCTCACTTAATGTAACTCTGTAACCGTCAAGCGTAATCCTCTGCAGCTTGATATTGAGAGTACATCCTACTGCATCGAATATCGTGAATCTGTAGCCGAGCCTGGTCGGATAATAATTTGAGTTAGTATCGTCTGCCATGAAGAAACCTTTTACATCTTCAGACATAGTAAAACTCACTTTTTCTTCATCACGTGTGATCTTTGCATATACTTGCTGCACACTCATATTCCAGGCTAATAACAAGGTCAATGCTACAACAATAATCAACCTCTTCATTCACACCCCTCCTTTTTCCATATAATACTATATTTAGAACCAAGAGAATATGAATACTTCTAGAATTTACTACATTTCATCTATTCTGCCTTGCAAGTTTTATGCTATAGTATCTCATCGCTCTCGATGAGCCTTCCATTTCAAACGTACCGTTTTTTATTAAATGTCTTACTCGGTATTCAATAAATTGGTCGCCTAGATATTGTTCTAAATGTCCTAGCACCTCTCCAACTAACCTTACAGATTTTATAAATTCTTTTCCTCCCAGCTTATCGTGTAATTTTTGCGCCATTTTTATAATGAAAGAGTCATAATGATCTTCTGTAACACTATGTATTTTATCTGTCCATAAACGCAGCTTGTCTTGTGATTCTGATAGTGTTTCCCATTCTTTCGCTAAACTTTTTTTCATTTCAAGTGAAATAGGCTTGGTTAGTTTATACTTCTTGTAAAGGATTCCGAATTTCTCTGGAGAAATTTCACCCGAGCAGAGAGGAGTATAATTACAGTCGGGTCTTTGAAATTGTTCTTGATAAGCTTGATTCGTATTGATTAACACAATGTCATTTTTCTTGTCTTTTAATAAAAACAGAGCCAACCTTAGTCCTGTTTGTTCGTGGGAATTCTCCCCTGTCCAAATCATTAAAGGAATGTATTCTGGCGCCTGAGTGAGGGCAATCAAAGCTTCCGTAAAGTCGTGTATATAATCGCGATTAAAATAATCATCATAAGAACTAAAATGTGATCGCAACCAATTTTTCCTTTCTTCAAGACCTTCCTTTTCATGCAAACGCTTTATGAGACCTACAGAAAAAATGTCAGAAAAACAGATCACCTTCTCCTTATCTTCTTTTCCCAACTTTTTGAGAGCAAACTTTAAAGAACCGGCAATCGACATGCCGAAAACGATGTGAATGATTTTCTCTTTATTAATCATACATCCCCCTCAAAATTAAAATTTCTGAATGTTGACTGAATAACCGCGAAGGATCATCAAAGTATTTCTTGTTACCATTACTCTCTCCTTGTCTACTTACTCAAGCGTTAAACTCCATTGTGGATTCATTTTTACTAGTTTCATGGCTTATTGTTCGGTTGGTTTATTTCTTTTATGAATGATAAAGCAAATAATTTGACTGAATAGCCCAATCAGAAATAGAAAGGCAAACCACCAGTAGTACTGGTTTACAAATTCAACACCGACATGTCTAGAAAATAGACATATACACATTAACATCGTAAAAATGGATAAAAATTTTCTCATTTTTATCTTCCTCTCTGACAAAGTTTAATTGAATTGTGCCGCTGATAGTCCTGCTATTACAAATCTATACAATACACTGGCCATTTTTTATATAACCTAGGGACTCCTTTGGCTTGATAAGCTTTAACAACTCTATATCTGAAATATAAAAACAATATAATAGAAATCAAGAGTCATTTGCCCAACACCGTTTCCCCTCCTTTACTCTGTACCTCTTCTACGGATAACAATATAAAAAGGTTTCATCCGGTAATGAATCTGGGTAGCTGGAGTTAACTTGGATAGGTTGCCGCCTAGCAGGTTAGCTAATAATTAGATATGACAATTCAGCAAAAAAAGCATTTGAAGAACGAGTCAACCAAATGCTTTTTTTCTTACCTTCAGATATCAATCGCGAAAAGACAAAAACAAAATTAAAATCAATTTCTAGAGATAAAAGAGACACACCATTAGGATAACTCCCCTAATACTTCAACTCAAAATCTTCTACTTCATCAGATACTTCAATAGGTATTCCCATGATCGTTTTAGGCTTCGGGATGTCAATAAAAATTGTTTCAGCTGCCAATTGATGAAGAACAGTTTCGCTTACTAGAATTTTCTCCGGCTTTCCCGGACAGTTATCAATTGCCGCTTTTATTCGGCCAATCATTCAAACACCTCCGCTAGTATATTAAAAAAGCAACCAGAAGCCTACTTATTTTGCTATAACTGAAAAACTTGTCACACTGCGCATATTAATATTATATGTAGTCTTATTTTTAGTGTATTCATACCAATCTGTACACTCTTTTATTTCTTTTATAAGTATTTCTTCTGATTTTGCTTCAATAAGTGCACTCCTATAATTTCCATTATCGAACTCAAATTCAACATTAAATCGCATAACTTGTCCCTCCCGTCTTATAACCGATGAATAAGTGAAAATAACAAAAATGATTTCTAATTAAGAATAGCATAGGTTTTACTGCCCGCGGAGAAACACTTTGCCTTAACACGAGATATGCCAAGAGAACTTATGTAATCGTAAAATTCTTTTGAATTAGCAAATATTTTCGCAGATAAAATTTTCGGCCGTCAAAAAACTTCTTCGTATCTATGTTCTTTTTAGGTTTCACTCTCATATTTACTTTTCAAAGAAATAAAAAAGAACACCTAATTGGCAATATTCTTATATCCGATTTTTATTATTACGTTTTATTTATGAAGAGGAGGAACGCCCTCCTCTCTTGTGTGTTACTCCTTTACACTGGAAACTCTTCGTAACAAAGAGTGTGGCACAGCTGATAATTTCCACCAGTTTGATACATGCAGCGTTGAAAGCAACGGTCTCCTCCATAAGTTGAGTACACTTGATAATATGGCGAATAGTAATTTGTGTTGTATGGATATGGGGAGTACACCATTGGATATTGTCTATACAAAATCAAACCCCCAGTCATTAAACCTGCAGTGATATTGTATTTGAAAGATGACATTCGCGTTAGTCGTCCATACAAAAATGGGCATCTGTAAGAAATACTTATTTTATTGAGAAATAAATGATCAGGCATTTAGGCGATTCACGAAAATCATTTTCTCCCACTTTTAATAGTCTAGGTGATTTGTATTTGTGCTTATAGTATTCTTTCGTAATATGTAAAAGCACCCCATATTCCCTTCTTATTCTCATGTAATATAGCAAACCCATTGTACTTTTCCGGAGTCCTCTCGTAAACAGCTCCATTGATACGTCTGCCATCTGATCTATTGATTGGACAGCCCTTTTTTGTTCTAATGATTTATTTGTCCAAGCCGCATACTCAAACTTTCATATAATAACAGCGATAAATATATAAAGGAGGAGTATATATGGGTTATTACAAAAAGTATAAAGAAGAGTTTTATTCTTGTAAAAAGACTTACTACAAGAAGTACTACGATTATGACAAAAAATATGATGACCATGATGAAAAAGATTACTATCAAGACAAAAAGCGTTATAAAAAGCATTATGATCACGATAAAGATTATGATTATGTTGTTGAATATAAAAACCATAAAAAATATTACTAGAATCCCTTTAAATATCTCCTCAAAATACACTTTTCTTTACCCGGTTCAACCCACCGGGTTTTTTTGTATCCACGTCTTTAAACTTGGTCTGAAAATCGTTCAATTACTGGTTTTATTTTTCTCTTCAGAAATTAGGCTCCGCCCAACTTCATATGCAGTTTTAAGAATAGTGACAGGAACACCCGTTACTTCTTGTTTAACTGTTACATCAATATTTATATGCATGGATATTCAAAACCCCCTCGTCATTTTTAGTCCATTTCAGAAAAGGTGTTATAACATTTTATTGAATAAGCTGAGATTTGTACGTCATAGTGAGGATAATCAAAATTAAATTTGGCAGCCACTGTGAGCGAGTATTTTCTAAAGAGTTTGTAGCAACCGAATAATGACTTCCACATGTTTTCATATGAGTCACCCACACAAGTATTGAGCAAGTGATCCCAGTCTTTTTCATCCATGTATCTTTGAATGTATTTGTAATTCTTGCCGACACTTAAAGAAAAATTGTGTTGTATCCCAATATTCCAAGAAATCATACGTAAAAGATTGGGTCTAAGAATCTCATTTAAATGATCCCATGCAAAAAGTATTTCTTTCCTCATTAACCCTTTGACAACATAGGTTGAGACCATCCAAAATTCATTACAACAATCATCAAATTCCCGTGCTGTAGGCTTTTTAATGTGATACCTCTCATCAGTAGCAGTAATCGTGTTCTTGACTCGTAAGTCCTTGTCCAATAATACTTCCACTAAACCATCACTGTCTGAAAAGTACTGCTCCATTTGATCGATTGGGATTAGAGTTAAGTCAATCTTCGAGTCATCTTTGAATAGCATTAAATAAGAAAACCAATCTCCCAGTTCCGGAGGGAAAAGCTCCATATCCTCAGGTTTTTGCATCATGATCATTTCACCAAAGTGCTTCAGCCATTCCTCATTAGATTTAAAAGAGTCTATATCAGTTACAAAATAAGAAATGTCATAGTCTTGAAATCTGTCTCTGGGTACATTTTTGTTCGTCCTGGAACCCTCTAGGGTAACCAATCGGATCCTTTTGTCCCTATTTCCGAAATCAAGAATTAATCTCATCATTTCGCTTTCACTTCTCAATTTTAAAACCTCCTAAATGAACGTGAATAGATGGCGATTGAAATAAGGACTGTCCCATTTTCTTAACCTTTTTCTTATAATCGTAAAGATCTTCCCTCCTTTATGGTCTCAGTATAACATTCTGCGTTTAATTTGATTGAATCGTTAGAATAAACTAAATTCTATAGTGATTTATCTCTGTAACCATCATTTGAATCCTAGAGAGTTCAACCCTCTCCGTTACATAACTCCTTAGTGCCAAAGCAATTTTTTATAATGAATATTTAGTACATAGATTATTTAGTTCATTTTTCAACAAAGCGACCATTTTATTTGAAAATTTAATTGATTCTATTAAGAAAAACTTGTAAACTTTTTCTTAGCCTACAAGAAGGAGAGATTTTTTGTCTAAAAACTTAGCATTTTACCTTTTTCTCATTTGCATCATCGTATCGAGCTTATTGAAAAATCATCAAGTAATAAGTACAGCAGCAACCGTTGGCTCTTTAGTTTTCATTTTAATTTACTTTAAAGATAAGTTTAAAGAATTAACACTTAAAGCCCTGATTATTCTGTTTGCAGGCTTTCTTTTCTTGATAGGAATTCTAACTTTTATAATTTTAGAAGGACAGGTTTTCATTAAAAACCACGCCTTCTTTGACGGCTGGGAAACCATAGCAGTCATAATATTGTTTGCAGTCCCTTTAATATCCGGTACTGTGTGCATTAAATTGCTTTACACTCGTTTAAAAGCAGTTTGAGTATTTGCAGGTAGGGACTCAGCTGCCTACCTGTTCTGAAAAGACTTTCATGTGCAGACCAAGCTAACGCCCTCTCTTCTTTATCGACACCAATATAAAGTAAGGAGGCTAATTCCCCATTACTTTATTAAGACAGTCACTAGAAAAACCCCCTAATCCTTACGATAAATAGTTAGGGGGTTTCGCAGTATTTAATGTGTACAGTGTTCCTTCAATAACCATGCTTTTTTTCTATGAATATAAAGATCACTGACTAGAAAGCCAATGACAATAAAGTAAAGTGATAAAACAGCCCTGTTTTCTCCTCATGTCTTTGGGTTTACTGGCACTTAAATAATGAAAGCAACACGTTTGTTTTTTTAATACTCTTCCTTTGAACAAGGTGCATACAACGCACTACTTCCCTCCTATTAAATTGAACAGTATGTTTAAAAGTAACAAGAATAATAAAGTTGTATCTTGTTGTCATTACTTAAAATAATAAAGTATTTCAAATAAAATTTATCTAGCTTTTCATTTTCTTCTTAAAACCCAATACTGCAATAACAAAGATAATGACCGTATAGCCAACTACCCATAATAAAGGCACGACGAGATCAGCATACTCACCAGATAAAGCAAATCGTGCAGCATCAACCGCATGAGCAAATGGCAAAACATAACCGATCGTTTTAAATGCACCGCCAACCATATCCAGATCAAACCAAGTGCCGCTTAACCATGTTGTAAGGTTGACGAAGATCGCAAAAATTCCACCAACCTGCTTATCCGTAAAGTACGTGCCAAGCAGTAGACCGAATCCAATATAAAGCATTGCAATGACAATGAGCAAAATCATGGCACCAAGCACGTTCATATTAAAAGATAAGTCTAAGAAGAATGCAGAGATAAAACAAATAACAATTTGAAGAATCGCAACCGGCAATAGCGGGAGAGCATAGCCAATAATATAATCAGACGCAGACATTGGTGAAGCAAAAATCCGCATTAAAAACGAACTGCTTTTATCTTTTCCAATCAGCATCCCTGAAAATAACGCAATGAAAGAAAAACTGAAAACGATTACGCCTGGCGCTAAGTTTTCTATACTATAAAGATCAAAAGGCATATTTTTTTGCATGACTGAAAAAAGATACATAATAATAATCGGAAGAGCAATCCCAAATAGGAGTGTCAGAGGATCTCGAAACATCTCCTTACAATTACGTGAAGCAAATGCTAAATATCTCATTAGGTTGCCTCCTCTTCAGTTAGGGTAAGGAAGATATCTTCTAAAGAAGAGTGTCCCGTTTTTTCTTTTAACTCATCAATCGTTCCAAGTGCATGCAATTTACCGCCATGTATAATGCCGACGCGATCAGCAAGCGCTTCTACTTCTTCTAAATAATGGGTCGTTAAAACAATCGTGATTTTACCCTTTAATTCAAGTAAAACCTTCCATAAATCACGTCTGGCCCGAACATCAAGTCCTTGAGTCGGCTCATCTAAAAAGATGATTTGGGGATTTGAAATAAGTGCCATCGCAATACTGAGCCGGCGCTGCAGCCCGCCTGATAATGTTTTTGTTTTATTTTTTGCTCGCTCCAACAGGCCAAACTTTGTCATCATCTCCACAGCTTTTTGTTCAGCCTCTTGCTTTTTGCTGCCATAAATACTCGCAATAAATTCTAAGTTTTCCTTCACAGAAAGATTTGGAGCGACCGCGGTTTCTTGCGGAGAAATGTTTATTTTTTGTTTAACTGCCTCCGGATTTTTGACAATACTATCATTTAACATCAATGCATCTCCGCTTGTCGGTGTACTCAAACAACTAAGCATTTTGATTGTTGTGGTTTTCCCGGCGGCATTTTGCCCTAAAAGTGCAAAAAACTCTCCCTTCTCAATCGTCAGAGAAAGATTGTCGACAGCTGTGCGTTCTTTGAATTTTTTCGTTAGATTTTTAATTTCAATGGCCATTTATTCATCATCTCTCTCTTCTAATTGCTTTGAACGAATCGCAGCATTAATTTTTTTAATATCATTTTTTGAAATTATGTATTGAATAACCCATGTGACAACATACGTACTTAAAAAACTAATGAAGAAAATCAGTGTACTCATGGACGTTTTTGGCATCCAAAGCAACATCACAATTGGAATCCATACTAGTGCTGTTATACAAAAGTGAACGATGTACTGTTTCAGCAGACTCCACTTCGCTTTCTCAAACACAAGCGAACTTGTAGCGAATGTAACACCAATAATGCCTGTTAAAAGTATTTGCACGATAACAGCTGCCGTCTCACTAACAAAGAAAGAGCGAAAATGATCCACAACCGGCATATATTCTCTTTGCCCAAATCTGAATGAGATAATGATTTGTACGATTTGTCCGATCATCACGCCGATGATAAAACCACCAACAATTCGACTAATTAAGCTTTTCACGTTTTTTTCACCTCATATTCCCAACTGTTTCTTAATTTTTGAAACATAACGCCGCGAAGCATACGTTTTGATATCCCCTTTTAATAACACGCCGATTGTTCCCGTCATACCAATATCCATATTCTTAATCATTTTCATGTTCACGATCTCTGAATTTGAAATACGAACGAAAAATTGACGGTCTAGTTTCTCTTCCAGTTCATATAACCTAGAGCGAACGGTATAGATACCAACTCCATTTTGGACAAATACCTTCTGTTTGGCCGCATAGATTCGGACAATATCTTTACAATCGACAATTTCAACACCTCTATCTGAAAAAACAGCTAATGAATCCATATAGGTTTCCGAAAGCCGCTTCATAATATCAGCTATCTCATCTGTCATTCTGTCAGTTTGAATGATGATTTTCGGCTCTTTGTAAGATGAATCAATCGACACTTCAACTTTCACTTCATCACATCTCCTTCACTCGACCTAAATATATAAATTATGCAACATATTGTAAATAGATTTTCGATAATCGGTCATTTTTACACGATAACTGGTCAAAAGGCAATTGTCGATAAGTCGATAACGGTATACTTTCAGTTTTTCAGATCCGGAAATTCATCGTAACCGCAATCCAACCATTTTCCAGAACGCGAGTTTCAGCTCTCCTCGCAAATAATTTAAGCAACGCTCATTAGCTGCCATGACAGGACTTACCCTGATCCAATTCATTGTCATCACAAAATATTGTTCATTCTTTTCTGCTTTAAAAACCATCTGATCATTAGCCTTAAGATTTCTTAAGATGGGAATGTATTGATAGGAGTCTTTTCAATCCAATGGTCAAATGTCATTGCAGTCGATAATGGATTATGTTTACGAATTAGCTGTTAGTCAATGATTTACAGGAACACTAGATGAATGGCTTGCATCATTAGGAACCAATAACAACCTTATCCCCTTCTCTTAATTGAATCGAGGATTTTTTTCGTTTTTTTATTGTCTAAAAAAGACTGCAAATAATTGCGACATAACGCAAAAATATACTATTATGCCAAAAATCCTTTCAATGATTTACATAAATTGTTATCATTATGCTATTGTTTCTTATAGATTATTTCGAATTTTCCAGAAAGAGGGGTTCTCAATGAGCAAGGTTGCTTCTGAAATCGTGGCTAATACTTTGAACGATTGGTATATAGCAATAAAAAAGCAGGAGGTCGAAAAATCAAAGGAGTATTACTCCAAAGTTAAAAAGCTGTTTGATGACATGGAAGAAGATCAGGAAGTGCTTGCCTACTATAGTTTACTTGAAGAGAGACATAAAATGTTATTACATTCGTCAAGAGGTGAGCCACTCCAACGTCACTCTTACTTCACCGAAGATAACCAAGAGTTCATTAAGAAAACAAATGACAAGTTAGAGTACAACTTTTATTTATTCGAAGCAATGTATGAAGCTTATAACAAGAACTACGACAGAGCCATCAACCTTTATGTCCTTGCCGAGCGGAAGCTTGCAGATATTCCAGATGAAATTGAAGCAGCTGAATTTTACTCCAAAGTTTCTTACCTCTATACTCTTATAAAACAAAGCGTTGTTTCTCAACACTACATAAAAAATGCTATGACGATTTATAGAAGGCGACCAGATTATAAGAGTAAGCTTGCTGTATCAACCATGATTGTGGCAACGAACTACGCTGATATGGAGAGATTCGAGGAGTCTGAAGAGCATTATATCGAAGCAATTGAACTTGCTAAAGAATTGAATGACGACTTCTTTGTAGCTCAGCTACACCATAATCTAAGCATTCTTTATTCAGATTGGGGACAATCTCAAAAGTGTATTGACTCACTTCAAAATGCGTTGGAGAATGATGACTGGAGAAAATCATCTTATTTCATTAATTCAATGTTTATGATGATTAAAGAACTATTTAAAATTGGCGAAAAAGAAAGTGCACTGAATTTTCACATTCAGGCACAGGAAAGACTAGCCTCCATGGAGAATAAAATATATGAAGCCAAAATAAGCATCCTTTACAATCTATACTGCGGAAATCCAAAAGATAACTTTAGCAAATGTAGGGAGAATCTACATTTTCTTAAACAACAAAATGATTTAGAAAGTGTTGATGAGTTATCTTACATAGCCGCAAAACGATTTGAGTCTTTGGGTGCTTATGAAGAAGCTACAGCATTCTTCAATGAGAAAATATGGGCTGAACAGAAAATGAAACAGGTGGAGGGAATTTTATGAAAAAATTTGTTCTTTGTGTATCTATTTTAGCAGTTGCAGTAAGTGGAGTAGCACTATTGCAACAAAGTTCAAATTCACCATCTAACATCCAAGTAGCTGAAAGGCCAGTCGGAGGTTAAACATTTTTCATATTCAATTGTTAGGAGCCCTTCTCCAACGAGATGGGCTATTTTATTTAACTTTTATGTCCTCAATAATAATTTCTTTCTTCACTTTTAAATCAGATTTGTTAAATTAGTAAAACCCCTCGATTTATCTTATTGGTTTATATTATCAGCAACTGCCAATACACCTAAGAATTTATTTATCTAAAAATGGTAGTTTTCTAATGGTGATACTTTTTGAATGGCTGAACCAATGCCTTCAATATTCATCTAGTTGCGTTTAGCAAGCTTTTAGTCAAAATCCCACCTTTCTTCATAAAAAGCCGACAATTTTCTTGATTAAAGTCCTTAAGATTTTGCAGAGTTTCCTTTTATAGATTGTTACTCTAATATCACCAGAATAAAGATATCCTTCCCTGACAAAACACATTTTGTATTAGTTAGCGTGTAAAGAAGGATTTAATTCTATAATATGTTTTATACATATAACGAACATTCTTTGTTGAAATCCAATTTAGAAAGGTGTGAGATTCATTTGAAAATTAGCAAGGGACGGATAAGAAAAGTTGTGTTTAGTTTGTTACTAACATTATCCGTTTTTATGACATCGTTTAACGATCAAATGATTGCTCAATCTAAAAAATCATCTCCTACTCAGATTACCAATCCAGATAAGACGATTGTTTTAACGAAATTGGATGACAAAGTATGGGCACATACGTCATATAATGATTGGTATGGCACAACCTATGACCATAATGGGTTAATCGTTGCTACTTCCAAAGGAATAGTCCTGATTGATACGGCTTGGGGGAACGACCAAAAAACTGAAGAGTTATTAAAGATGATCAAAATACATTTTAAGAAAAAAGTTGTTCTCGCGTTGATTACTCATGCACATGATGATAGCATTTCAGGTATTCGGGCGTTACTGAATCAGGGAATTGATGTACGCAGTACACTTTTGACAGCAAAACTAGCTAAAGAATATGGATATCCTTCACCCAACCCGACACTCGATGTAAAGCCAGTGATGAAAGTAGGCAACACAGTAGTTGAGGCATTTTATCCTGGAGAAGGTCATTCGAGTGATAACATCACTGTTTGGCTTCCCCAATATAATTTATTATTCGGCGGATGCTTCATCAAATCATTAGATGCAAAAGATCTTGGAAATCTTTCTGATGCAAATATAGAACAGTGGGATGACTCAGTTAAAAAGGTAATCGAAAAATATCCAGATGTAAAAACGGTTGTACCCGGACATGGAAACTGGGGAGATGAGAGCTTACTCTTTCACACAATTGATCTGATCAAACAACATACCCATAATAAAAACTAAACGAAACTATCTTAACTTATGTTTTGAAAAAAATTGGTGTTTCATTTGTTCTTAAATAGCTAGAGATATTAAAGATCCTTTCGATGAGTAATACGGAGATCTCCTTCTTAACACAAACTTAGAAGGAGATTTTTTTATCTAAAATAGGTACTCTTTTGGTGTGAATGTGGATGGTATCCAAATAATGCGACTTCCGCTTATCAACACCTCGATTTCTTTAAGTTGAATCGCTGCTTGCGGCATCACATCCCTCCTCTTTTGATTTTCATGTTTCTACCCTGTACAATATTCAAAAACACTAAAGGATGATGAACATGTGTGGCAGGTTCACTTTATTCTCTGAGTTTGATGATATACTCGAACAATTTGATATAGATCATTTCTTGCTTAAAGACGAATATAATCCGAGTTACAATGTCGCTCCTTCACAAAACATACTTACAATTATCAATGACGGTTCCAGTAACCGTCTTGGAAAGCTTCGTTGGGGTCTAATTCCTCCTTGGGCAAAAGATGAGAAAATCGGTTATAAGATGATTAATGCTCGTGCTGAAACTCTCTCTGAGAAACCAAGCTTTCGAAAACCGCTCATTAGCAACCGTTGCATCATACCGGCCGATAGCTTTTACGAATGGAAACGTCTTGATTCAAAGACTAAAATCCCCATGCGCATTAAGCTTAAATCAACCAATCTTTTTGCCTTCGCAGGTTTGTATGAAAAGTGGAATTCACCACAAGGCCATCCTATATACAGTTGCACAATCATAACAACTAAACCTAACGAATTAATGGAAGACATTCATGATCGGATGCCGGTTATTCTCCCTCACGACAATCAGAAAGCATGGTTGAATCCTCAGAATACTGGTGCTGCTTATCTTCAAAGCTTGCTTCTTCCCTATGATGCTGATGACATGGAAGCATACCAGGTGTCTTCACTGGTTAACTCACCTAAAAACAATTCGCCTGAGCTAATCGAATCCCATTAAGCACAATGACTATTGAACATATCCATTATGTAAAGCTCTACAAAAAGTTTGATTATAATATTTCTTGGGAGATCCCTAATGAAAAGGATATAATCAAAACAACTAATCATTTTAAGGTGATCCAATGGACAGTATAATTAAAACTTATTTTAAAAATCTAGAAGCAAAGGATAAAAGCCTCCAAGTTGAGGCCTTTCAGAATATTATTAATGCCACAAAAGGAAAAGCAGACTGGGCTTATGAAGTTTGGGATCAATTATTAGAATGGCTAACCGATCCCGATAATCATAGGAGAGCGAGAGCTGCACAGTTTCTTGCTGGTTTAGCAATCAGTGATCCCGATAAACGGATGCTTCGCGACTTTCCAGCATTATGGGAAGTGACCAAGGATTCGAAATTTGTAACTGCTCGGCATAGTTTACAGTCAATTTGGAAGGTAGGGTTAGCTGGACCAGAACAAAGAGAAATGGTGCTCACTCATATTATTGATCGCTTCAAAAATGGAATGAATGAAAAACATTATACCTTGATTCGCTACGATATGATTGTAGGTTTGAGAAAATTATACGATGAAGTCAAGGATGAGCACATTAAGAAAATAGCAGTGGAATTGATTGAGTCCGAAGAAGATAGCAAATATCAAAAGAAATATTTATCAGCCTGGAAATAAGAAAACACACCACTTTTATTCATCGGTTGCAAGCATTAAAAGAGCACTATGTACTCGAGTTAGTGTTCTTTTTTATGCCAAACCTTTCTTATTTTACTAAACATCCCCGTTCGTTAATAAGAGAAAGTCCGAAACTTTCATTTATAATAGTAAACATCACCGTATTTCATTTATCATCCTCCTTCTGTTATATAAGGAATTTGTATCTGGCTAATTCATCTTACATATCTTCATAAATGATTCAGTAGAAGCCCCTTTCTTTCTTAGACGGTTCCTTGAATTTGTTATCGAAGATATTAAGAATGAATGCAATATAACAACAGAAGGAAAAAATTGCAGTTTAATTGAAGATGTTATTCTTTAGTTTTTTGGAGCGGCTTACGCACAAGTAGCGGAGTGGTGGTTTAAGAATGAAATGCCTTATCCACCTCATGTTATGGAAGAACAAATCGAAATATTGTTAGAGAGGAATCTATAGGTATGCCCACTGAAAAATTAAGCTTGGGTGCCTTCTTTAAAATTCAAACTGGCATTACCTTTTATAATTAAATAAAGACTGGCTGCCAAATTGGCAGCTAGCTCTATAAGTAAAGTATCCTTTAGTGTTACATTATTATCTTCATTGCTTAATTAATACTGATAACTCACCTTCAAATACTTGTTCTTCTTTATGATTATAAGTAGATAACAATACAGTGAGTATCCCCGTTTCAATTTTCCTTGGCTGTTTATCAAGAACCTCAACAATCGTATGCAGTTCATCATCTGGATACACGGGTTTTATGAATTTAAAATTATTCATTTCTGTTCCAGCAATAATATCGTCACCATAAAAACCTTCTTCAATCCAGAGCTTAAAAGAAATTGCTATAGTATGTATTCCAGATGCGATAATTCCATTAAATCTACCTTTATTCGCTTTCTCTTCATCCAAATGCATGTATTGAGGGTCAAACTCTTCGGCAAATCCCATTATATTCTCTTTGGTTAATTTAAAAGATTTTGTATGAAATACCTGCCCAATCGCAAACTCGTCTAACTTCATATGTACACCCCTTGTCAAAATATTCTTACATATCTAAAGCACAAATAAATGCTTTATCATATTTTAAGTAAATCAACCTATATCTTCTTTATATTATGAGCTTTTTTAATAATCTGTAAAGCTTTCAGATCCAAATTTCAGCTGGGAGAAAGAATGATTTAAAAAGCGAAACGCGAAAATAAATCTGTTCTCTTAACTATTAGGTATGGATAGCTTAACAAACATGATATTGGTGCCACGTTCGTTTAACTCCATCCAAAAAACACAATCACCTGTTGTAAGTGCATAACTCCTACTTTATTCTGTTATCCGCTGCCCTCTTTTACTTGAAAGAGGATTTTTGTGATTTGATTTTCAAATCCATCGACCATCACCTCATCAAGCATGTATTCCTCATATGCATATTCACCCATCCGCATTCTATTTTTTTCAATACATTGAATGATTCTGCGGTAGGCATCTTCGGCTTCATCACCTTTTTGGTATCCGACAGCGTACAGACCTTTTGGCCTTACATGATAATTTATCTTCTCTATTCCTTCTTGTACTTTTATATAAAAGTGACTGTAATTATAGAAATCTTTTTTAAGAATTTGTTCTCGCGCAAATATTCCGCCCACCGGATACCCCTCATCTAATTCATATAATTGAACATAGCGGATAAGTTCTGAAATTGCCGCAATGTATTTTCGTTCCGGTAAGTTTAATGTATTTCGGCTTATCATGAATTTTTCTTCTTCTAAATACTGAAAAGAAACTGAGGAAAAATCTGTTTCCAGTGCTTGTTCCGTTAACTTCACTTTCGTCTGTATAATCGTTTGCAAATGTTTAAACTTTTTAATTTTGCTCTCAATTTCGAAAGACTTTTCTTTTAAGAGTGCAACGATATCCTCTGGTGTTTTGCCTTTTAACAGCTGTTTTATTCTTTTTAACGGAACACCCACCTCTTTAAACAAACCAATCACTTGAAAAAGCTCAAATTGATTATAGGAATAATACCTGTATCCATTCTCTTTTTTTATTTCGGGAGAAAGCAGGCCAATCTCGTCATAATGAAACAGGGTTTGTTTTTTTACGTGGCAAAGTTTCGCAAACTCACCTGTTGTGAAATATTTCTTGATATCTTCGCTCATAAAAACCCCCTTGACTATACGGTAACCATATACCTTATGATGTTCATAGTACCTGAAAGAAGGTTGATTAACAATGAAAAGGATAGATAAAATCAATATCGGTTAAGATGAAAGATTCTAAACCACTCAGATTATTTCTTTCTTATATAAATAAGTAAAAAGGAGTATTTCGTATGAGTATCGAGATAAAAGCAGTTACAAAAGATAATCGTGCTGCAATACTGGCTCTTCATGTCAACGAAAGTCAGACATCATATATCGAATCAACAGAGCAGTGCTTAAAGGAAGCTGATGAATGTCATTACTATCAGCCAGTCGGACTTTATTATGAAGGGAAATTAGTTGGCTTTGCAATGTACGGCTGGTTTCCTGAGTATGATGAAGAGAATGAAGAAGGAAGAGTGTGGCTTGATCGATTTTTCATCGATGAACGCTTTCAAGGGCAAGGACTGGGAAGCATAATGCTTCAAGCTCTCATTCAGCACCTTGCTGAATTATATAAATGCAAAAGGATTTACTTAAGCATTTTTGAGAACAATACCCATGCTTTGCGCCTCTATCAGAAATTTGGTTTTACATATAATGGAGAACTGGATTTTAATGGAGAAAAAGTAATGTTAAAAGAGCTTTAGGTCCTTATGCGGGAGTAAAAGAAGAAAGCAGACATTCATTTGTTGTCTGCTTTTTTGTTTAAAAAATTAATCATTTCTTGCAACATGCACTTGGTGCCTCGTCATCGGTACTCTAGGGACATGAAATATTTATAAAACAAAAAACATACCAACATCGTTTGGTATGTTTTTGTAAGATAGAGGCCATCAAACTAGTATAAACTGTATCCGCGACTGCCATGACTGCTGCTACCGCCATTCCTGAATCTTTTGGACACAAAAAAGCGTACCTGGCTTCAGATTCCGGCACGCTTTCTCTGTCAATACATGGGCATAAAAGATAACATCATGCCAGGTCGTTCGGACTTCATTAACTCTGCCTTCTGGAGTTGCTACTAGAGAAGCCATATTAGAAACAAGATTTTCTTCTTTTTTAGAATATGCATCTAGCTGCTCAAACTTTTTGAAACCTGATAGCAGTATATGCCTTCCAATTAATACATTAATAGCACAAATTGAGATTATCCATATTGTTTTCAGGTCTTATTTAATGCTAATCTTTCCCTGCTGGTTCATGATGCATATGAAGGGGAAAGCTTAAAACGCTTTTCGAATTATAAACAGATATTGCTGACAACATGTATTGTATAGTGTATGTAATCAGCAGGTATAATTACATAGGAGTTGCTTTTTCTGTCCCATATGGTTTTTTAATCTTTCCTTCCCACATTTGAACAGATCTAAATATGAAAAAGGAAACTAAAGGTGTAGGGAGTGCTACAATTAAAAATAAGAGCTTTACATCTACCATTTCTGAAATTATCCCAGCTAAAGCATACCCTAACGGCATTAATGAACTATTCACAGCAAAAAATGCGCCAAGAGACCTTCCCCTATCACGTCCTTCAGTTACCCTTTGTAAATACCCTTCAAGGTAAATATTCACAATACCACTGATTGCTCCAGTTAAGACAAGTAGTGTTAAACCTAAGTACACATTGCTAATCCACCCTAGAGGAGATAACAATAAGCCAAAAATAATCATCAATACTGGAGCGACAATCTTTAGGTGATCTTGTTTTGCTAAAAAGGAAAGAGTAATTGCCGCTACGAGCGTCCCTATTCCCCAGATAGATTGAAAAATGCCGCCTATCCATTCCTTGTCTTTAATCAATATCGAAGTCCAAATTGCTATATAAATTGGAAAACCGCTGAATAATAGCTGTTGTATACTTGTACCGTATAAAAGATTTCTTAACGGCCTGTTCTTAAAGAGATTAGTAAAACCACTGAATAGTTGTTTCTTATTAAAGGATACTTGTTTTTGATTTCCGCGCTTATCCTTTATCAAAAATTCTAAGAATATAGAAACAAACGTTAAACCGCCGCATATTAACCATACATAACCAAAGGGCAGGAAGGTAAATAAAACACCAGTAAGTATTGGAACTGCCACTTGCGTGATTTGATTCAGAATTTCTTGAAATGCAATTCCTTTTTCAATTAAATCTTTTTCCACTGTATCAGAGATAAGTGATCGTGATGCCGGTTCAATTGCAGTCAAACAAATAGAAATAAAAGCACGTGTAATAATCAATAACAGTATAGATGTAAAATTAAAAATAGCTAAGAGTCCTATCGTGAAAAATAAAATCGAAATGATGACATCAGAATAAGCAATCAATCTTCCCCTGTGAAATCTGTCTGCTAACCATCCGGTAAATGGAGACAATACAATTGATATACTCATCCCAAGCCCAATAATTAAACTGCCGCTCAGAGCGCTTTCTGTTTCATTTAATGACCACCAAATCAACGAATAATAGAAAAGCGTAGAACTTAATATGGAAAGAAAAGTGCCCGACCACAATTTGAAGAAATCACCTTTGAATACCCACAAGTTTTTCAAAGCATGCCTCCGGTTCAAGAATAGAGACTATCCAATAAGATAGTCTCTAATAAATTTTTAATTAGCTATGATTTTTGTTGCCTCTGGGAACAATGTTTTAATTACATCTGATGTTTCATGTGTGTATTTTGATTGTTGAATTACCGTCATATTATGTTGAAGAGCAACTGTAATTAACTCTCTTGCTGGATTTGAAACTGAATTATACAGCATATTAAAATTATTGTTTTCTAATGCTTCAATTGCTTTTTCTTCTGCATTCAGATACATCAAATGATCAATGCATTGAATGACTCTTTGTATTCCGCGAACTCTTGCCCTAAAGACTTCTTCCAGCTCTTTTTCATCGTACATTAATTCTTCATATTCGGTCTCAAGTTTCTTTGTGTTATGAGGATGCATTTCTAGTTCTCTATGTTGAACTTCAACTAGTAGACTTTTAGCATTCCTTAACTTTTTAAACCCCTCTTTAATCGCAGCTATAGCTTTTTTCTTATCTCCAGCAAAATAGTGTTCGCCCGCTCTGTCAAATTCATTTGTCCCAAGATAAACCTCAGCCAACGCTTCTTGATTTCTTACTGCAATGGCCTCTGCTTTGGATTTTAATGCTGGAACTTTTGTACTTCTACAAGTATTCGCGATTACGCCCATTATTCATTCTCCTTTGTAAAAATATGTTACTTTAATTATTTTTACATAAAATGGATGTAAACTCAGCTGAAAATATAGAATCTTAAGAATATATTAAACAACCTTACTCCAAGACCACATATCCATTGTCTGAACGCAAATCCATCTGGCAGCTTCTTCATCTTTACATTAATAGTAAATCGTTTTTCCCGTTGTCTTATGTATTACATCTAAATCATGGCCATTATAAAAACGGACAATTACATCATAAAAATTTATCGGCTGATTTATCAAGTAACTTTCGTGAGAGCTCTAATGTATAAAAATGGATCTTATTTGTAAAGAGTATATAGTCTTGTTGCGAATTCCTCTTGCTTGTCTTAGAAGATTAAAGTTAGCTAAGCGATATGTATTTAGGTTTAGTACATACTTTATTGCTTTAATTTGTTCTTTAGAAAAAATGTATATCCTGAACCCAGTTCGTTCAGTTTAAAAATTAAAAATCGTCCCCGGAAATCTAATTAAAACAAATGCAATTTTTCATGATTGATTTTTTCAAAAACAAAAGGGCTGAATTTATCTGAGTATTCGGACAAATATTTCGCCATAAACACAAGTGAACGATGAGCCAAAAGCTGCCACTAAGTTTTACAATTCTAGATTGGATTGAGCTCGGAAAATCATTCCTTTTCAAACCATCTATAAAGAACGATATCCCACAACAGTTTCTTTTTCAAGTGCTTTTGACATAATCAGTTTTTACAATAGGAAATAACATTACTTAATAATGATATCCAATGTATATAGTGATTAAAACTCATATTGAACTGTTCTCTCCGCTTAAGCATAGATGCCGGCTGTAAAATCTAGTAGACTCATTCATGAAATGGGACTGGGCTATTATGAAAAGTGCTTCGCGATGACAAAAGGCGACCAAACGGTCACCCAAATGTTTCGGTTCTCTACTCTACCAGTTAGCTAATGCGAGGGTTAATCATCCCCCTCCGACACAACTTATCGCTTCTTACTTAATTACGAAATCACCATACTCTTCTGAATAAACATTAATCGGTCCGTTTAGATTGTAGTTGTTCGCCTTGGCGATAGAGCGAAGCACATCCACACGGGCAACTGACTCTCTCCATTCATCACGGGTATCAGGATCTGATGGATTCATCAGGTCGTCATAGCGCACATCCAAAAATTTATTTAACCATTTCTTTTCATCTACTCCATTTTTAGGTGAACCACCTGCTTTTTTGTTTGTGCGTTTGATCAAAGAACTCAAGGAGTCTGGGTCGTCACCACCGCCATGTTGGATAATTGTATCGTACATTACAGCTTTTGCAAGTGCCGTTTTCAGTCCGATATTATCTGACTGTTTCATGGCAGGTTGATAATACAAACGGTCGTTTACAGTGTCTTGAGCAGCGCGGAAGTCCTTATCGTTTCCAAGCGAGCGCCAGGCAGAATCAAATCCCTTGAGATTGCTTATATCATCGCTTTCTTCTTTTGCCAGGCGACGCAATTCAGGCAGGTACTTTTTCAGTTTGTTATTCGGTACTGCCTTTGTGTACACTTCCACTACTTCCAATGCATCCCCGGTAGCGGTTGTAAAGCCGGCCCGACCGCAAGTATAACCTCTTCCATCAGGCAAATGTTCCACATATCCATATTGAATTTCAGTCATGCCGTTTTCAAAGATACTGGTCAGCTGCTCCGCTCGACGCTTTTGATCCTTGTTCAGTCCCGCTGCAAAAACCGTATTGTTCATCATCAGGGTGAAAAACATGGTGAAAATAAGTAATGAAACAGCCGTCTTCTTCCATGAATCTACTTTTGCCTTCATTCTATTACCCCTTTCCAATAATATAACTACTGGTTTAGTATACAATAAGATGTTTTATATTTGTTTAAAAAATACTATTTTGTAATTATTTTCAACTAAGTACGTAGGCTCAGGTAAGAAGGCTGTCAGTAAGGGCGTCAGTTTGGATTCTCCCTTTAATTTCACGGAAAACTACAACCTTCACATTCAGATTTACTCCTTTCGGGATAAAGTAGTTTACCTGTATCTCATGTACAGTTTCGCAAGACACCACTTTGTTCCTCAAAGACAGTCATGTCTTCCAAAGGAGGTGAGTAGACATGAAGAGACACCACTCTTTCGGAGGTAGGATTGGACATTTTGTGAATTAAACCTTTACTTGAAACAAGGCACTCTCCCTCGCGAACAAAGTAAGAAGAGGAGAGTTCTACATGATCGTTGTTTGAGCGATAAATAGAATTGAGAAGTTCTCCTTCTAACACCATTGCGCAACCAATGGATTGACCATGATCGTGGACTGTTGTCTCCTTGTTTGGCGGAATGTTTATAACGATAATTTCCAATTCATCGTTTCTATAGATTACATTTCGGCCGTATGCGTATTGGCCTGGTTCCTTAATATAAGGTTGACTCAATTTTGATGCGTTTGGAATTTGTTTTAAAGAAGTTGCCAAATCTTTAACCAATGGATTCTTCAACCCGCTAAAAATTTCATGAATACACTCATGTAGTTCCATAAGTTTTTTTCCTCCTGGGCCATTAAAAGTTGACTAGCATTGGTATTTCCTTGATTAGTTCATGGTATTTACCTATATAAAATTGGGAGGCGGCAAACGCCTATTGATTAAAATTGTGGGGTCAAGGGGGTAATGTTTGTATAGATTGTCTTGGGGTAACGGTGGTTACCTTTCAATTCATTGTTTGATCAAAATTCCAATTAATAAACTCGAATAAGTTGGTAATAAGAACAAAAAGAAAGGTGGTTAATGCATGGGTAAACTATTTGGGACAGATTGAACTTTTTATACATCCCCCAAAATCAGCAATGACCGGACCTCCAGAAAAGCTTGCTTATTAGCCCTTTTAAATCCTGATGCCATTGGTGTGGTTGATCTTGATCCCGTTTCATTGAACAACTGGCAAGTCAATTGGAACTGCCGTACGTAATTGAAAATGAATGTCACCATTCGGAATGGAATGCATGCAGTCTTATACCGTGCATTGGCTAAGAGGGAATCTTTATCAATGCTGATGGAACAGGACAAGGTGATTGAGGCTCGGAAGACGGAATAATTATTGATGTGCGAATCCCTTATATTTAATAAAAAAAACGCAGTTCCTACGTGAGCTACTAATAAGACGGGATAGGGATTCTGATTACTTAAGCTACTTAGCTGCTGCCTTTACCTTGTTTTGCAGAAGAACTGAGTCCCAGATCCAAAAGATTAGAGCAAATGAGATACTAAATAGGTAAATCTCATAGCCTAATAGAAGACCTAAGTTACTATCAGGATCGGTTAATACAGCGAAGATAAACCATACTGCAAAGGAAAAGAATATGTATATGACTAAATATATCAGGTTAAACCTTTTTGGTTTGCAATTTAAGAAATATTGAACAGGTGCCGCAAAGATTAAATAAAAGATAAAGAGAATAACACTTATTAAGAAGTATGGAATGTAGCCATCATAATCAATGCCAAAAACATAAACAACAGCAGCTGATAACGCAGACAAAACATGAACAAATATGATCCTTAAAACTTGCATGTTTATAACCCCTTTCATAATGTAAGCTTCAAAGAAGATGTGAACCTCATGCATATCTATCATGTATTTGCAATTCCAAACATTCATACACTCCCTCTTGACAAAGAAACCTTGCTGCGTTTCCCAAATGCTTTAAAATTAATTTGTTTCTTCAAAGCGATAAGAACAAACTTGATTCCGATCTTTATCTATAAAGTATGTAACCTGGATTAAAAAACTTGTATAACCAGGCTATTTTGAGTATCTCTTTACTCATCATGAACATATCCATCTGAATATCATAATTAGTTTGATAGTTCACGTTAGTAGTAAACGCTGCATGTAATTCAAAGAAAGAATTATCAAATTTAAAATTTAAGATATTCATGGCAACCCCTCTGCACTGTTTCCTAATTATACAAAGAGATTTCTAATCGAAACTGCTGTGTGTAGGTTTTGAATATAAATTAATCAAATTGATGTTAATATCATTAATAATTAAAAAAAGGAAAAAACATGTTTTGAAATCAGATTGATCAAAACATGCTTTTATATATTGTAATAGGCTAACTTCTTTATAAAAATGTTTGCTTACATTTGCGGGGGTTCCAAACCAAGTTTTGTCCATTCCTCTTTTGCTGGACCATAAATACTCTGAACAATTAATCCGGCTTGTCTCATTAGAACAGTCATTTGCCCTCTATGGTGATTTTGATGTTGAATCAAAAACATCAAAAGTGAACCATTTGGCAATTGTTGACCAATAAAGTTGATACGTTCTTGAAGTGAATGATCAGTCCATTGAGTTTTTAATGCCTGTACAAATGCATTACTTGCTTGATGATAGCTGTCAGCTATAAACTGAGCCGAAGTAGGCACAGGATAATCTTCAGTTGGGGCTTGAAAGGTTAAGTCTGTGTTTGAGGTAATAATGTGAATGGCAGCAACAGTATGCCAAGCAATACGGCCTAAAGTCCAATTTTGTGAAGTTATTTCTTGTTTAAGTGATTCATCAGTTAGACTATTTAGTAGTTTCTGTGTAGCATCGGATTCGAACTCCCAAGATTTAAAAAAATGGTCTAAGGTTTGAAACACAAAAATCCTCCTTTATAATCTTTCTGTTTTTGCTATGACCCTATAGTTCAATTATAGTGCCATGTTTAGTTAAAAAGAACAAAACTTTAGACTAAAATTATTTAAGGAAAAATGCATCGTGGCATTTTTAAACATCGTTTTTTTAATTGATATATGCAATCAAGATAAAGCAAAGAAATCATATAGCAATGAACATCAAGCAAATCAAATTCGTCTTCATTTTCTTTTAGTTCTACTGGTGATTAAAATTGTTGTTTTATTTGAAATTCAGTATCAAAAATAAGCGCTCTGGATTCAGCTGCCGGCACGCTTTCTTTCTTAATATATGAACATATCACAACATACCAGGTTATTTAGATTTAATAACTCTATCTTCATAAGTTGCTGACTCTTTCTTAAAATAAGCTTCTAACTGATCAAACCTTTAAACCCACCGGGCAGCTTTTTCAATTGTTACATTTACGTTGATCTCTTGTCCGTTGTTTTATGTACAATAGCTAGTTCTTCTCCATTATAAAATCGCACAATTGCTTCATCAAAATTAACTGGCTGATCCACCACTTAGCCTTCTTTTAATACTCTGATCCTAGATAAGATCTGCCTTATAAAGTCATATAGTCGTTCTGCAAATTCACTATTATTGTCCCTAAGTAATTCAAAATTGATTAAAGTTATGTATAGCCTATTTTATGCTGAGCTTGTTTTTGAAGTATTGAATTGCTTCATTTGGACTTTGGTTCAAATGTTTATCATTTAATCATGCTCCCTTAAGTATAATGTTTAAGTGTTTTTATAAGGGGGAATACGCTCTTAATATCGCGTTTGAGCCGTACTTATTTCTTATCCCATCCATCACAAACCCGAGCTTTCTTCTTTCAAATAGGCTTATTTGCTGTTTAGAGTCATCTTCAATATTAAACAGAGTAACTGAGATACTTCGTACTTACAGAATTCTAGTAAAAAAATTCGTTATTATCAATATTTTGACCGATGTTCCCTTTTAAAAGAATCATGTATGATCGAAAAAGAAAACGCTTCCAAAGAAAGGGGGATGCAACATGTCTTATCGTATGAAACAAGTATTGTTGCTTCTTGTCACTGGGTTGTTTATGAGTTTGTCTGCAGTCACTTCTACTGCCTCGGCTCAAACAGGTGCATCGTTTTTTGACCCTTTTAACAGCTATAACTCCGGATTATGGCAAAAAGCAAATGGTTATTCGAATGGAAATATGTTCAACTGCACTTGGCGTGCAAATAACGTATCAATGACGTCAATAGGTGAAATGCGTTTGGCGCTAACAAGCCCATCTTATAACAAGTTTGACTGCGGGGAAAACCGCTCTGTTCAAACATATGGCTATGGGCTTTATGAAGTCAGGATGAAACCAGCTAAAAACCCAGGAATCGTTTCATCGTTCTTCACTTACACAGGTCCAACGGATGGAACTCCTTGGGATGAGATTGATATCGAATTTTTAGGAAAAGACACAACAAAGGTTCAATTTAACTATTATACAAATGGTGTAGGAAACCATGAGAAACTCGTGGATCTCGGATTTGATGCTGCCAACGCCTATCATACGTATGCGTTCGATTGGCAGCCAAACTCTATTAAATGGTATGTCGATGGGCAATTAAAACATACTGCGACAAGCCAAATTCCGACAACATCAGGAAAGATCATGATGAACTTGTGGAATGGTACGGGTGTCGATGAATGGCTCGGTTCCTACAATGGTGTAACACCGCTATACGCTCATTACGACTGGGTGCGTTATACAAAAAAATAATGTCCAATGTGAAAAGAGCCTGCTGCCTCAATATAGCCAGGCTCTTCTGATTGTTATGAGAAGTTGTTGGCATGAATATCTTCTATTTACTAAAAATATCCTATGTGAATGCCCGATAACATACATCTGTAAGCTTCCGGATCGCCTTCGGCGGATCCTGAAGCAACAGCTAATTGATTATATACCCTTCTCTGAATTGAGGAGGGTATTTTTTTTCGTTTTAATATTTAAATCTATAGCCACGCTTAACTCTCGATCTAATATTGAAGAAGTATACTTACTGGCCTGTGGTCACTTGGTCGATTTCACGATAAGTCCCATTATTTATAGTGTTTTTATCATATTCGGTATGGTATGATGTATGGCCCCTGTACCAACAACTCTCCTGAGTCCACTTGTTGGTGAAAACCCGAGGAAAAATAGTATATGGTCTAGAAGAATGTGCTTGTTAGTTTCTCCTGTAACACCCTACTAATACATCAACTATATTAAGAGTTAAGTAATTTCTTTCAAAATAATCCATGCCGGGTCCATCATTAAAATCACCAAGAATAGATGAGTTGTAAGGGATTTCCGCCGATTTCACAAATTACGACGAGCGGTAAACAAGTAAACTGATACGCCTCTAGCTGCTCATCTCTATCTACATCTGCCAACCATTCATCAATTAAACCTGTAATGTCAGAATGCGGAGCTAATTTTAGCATTAGGTTTATAAAGTATAGCCTAACTTTTGTTGAAGTCCTGAATCACTAATGACAAATTTATAAATTGGTTCTCCATTATGTGAGAGTTATTTCTTGAAGAGTGCCATCTCTTGTGGGCGGGTAGGTGCTTCCTGTATTGCCAATATATCTGGACCGACCTCTATGCAATTTAAATCACTCCTTTATCGATCTAATATTAACAGAACGAATGTTCCTCACTCGATATAATTCAGAACAACTGTTCGATATAATTGTTGGTAATAGCCTTAAACCTCAAACCAACCTTAACAATCTATTGAAATATTGTTAATTTTTGTATACATTAAGAATGTCGACATCTATGACATGGTAAAGGCTCAGAGATATGCTGGTAGTAAAAAAAGGTAAGCCTTATTCAGTTTCTGCAACCAAAACAAGTACAAGTAAATATTATTATTCTAAACTTGTGTGGTAATCATACAAAAATACAATAGGAACTGACTTAGACAGTAACAGAGGTGCAATAGTCACACCTGCAGATATTGATCGTTCATCAAAAACTGTTAGTCTGATATTTTTTTGCAAGTGTCTTTTTATTTTATATAAAAGATAGGAGCGTTGTATGAAAAAGTCTTATATTTTATATGGAGTTTCGGGAATTCTAATTGGTATCGTAGCAATATTGTTAATCAACATTTTCTTTATTAATAAAGGTGAACACTCTGTAAGTGCATCTAAAATTGACCCAACCGAGGATAAAATCTTCTTTATCTATTCAAATCCTTTCATCAAGAAAAGTGTACTAATATCCACGTCACACGGAGAAAAATTCAACAAGCGACATTTTAAAGTACCAGATATACCCTACATACAGAAAAAATCCCATTCTTCAGACGATATTGTCTTACTTGCTGAACATGAACCGTATTATTACACATTAAATAACAACACAATTAAGCAACATAAATTATCCAATCCATTCGCTTTTTGGTATCAAGGAGAGAATGTTTCTGTAAAAGCCTATAATGTCGACACTAATGGGAATGAGTTGAAAGTTAGTGATAAAAAGTTTAATAAAACATACAGCTTAACTTTACCCTCCCTAGTAACCACGGGAGCAAGCGACGATAAATATATTTACGTCATTCAAGGGATGTCTATTTACGTCATTGATAGAAAAACAGAAGAGATTATTAAAACACTTGGATTAGCCTCCTATGCAGATTTATTTGATCAATCTGAAAAATATATTGTAGCAAGCTCAGACCATGAACTAACTGTAATTGAAAAAGGATCATGGAAATCAAAATTCATAAAATACCCTGATGATCTCGAACAAGCAGACACTGTACATTATGATAAAAAAAGCGGCAAATTTTACGTTACGTATTTAAATAAATCTGATAACGCCTGTTTACTTGAGTATGACAAAGATTTTTCTTTTGAAAAATTCGATTTAAAATTCCCGTATATGAGTGCAAAATTTAAAGATCAAAAACTTTATATTGTTTCGCAAGAGGAAAACAAAAAAGGTATTGGAGGCTACATGGGGATTTTTGATATTCGTACTAAAAAGAAACTTAATGAATTTAATTTACCTGAAGAGACATCAAAAGTGCAAGACTTTGTGATTTTAGAATAACCACTGATCATAGGTCAGCTCAAATAAAACCCCTTTCCGTTTCTGGATAAGGGGTTTTAATATTTTAAATTGAATTTTTATAAGCATTAATAGCTTCGTTTCGCAACAACATATTATCTTTATTAACCATACCTAAGTTGTAAGCTTTTTTGATAATATCTAATACCTGAGAATCCAATGCTGAGACATTGCCTCCTGCAGTAAATCTTGATTTCCAGTCATCTAAAGACTTATTCAAATCAAGCGTGCTTTTTTTATTCTCAGGTTTAACTACCTCATTTTTCTCTAGTTTTTCACAAAATTCATCAAAACTAATCGATGATTGATGAGCACTATTTCCACCGTACCCTTCAGTTGCTAAGCTGCAAAATGCTAAAAATTTTGGATCTTTAATCACATTGTAATTAGATGTGCTAATCACCTTGTTCACTCTCTTTTAAAATCAATTTTTTGGCTGAAAAGAAAAGTAGTGCCTGAGCTCAATGCTTTAATCTGTATAGAGTTATCTTGAAGTGCGTCCATTGGAATCTCAAAATATTTATCCCAACCTATTACCACCTTATTTTGGCCAAGGATGGCATCAGATTTGAACATCTTAGCTGTACCATCGTATAAAAGGTTTTTTCCGTTTTTCCCAGTTATCACAGTAAACTTTGTGTAGCCCATAAAACGTGCTTTAACGTATAATGTGTCTCCTTTTAAAACATTTGTTGCTTTGGTTTGACTAAATGAAACGTCATCCCAGACTAAATTATTTCCATCTGATGTTATGCCCGTTATTTGCAGATAGTAAAGTGGTAATGGTTCTGCTGCTTTTACTTTTGATGAATCAATGAAAGTAAAAGCTACAACTGTTAGAAAAGCAAACAGCACATAAAATATTCTTTTTCTCATTTTCCTAAATCCCCCTTGGAATAAGTTTACATGTTAAATATCGGTAACCAAATGGAATTGTTTAATATTTGAAATAAAAAAGACCCTGCATTAAGCAAGTTCTTTTCACTTTGGAAATATGTAACGACATGTTCATTTGTCTGTTGTATAATTATTCCTGTACATAAAGTTTGCTCACTCAAGAGAGTCTTGCTCATCCCTATGAGGTGAGGCTTATGTCAACATTTCAAGCAGTAATGCTAATGCTTGCTTTTAGGTCGTTTATAATCGCCCTGTTGACGTATATAAATAAAAAATAGACCTCCCTTGAGCCTGGAAACCTTAAAGGGTTAGGTCTACGCAGATTGAACATCGAGCAAGCCCTTTGATGGGCAGCTTTTGACAAACAGTGGCTTGGGTGTTAGCGCACCCCAGTTTTTTTATTTTATGCATTTCCTTTTGAAATACATAGGTGTAATCACTTTATATGCTATACCCTATGTACAGCATATGTCAAAACCGGTTATAACATATTTCCATGAAATGTATCACATCAAAACTCAAAAAACTCATCTAAAGTTTAATTAAGAAGAATTTGTTCTCTACTAAGGAGCGAATTCTTTATTTGGAACTATGTTTATTATAAAAAAAATTATACTTTGAAGTTTCTTGATCAATTGATTTTGCGATTTCAAACGCTTCTTTCTGGCTTCTTTTATTATTTATAATTTCATACATAAATTTAATCAAAAACATTAAATTTGGGTTGCCATCTATGTAATCATTAGGAGCTATGTAGGAATGACAACCACATTTAAGAAATGCTTTTGCTAACGACTCAGTTCCTAAAGTGCAGCCTGAAGCTATAACTTTTAAGTTATTCAAATTGGTATAGCGAATAACATCATGATCATCGAAAAATTCTCCTCTTGGCTCATTATCTTCATAAACTTCCTCACCAAGTTCAGGCATACAAAACTTTCCTTCATCTCCGTGGAAGTTTAATATTAAATAATCAACTTTTTTTTCAAGATCTTCACCAGTTAAAACATCAACGAGATCATTCGGTCTTCCTATCCAATGCATTGTTACTCTTGCCCCAAAGTACTCCAGTGTTGAACGTAATGCAAATGAATCCATATCACAATTTGGTCCAGTGACTAAACTGATAAATAATTCTGGTTTACTCATTTCACCATACCCCCTTGTTCATCTACACTATTCCTATTTAAATTTTATTGCAATTAGAGCGGCTTTAAGAATACAGTATCCTATACCTAGGGTGATTGCTCGACCAATTTTGTTTTGTGTAAGGGCCCTTCTTGCGACTTCCTCACATATCTCCAAAAGAACGGCTTTAATCTCTTCTCTCTTTGTATAATCTCTCAGCAAAATCTGACTCTTACCAAAACTAATCTGACCCTGCATCAATGGAGCGCCGATTTCCAATAAATCAATACCGTGAGCATGGTAGTACAACTGATTCCCCATTATTCCAAACTTCTTTTCAAGTAGCTCTAAAGGAAACTTAGCTAACTGACCTACAGTTGATATCCCCATCCGGTTCAGATTTCTTTCCATCCTCCCTCCTATTCCTACCGTACAGAACAAGCCAAATTCTCTCCACATTCTATCCTGAATAGCTTTGGCCATTTCTTCTGGATTTTCTTTTCCTCCATCTAAAAAAGATTCATCAATTGAGTACGTATGTACGCACTTCTCAGGCACAAACCTGTAAAATAATTTAGTGATTTCAGTTGAGACTCTGATGAAAAGTCTCATTTGTGGATTTACAACATGTATTCTTGGATCGTCTGGGATTTCAAATAATCTTGAGCCAGTTTTAATCCCAAAATCTTTTTTAAGTGCAGGAGATGCAGCTAACACTACACTTCCCTGTCTCTCCGTATTTCCTACTACAGCCAAGTAGCATGTCATTGGATTTAATCCCATAGTTACGGCTGATACAGAAGCATAAAACGACTTCATATCAACATTAAGTGTTCTGGAAGCATCATTGATGTCCATTTGATTGTCCCTCGATCTCTAAGCAATTTGAAGCACTCCTTTATCGATCTTACATTAACAGAACAAACATTCTTTACCCGATATAAACCAGAAAGAACGTTCGATATGAGTAATAAGATGTGTAGGTTAAAAAATCCGCTACCCTTATTGCAAAATTTTCAATGTCTCCAAACATTCTTCTTTCATTTAGATATGAAAAGGCCTCTTCAATTAAAGAATATTCATCATCGACATGTACAAATCATTTGGTTTTTTTGCAACCAAATCATATGAAATTTTACTTCTCTTTAAAAAACCCTAAATACGAGAAGCAAATCCAGCGATTAACACATTGTGAAAAAGCACACTTGAAAAACGATTTTTATATCGGGAATTCTTACAAAAAAGTAAGTCAAGTGTAAGATAGCCGCATTTATTCGATATGCAGTATTCATTAAAATTAGAAATATAAAAGGAGTAAGGAGTGATGAAGAATGAAAAACATGAGCGTTTTCATTATAATATTAGGCTGCCTATCGGTTTTCATATTAGGAGGTTGCGCTGATCGCGGCACCATACTGGAAAGCGATTATTACGTTCAAATTAACGGAAAGGCGGAAAAAAACGAAAATAAAAACAATTACGTTTACAATTTAGAAGGTTATAATGAGAAAGGAAAGAAAAAGATGGTCTCTTTCTTTGTTGAAAAACCTTATCAAGAAGGAGACATTGTACGTGTGCCGAGGAGCTATGACGGATATACCGGAGAACCTGAGGCTATTAAATCCGATAAACTGCCGGAAAAGATCAAAGACCGATTTAACCTAGAGAAATAACAGCGAGCTGAGCAGACATTAAAGTCTGCTCTCATTTTTTTACCAATCCAGTCCTCCAGAACCTCCATAGACGCCATATACTATTCATCCCGATATAAGTAAAAATGTTAATATAACCGCTTATAATACTGTACATGATTTTTTAGCTCATAAGGAAGTTGCAATTAAAGAATTTTTCAAAGAAGAACATTTAAGACTACTAATAGATGATTTATCTGATCAAATCAAAGAAGAACTAAATCATGGTCTTGTTAAAGATATAATCGAATCTGAATTAATTGAAGAGATATACGGTGCTACTCTGAATTATCTTTCTGATCTGAATCCAGAAGATATTCATGATGACTACTTTATGTGTGGTTATATTTCCCTTCCCCCCTGTTAGTTGATGTTCGTTTTCAGGATATAAACATTTATGTCTATATAATCAAGTCAAAGCCTTAAAATTTAAATATTGAATTTGCCCAGCTCTCTAATAATTGTTCACATCTCAATGTTCAGGATGATGAAGAAGATTACGATTCTCCAGCAAGTGAATATCCTTTTTAATTGATATTTAAATAAAGGAAAGATGCACAACCGTTGGAACAAGTTTACATATTAAATATTGGCGAATAAATGGAGCTGTTTGATATTTGAAATAAAAAAGACCCTGCATTTAAACAAGTTCTTTTCATTTTGGCAATTTATTTGTAGATTTAAAATAAAGTTATACCGTTTAAGTTGGACTACTTCCCCCCTTTGGATATGATTGACTAAAGGGGCCTTTTAGAACTAGGGTACCTGCGGAAATGTTGGCTATTGTATAGCATGTCGAGGGAATCTTGACACTTACAAACGGCTACTTCGTTTGTACTCAATATTTTTCGTGAATATTAAAGAAAACCATACAAGCGAGGATGTATTATGACCAAACACCAGATCTATACAATGAGTGTCGCAAGGGTCTATCCCCTTTATGTTACAAAGGTGGAGAAAAAAGGACGTGCGAAAACAGAAGTCGATGAAATCATCCGTTGGTTGACAGGATATAGCCAGGAAGAGTTAGAAGCACAACTGGAAAAACAGACAGACTTTGAGACCTTCTTTGCGGAAGCCCCCCAACTGAATCCTTCACGAGCTTTGATCAAAGGTGTGGTCTGCGGTGTCCGAGTGGAAGACATCGAAGAACCAACTATGCGGGAAATTCGCTATTTGGATAAGCTAATCGATGAGTTAGCAAAGGGAAAAGCGATGGAGAAGATTTTGCGGAAATAATAATTAAAACGAAGAAACACTGGTTCCATATATAAAATATAAAAGAAGGTGTTTTTTTATTGAATCGGCAATAATCTTGAAACTTCAGGAGCAGAAAATGATCAAACTTTTTTTATAAAAACTGAACGCTGATTTGTTGAGAAAGAATCCATTTTGATCAATCCTTTTTCAAAATGAATTCTTTTTAAATCTCAATAGATTTGTGTTTATAGTGTAATTTTGATCAACCTTTATTCCAAACCAGCATTATTTTGAAAATTATAACGACAAGGGCATTTTTGTATAATATAATATTTCCTGCACATTAAGATTGCTCACTCAAGGGAGTCTTGCTCATCCCCTACGAAAAGGGGGGATGCTAATGTCAACATTTCAAGCATTGATACTCATACTTGCAAAAGGATATTTATTTAGATAGCAAGTTACGGTTCCTATTTCACGCAACTATAAAGTTGCTTATAATCTTTATATGAATTGGAACAAAGACGCTATATTCAAAGCCCTTGGCGATTCGACTCGGAGGCTTATATTAGACGAACTATCTGAACGCAACGAGCTGACGTTGTATGAACTTACGGCACGTCTCATTATGAAACACGACCTTTCCATTTCGCGACAGGCGATAGCTAAACATCTTTCTGTATTGGAAGATGCAGGGCTCGTAAAATCAAAACGAAAGGGAAATATCGAGTACTTATATTTAACAACGAACCACTTAAAAATTTGCTGAAAGGATGGATAGAGTAATTTTATAAAATCGGAACAGGACTACTGACAATTGTGTGGATTGGTTTGCTTGCAGCCAGATTGTTAGCACAGTTCCATGGGTCATAAATATCAAAGGAGGCAAAAAACAGTATGAAAATCATTGTTACCAGTATATTCGTACAAGACCAAGACAAGGCACTGGAGTTTTATACAGAAAAACTGGGGTTTGTAAAAAAGGAGGACGTTCCCATGGGGAAATTCAGGTGGATAACGCTTGTTTCTGAAGATGATCAAGACGGAACCGAGCTTTTACTCGAACCGAATGAACATCCTGCCGCCAAGGAATATCAAAAGAAGATATTCGCCGAGGGCTTCCCAGCAACAATGTTCGGCGTTACAGATATTCGAAAAGAGTACAAACGATTAATGGAAAAAGGCGTGAAGTTCACTATGGAACCTACAAAAATGGGAGAAGTCACAATAGCTGTCTTCGACGATACATGCGGCAACCTTATTCAGATCATACAGAAGTAGCTTCATGATGAGGAGTAAACACATGGTCTATTCCTCTAACTTAGTTTCTTTACCTTTTGCTTCTTCATTCTGGTGTTTTCTTTGATAAGCCAAGACATTCATTTTCGCAAGTTATCGGCACAACTTGTAGCCTTTTGTATTCGTCACCCTAACTTTTCATAGTAAGAAAACGAAGATAATTCAACATTTAAATCTTCCGGCATACAAAAAGCAAATTGGATATATTCCCCACGGATCAAAAACTTTAACCAAGGGGTTGACTACGCTAAATTAGACATCACTCTCTATAATCATTTTTCATCATTTACATACATTTTTATGAATTCTGGTTAAAAAAAAGAAAAAGGTACCGTTTGGTACCTTTTTTTATCTTTATTTCGTATTTCTTGTGAATTTTGGTAGTCCGAATATAATGGCTATGATGCCGCAGATCCCGATTAAAACAGGATAGAAAGAGTAAGGCAAGATGCTGACAGGTGAAATATTTCCAAACTTCCCGGCCGATAACATCTGCGCGCCATAAGGAATTAAGCCTTGTACCACGCAGGAAAAGATATCTAAGATACTAGCCGACTTTCTATTGTCGATTTTAAATTCATCAGAGATATTTTTGGCAATCGGCCCAGCTGCAATAATAGCAATCGTATTATTGGCAGTAGCTAGGTTCGTAACGCTGACCAATCCGGCAATACCGGCTTCAGCACCTTTTTTCGAATGGATTCTTTTAGAAATAAATCCTAGTAAAAAGTCAATCCCTCCGTTTTGTTTCATGACGCCGACCATTCCACCAATTAACATGGAAAGAATGATAAGATCAGACATTCCGGCAATTCCATCCGTAATTGCTTTAAAATAAGATTCCAGCGTCAAGCTGCCGCCTGCAAACCCTATAATTCCTGTTAAGATCAATCCGCCAAAAATGACAGCCACCACATTAAAGCCAATTAACGCAAAGACTAACACGGCAACATAAGGAAGTACTTTAAACCAGCTGTAAGATTCAGCTCCGATATTTCCTACGTGTCCTGTAGGTATAAAAAATAATAAAATGACAGTTATGATAGCAGCAGGCAAAACGATCAAAAAGTTCGTTTTAAATTTATCCATCATTTGTGTTTTTTGTGACCGTACTGCCGCGATGGTTGTGTCCGAAATAAAAGAAAGATTATCTCCAAACATAGCTCCCCCGACAACAGCTGCAATAGCGATTGCAGTGGACAAGCCAAGTTCTCCGCTCAAACCGGCGCTAATTGGAGTAACTGCTGCAATCGTCCCCATTGATGTTCCCATCGAAACAGAAATAAAACAAGCAATGATAAAAAGCCCTGGCAGTATAAACTGCTGAGGAATAATGCTCAAAGCAAGGTTGACGGTTGAGTGTACCGCTCCCATCGCCTCAGCTGCAGAAGAAAAAGCACCTGCTAATATAAAAATGATAACCATAATAATAATATCAGGATGTCCCGCACCGGAAGCAAACCATTCTATTTTCTGATTGAGCGATTGCTTCTGGTTAAATAAAAGCGCGAAAGCAGATGCTATAATTGCCGCAATCAATATTGGCAATTTATAGAAATCTCCAGTCAATACACCGGAGCCGACAAAAAGCCCTACAAATAAAACTAGTGGCAATAGTGCCCAAGGATTTCCATTTTGTTTCATCTAAGTAGCCACCTCTATTTTCAGTATCAAAGTCGTTAAACATAGTCTAAGCAACATTCCATACTTTAAAAGGCTACAGTAAAAAAGTCAAGCGGAAAAATAGTATAGTAATTATTAAATTAATAACAGAAAAGATAGAAGGATTTTTCAAGGAGAGGAAAAAACACCTCATCAAACAGATTATTTGGAAAGTTCCATATACAAATAGGTTAGGTCTACTTAGATTAAACACCGAGCAAGCCCTTTGATGGGCAGGTTTTCGGGATGACCATCTTCAATTTCATGGCAGTGAACAGAAGCTATTTTACTGACACAAGAAAATCGATCAGAATAGGTATCAATCGCTATCTAAAGACTGTTATGATCGTTTGCTAAACTATAAAAACCCTCCAGCAATTGTGTGTCATTGTCCTTGCCCATCCAAGGATCTTTCTCTAAAGGTTTATAACAACGTCATACTCAATTTCATATGTTGTTTTTTTACTATCTAGATAACAGCCGCCAAATTCCTTCAAAAAGTCCTGATAATCAGAAGGTAATTGTTTTCCTATATTCATTTCAATTTCTTTGAGTTTTTCATTTGTATTAATGCTGGGATCTGTTTTTACATCAATTGAAAACTCTTTCAACTTTTGTTTGATATTATTGAAGCTCTCATTATACTCCCCCATTTGTATGGAAAACGAGTTAAAGACCTTCTTTACAGTTTTAATCGTCCCAGTCTTCATCCTCTTCCCAGTCATCTTTCGCTTCCTGAATCATGCATCAGTTGTAAATAGAACTAAGGAATATAGAGAACACTACGGCCTTCCTTAGTGAATTGGAGTGGCGTTTTTCCCTTTGCCTGTTGATTCCTGCAGCTTTTTAAAGTCTTGCTGAATAAATTGTTCGTTTGGTTCTGTTTCAGGGTATTCTGTTTTTAAATCCTCATCAAGCTTGTTTAGCTTATTGATTGTTTTTTCACGTTTGTCATCTGCAGAAGAAAGTTTGTCTTTGAAGTCTTCTGTTGAGAATATTTCAAGGGGAAGAATATCATTGATGTCGATTAATATGTCTTTCATTGCTTTTTTCTGTTCAGACATAATGGATTTTGATTTCGTGTATGCATTTACAAGTTCATGTTCTAAAAAAGATTCTTCTATATAAGCATCTGACATCTTTGTATCTTCAAGTTTTGCAGAAACGCTGCTTAAGAAAGTAATTTTCATGTCAATTAAATCAATCCAATTGTCAGCCACACCCGCATGATCTTGATAAAAATGCTTTAATGTTGTCGGCGCCTTTGCCGGAAAACTCACTGTCATCTAAATCAGCTACGTCCTTAAACGCTTTTCTTAGCTTAACCATTTGCGACCTTAGTTCCTTATACTCTTTGGTTCTTTTATCCGCTTCAGAGAGTAATGAATCAGCCTCAAATACCTTCATATCAGTTCTCCTTCCTAGCCCCACTCTATGTAAATTTTACCGCAATCATCTATTTGAATAACAGAAAAAGACAGCCAAAATGACTGTCTTATACATCACACTATCTTGTTCTATAATAATTTTCTGCGGTATAGTAGCGCCATTCCCAAAAAGCTTCCCCATTGGAGAGTATATACCGGTCTAGAAATATCTCAAAATTTAAATTTAATGGTGTATACTCCCCTATTTCTAATATAAAAAGATAGTTGGGATCACCTTTATCCAATTTATCTTTGTCGATCATCAAATGGCAACCTTCTAATAAGTGACCAATTGGGATACCATTGATACCTTCAAACAAATCCTCATATTTTAGTTCCTCTTCAATCTCTTCAAGGCTAAATAGCTGAAGTCCTCCACCTATATTCTCCCATCTGCAAGAATTTCGAAGATTTTCGCACCATTGTGCTGTGTAACAAACTTCTGATAATCCTCTGGAAGTGTAAGCTGGTGCTTAAATTCAAAGCTTTTAATTTCATTAAGGGTTGCTTTGTTCGGTGAAAAAGTAACAAGGCATTCCATAATATCCCCTTCAGAACAAAACAATTTAATGGCCCCTTTTTCATCTAAAAGACTTTTCAAACCATTTACAGTCTTATGAACAAAATTAGTCAAATACATCACCCCTATATTTATCAGAATAATTATCGTCACAATGATTGATGAATATAAGTAGTACGAGTATCAGTTGGTTAACCAGTAACAATCTTATTCATAATTGATGCAGTATCCGTGGTGAACAAAATATAAGTGTTATTTGTTGTTTTAATCACTACTCTACTGTATTGCCATAAGGAGTTCCTATTATTATTGCATTTTCCTCCTTCCCCCCATAAGTCAGATCAAGAGAGACATCTTTTATTTCTTTGATTGGAATTTCAATTTGGGATAGTTGCCAACTGATTTTAAGACTTTCATCGAATTTATCAACTTTTATGCCAAGCATGATCATATTCCCCTTTTGGTAATGACCATAGTAAAGTTTTAACATATACTAGAAAATATTAGACTGAAATATGAACATGTTAAGGAAAAATTAAATTCACAAATAATTGTATACAAGATTATATTTGTAGGTGGTCTACCGATATAGGTAGAGAACAAACATTCTAAAAGGGGGAAAGTGAAATTAAAGAAAGTAATATTATGCTTTGCTGCATTCACTTTGCTTGTGTTCAGCCATATGGCGAGGATACATCTAAACGGAATAGAATGGCTTGCAATGGCAAGCTGCAACTGGAGTTTGATAAAGGTGGAGGATTTAATGGTTGTGTTAAACAGAAAAACACTGCGGTTGGTTAAAAAGCAACGACATCTAAACCAGCAATTTCACAGCCTACAACTTCACAGGCATCAAGGAATATTTCCACTACAAAAGAAAACGGAGCTTCTTCTTCAGCTCAACCTGGTGGAACAGAAACGTTTGCAAATTGTACTGAGTTAAGAAAAGAAGTATCCGAATGGAGTACCCAGCTCACACCCTGCTTACCTATCTAAAAAGGACAGGGATCAAGTCAACTATGCTTGTGAACGATAATAGAAAGCCCTTTGCGGCTTTTTTTGTTTGAGACAAACTTAAATCCCCCACTTTGAAACTGCATAAATAGTTTCATTTGGGTTAGGATCATGATCTAAATATTCCCCCTAATGAGACACTAGAACACCGTATTTCATTTGAGGGCCAATAATCCATAAATCGCTGTTGTTTATTTGTTCCCATAGAATTTTAAAGTGCATTAGTATCCAGTTCTATTCTCTACCCCTAAATATATAGATAGACTTATTCATCAGGGAATTTAATTTATTAAAATTTATAGTACCAAAAAATTGCATACTCATTTGATGTTGAAAAGTTTGAATAAAGCATAGTATCAACTGCACCTATTACAAAGTTATTTTTGGCATAAAAATGACAAGCTGAAACATTAATATCTTGTGTTTCAAGCATAAGACCACTAAAGTGATTCTCCTTTGCCCACTCAATAGCTTTATTTAATAATGCTGTCCCAACACCATTTTTTCTATAATCTTTTGCAACTGCAATATCTTCAATTAGTGCATATCCATTCCAATTAGAACGAATCTTAATCCGGCCAACGCAGGTGTTATCAACGTAATAAAAAAATACAACTTTCCCCTCTTCTTGAATATAACTGTTATCAATTTCATCATCTTCATATTTCTTGATATAAGGTTCAGAAAATACCTCCTCTGTATATTTCCAAACATTGTTTTCAAATGTTGGGATAATTCTTCCCGACACAATGAAACATTCGTTTGGTTTATTAAAATCCTTCATATTAAATTGAGTCATTTTAATTATCATATCAATCTCCTTCCAAACGAAATTATATGTATACAGCTTGTATTATATCGTTATTTTCTCTTCGTCTTTTTCCCAATTATATTGAGTCTTTTGCTGCTGGATTTAAATTAACTGTTTTTTTATAAGTTATTTCGCCTGACCAACCAGCAGAAGCTGAAGCACTAGCTATTTGAAAATAGCTTTCCCATATTGGTAAGTGTAGTTGTTACTTACCCGGATATCATAAAGCTTAATGCCTGCAGCTTTTATTGCATAGTACCCAGTGGCAGTTTTAGACTGTGTTGCTTGAGTCTTAATTTTATCAATTCCAAAATCTGTGCTTACACCCATCTCAACTGTAAAACCATTTCCCAAATCAATCTTCTCATAGTGTATATTATTATTAAAGGAGGGAGATCACTTGATCAAGATTATATTGTCCTTTGTTTATATTTTTGGATTCATTATACTTAGCAGGTGGTCATTTGACGGAATTTTTCAAGAAGGTAACATTTCGATATTAGGATTGATATGGTCTTTAATATTCGCCTTTTTTGTAGGTTTCTACATAGGCATCCCTTTCGCATTTAAAAAAATTACTGAATCAAAACATTTAAGGCTGTCTAAATTAAAAACACTTTGTTTATTAATTGGACTTGCTGTCTCTCTGTTGGTCATTTCCTATACCTCATCATTATACCTTCTCAACAGTGTAATGATTTACACAGCCCTTATTGGTTATCTTTTAATTTGCTTATCGGGATTATCGATAACACTTTTCTTAAAACCTATTAAAGAGGAAAAAACACAGTGATCATTACTTTTCTAATAGCTTTAACTGCCGGAATCATCTTCTATTTTGGAAAATCCTTAAGTTTTCTGCTTGTTATAATCATGTTTATTGCTGTTTGCCTTGTGCTGAAAGTCAATGAATACATTACTAAAAAAGGAAACAATGAAAATTCATAACGAAAAAAGAAGCCCTCTCATTATGAGAAGGCATTTTTTGTTTACTTGGTTTTAACCTGCACATACTTATCAGCAGCCGTAATATACAGACCGGATTTCAGCTTGTACATTTTTGATCCTTTGACTGTTACTGTTATAGATTTGATCACGGTTTTTAAATGGTTAAAAGTGCCCCCCATGTTGGAGGACCTTTTTATTTCAATAATGCTTCCAGTTTCGATTTCGTTTTCGGTCCGTAAACCCCATCAGCTGCCAGCCCGTACATTGACTGGAACCGTTTGCTGCTTTTGCTGTCTTTGCTCCGTAATAGCCATTAATTCCAAAGTTTTTAGCGCTTTTATCCGGATAGAAATAAGAAGCCGCCAGCGCTTTCTGAATCTGTGTAATAGATTTCAACGATGATAGACTTACGGTTCCCGGTGCCATTTGTGCCGTCTCCTGTGTGCCCGTTTATTCAACCAATCATTTTCACCTAAATGCTTTTGTTTCGAACTGCGCAAAAATTTTTTTTGTTCAAATCCACACACCATTTTTACAGTAAAGTAATACTTTATAAAAAAATGGAGGAAAAATCATGAACGATAATCAATATAAGGATTATATTATTGGTACTGTTATTTCGTTGTTAGACATTCTAGTAATCATTCAAAGTAAGGACAATCAAATTTTAAAAACTGTACTTGTTGTCCTTTTAAATACGGTTACAAAAGATCATTTAATACGCATTTTATTAGTTTTGTTGGCTATTATCTGGAGTGAGGTTTCAGAGTAGAAAGCAGACCAGATTATATACTATTTGCGCGATCTTTTCCATCCTAAGCTTCTTGCATAAACATGCTCCGTTAGTTGAACAACAAAAGTGTCTACAGTAGCAAACAAAGCTTTAACTCGTAGTTCGTGTGACTTGGGTCTAATAAGATAGGATTCTTATTTTAAGAAAACTGTACAAAATAACTGCTCACTTAGGCTATTTAATACATTAGGATATTTATGTACAAATGTTTATATAATAACTCATCCGTACATAAGGATGAGGATTATTTTATTATTAATATACACACAAGTTTACAGAGATACCTAGGTTTAGGTAATGTAGTTCTCATTGTCAAAAGGTGCTTTTATGGAGTGTAATAGCATTGGAGATATAAACAAAAACAATCACCTCCTACTTTAGTGACATATAAAGAAAAAAGAGACAGGTATATAATGAGGTGCAAATCTATTCTTCCTCTTAATTATTTCAAGAGAGATTCAATTTTCGCTTTCGTCTTAGGTCCATAAATACCGTCGCTTTCAGACTATTTACTGACTGAAACCGTTCGACTGCCTTTGCTGTTTTCGGGCCATATACACCGTCAATACCGTAATTCTTTGCACCTTTATCCGGGCAGAAGTATAGCATCGCCAGCGCTTTCTGAATTTGCTTTACTTTATCCCCTTTTGTCATCGGGCTTGTTACTTTAAAGACACCCGAAGTCAAGGAGTAGGCTATTTTTTTTCTATTTGATTTAGTGCCGGAAGAACTGGAGCCTTTAAGTTTCAACTTTTGGCCAACTTTGATTTTATTCGGATCCTTAATGTTATTCCAGCTCTGAAGGTTTGCCACGCTTACTCCTTTATCCTTAGCAATTCCTGAAAGAGTATCTCCCTTTTTTGACTGTATAAGTTGAACCTGACGAATCCCCTGAAGAACTAGGAGTCTTTCCGCCCAATGCCTTTAATTCTTTTTCAATGGCAGCCTTAACCTTGTTCCATCGTCCCTCTGATAAGATTCGGTGCGGACAATACTTGTCATTCCAATCTTGATGCTTGCGGACTCAATCAACCACTGTAAAGTATGGGAAGTATTAATTAAATTCAAGGAGAGAAAAAACAGATGGAATATGCTAGTTTTCTTTTAGACGATAACAGTAGAGCACTAAATTGTCCAACTAGTCATATTTGTGGTACATATTGAATTAACAAATGCATTGGGATTTCAGTTGAGGATGAATATGATCCACAAACCTCGCGGCACAAATTGGAAGGTTGTGAAACTCTTCTGGAAGGAAATGCTCGTTTTTGTCATAATTGTGGTTTAGCATCTACATAATACTTAAATGATATATTAGAAAATTGGGAAGAGAATAATACTCAACAACTAATCGATGAAATTCCATTTTAAAATCTGAGGTTAAGTGAACTAATGGCTACATTCAGAAAAAAGAGGAGACAAATGGGAATATCGTGTCTCCTAGTAAACAGTAATAACCCACATGTAAAATCCTCCATATAATTCAATTTTAATAAGTTGTTTTTTGTTCAGATGTTGCTTTACTGTTTAGCCCATTATTTTTCTTGTTCAAGCTGCTTGTTTTAGCTAAACTCATATTCTTCGTTTCAGGTGCCATAATTAAAGAAACGATAAATCCTGAGTTACTCCCAATCCGTATTTGCTAAGAATTATAGGAAATAAAAATGTACTGATAGATGAACCTATTCTGCTTACTCCTGTACCAAAACCCAATGCCGTTCCCCTGATTTTTGTCGGAAATAATTCATTTGGATAAATCCATTGATGGATCGTCATACATTAAAAATTCCGTAAATAACAAATAAAGTTATTGTGAAAGCGAAGGACATTTGCAAACTTGAAGTAAATCCGAGGATGGCTAAAATAATCGCAGACACTAAAAATGGCCAAATTAATACATGTCTCCTTCCAATTTTTTCGACTAAATAAATAGCCGGTATTAACCCGCACATGTAAAACAAGCTTGTAATAGCAGAACCTAAAAATTCACTGTTCCCATCGGCGAAACCGAACCGGCCCAATACTTCTGGAATAATTCAAACAAGAAAGCTGATTTCACAATAGGCAAAAGTGCATAATAATAAGCATCTGTGCTTGTTAACATATCAAGAGGCACTCCAAGAAAACCAACAATGATATGTAGAAATGGCAGAAGAAATGCTGGCAGAATATAAACACTATCCACCGCAATTGCTTTCAGCATACCAGTCCCTTCAAGGATTCCTAAAAATGATCCTGCAGAAAAAATAACAGCTGCCATTACAAGGGCACTGGGTGCATGTACCTTGATACGCTCCATTTGTATTTTCACATTAGGGTAGTTAATTAAAAGTGCGAGTGATAGTCCAATCATAAATGTATAACTCGCAGGGATGATATTCAATACAAGAATGGACACCACAGCGGCAAATAAAATGAAGTTAACCCAGATGAGGTGATATCGCTTTAAAGCAGCATTTCCTGTTTCACTGATGGAGTTAAAGGCGCGATCCCAATCCGCACCTTCAAGTTGAACGGCTGCGACCTTTTTTGCAGCTATTTTCACTTGTATGCGCTTTTGTTCTCTTTTTCCTAAAATAAAGGCCATCCCTAACACAAACACGACACCAATGAGCTGAATCGGTATGAGCGGTACCATAATTCTGACGGACTCACATTTAGTACACTTGCTGCCCGTCCAGTTGGTCCACCCCACGGAACCATATTGGTTAAGCCGGCACTAGTCCCAATTAACAACAACAGTAAGTAAGGACTCATATGTGCGGAAGCAGTACGGGTACAGTTAATAAAAAGGTTGTAGCTCCTGCACCGTCTAAGTGTGAGATCATCCCAATTGCAGCTGTACCCATGGAAACGGTGACAACATTCCCCTTAGTCAGCTTGATTAATGCTTTGATTACAGGTTCAAAGAACCCTGTATCTTGTAAAATGCCAAAAAATAAAATGGCGAAGATAAACATGGTCGCCACTGACAGTACTTTGATAATCCCTTCTTCAAAAAAGGTTTGAATATCATTGATACCAAATCCGGCAATGAGCGCCCCTATCAAAGGCACCATGACCATGGCAACAATCGGACTTGTTTTTTCCAAAATCAGCAATACGACAATCGTTAAAATAATCAGCAAACCAATAAGCGTTAACATAAGCCCCTCCCCCTACAATAAACCGTTTACATACCTATACAATGATAAAAAAGGATGGAGAACCCATTCATAGTGCGGGATGGAACATGTCAAAAAATAATTCAAATTATTTATTTAAAACGATATAAAATGAAAAAACATCAATTAAGGACGTTTTTTGATTGAGAATTAATCACTTATTTTAACCAAAAGAAAGTAACTGTAATTAAAAGTATTAAATATAGGGCCGAAAAAATTCTATAAATACCTTTTTTGAATTGTAAAGGCGGGGATATAAAAGTTACTAAAATGGTCGGGCCAAACAAAGTAATCAAAAAGTACCTATAATTAAAAAAGAAAGTACAGATTGAAAGTAGTATTGAAAAATAAAATACTATTATAAATGAAGTATTAACTTTACTTTTCGTTTCTTTTTGTTCTTCTTCTGTATGATCATCCAGTAATTTATCTATCTGCTTTTTATTAATAAACATAAGAGCCTCCTAATGTTAATTTGTTAAGTAAATAAGGGGTTATTAATGCTTCTGTAACAGCAGCAAGTAATGTCAATAAAAATAGTATAATAACAAAGTACAAAAAATCTAGTAAAAACTGTTTTTTTGAAAAATAAATACCCCTTATCTTCATATATACGAAATCTAACAATTTGAAACCAAGTGCTCCCGACAAAATCATTGCAGGAATCTCAAAAATACCGTGAGGAACCACAGCAGTTAATATAAATAAGACATCGTTTCCATGGTCGGTGATACTATGTAAAGAAGATAGACCGACTAAGAAGCCATTCAATAGTAATAAGATAGATGTTAAAATTCCAAATGTAAACATTGAAAAAATGAGAAATAAATTCGCTGCAAAATTATGTGTAAAATAACCTAATACTGTGATATTTTGAACATTATCTTGACTAAGGCTAGGTATAATATTGTTAAAAATCACACCAAGAACTAAACCCACTATGTAAAAGGAGCTTGCTATATAGAGTATACGCTTATTTCTTTTTATTAATTCCTTCATTTTAGTATCGTATCCATATCCCTTATAATCAAATCTTCAAAATCCTTTATGTCTGTAAGGTGATTATATTCTTTAACTAAAGTACCATTAATCAGTATTCCAACCTTATCACATAGTTGTTGTGCTATGTTTACAAGGTGTGTAGACATGATGACAGTATTCCCCTGTTCAGCATAACGTTTGAGAAAACTTTTCATCATCTTTGTAGTGGGAGGATCAAATGCACCTAATGGTTCATCTAATATTAATATTTCTGGTTCATGAAGTATGGCTCCTGCAACAGATAACTTATGTTTCATACCAAAAGAAAATGTAGATATCATGTCATTTTCATTATCATTCAAGTTAAATTGACTTAACAAAAGATCTATTCTATCATTTTTAATCTCATAAGGGACATCTTGTAAATCAGCAACAAACTCAAGATACTCTCTAGGTGTTAAATAATGATAGAGAAAAGGTGCGTCTGGAACGTATCCTATATATTTAAGGTAAGAGGATCTTTCAGATTCTAAGGTTTCTCCTTTGATAGTGATTTTACCTTCGTAAGGTTTCACTATACCAAGGATACATTTTAAAAGAGTTGATTTACCAGCTCCATTTGGTCCAAGTAAGCCGTACACTTTGCCTTTCTCTATCTTTAAATTAATAGATTCAAGGATCAGTTTATCTTTATATTTGAAAGACACATTTTCAATGTTCATGTTTTCATCTCCCAATTTTTCGTTCCTATTCTTTTAATCCAAAAGTAATAAAAGAATCCAATACCTATAACAAATAAAATGGTACCTGTCACAATGATTGAAAAGAATATTCCCCTATTAATAATATCAAATGTAACGAGAACGCCTGTGATACCATACAACTGAAGGTAAAATGCCAGTAACACTCCAAGAATAGTATGTTCAAAAAATGATGCTTTAACAGATGAACCAATGTCTTCAAAGTTCTCCCAATCTAAACGAGGATAGAGAAATGTCCCAATAATTTGCCCAGCACCTATGATAAGACTGATGGAGTTAATCATGATGAACAATATAAATTGCGTCATAATATCTAAGTTGAATAACAATAAGATAAATAGATATAACGTATTCATTAAAATAAGAATCACAGATAAGTGCAATAAAGATTTTCCTGCGATCAATTTAAAAATAGAAGCGCCCGAACTCTTATAAACATAAAGGTTCTCACGCTCTGCATCTGCTGAAGTTACGCCAAGTAATCCCTCTCCTAATAAAGATGTGTTATAAGTCACAGCAAATAAAATTGGGTAGATAACAAAGATATCTGAGAAATCAAACCACATTTGATTTAAACTAAGACCTATCAATACACCTAGTTCTATTGCAATCATATTAATGGAAAGTACCAGTCGTTTTTTTATTGTAAAATTAGCTCTTAATAATGCAGTAAGGTCTTTCTTTAGAATAGCAATATTTTGCCGTGGTAAGGCCTTTTGTAAGAAACTTAAAAAAGGCAACTTGATTGGTTTTAATTTTGGCAAAAGATTATTAGGTACTGCTTCTTTTATAATCAATACTTTCAAAATTAAATTAAAGGTAATAAAGATGAAAAGGCAACCTAAAGCAATATAACCTATAGAACATATAAAAAATAAATGTACATCACTTGTTGAAAGTAAAAACCAATTTGTAGGAAGCCAATTGGTGGTCAGTATCGTATCTAATTTAAATAGATATATGAAATTGCCAATAGCTTCAAGGAGATCATTTTGATAAAAATAATTAAGTCCAATCCAACCAAGAAAAGTAGTTGACATGGCAGATAAACAGGCAATTCCTAAAAGGGATAACAAGCTTTTTGATCGTGAATTTAAAATGTTATGGAGAAATTTAGAATAAACGATGTATGTAAGCGATGAATAAAGACTTGTTAGTCCAACAATAAATATTAGCAATGATGGAAATGATAACAAAAGATATATACGATCATGTGTAGAAAAATTTATAAAAAAGAGTATAGGGAATAACACTACTGTTAATTTAAACAGGATGTTTAGAAAAATTGTTGTGAAGAACCTTGATAATAAAATTTTTTTTGGATCCGTTTTTAAAGTATGGAGAAGAAGAAAATCTTCAGGATATACATATCGATGTATGATATCAGTCGATGATTTTAATATATTCAAAACAAAAAAGAGAATGATAAAGTTAGTACCTAGTGTTAGAATATGCTCTGGAACTTCAATTAAAAGAGTCTGTGAGGCTTTATATAGAATAAATAGATACACTAAGAAAAAGGGCGCAAAGACAAATAGAATTTTATTTGATTTAAGTAAATTTTCGCTTGATGGAAAAAAATAAATCAAGCGATTTAAAGTTCGTCTATAGGTTAGTTTAAAGTTTGCAATGAGAACCCTTTTGTTGAGCATGTGTATATTCCTCCTAGAACGAAAATAAGGAGGAGTAAATTATACTCCTCCTTATTTTCCATTTGATCATTTTACCATTCAGCAGCATATTTCTTGCCGTATTTTTTAGCTAGCTTTTTCGCTGTAGCTACCATTGCAGCTGTAATTAGACCAGTTCCGCCCAAAACAACAGCCAATAGGCTGAGAATTGTTAATATATCACCTGTTGTCATAATAACACCGATTGCTACATAGGCTGTTTTTCTACTAATTCCTAGGTTTGTTGAAAGGTCTAAAGCGAACTGATTACCTGAACTAAAGTCAATAGAAGCTAAACCTGCAATACCTTCTGAAGAGCCCATAAGGAAAGTAGCAATGGCAAAGAGAGAAACTACACTTGTAACACTTACAATTTTAAAAAGATTGCTATTTTTCATCTTGAAATTTCACCTCCTTTCAGTTTATAGAAATAAACTGGTTGAAAAAAGAGAAATAATACCTAAAGACATTGTAATACTAATGATTATAATGGTTTTTTTATAAGAAATTTGATGTGTTATTTTTAAGGCAATACACCCTAAAATGGTAGACCACCAAAAGAAAGGATCGATAATAATATTCAAGATAATACCTAGTGGCTGTTGAGAATTTGGGTAAATAACTGAAAAGGCAAAATCACTACCTAAAAAGAAAGAAAAAATAATGAGTATTGTAAATTTGATGCCTATGGGTATGATTGAATAAATAAAACTAGGGAAAAATTCTTTGGCTGTAGCGGCCCCGCCAATTAATATCCCAATAATATGTATAATAAAAAAGCTTACAAGAACCATCGAGGTAAATTGAATAATACCTAATACTAATGTAATAATCATAATGAGTGTATTCATATCAGTTGTATAATCAATTCCATTGACTCGAAATGAATTATTAATCAAGGTAGAGAGTGTTGGGAAGATAGCTAAATAAAAGCCTAAAAACAGACTCAATACAGCTAGGAAGACAAACCAAGAATGACGATAATTCTTATCACTAGAATACTTGATTAAAAGAAAGTCTATAGGAGAAAATATGAAATGATGTATTAGAGTAATAAAGTTGTGTTTGTTATCCATAAATGCTCCTTTTATAAAAAAAGTATTTTTTGTTAATTCTATTAAATAATGTATCATATTTTACAATGTTTGTTCAAGATGGAATTTTATTTATAAAGTGAATTTAAGGTTGAATTGTTTCGTAAAAATCGAAAAGAGTGCCTCTGGGACTGACCCCTGTTTTTGAGACAGGGATCAAAACACCTTTATACAGCCAATTGCCGATAGTTTACCGGTGATTGGTTGTTTAGTTTCGTTTGAATACGAATGTTGTTATAATAATAAATGTATTCTTTGACAGTGCGTTCTACGATGGCGGTTGTAGTTCGGTCAATGCTGTTAAGATAGAACGTTTCAGACTTTAGTGAGGAATGAAACGATTCGATGGAGGCATTATCAGCGGGCGTCCCTTTGCGGGACATACTCATGGTAATGCCTTTTGTCTTAACTGCTTTCTGGTACTCATAAGATTATACACAGAACCTTGGTCACTATGTAACAGGCAGTTCTCAGGCAGTGTTGGCAGCTGATCAAGTGTGTGTAAGACAAAGTCTGTGTCCTGTTTATCTCCAATCGTAAAAGTAATCACTTCTCCGTTGTATACATCCAATATACTGGAAAGATACAATTGCTTCTGTCCATAAGGCAATAGGACGATCAGACTGAAAGTTCCGATCCAATATATTATCGACCACGGCATGTGGCTGCCCATTCTTCTTACGCTTCTTCACCTTAACCTGGCACTGCCACTGATTTTTTTGCATCATACGTTGAAACAGCTTTATGGTTAATACGCATTCTCTATGGCTGTGATTTTTCGATATCCATATCGATACTTATGCTCTCGGCACAACGCACCGATTTGTTTCTCTAGTCGTTACTTAGAAATACTCTTAGTCAGTTCCTTTTTCCATCTATAATATGAAGCGCGTGAGATACCTAAATGGACACAGATGGCCTGTACCGTCATTGTTTCCCTCAATCCTTCTACCAGTTTGATTGACGTTTCCCTATCAACTTCCTTTCCAATTCGTTTGTACTTTTTTAAAACTTTATTTTGTTTTCTCATATAACGATTCTCTGCCTGCTGTTTCTCTAATTCGGAAGAATACTCCGGACCTTTTCCGTAAGTGTATTGCTTTCCAACTGGCTGTCGGTGTGTATCCCCAGCCTTATACCAGCTGACCCATGTCTGAACCTGCGTCTTATTCTTGATATTCAGTTCCTCCATGATTATGTCTACAGCCTTCTGTTTGACTTCCATCGGATAACTTCTCTTGTCCCCATAGAAAAACACCTCCAAGTCTAATTTCGGATAACAACCATCCGTTTTCAAACTTGAAGGTGTTTTTAATTTGTCTCATCTTATGGGGCCAGTCCCGGATGCTTTTTTATGAATTTTATTTTCTTTTCACATCAAATTGCGTTACAAGTCGCATATTAACATTTGCTATACGCTTACCATCTTCAAACTCATACCAATGTTCACATTCTTGCAATTCTTTTATAAGTGCTATCTCAGATTCTGCAATTACTTTAGCTGTTCTTACATTTTCATTGTCAAACCAAAAATCAACTACAATTTTCATAAACTTTCACCTCTTGCTTTATTATCAGACAAGAGGTCTAGAAATGAAACAGTTCGGAAAATTTGTCGAACGATTCCAATTAAATCACATATTCTTTCTAAACTGGCATCGCACTCAAGCAGCATTAACAGCCAATTGTCTATCCTGAGATTTACCGAAAGCAGTTTACAGAGAATATAAAAACGACCACCAATAGTGGAAGTCGCTTATGATTTTGAACTAATATCATATTAACGAATTTTAAGTGAAACAATTTGATATTCTTAATTTTTTATTGGGTCAGCAAAATTTACTTCTTAATTCATCCCGAATGTTGAATAGATAAGGTGAAGAATTAAAAGTGTTATTTAAAGAACTAACTATTTCTTAGTCGAGACCTATAATATTTAAATATTCAGCTATAGTATAACGCCCTTCATCATTTCCTCATTCAAATCTATTAATGCGTCTATCTGTAAACACAAGTTTTTTAAAGCGTGATTCGCTTTGCATTTATATTCTTTATATAGAAATCAAACGCTTCCTCTTTTTCGTTTTCTAGTAAACCATTTCTAAAGAGAGCACCCAAAATTACAAATTTAAGTGATTTCATATTTGGAAGTTTTGTCCTCCGAAAATTTCGTACGCTTTCATTGTCGTTGTAAAATAATGTAATATATTCCAGGTGTGTTCCTGAAATGGTTTGTTCAAGCCCATTCTATTGACCAAAATACAAAAATCCCCTGACACCAATAGTGCCAAGGGATTGAGAGATTAATATTGAGACATATACTGTTCGCGCTCCCAAGGATGGACTTGCGTTCTGAACATATCCCACTCGATTTCTTTCGCTTCGATGAAGTGTTCGAATAAATGCTCCCCGAGAGCTTTTACCATGACTTCGTTTGATTTGAATTCGTCTAGAGCTTCTGCAAGAGTTGCCGGAAGGTCTACGATTCCGTTTTCCAGGCGTTCTTCTTTACTCATGACATAGATGTTGCGGTCAATCGGCTCCGGTGCTTCAAGTTTGTTTTTGATTCCGTCAAGACCTGCAGCAAGCAATACGCTTAGTGCAAGGTATGGGTTCGCAGCCGGATCAACGCTTCGCACTTCAACACGTGTGCTGATACCGCGGGAAGCCGGGATGCGGATTAACGGGCTTCTGTTTTGTGCGCTCCATGCAACGTAGCAAGGGGCTTCATAACCAGGCACAAGACGTTTGTAAGAGTTTACTGTCGGGTTTGTGACCGCAGTGAAACTTGTTGCGTGCTTCACAATTCCTGCAATAAAGTGTTTCGCTGTTTCGCTCAATTCAAGGTCAGCATTTTTGTCATAGAATGAGTTAACGCCATCTTTGAAGAGTGATAGATTGCAGTGCATACCAGAACCGTTTACGCCGAACAATGGTTTCGGCATAAATGTCGCATGCAGACCGTGCTTACGGGCGATTGTTTTTACAACTAGTTTAAAAGTCTGAATGTCGTCGCAAGAACGGATCGCTCCAGCGTATTTGAAATCAATTTCGTGCTGCCCCGGAGCAACTTCGTGGTGGGAAGCTTCGATTTCAAAGCCCATTTCTTCAAGTTCAAGAACGATATCGCGGCGGCAGTTTTCGCCAAGGTCTGTCGGCGCCAAGTCGAAGTATCCGCCTTTGTCGTTTAATTCTAAGGTAGGTTCGCCTTTTTCATCTAATTTAAATAAGAAAAATTCAGGCTCTGGTCCGAGATTGAAATCACTAAATCCAAGATCTTTCATTTCTTTCAAAATCCGTTTTAAATTGTTTCGAGGATCACCATCGAATGGCGTTCCATCCGGATTGTAAATGTCACAGATGAAACGTGCTACTTTACCTTTTTCAGCTGTCCATGGGAAGATAACAAATGTATTTAGATCAGGGTACAAATACATGTCAGATTCTTCGATACGAACAAAACCTTCAATTGAAGAACCGTCAAACATGCATTTATTATCCAGTGCTTTTTCAAGCTGGCTCACAGGAATTTCAACGTTTTTGATTGTTCCAAGAATGTCTGTAAATTGAAGGCGGATATACTTAACGTTTTCCTCATTTACTAATTTTACGATATCTTCTCTTGTGTACTTTGCCATTTCGTAAAACTCCTCCTCTAAAAGGTAAATGTATATAGCAAAACAGTTGCTAACGGATTAATGAAAGAATCGGGACATATCACCCTGACGGAATGTATTCCCCCGTTGGAAACGCCCTGCCTGTAAGAGCTCATTTTTCAGAAGCTTTCTCAACTCGTCGTCAGACAGATCGTGCTTCATCGGTTTTTTCGTTTTCTCATTTTGCTTCTCTTCTGCTTCAGCCGATGCCTTTGCCAGAATTTGTTTGATCCCTGCCATATTCACACCTTGTTCAATCAGGTGCTTAATCTCTAACAGTTTATCTACATCATGGAAAGAAAATAATCGTCTATTCCCTTCGCTTCGTGCCGGAAATATCAGTCCATTTTCCTCATAATATCGAATTTGGCGTGCAGATAACTCTGTTAACTGCATGACAATTCCTATTGGAAATAAAGGCATTGAGCGGCGAATGTTATCACTCATCTCAATTTCCTCCTCTTCTTAACTTAGTTTTATTATAGGTCATGTAATATAATGTGTCAACACGATGTAAGGATTCTTAACATCGAATTCATTGAAAATTTTAAACTATTTAAATTAATTGCTTTTCCATCAATGCATTCACCGCGCTGCAAATGGCGTTTTTCACGTGGGAGTAAGTTAATCCTCCCTGAACGTATGCGACATATGGCGGCCTGATGGGTCCATCAGCTGATAATTCAATACTCGCTCCTTGCACAAAAGTGCCGGCAGCCATGATGACATCATCTTCGTACCCCGGCATATAGCTCGGATACGGGGTGACGTGGGCATTGATAGGTGACGCGTATTGGATCGCCTGACAAAAAGCAATCATTTTATCCCGATCAGAAAATTCAACGGATTGAATTAAGTCCGTTCTTCCCGCATCCCAGCGCGGATTAGATGTAAAACCGAGCTTTTCAAGAAAACATGCGGTAAATACGGCGCCTTTTAAGCTTTGAGAGACAACATGCGGAGCAAGAAAAAAGCCCTGATACATTTCCTGCAGTGAATAAAGTGATGCGCCCGCTTCCCTGCCGATGCCTGGAGATGTCATCCGGTACGAACAGGCTTCTATCCATTTGGCTTTACCGACAAGGTATCCTCCGGTCTTGGCAAGTCCGCCGCCTGGATTTTTGATAAGCGAGCCTGCCATGAGATCGGCTCCCACATGGCAAGGCTCAAGCTCCTCTGCAAATTCACCGTAGCAGTTGTCCACAAACACAATGAGATTTTCGTTTATCTCTTTGACAAAGCGGATCATTTCCTGAATCTCTTTAATGAGGAAAGACGGCCGGTTCGCATAGCCTTTAGAACGCTGAATGCCTATCACTTTCGTATTTTCATTAATTGCTGCGGCTACCCCTTCGTAGTCGACTTTTCCCTCCTGGGTCAGATCAACTGCATTGTATCCTATATGAAAATCCTTTAGCGAGCCGGAATTTTCTCCCCCTCTGACTCCGACGATTTCTTCAAGCGTGTCATAAGGCTTTCCTGTGATATAAAGCAATTCATCTCCGGGTCTCAGCACTCCAAATAACGCAATGGAAATGGCATGGGTGCCTGAGATGATCTGCGGTCTTACCAACCCCGCTTCTCCGCCGAAAACATCTGCGTATATGTTTTCCAGCGTGTCTCTTCCAATGTCATCGTAGCCATAGCCGGTAGACGGCGTAAAGTGGGTATCACTCACTTTATGTTTTCTGTAGCTTTGAAGCACTCTCCATTCATTGCGCTCACTGATCTCCTCAATTCTTTTATGAACGTCAGAAATTTCTGCTTCTACTTCTTTAGCGGTCTTTTTTAATAATTCGCCGTGCGTTAGTGTTTCAAACATTTTCTGTATTCCTTTCTTACATGTACTTCTTCAGTTCACCTGATATATTTTGTTCGGCTTGTACATATCCTGAGATGTCATACCATTCATTTTCTTCATTAAAATGAATGCGTTCAACCATTGTTTCTGATTTAATTCTGGCAATCAGCTTTCCTTCATCCGCCGGAACTCTAGCCGTATACGACGTTAAAAGCTCTTCCCGCAAATACTTTTCTATGTTTTCTTTAAATCTCGCAGCATCATCTTCGATTCTGGCACTGAGCATAATATGATGTTTTCCGGTTGACGGGATGAAGTCGGGCAGTTTTTGGTCTCGTTTGTTGTAAGCTGTCAGAATCGGAATATCGTCTGCTTTGAGCTCCTCCAATAGCCGAATAACGGTTTTTTCATGGCCTGTGTAATCCTCGTTTGAGGAATCAATGACATGCAAAATAACATCGGCTTCCTTCACTTCCTCAAGCGTCGATCTGAATGCCGCAATTAATGTCGTCGGCAGGTCTTGTATAAACCCTACCGTATCCGACAGCAGCACACTGTAGCCGCTTGGCAGCACCATTTTTCTCGTCATCGGATCAAGCGTCGCAAACAAAAGATCCTCTTCATAGCTGTCAGCGCTGGTCAGACGATTGAACCAAGTAGATTTTCCGGCGTTGGTATATCCGACCAAAGCAAGCTGAAGGACTCCGTTTTTCTTTCTTCTATCCCGGTATCGGCTTCTGTGTCGGGTAACCGCAGTCAATTGGGTGTTTATTTCGTGAATGCGATTTCTAATATGACGGCGGTCTGTTTCCAGCTTTGTTTCACCCGGCCCTCTTGCCCCGATGCCTCCTCCTTGTCTGGAGAGATTAATACCTTGTCCGCTCAGTCTTGGAAGCGCGTATTGCAGCTGGGCTAATTCTATTTGAAGTTTTCCTTCTCTTGTTTTGGCCCTTTTTGCGAAAATATCCAATATTAATTGGGTGCGGTCAATGATTTTCACTTCAATGGCGGTAGCAAGCGATTTTAACTGGCTTGGCGATAGCTCGTCATTAAAAATCAAAAGATCTGCTGAGAGCTCTTCGCACAACGCTTTGAGTTCTTCCACTTTCCCCTTTCCTATATAAGTGGCTGCGTCAGCCCTGTTTCTTTTTTGCGTCACAGTGGTCAATACCGTCCCGTCTGCTGTTTTCGTAAGGGAGGCAAGCTCCGCAAGAGAATTGTCAAAATGCTCGTCTGAGATATGAGGCAGCTGGCATCCAACCAATATTGCCTTTTCTTGTATCAGTTCTTGTTCATTCAAATGGATGTTCCTTTCTTTACGTAATGGGCAGTAGTATTATCATACCAAACCGATCAGGCGTATACCACAAATCCCTTGATATTTCGGCTTTATATGACACATATGCGGCTAAAAAAGAGCAAACAAACAGACCTCCCTGTGGCGAGAGGTCTATCCTGTGCCCGGTACCTCTTCTTTTATTGTGAGATCCTGGCTTTTTATTGTCATCAAGTCGCTTTTTAAGTATTGATCTCCCATTAAGAGCCTCATCGCTTGGGTGCGTATTGATTTTTCAATGACATTTCTCACAAATCGCCCGTTGCTGAATTTGACGGGGCTTGTTGTGCTTTTGACCGTCATTAAGTAATCTTTTAATTTCCATTCCGCTTCCTGACTGAATTGATATTCCCTATCTGCGATCATTCGTTTCGCAATATCCATCAGCTGAGATACGGAGTAATCCGGAAAATCAATACTAATGGGAAATCGTGATTGAAGCCCGGGATTTAATGATAAAAAATGGTCCATTTCTCTTGAATATCCGGCAAGAATTAAAATAAATTCATGCTGTTTGTCTTCCATATGCTTTACGAGCGTGTCTATTGCTTCTTTCCCAAAGTCTTTTTCTCCGCCTCTTGCCAGAGAATAGGCTTCATCAATAAATAAAATTCCGCCCAGTGACTTTTTGATTAAATCTCTTGTTTTTTGTGCCGTGTGGCCGATGTATTCCCCGACAAGATCCGCTCGTTCAGCCTCAATGAGGTGACCTTTCGTAAGGACATTCATTTCAAAAAAAAGTCTTCCGATAAGCCTGGCGACAGTTGTTTTTCCTGTGCCGGGATTGCCTTTAAACATCATATGCAATGCTTGTTTTCCCGCTTTTAAACCTTGTTCCGCCCGTTTTTGGTTCACAAAGATCCAAGCGTAAATTTCTTTGATATTCCGTTTCATTTCCTCCATGCCGACCAATGTATTCATTTCTTTTTCTATTTCTTTCAGAATGCCGTGCTTGGCTTCATTTTTTTGGACAGCGGTCTGATATTCTGCCTCTGCTTCAGCATTTGTCAGCACCTGCTTTTGTCCGTTAAGAATAATGTTGATCTGTCCGTTATTTTTATAGGTTACAGCGCGCTCCAACATTTTCACCTCTCTGTTTTCTCTTTATGTTATTCATGAATGAAGCGTTTGTGACACGCGCCTATCATGAGGGGGGCTTGTTTTTGACGTCCGCCTGTCAAAACAACTGTTCTTTTCGGGAACGATGTTGAATCCTGCGCTTTCCCGAGAAATACTTTATTTCTTATTCTATTCATGACGGGAGCGGGGACAAACCATATATTTTTTTATTTTCCGGGAAATAGGAGGCGTTTTTCTTATTTTTTTCGGTAAAGACATCAGTACAAGCACCAACCGGTTTTGTTCATATGCTGTAATGAGGTGATGGGAATGGTTAAAATTTTTATTGATCCGGGCCACGGGGGAACTGATCCTGGTGCAACAGGCAATGGTTTGCAGGAAAAGGCGCTGACTTTGCAAATCGCTTTAGCGTTACGCACGATTTTAACCAACGAGTATGAGGATGTTTCTTTGCGAATGAGCAGGACAAGCGACCAATTTGTCAGCTTAGATGACCGGGCGAATGCAGCTAATAGCTGGGGCGCAGATTATTTCTTATCCATTCATATTAATGCCGGAGGCGGGACTGGCTTTGAGAGCTATATTTATCCAGGAGTCGGATCGCCAACGACAACTTACCAGTCACATATCCATGGAGAGGTTCTGAAAGCGGCGGACTTTGCTGATAGAGGGAAAAAATCAGCTAATTTCCATGTGTTAAGAGAAACCGCCATGCCTGCATTGCTTACAGAAAACGGTTTTATTGACACAGCGGCAGATGCCAACAAATTAAAAACAGCCAGTTTTATTCAAAGCCTGGCAAGGGGACATGCCAATGGGTTGGCACAAGCCTTTAATCTAAAAAAAAAGCCTAGCGAACATTTATACAAAGTCCAAATCGGAGCCTTCAAAGTAAAAGCAAATGCAGATTCGCTCGCTTCCAGCGCAAAGGCTAAAGGTTTCAATGCGATCGTGCTTTTAAAGGACAGCCTATACAAGGTGCAAATTGGCGCTTTTTCTTCAAAAGACAACGCTGATGCTCTTGTCACTAAAGCAAAAAATGCCGGCTTCGATGCGTTTATCGTACAAGAATAAGCAAAAAACCCGGTCCCTCTCTTTAAAGGAGGAACCGGGTTTTTCTATTCTAAAATATCCACGACAAACTGCGACCACGTTTCCAGCCGGCTGTAAACACTTTCTTGTTTTAACTCAGAAATGCTCATCCACTTGCCTGCAATTTGTTCCTTTTCTTTGACTTCCACATGTGCTCCTGATTTCAATTGAAGCGCTGAAAGGATGCCGATATGCACTTTACCGACACTGTTTTCGTCATCATTGATTAAACCGAGTGTGACGATCTTCAGTTTATCTTCTTCATTGATTTGAAGCTCCTCATCCAGCTCGCGGTCAGTGTTTAGTTTTAACACTTCCGAAAATGATGCTGCCCCTTCAATGTGATTCATATGGCCGCCAAAGCCAAGCGAAAGTTTATTGTGCAGACGCGCCTCTCCTCCGCCTACAAGCCGTTCATAAACAAACACTTCATCTTCGCGTGTAATGACTACGTAAGGAATCGGCTGCTTGAAGAGCGGATCTTCTTCAGCATCTCCCCTTCTCATTTCACGATAATGCGCCTCAATCTGCGCCATGATTTCAGTGATACGTTCGTCTTCACTGTTTACGCCTTGGAAGGTTAAGCTTTCTTTCTTAAATACTTCATCCCGCGGGGCAACTAAAATAACTTCATCCATTTTTCCCATTTTTCGTTTTCCTCCTGTTCACATCATCAAGCCGAAAAGAGCAGATATTATATCTGCTCTTTTTCATCAAAATAAAAGTCGTCATCTTTAATCGGCTCCACCGTAGCTTTCTTATAGCCATTCCCCTTCATCGAGAAGAAGTCATGTGATTTTGTTTTTGTGTTTAATCCGTTTAAGACGATCGGATTAATTTCTTCTTCTTCAAAGTAAGAATCAAAGCCGAGGTTCATAAGTGCTTTATTCGCGTTATAGCGGATAAACTTCTTCACATCGTGTGACAGCCCGACTTGGTCATACAGATCCTCTGTATATTCAAGTTCATTTTCATAAAGCTGTTCCAATAGTTCAATTGAGAACTCGCGCAGCTCAGCTTTTTTCTCTTCGGGCTGCTTATTGTATATTTCTTGTGCAAGGAGTCCGATGTATACGCCGTGAATGGCTTCATCGCGCAGAATCAGGTTGATGATTTCTCCGCTCTGCATCAGCTTTCCTTGTCCGTAGAAGTATAGCGGATAATAGAACCCGCTGTAGAACAAAAAGCTTTCCAGATAAACCGACGCTACCATGGCTTTGAATAATGAAATCTCATCATCTTTTTTAATGCTTTGATAAAGGCCGACAATGATTTGAGCTTTTTTCTGTAAAAATTTATTTTGTTTAACCCATTCGAACACTTCGTTGATGGTTTCAGTAGGCGCAAGTGTCATAAAAATATTGGAATACGATTTTGCGTGCACCGCATTCTCCATCATGGCCATAAAGTTCAGCACCGCTTTGCGCTGATGGCCCTCTACGTGGTCGGCCACGATCGGCATTCCCGTATTTCCCTGCTCGGTATCAAGAAGAGTAAGTCCGGCGAGCACCTTCATATAAGTATCTTGTTCGTTTTTCCCAAGGTACTTCCAAGTGAGGAGATCGCCGTTTAAAGCAATCTCTTCCGGAAGCCAGAACTGCTTCACATTTTGATTATAGAACATTTGGGTAAAATCATCTTCATGCTTTGACCAGTTTGCTGCGTCATAAATTTTCGTCACTATAAACTCTCCTTTAATCAAACAACACAAGAAAGGCAGCTGTCTTGCCCAGTATCTTTCGTTCTTGCATAGTAAATGGTTTTAATGCCTCTATGGTGGGCATACAGATCAATCCGGTTTAGATCACGGGTTGTCATCGTATCTTTCAAGAACAGTGTAAAGCTGATTCCCTGGTCAATATGCTGCTGGATCGTCGCAATCATATCCACCACTTTGAACATGTCCATGTCATACGCTTCTTTATAGAAGAACCAGTTGTTTGATGCAAGGCCCGGCATTGGATAATACGTTTTTGAGTTTCCGTATGTTCTTTCTTCTATCCGTTCCATGATCGGCATCACGGACGCTGTGCTTGATTGCACGTAAGAAATTGAACCGGTCGGCGCTATGCACAATCTGTAGCTGTGATACATGCCATGCTCAGCGACGAACGCTTTCAGCTGTTTCCAGTCTTCAATTGTCGGAATATGCATGCCTTCAAACAGGGCTGCGATTTTTTCATACGCCGGTGAGAAATCGTTTGAGACATATTTATCGAAGTATTCCCCCGTTGCATAGGATGAACCTTCATACTGCTCAAACGTTGCGCCTTTTTCTTTCGCAAGCTCCGCAGAACGCTGGATGGAATAGAAATTGACCATCATAAAGAACGTGTTCGCAAAATCTCTGGCCTCAGGGCTTTCATAAGCAATGCCGTTTTGGGCGAGATAGCCGTGAAGGTTCATGGCGCCGAGCCCGATTGATTTCATGGCTTTGTTTGCGCGTCTTACAGCAGGCGCGTTGCGGATGTCTGTCGTTTCAGACACATGGGTTAAAGAATCGGTTGCAAGCTTCACCGTGCGCTCAATTGATTTGTGTTCCATTACATTTAAAATATTAAGCGATCCCAGGTTGCAGGAAATATCCAAGCCAATTTCATCTTCTTCATCGTAATCTGTGTAAGATGAAACCTGTGACGCTTGAAGAACTTCAGAGCAAAGGTTGGAAAACTTCACCTTGGACACGTGGTTCAGCGCATGCTCCTTGTTGACGTTATCCTGGAACATAATGTACGGGTAGCCTGATTCTGAGCGCAGCACCGCAAGTTTTTCAAGCAATTTGCGCGCGTTGATTTTTTCTTTTTTCACACGCGGATTGTCGACAAACTTGTCGTACATTTCATTCATGTCCATTTCATCCATGTGCTGCCCGTATTCTTTGTAGATCGTATGCGGATAGAACACATAGGCCGCTTTATCTTCTCTCGCAAGCTCAACGAATTTATCCGGGATGACAACGCCGATAGAGAGTGTTTTTACACGCACATCTTCATCAGCCGAGATTTTTTTCGTATCAAGAAAGTCATTGATATCCCGGTGGAAAATGTTTAGGTATGCGGCTCCAGATCCTTGTCTTTGTCCCATTTGATCTGCATAACGGAACGCGTTATCAAGGAGCTTCATGACGCCGACAACACCTTTTGTCGCGTTCTCAACATCTTTAATCGCTTCGCCTTTGGCACGCAGCTTCGACAGATTGAGAGACACGCCTCCGCCCAGTTTAGAAAGCTGCATGGAAATGTCAATCGCTCTCGAGATATCGTTTAGTGAGTCATTGACTTCTAATAGGAAGCAGCTCACAAGTTCTCCGCGGCGCTTTCTTCCGGCATTTAAAAATGTCGGTGTGCTCGGCTGATATTCTTGGTTAATCATTAAACGCACATAATCTTTCGCTTTTTCTGTGTCACCGTTGGCAAAGAACAGCGCAACGATTGATATTCTGTCCTCATAGCGTTCAAGGATTTTTTTCTTGTCGTTCGTTTTCAACGCATAGTCATTATAGAATTTAAACGCACTCATGAAGGAAGGAAAACGGAACTTCTTCGCGTAAGCTGTCTTAAACACTTCTTTAATATCTGCAAATGAATAGAGGCTTAGGAACTCTTCTTCGTAGTATTGGTTTTCAACCAGATAATCTAGCTTCTCTTTTAAATCGTGAAAGAACACTGTATTTTGGTTGATATAATCCACAAAATAACTATGTACAGCCTCTTTATCCTTATCGAACTGAAATTTCCCGTCCTTTTGGATCATGATTTCATTATTTAACTGAATCCATTTTGGCACTTGGTTTTGTGACAACTCTTTCTACCTCCTGAGTAAACAATTCAACGTCTTTCGATGTGCCGCTGAGTTCAAATTTGTGCAAAATCGGCACCTGATATTGTTTTGAAATGGTGTCGGCACTTTTTGCAAAGTTATCGCCCCACACTTTATTGCCGCTTGCTGCGACTCCTAATAGAAGATGGGCATTTTTTTCGAGAAATGACTGTGTCGAAGCCGGCACTTGTCCAAAGTTTGTCGTGTAGGTTACTAAAACAAACGGAGTGTCCAGATAGTCAGCTTCATTCACTTTACGTATCAGCTGAAACCCTGTCTTATTCACAAAACGCTGAACATTCCCTGTTTTCGAATCGAATATGATTTGAACCATGCTTTATCACGACCTATTACAAATTATGAATCTCTTATCTCCCAACACTATATATAGTATACTATCACATCCGAAAAACACAATATATAGATTCGTTTTTATAAAAAGTTCATATTTTCTCTATTCAGGACCTTTGCCCGGCTCCTTATACGCCCAAAAAAGAGAGCAGAACGAGAATCGTCTCTCGTCCTACTCGAAAGGGTCATTTTTAAGCCGATGTATATCATAACACGAAAAAAAACTGCTTAGTAGTCTAGATTTTTTTTCTTATTTTTTGTAAGAATCACAACATTCGCTTTCAACGGTTTCTTCAATTTCTGCGTCAGCGCCGATTTCTTCTAAGACTGCTTTCAGGGCGCTCGCAATAGATGCTTCTCTGATCAGTTCCTTGCCGTTTACAATAATGCTTGTGCCATATTCATAACAGGAATCATCCTCACAGGTTTCTTCCCAATGATTGATAATAACCTTGTGTTTCATATTCTCACCCTCTGCATGATCTATGTCAGTACTTAGTTTAGCGGCATCGGTCCGCTTTGTAAATTTGAATGCTTGTGAAAATTATTCAAGCTCATCGGATAGCCATTCTTTTTTTAGTGTTACCTCGTTCTTTGATTCATCATACTTATATATTTTGACCGTTCCGTCCTCGACAACACCAAAATGATTATGATCCAGCGGAAATGAGCTTGTTTGCGGGATTTCATAATCACCATGATCGGTTTCGACCACAGTTTCTTGATTTCCGCAGCTTCCGAAAAATAAAAATACAGCAATAAACACAAGCGCAATCCTGATTCTTCTCAGTTCTGTTTCACTTTCCATCAACATTCTCCCATCCCCCGTCTTTACGATTTTCCCATTATGGCATACCTATACGTATGAATATAAAAAATGTTCCGCCGGGCATAAAAAAAAGGCCCTGAAAAATGGCCTTTTTTCATGATTCTATTCGAGTTCAAGCTGGACGTTTTTTTGCGGGGCGAAGGTAGAGATGGCATGTTTATATATAAGCTGCTGCTTTCCTTCGGTTTCAAGCAATACCGTAAAGTTATCAAAGCCTTTCACTTGGCCGCGCAACTGAAAGCCGTTTAGTAAAAAAACAGTAACAAACGTATTTTCTTTTCGGATTTGATTCAAAAACTGATCCTGAATATTAATCGGTTTCATGTTTTGTCCTCCTTGATTCTCTATATCATACTGTTTCGATCAAAGTTCAAGTTTTCCTGCTATATGTGTGAAAATTTCCTTTTCCTTCAGCGCGGCATCGACAGGCGGCGTCATATCAAACCAAGAGACGTGCATTTTGTTGCGAAACCATGTCAGTTGGCGTTTAGCATACCGTCTGGAGTTTTGTTTTAATTGCTCGACAGCTTCCGAAAGTGTCACAATTCCGTCAAAATATGCGTACAGTTCCTTATAGCCGATCGCCTGAATGGATTGGCAGTCTCTCAGATTTTGATTGTAAAGCCGTTTGACTTCATCAGCGAGACCCGCTGCCATCATAATATCCACCCGCTCATTAATTCTCTCGTAAAGCGCTTCTCTGTCCATTGTAAGGCCGATCATAACTGAATGATACAGCTGTTCGCGTTTCTGCTCTTTTAAATGCTGTGACATCGTTTTGCCTGACGTATGTAAAATTTCTAAGGCGCGGATCACTCTTCTGATATTGTTCGGATGAATCGAAGCTGCAGCTTCAGAATCGGCCGCGGCCAATCTGGCGTGAAGGGCTTCAGCGCCCTCCTGAACAGCCGCTTCCTCCATTTTTTTGCGGAAAGCGGGATCGTTCGCTTCTTCCGTAAATGTATAATCATACAGAACCGATTGAATATACAGACCCGTCCCTCCGACAATCATGGGAAGCTTTCCTCTTTCACTGATCTCTTTGATCTTAGATCTCACCAATCTTTGGTAATCAGCGGTTGAAAAAGGCTCAGATGGATAAAGGATATCAATCAAATGGTGAGGTACACCCTCCATCTCCCGCTCAGAAATCTTTGCCGTGCCGATATCCATGCCTTTATAAATCTGCATCGAGTCTCCGCTGATAATTTCGGCATTTAACGCTTTAGCAAGCTGTATACTTAAATTTGTTTTTCCCACTGCCGTCGGTCCGACCAGAATGACAACGGGCTGTTTTGTCTTTTTCACTGCACATCACTCTCTTTTACAAATCTCCCCCCATTATAACACTACTCATATATTCAACCACCTATTCATTTTGCCCTTTTTCTGACGCGGTAAACGTCTTACCAGCCGAGCGGTTCATTGCCTACTATTTCCCGCGTTCGCCCCTTCATTTCATGTCTATGCGTCTTTCTCCCGTTGTTTCTCGGATCATACACAACGCCGCCGTACTGTATTTTTATCGGTTCATTGTAGGCGAGATAAGTGGTTTCTTTTATTTCATGATAATGCGTCCCGTCCGATCTCGGGATAGCTGGCCCGGAAATGCCATAGTAGCGGTGAAAATGGCCGTTATCAAAAGACGTAATCCCCGTATAATAATGCGTATGCCTATCCGTATTGCTTCCGTTCTCTGGCTGTGAGAATCCTTCAATCAGGTGATAGTGCCCTTCCACCACATTCGTTTTTGCTTGATAAGCATGAACGTGCGGGGGAGCTTTTGACCAGTCAGATTGGTACAGCCCCAAAGCGGCTCACTCCTTTCTTTAATTTCCCTTTTGGTGAAAACGCCCAATCAAATCGGTATAGGCTGAATACTCTGGTATCAGCTAAAGTTTATTTTATTATCGGAGGTGCCTTAATTATGAATGAAATACAGCATTATTCACCACAAAGTGATATGAGACCATTTGGAAGACCTGGTTTTGGTTTCGGAAGACCTGGATTTGGGTTTGGCAGACCTGGTTTCGGTTATGGCTTCGGACGTCCCGGTTTTGGGTTTTATGGCGGTCCGTTTATCGGAGGGCTTGTTGGCGGCCTAGTGGGAAGCGCTTTGCTTAATCCGTATGGTTACGGAGGATATCCTTATTATCCGTATCCCCCGTATCCATATTACTATTAAAAAAAGCAGACTCCTTAAAAAGGGGTCTTTTTTAACGTCCAGATTTGAGGTAAGATGAATCTCTTGACTCATAAAATAACATCATATATCATGTGCTTTACTAACCGGTAAGTAAAGTAGGTGTTTTTTTTATGTCAAAAAAAGAAGAAATTTTTGAAGCAGCAGCTAAGACAATTACTGAAAAAGGATTAAAGCATTTAACCTTGAGCCGTGTAGCGAAAGAAGCAAACATGACAAAAGCCGGGCTCCTTTATCATTTTTCAAGTAAAGAAGAGCTTATTAACGAAATGAATGAATACGCAATATCAAACTTTCAGAACTTACTGGATCATCATCAAGAAAATTTGCAGTCTGATAAAGCAGTTTTCGTCAAATCGTTTGTTTTGGCGACGCTTGACGATCTTGAACTCCAAAATACAGTTCAACTGTGCACAAGTATGCTTGCGACCATGTCTTTCAACGAAGAGCTGCTGAGGCCATGGAGAACATTTTATACAGAATTTAAAAAAAAGGCAGATGAAGAAATTTCTGACCCTGCGACGTCACACCTGATCCGGCTTGTCTGTGACGGAATCTGGTTTTCAGAAATGTTTCAGCTGGAACCGTTGCAACAAAAAGAAAAAGCGCTTTTGCTCAAACGCTTAATGAATGTAATAGAGGAGGATTTTATATGATATTAGGTTACACCTTCCTCGCAATTGCTATATTATCAGAATCAATGGGTGCTGCCATGCTGAAAGTCTCTCATGGCTTCACCCGCTGGAAGCCGATCATGTTCGTCATCATCGGTTATTCACTTGCCTTTTATATGCTGTCGCTGACATTAAACCATATACCTCTCGGCTTATCATACGCCACTTGGAGCGGAGCGGGCACGGTGCTGACAGCGGTTATCGGAGCAAAGTGGTTTGAAGAGAAGCTGAATAAACAAGGAATTGCCGGGATTCTGTTATTAATATCGGGAGTTGTGTTATTAAATTGGTAAAAAAGGCGGTGTTTTTATGAAAGGAATGATTTTTTTAGCTGCGGCAATTATCACAGAGGTATTTGGCAGCACAATGCTGAAACTGTCTGAAGGCTTTACTCAAATCGGACCCAGCATCGGAGTAATAGAGCAGGATTTGCATCCGCCTTCACTTTTTTAAGCATGTCACTTAAAACGATTGACTTATCTTCGGCATACGCCACATGGTCAGGCATCGGTACAGCGCTGACCGCTATCATCGGTTATTTGCTTTTTGGCGAAACCATCAGCATGAAAGGGATACTTGGCCTTACCCTTGTAATAGCCGGGGTTGTTCTGCTTAACAAGTCAAAATCGGCAAAAAAAGAACAAACGGTCTTACACTGACCGTTTGAACCCATTATTTCCCCGAAGCTCTTACTGAAGCTTCAAGCTTCAATTCCACGTTCCCCTGAACTGCACGCGAAATCATACAAGAGGACTCCGCCTTTTCCGCAAGCTTATGCGCGAGCGCCAAATCAGCTTGCGAAGCATCAGGCTTCAGCAAAATAACAGGGCGGTGAATAATTGTTTTATACGTAAAAATTCCGTTTTTGACTTCAACAATACCCTCTGACTCCATATGCAGATCTTCTTTTTCAAGTCCGCTTCTTTCCATCATGGCTGCGAGCGTAATAATATAGCAGGTAGCGGCTGCGCCAAGAAGCATTTCATCAGGATTGGTTCCCTGCCCCGGTCCGTCCATTTCCTTTGGAATCGAAATAGATGTCATGAGATTTCCGCTTTCTATCGTGCCGACATCATTACGCTTCCCCGGCCATTGTGCTTTTAAATAAAAATGATGATCTGCCATGTGCTGTATCCTCCTTTTTGTTTCTTTTTTCAGTCTACTGATGATTTTGAAAATTGTCCTCTATTTTGCTTGATAAGGTACGCACCGAGGACAAATCTCAATTATTTTATCTAAAATGACGGCACTTAAGAATACTCCTCGTCAATCACTCTTCTGATTGCTCTGGCATAGCGATAAAACTCCGATGTTTTCGTATATTTTCTTTCCTGATAGTTAAAATCATCAAAAAATGCTTCTCTCTGTTCTCTGCTGATCTCCAGCTGGATGCTCAGCCCCGTTTTACCTTGATTGTTGATATTGTTTGCATCCAGTCCTGCCAGACCGGTCTTTGAGGAGGCCAACTCTGCAGAAAAACCGCTATTTTCAAGAGCTTTTACAATCATTTTCGCCCGCTTGCGGTCGCTTCCGCCTACAAGTGTATTCTTATCGTCTCCTTTATATCCGTGAAAGGCGATAATGTATTGGTGCTGTTTGATTTTCTCCTCGGCTGTCGGCTCATCAAAGTTAGTGCTGGTAATGTGCAGTGTCTGGTTATCATGTGACTTTAAACCTTCAAAAAGATATGTAGAGTATTCCATATCAAAAAAACGGACAAGCTCGCTTACACCGCCTTCAATTCTGCCTCCATGCGGTGACATAATTAACACACGGCTTCCTTTTTTCCCGTTATATTCGATGTTATAGTCCTCAGGGTTTTCATTCGCCTCTAAGCTTCTAAAATCCGCATATTTATCAGGCTGATTCGAGGGTTCCGGTTCTGATGCATAATGAACACATCTTATTAACAGGACCATTGCTACAATGATTATGACATTAAGTAAGATTCTTCTCATGTTCGTCTCCTTCCTAAAAGAATGGCACGGTTCATTATATGAGGTTTAGTCAATAGGTTTTATCTTACCATTGTATACCCGTTATCATCAGTGAAAAATTTCCCGGTTTCTAAAAATCAATTGATTGTCACAGTTGGGGGTGTCTATCAGCTTATAACAGTGAAAAAAGTTGGGATAAAAAATGAAGAAAAGGAATAAATACCCACACCTCCTAGGTTCTTGGTGAAAAGCAGGCTGATTTTAAAAGATATATGGGAACTATTTTTATAAATAGGCTGTCTATTTATAACCGACAGCCTATATTAATTGGCAAAACGAAGAAATTGCTTCTTTTTTTGAACAGGCGCGCAAGAGAGAATGGAATCTAAAAGAAACGTTCTCATCTGTTTTTTAGTGCAACAGAAGGCTTTTATATCATGGCTGTTTCGATGTTTCACAATGATTGTTCTTTTACAAATTGAACCGTCTTTTTTCATATATATTATATCAATCGGAACCTGCTCTTCTATAGAGCGTTTTATCAGAATGTTCATGCGTTTTTTAGCTCCTTCTTTTTTTCTCACATCATACAGGAACAAACGTTCTTATTCAACCCTCAAACTAAAACCATATTTTGCGGCCCGCCAGCGTACTATTTCCTTATAGTAAAAAAATCAGCCATTAAAAACCGCTCTTGTCCGATTCCAAGAAGGACAAACAAACTTACAAAAGAGCTCCTCCATTCATAGAGTATACAGAGAAACTCTATTAGGAGGAATCATATGATGTTTGGTTACTCTATGGTACAAATGGTGAGGGCAAACGCTCATAAGCTGGATTGGCCGTTGCGTGAGAACGTTTTGCAGCTATACAAACCTTTTAAATGGACGCCATGTTTTTTACATCAATTTTTTGAGACGAAATTGAGAAATCGAAAAAAGATGTCAGTGATCATAGAATTTGAGGAAGGCTGTCATGAAACGGGTTATCAAGCGACAGGAGACATTTTACAAAATGAAAAGCGTTGTACATTAAAGCATCGCTTTCACAAGATCAATTGCTGCAGTGCAGAGGTAACGCCTTCAGCTTTACATGCTCTTCTCTCTCAATGCAATGATATCCGCAAAGTTTATTTAAATCGTGAGGTTAAAGCGCTTCTTGACACAGCAACTGAAGCCAGCCATGCGAAAGAAGTCATCAGAAACAATCAAGCATTGACCGGAAAAGGCGTCACCGTTGCTATAGTGGATACCGGAATTTATGAGCATCCTGATTTAGAGGGCAGAATAAAAGGATTTGCCGATTTTGTCAATCAAAAGACCGAGCCATATGATGATAATGGCCACGGCACCCATTGCGCGGGTGATGTTGCAAGCAGCGGCGCATCTTCTTCAGGCAAGTACCGCGGTCCGGCTCCTGAGGCCAACCTTATTGGCGTTAAAGTGTTAAATAAGCAAGGATCAGGTACGTTAGCGGCAATCATTGAGGGTGTGGAATGGTGTATCCAATATAATGAAGACAACCCTGAGGAACCCATTCGTATCATCAGTATGTCCCTTGGCGGTGAAGCGCTCCGCTACGATAATGAGCTTGATGATCCTTTAGTCAAAGCAGTGGAAGAAGCATGGAACGCAGGCATTGTGGTCTGTGTCGCCGCCGGAAACTCAGGACCTGATCCACAGACCATTTCAAGTCCGGGTGTAAGCGAAAAAGTCATTACAGTCGGCGCATTGGACGATAATGATACGGTGAGCCGTGAAGATGATATTGTCGCTTCCTTCTCAAGCCGCGGACCGACGGTCTATGGAAAAGAAAAGCCCGATATTTTGGCGCCCGGTGTCAATATTGTCTCCCTCCGCTCCCCGCGGTCATATATCGATAAGCTGCAAAAGTCGAGCCGTGTGGGGACGCAGTATTTTACAATGTCAGGGACTTCAATGGCAACACCGATTTGCGCGGGAATTGCCGCTTTAATCCTCGAACACAATCCGGAACTTACCCCTGATGAAGTAAAAGAACTTCTCAAGAGCGGCGCAGATAAATGGTCGGACAATGATCCGAATATTTACGGTGCCGGCGCTGTAAACGCAGAGAATTCCGTTCCTGGCGAATAACCTTTCATTATAAGCTATTACACACTGCTGAATCTAAAGAGACAGATTTTGCAGTGTTTTTTATTTTTTCAAAGGAGCTGTACGTAAACATTACATATTTAGGTTCTATTAGAGCGGTTATTCTGAGCCTCATCAGGCATCTATTCGTGTAAAACGCAAAATAATTGGGAATAGTATCGTATAGATAAAAAGGAGGAATCGCTGATGACACTCACTAGCACTGAGCTTTCCGAATGGCTGAAAGCGCAGATCGGACAGACGCTTGATATTAGAAAAGGCGAACTGACCAATAACCAAGACGAGATTTCAGATTTGGATCAGATTGTTCTTCACCTTAATGAAGTGGCCATACGCAGCACTAAGCATCCTGATGACTACGTAGCAAATGATGAATTGGTTCTCGAAGGAAAAGGAACTACTTTTACTGAAGAAGGCAACGTGCCGCTCCCAGAAAATGCTTATGAGATCCCTTTATCGGGTAGTATTCACATTCATCAGGAAAACGGAGGACTGAAGGTTTTGACAGATCGCGCAGTCTATACCATTGATATTCAACAGAACTGACATCTGTACCCTGACTTATTGGCGCCTTTGATTACTTTCAAAGGCGCTTCTTTTTATGGTGTTATATGAAAATGGATGCGCAGTCATTTTTTTGAAACAAACTATTGAATGCCCTCTTAAATAGATATATAGTTTTAAACATAACGGGCTGTCCAAGGTTTTCAACAGCCTGAACGATATGTGACTTTAGTAAGGGGGTCATATGCCTATACCTGTCCGTGCCGATGCGGGACATGCGTAAGGCTCACATAGGATATTTGGTCTGATATCGAATGATATCATTTTGTTTTGGGTGTCTTTTAAAATGAAAGGCGAGGAGAATTAAGATGGAAAAATTGGTTTTTAATGCGCACTCTTCAGAGTTTCACGAAAATCCTTTTACAGTTTTGGGCCATTTTAGAGAGCACGATCCTATTCATCACTTTGAATTACACCGTTTCGGCGTTACATATCGGGCGTGGTTAATTACTCGTTACGATGATTGTATGGCATTTCTAAAGGACAATCGAATTACCAGAGACGTAAAGAATGTGATGAGCAAAGAACAGATTAAGAAGCTTAATGTAAGCGATGATATCGACTTTGTATCAGATCATATGCTGGCAAAGGATACGCCTGATCATACTCGTTTAAGGTCACTGGTTCACCAAGCTTTTACCCCCCGCATCATCGAAAATTTGCGTACCAGCATCGAACAAATAACCGAACGTTTATTAGATGACATGGAAAAAGAGAATGAAGCGGATATTATGAAATCCTTTGCGTCTCCATTACCTTTTATCGTGATTTCTGAAATGATGGGAATACCGGAAGAGGATCGTTCACAATTTCAGGTATGGACCAACGCTATGGTAGACACTTCAGAGGGCAACCAGGAGAAGACCAACCAATCACTCAGGGAATTTAAAGACTATATCGGCAAGCTGATACAAGAAAGAAGGATACACCCGAAAGACGATATGATCAGCAAACTGGTGCATGCTGAAGAGGATGGGCACAAGTTAAGCGAAAAAGAGCTTTATTCGATGCTGTTCTTGTTGGTTGTGGCCGGCCTTGAAACGACCGTCAACCTGCTTGGATCGGGCACCCTCGCCTTGCTCCAGCACAGAGAGGAATTGGAGAAGCTAAAGCAGCATCCCGACATGATAGGCACGGCCGTAGAAGAGCTGCTGCGATATACCGCTCCGGTAGTCATGATGGCGAATCGGTGGGCAATCGAGGACTTCACATACCAAGGACATTCTATAAAAAAAGGAGACATGATTTTTATAGGCATCGGCTCTGCCAATCGTGATCCTGAGCGTTTTGAAAATCCAGAAAAATTCGATATTTCAAGATCTCCGAATCGTCATATCTCTTTCGGCTTTGGCATTCATTTCTGTTTAGGGGCCCCGCTTGCCAGATTGGAAGGCCAAATTGCCTTTAATGCGCTTCTTAAACGGTTTCCGCATATCGAGCTTGCAGTTGCATCTGATGAAATGAAATGGAGAAAAAACGCCTTTTTAAGAGGGCTAGAAATCCTGCCGGTTTCACTTGCAAAGAAAAACTCGCTTTCCCACCACAGCTAATTATTGCAAGATGAACATGGCGGATTGCTGTGGATAATTCATTAAAAAAACCCCCTTTTAAAGGGGTTTTTTTATATAGTCATACCTTCCTCAACGCTTCACCAGTTCATCGGCTTTTTCGTCATTGGCGTTTTCGAGTTTTTTTCTGAAGGCCTTAAGATAATTCGCGTTTACTACACCTCTGTTTGAGTATAGCTTTTCACAAAACTCTAGAATAGCTTTAGACGGTTTGGGCTCAGATAACATCATTAAATGATTAGAGGAATTGACGTCTAATAGATGGAATTGAGCAATCTGCCGCTCCCACTCCTCCCAATACCCTGCATGGTCTAATGGTATTTCTTCATTAGAGAGGGTGAAATAAACGTCTAATTCACCAAGAAATGACCTGCTTTTGTTACGGAAATAATAACATTTTAACGCTTCAGGATCAGGCAGCGGCTGCACTGTGTATTCCTCGACTTCATAAGCGAGCTGAGTTTTAACAATTTGCTTAATCTGAGTGCGTATTTGCTTTTCCGATTTGTTCAATCCCCGTTGTCTTGCCAAGCCAATCAGTTCTTTTAAAAAGTCTTCATCTTCTGCGGTTACATTTACTTCTTCACGGCTGATGAGAATGTCAGTTAGCTTTTCCGGCTGAGCAACCGATGCCAGCATCGTATTCATTGTTTGAAGCATTGATGTTTTCAAAGCAGGTTTATCTTCTTTATATTCTGGGTTGTATGGAGAATCGACCATGACAATGCTTTTCACCGTTTGTCCTGCTTTTTGCAGCTGGCGTGTGATTTCATAAGCCAGCACTCCGCCTAAGGAATAACCGCCTACGTCATAAGGGCCCTCCGGCTGTACGGCTCGGATGATCTCTATATAATAGGAAGCCATGTCTTCGATTCCATGTAAAGGATCACGGTTTGTCAAAAACCCCCTGGCTTGAATTCCATAAAAAGGACGCTGGCTTTTTCCCGCAAATTGCTGATAAATCTCGACCCCGCCTACTCCTCCGTGAAACCAAAATACAGGACGCCCCTGCTGACTATCATTTAATTGGATCAATTCCGGAAACTGTCGGCGGATGGTCTTGCCCGGATGGTCCGACGATGATTTATCCTGTTTTTCTGCTATCAGATTCATCATATCCTGTACGGTTTCACATGCTTGCAGCCCAGCCAGAGTGACTGAAGGATCAATATCCGTTTGCAATTGCTGTAATAATTGGATGCAAAGGATAGAATCAAACCCGTATTCTTGTAAAGGCGTATGAGGACTTATTTCCCCCGGTGTCATTCCTAATAGATCGGATAGGATTTGAATGAAGCTGCCTTCTTGATGATCATGTACATCCTCATCTGAAAAAGCACGTGCACTTTCCTCTTTTTTATTAAATCCGTTCCAGCATTTTCGTTTTTCAAAAGGGTAAGCGGGTAAGGAAATTCTGTGTGCACCTTTTCCTTGCTGGAGTTTTTCCCATGGGATTTCCGCTCCTTTTGTCCAGCAGAAAGCGATTTTTTCAAGATTATTTTCTGCCAAAAGAGTCTGCATCACAACTTCTCCCAATGTCCCTTCAAGCAAGGTGCCGATATCTGAGAAGCCCTCTTTGGAATTCCCCGTAAAAACAGGGATAGCGCTTTGCGGTTTTCGTTCTTCTTTCATAGCTTTCAAGCAATCTTGTAATCCTGCAATCAATTCATCTCTGCTGCTGATCACCAATGCCAGCCGATCATTCATCGCCTCACGCCCGACTTGCAGTGTATAGGCGTAATTCTTTAATGAAAGCTCATTTTGCTGTTTTACGTAGCCAAGCATTTGTTGAACAACCGCTTGAAGCCGGTCTTGGTTCTTAGCAGAAAGGACCACAATTTGAGGTGCATTTACAATCTCGTCTACTGGTGATTCTTCATGAGAAGGGATATATTCTTCTAAGACCACATGCGCATTTATACCTCCGAACCCGTAGCTGTTAATACTCGCTCTGCGCGGGATTGTTCTGCCTGCATGATCCTTTCGTTCTTCCCATTTATGGTTCTCCTCTGTCAGCTGGAATCTGCTCCCATCAATTGATACCTGATCGTTTGGAGAGGTATATCCGGGAATTCCCGGTATGGTTGCATGCTGCATCGCCATGCTGACCTTCATGAGAGCAGCCATGCCTGAGACAAGTTCACCGTGTCCAATACAAGGCTTTAAGCTGCTGATATAACATGGTGTTTCCTCTTGAAATTCCTGTATCTGCTCTGTTTCCAGCTGTTTGTAGCCTGATTTCAGCGCATTGATTTCAATGGCGTCCGCCAAAGGCGAGGCAATCCCGTGCGCTTCTATATAAGTCACTGTTGTGGGATCTACTTTTGATCCTTGATAAGCCTTCAGCATAGCATCCTTCATTCCGTTCGGATTAGGCGCGTGCAGCGACATCCCTCTGCCGCCATGTGATACACCTGTCCCTTTAATGACCGTATAAATATGGTCGGAATCTTCAATGGCTTTTCGTAAAGGTTTGATCAAGAGCACCCCTGCTCCTTCACTTCTGACAAAACCCTTTGCTTCTGCTTGAAAAGACTTGGCTTGCCCGTCCTCACTCAAGTACCCCATTGAATCAAAGCCAATGAAGCCTTTTGGGGAAAGCAGCAAATTCACGGCACCCACAATGGCTTGCTCACATTCGTCATTCCGAATAGATTGAATGGCTCTGTGTAAGGCAACAAGTGCTGACGAACAGGCAGCTTCATAATATTCACTTGGACCTCTCAAATTCAGTACATAAGAAATACGGTTCGGTATTAACGAAGGAATCATGGCTGCATTTGTATTATCGCTATTGCCGGCTGCAATAAAAACGCCTGTCGGCCGGTCAGATAATGTTTGACTTGTAATGCCGGCGTCTTCCATCGCCTTCCATGTATGTGTCAGTAACAGAAACTCCTGTGGATCCATACTCGCTGCCTCTTTGGGTGAAATGCCAAAGAACAGCGGGTCAAATTCACCAATACCTTCTATAAATCCGCCCCATTGAAGACTTGTCTTTTCTTCTTTAGAATTTCCGCTGTATTCGCGCCAATCCCAGCGTTCTTCCGGTATTTCCGAAACACAATTTCTTCCGCGGGCCAAGTTATCCCAAAACTCCGTTACATTGTTTGCTTTCGGGAATTGCCCCGACATGCCGATAATGGCTATGCCTTCAGCCGCAGGTGCTGTTGTTTCTTTCGTCTGTCTGTCATTTGTTTGAGTATGTTTCACTTTAGTTTCGTTCATATCAAAGAATTTCTTCTGCTGTTTGGTATCGCCAAGCAATTGAATAAAGAACCTTTCATGTTCTTTCGCAAAAAAATCGGTAAGCTCTTGAACAGTCGGATACTCAAAAAACAGCGTAGGTTGTAATTCGATCTTTGTCTCGGATTCGATCTCTCTTGTCAACGCAATCAATTGGGAAGATGTTATTCCTAAATCCATCACATTTACCTTTGCAAGAGACAGTTTGGAAGGATCGTCTATGATCACAGCCAATTTATCCGTTACGTAGGTGCGGATGCGGTCCGTCAGATGATTCGGATTATCTGCCTGCTTTTCATATGGAACGGCATGTTCTTCTATCTTGCTTTCTTGATCAGTCAAACGGAATCGCTTTAAAGAGTAACCTGAGTAGTGCAGTACCGTCTCAGATGCTTCATTGATCACATCAACATCAAACATCAGCATTTCGCCGGAATTTTTAACTAAGGTAATCAGCAGCCAGCATTCTTCCATTCTAGTATTCTTGTTAAATTCAATTTCATTGATTCCAAATGGTAAAAAACTGCCTTCTATTTCTAATTGTTCTACTAAACTGAGCATTGCCAAGTAAGCGCTGTTGGTGATCAACGGGCTTACAGCATAACGATGTATTTTTTCTGCGTTTTGATCTAAACGCACTTTTGCAAGTATGGAGCCATTTCCTTTATACAGGCGGGTAATGGTCTTGAATATCTCTCCCCATTCCACGACTCCCTTGCCGCTTGAATACATCTGATCGATGTGCGGAAGTTCGGTAAACGAGTGTTTGATGCTCTTAATGTTAATTTTCTTTGTTTGAAAAAGGCCTTTTTGACATTGCCCAGATGCGGCATGCTTCCAGGAATCAGATATTTGATCACGATACAATATTTGTACATCTGTTGCGTTTTCTTTTTGGAACGCCTCCGCTTTGAGATCAATTGTTTGGCCTTCTTTCACTGCTACAGGAGTTACATAATTTAATTTACTGATGCGGCCGCTGTTTGCTTCAGGGAACATTTCAAAAAAAGCATCAATGGCAAGACTTCCATACGTTGCTCCTATAAGTACGTGTTCTTTATTAAATACATGCCCTTTCACGTAAGGCTCATCATATACGTACGAATCATGAACCGCGTGATATTTTTCCTTACATGCAACATCCGCATTCCGCCCGTATTGTATCGATTCATCAAAATAAAATGCTGCCTGATGGTCGAACGCATAACGCGGCAGGTCGATCCAGTCAGAACCGCTGCCTTGATCCATTTGATCAAATTGAATTGCCGCCCCTGCTGCCCATTCTTGTGCCAGCTTTCTTGTATCTTTTGTTTTAACATCTGGCAGAACAGCACCAGGTTGTAAATCGAAAGATGTATAAATCCCCTCATAGATTGAACTCTCTTTTGATGTTTGAAAGATCTTTAGTTTTTCGATAAGTTCTTGCACCGATGAAACCGCAAATGCAGTTCTATGTTCTAAATGATGATTGATCCTTTGTAAAGACCTTACAACCGGTCCAATATCAGCTGAAACATTTTTTTCTAAATATAAGCGCATTTTTTCTAGATAGCTGAGCAAACTCCATTTCGTTTTCGCTGAAAAAACAGCGAGATATTCCTGCTGATGAGAAGCTGCTTTCTTCTCGGGAGTAGCGCCGATAAATTCTTCCACAATGAGATTCGCATAGGCCCCGCCCGCGCCGAAGGAATTAATCATGCTTCTTCTAGGCAGTGTTTTTCCTGTTTCGGAATCCTTCAACCGATGCCACGGCTCCGCTTGTTTCTGTAGGTAAAATGCTGTCTTTTCCAAATGAATATTCGGATTTACTGGACTTGCGTTTATCGTCGGCACCAGCGTTTCTTTGTTCATCTGTAAAAGAACTTTCGTCAGCTGGGAAACGCCGGAAGCCGCTTCCAAATGCCCCAGGTTGGATTTAACGGAACCCATTGCGCAAAACTGTTTCTTATCCGTATATTGACTAAAAGCGTTGGTAAGCGCGATGACTTCAATCGGATCTCCCAACGCTGATCCGTTTGCCGCTGATTCAATATACCCGATTGTCTCCGGGTCAATTCCGGATTGCTGAATGGACTTCGCAATTAATTTGGCTTGCTGCCTCGGGTCGGGAGCCGTATACATCTGGCGGCCGCCGCTATGGTTGGCAAAGCTGCTTTTGATGACCCCGTAAATATGGTCCTGATCTTCAATCGCCTTGGAAAGAGGTTTTAACAGCACGGCGCCGACGCCTTCTCCTGGTATTAAGCCGGTTCCTGCGCCAAAGCTCTTACTTTGATTTCCGTTTTCTAAAAGGTTAGCACGCTCCAATGAATCGTACTTGGAGAGATCCAGCGTTAAATTAACCCCTCCTGCTATGGCCATTGAGCAGCTTTTCTGTTTCAGGCTTTCACAGGCAAGATGAATGGCGCTTAAGGAGCTCGAGCAAGCGGAACTGATGGCCATACTCGGCCCGGTCAGATTGAAAAAGTGAGACACTCGATTTGCGATATGCCAGTCTCCCCCATTGGAGCTCAGCACCGCTTGTTCTAACGACGGGATATTCCAAAAATACTGATTATACATGTTTCCAATAAAGACGCCTACTCCGGTTTCTGTGTCGTGCAGCTCATTTACCCTGGATTGAGAATAGCCTCCGCTTTCAAATGTTTCCCAGACGGTTTCCAAGAACAACCGAAGTTCCGGCGTCATTTCCATCACTTGATTTTCATTCACTTCAAATAGATGATGGTCGAATTTGTCGATGTCTTTTAAAAATCCGCCATAACGCTTTTTATCACTTTTTCGTAACGGGTCTTTCGATAAAGTCTTAATGAGTGATGTGCGCCACCTTGATTCAGGAGATTCTGTAATACAATTGTCTCCGGCTTTTAAATGCTCCCAAAGCTCTTCCAGATTATCGGACATAGGATAACGGCCGCTTATGCCGATAATCGCAATATCCTCTGAACTAGAATGCGCGGACGTCTCCTCTTTTGAGCCGCCGGCCTGTTCCTTACCCGCTGTTTCGAAAAGAGCAGTATTTGTCTTGGCTGTTTGAGGGGTGCGAATGATCTCCCGCTCATTTGCGAAACGGCGCGTTTTATGAGCAAACGGCGGTGCAGGATTTGAAGACTCCGTTTGAACCGGAGCCTCCTTCCTGGAAGGTTCTTTCTTTTCTGCCACCAGTGGCTTTTTCAGCTTGTCAGCATGCTGCGTTAAGAGATAATCGACAAGTTCTTGGATGTTCGTGTGCTCAAATAAAATCGTTTTAGGAAGATCACCTGTCAGTTTTTCTAACTCTCGAATAAAGTTCACTTGCAGAATTGAATCGATTCCATACTTCTCGAACGTTGTATCTGTCGTTATTCGTTCCGGAGACAGCTTAATCGATTTCGCTAACGTTTCTTTTACAAATTGTATCGTTTGCGCCGTGATCGACTCTTCTTCGCGGTCTTCCGTTTTTTCTTGCGGATGATCTGCTTTTTGTTGTTGCACCTTTTGTTTTTCATGTTCTATTGGCTGCTTTTGCCGGACCACTCCGTCACTTTCGGACGCTACGATCTGCTGGCCCAACTGGTGCGATTCTTCAGCCATAAATGAGACATGACGGAAGCCCTCACCCTCTAATACTTTTTGCCACATCTCTGGATATAAACCAGGGCAGCCCGGGATACGCAGTTCGGGATCTTCATACAGCCACCAGCCCTCCAAAAGACCAAACGTTAAGTGCGAGTATAAATTATGGCTGTTTATTTCATTCAGCAAAAGCAGACCGTTCTTTTTCAAAACCGCTTTAGCATTCCGCAAGGTTTGGCGGATATTTTTCGTCGCATGCAGGACATTCGCCGCTATGACCACGTCATATTTGCCTGTTTCTATGCCTTGTTCAGCAACAGGCTCTTCCACATTAAATACTTTATATGTCAAATAAGGATTCTCCGGCCCGTACTCTTTTTCCGCATGCATCAAAAATGCTTTAGAGAGATCCGTATAGCAATACTCTTTTACATGGCTCTGATACACTTTCAATTTTTCAAAAACAGAAGCGCTTGTACCGCCTGTTCCCGCCCCGATTTCTAACATTCGCACCTTTGCGCCGGGCTCTTGTTTCAGCCGCTCTTGCATAAAGGCTAAAACGGTGTCCGCAAGCACATCATTAAAATAGTCTGCGACTTGATTGTTTTTATACACTCCTTCGACCAGGTCCATGGAGGAATCGGGAAACAACACGTCGGTGGCAGATACTTTGCCGGTAAGAATATCCGGCAAAGCTCTGAGCGCAGTCTCCACTAACACCACCATGGCTTTCATATTGCTGTCTTGAAGCAAAGCGGCTTTATTTTCATCCCATTCCTTCCACAGTACATTCAAATTCTCTATTGATTGCGTTGGTACATATGCATCACCAGCTTGTTGAAGAAAATGGTTTCGCACCAAAATTGATAAGCTCTCCTCAAACCATCTGCCATAGAAATCCCGCAAGATCGGCTGGGATTTTGTTTCTGAGAAAAATCCTATGGACTGTAATTGCGCTAATAGCATTTTGCAAAGAATGTCTTCTGTATTCCGCATTGGCGAAGCCCCTCCTTATATCAGTTGTTGGATCTTTGTGCTGTCTCCCGGATGATAGCTTCGCAGGTTTTGAATGGTAGAGCTATGTTCTTCCGGATACACTTCAATGGTTTCTTTTAACTGTTCCGCTTCACTGGCAGCATCGTTTGCCATTTTCATCAGCACAAGCTGATGTAACGGTCCGCCAAGCAGTAATTCCAATGCTTCCATGGCTTCCGGGGCTTCAATGGAGCCTATGCCCGCCTGAGCCATTCTCTGCTGATAATCGGGTGAGGAAACAACGCCGACGCTGCCCCAATAACTCCAATTCATCACGGCCACTGCACAAGGCCATACTTGCGAAAGCCAATGAGCAAAAGCATCTTTGAAACTGCAGCCTGCTGCGTAATTACTTTGTCCCGAAGCCCTCGCAAATGATTGTACTGACGAGAAAAACAACGCAAAGTCCAAAGGCTCATTATGGAAGACTTGGGCCATTCTCACACTTACATCCACTTTTGCCGAAAGAACATTTCTGAAGCGTTCCTCGGTCATATTTGCAAGGCTCTGGTCCTGTAAAACGATCGCAGAATGAACGATTCCATTAATCTCTTGATGCATTAGTTTGATTTTTTCATATGCGTTTTCTAAATCTACTTGGTTTGCCGCATCAGCTTCGATATAAAACGGGGCCGGCCCCAAGTCCGCAAGCTTGTCCAGCTTGGCTTGGATGGCTTCATCCTTTTTCCTTCTGCCAATCCACACCACATGGGCTTGGTATGTTTTAATGACGTATTCGCTCCAGGCTTCACCTATACCGCCCGCGCCTCCTATCACAACATATACGCCTCCATGCTTATACTTGGACTGAAAAGATTGGGTCTTGTGCACGGGGACAAGGCGCTGTTTGTGCCAAATCTTATTCCGACAGGCCCATGTATTCCCATCCCGATCGCCCGGTAAGGACCATATCTCTGGCGACCAATCATCAGCAGCGCCTAAATCAATCAGTGTTGTCTGCCAATTGGTGTATTCTTTTGCCATGGAACCGATCAGACCGTGAATCCCAGCGTGTACAGGATTTACAATGTCATGCTGATCGACAAATTGGGTGTTCTCAGTCACCACCGTCCACTTTATATCCCTGTCTCCGCAGCCTAAAGCGAGCATAGCCTTTATGACTTTGTACATCTTGATAACTCCTTGGTTCTGAGCTTCAATCATTTCATTGTCCGCTTTCTTCCCGGCAGAACGGGCCGAAGCAATCCAGACAATATGGTCAAACGCACCGCATGCTTTCAGCTTGTATTCAATTTCATCAATACGATCATGCTGATCTATAGTCAGAGATTGCACGTGCGGGTACTGACTTTGAACAGCCTTGCTGCTCTTCTCATCTCCTCCGATAATGACCACACGCTCAGAAGCTGATGGAACGACTCTGCTCTTTTCCACATGAACTTGATCCCATAACGGCGCCATCAAAAGCGCTCCATTAAGTGATTCCGTCACTTCGGGCGTTTTCCGGTCACGGGGGCTTTGGCCGTTTTCTTCAAGCACCCGAGATGAGATGCCCTTGATTCTCACACATACCTGTCCTTGTTCATCACACAAGTCTATATCTAGCCTTTGGATTCTCTCCTCGTTTGTACGAGATGTGACAGACGCCCACATTCGGTCCGTACATTTACTAAAGACTTCAAGTTCTTGCAGTGCGAAAGGCAAGGAAAGCTGATCGTCACCTGAATTCAGCTTTAACCCGATCGACGCTTGTAAAGCAGAATCCGCCATGCTCGGATGAAGAACGAATTGATCTGTTGTGCCAGAGACCGACGAAGGCAAGGAAAGCTCCGCCAATGCTTGATTGCGGCCGATATATAAGTTTTTGATTCCTTGAAGGCCAGGGCCATAATCTATGCCGATCGCCTTAAATAACTCATAGCACTGTTCCGCTGAAATCGTGTTTTGATTGCATTGTGCCTGCAAAGTCTCGATATCGAGCTTCGGCATTTTTTGAGCGCCGCAGATAACTGCGCTGCCTTGGCTGTGTATATGTCGTTCGTTCTTTTCACCATCAGTATAGATTTCAAAAGCAATTTCACCATCCTGATGAGGGTCGAGACTGATATCCACTTGAACGGGCTGGCCGTCTGATACAATCGGCTGAACCCAAACGACATTTTTCATCAGAATGACAGACTGTTTATCTTTCAGCCCTCTGACCGCCTGCGTGACGGCAGCGTGCACCATTTCCAGATAAGCCACGCCCGGCATTACCGGACTGCCCTGCACGATATGATCCTTAAAGAAATATTCCTGACCGGTAAAGACTGAGCTGAAGCGCTGCTCTGACAAGTCGGATATGTTCTCCTGTAATAATGGGTGGATGACTGCTGCACCGGCGCTTTTTACTGATATTTGATGTGTTTGAGCTTTTTCTTTCATATCCGTTATCCAGTAACGTTCTTTCGCAAATGGATAGGTCGGGAGGCTGAGACGTTTCGGCTGATCCTCTCCATACAGGCTGTTCCAATCCATCTTCATTCCTTTCACCCATAATTCAAGCAGCTTTGCGTAAGTCCTGTGCTCCCATCCATTTTTCATGGCTTTTTGCGTTTCTTCGTCCGCCATCAGCGTCTGTAATGCTCTTTTGTCAACTCTGCCTCTGTACAAGCCCTCCGCATTTGTTTGGCCTGTTATAAATTTTTTCAGTTTTTCCTGCAAGTCTTGAACCGAGACGGCGATGATCCCCAACCTTTCCTCCATTTCATCACGTCCCGCTTGAAGCGTGTACGCAACATCAATGAGATCACTGTTTGTAAAGGATTGCTTGCTGATAGCTTCTGATAATTGCTGTGCTTGTTCTTTCAGACGTTCTTCTTCCTTTGCCGACAAGACAAAGATGCCTGGATTTTGAGATGACACAGCTGGCGCCTCAGCAGCCGGAGAGGTCTCTTTTGGAATATATTCCTCGATGACCACATGGGCATTTACGCCTCCGATGCCAAATGAACTTACTCCTGCTCGGCGAGGCAATTCCCGGCCTGCTGCATCTTTGAGCGCCTTCCATTCCCTTGATTCCTGCAAAATATAAAACGGACTGTCTTCAAGCTTAATATACGGATTGACCGACTCGCTGTAGAGACTCTTCACAAGCGTTTTGTGCTTTAGCTGCAACAAGATTTTGATGACGCCCGCTACACCGGCCGCAAGCGACAAATGCCCGATGTTTGTCTTTGCTGACCCCAGTCCGCAATGGCTCGTTTGAACAGAAGGGTCTCCCGTTTTCTCATACAGCGCTTTAAAGGCGGCCTTCAATCCGTTGATTTCCACCGGATCCCCGAGCTCTGTTCCTGTTCCGTGCGCTTCAATATACGTCACGGTTCTCGGGTCAATGCCAGCCTTCGTATATGCGGTTTTTACGACTTCTGCTTGTGCCTTCGGATTAGGAGTTGTCAGAGAATTGGCGCGGCCGCCGTGATTTACCGCACTTCCCTTAATGACTCCGTAAATATGGTCCCCCGCCTGCTCAGCCGCTTTCAGTTTTTTCAAAAATAGGATTCCTGCTCCTTCGCTGACTGCAAAACCATCTGCTTTATCTGAGAATGTTTTGCATCTTCCTTCTTTGCTAAGCGCTCCGGCTTTATCATAGGCGATATGGCCTTGAGGCGTTACAACTGTATTGACGCCCCCTGCGATCGCCATTTCGCAGTTCCCGGCTTCAATCGCACATACTGCGTGATGGATAGCGACTAAGGAACTTGAACATGCCGTATCAATGGGTTCGCTCGGCCCATGAATATTTAATAAATAACTGACCCGGTTCGGGCCTGCTGAAGGACTCATGTTAGCGGCAGATGAGCCTTCTATTTCTACATTGGACAGCAGTGAGCTGTATCCCGTATTTCCTGTACCGATGAAAATGCCCGTTTTTGACCCTGAAAGGCTTTGAGCTGAATATCCCGCTTCTTCGATGGCTTTCCATGCATAGGTCATTAATAAACGCTGCTGAGGCTCCATCTGCTCAGCCTCTAATGGAGAAATGCCAAAGAACAATGGATCAAAATCGGCGACTCCGTCAATAAATCCGCCCCATTTGACATTCGTTTTATTTGCTTCTTTTAAAGGATCTCCGTAATACTCCCGCCAATCCCAGCGGTCTTTCGGCACCTCGGTAATACAATCTACGCCTTCTTTCAGGTTGGCCCAGTATTCCTCAACGTCCTCTGCTTTCGGAAAAACCCCGCTCATCCCTACAATGGCGATAGGCTCAGGCGCCTGGTCAGCCACTGTTTGTACAGGAGGAACGGTTTGTTTTGCAAACCGCTGTTTGTGTGAGAATCTGTTGCCTACTATGTTTTTTTCAACAGACTGTACAGGTTTTTCAACCTTCACATCCGCTGCAAATTGTGCTGTAAACTTATCCAGATACTCTTCTGACAAATACGCTGCAAAGGTATTGACTGTTGCATATTCAAAGAAAATCGTAGGCGTCAGATCCAGCTTGTACTCATCATTAAGCTTGTTGGCAAATTCAGTCAGCGTGATGGAATCAAACCCATATTGATTAAACTCAACATCCGCATCAATCTCTTCAGGTTTGATTTTAAGCAATTGAGATATCTCTTGCTTTAAAACTTCCTCAATTTGATTCGACAAGGCTCCATCCTCGATTGCTGCTGGATTCACTGGTTCCTGCACTGTTTTCTTCGGCGCGGCCGCTGAAGGCGTCTTTTGAAACAACTTATCCTTCATGATGTCTCTGATGCCTTCCATGACAATGACGTTATTTGTGCCATAGGCCAAGCCTTTATATAGCGCCTGAATACCGGTTTCAGTCCGCATGGCAGTGACACCCGTGTTTTTCAATGTCATCTTTTCTGTTTCTTCATCTACATGCATGCCGCCCTCTTTCCATAACGGCCAATTGATCGACAAGGTTTTTCCGTGCCGGTACATGGACGTCACAAACGCGTTGCGATAAGCGGCGTAGCTGTCCATAAAAGCATTAGCCATCGCATAATCCGCCTGGCCCGCACTGCCGACGACACCTGATATAGAGGAAAAGAGGATAAAGAAATCTAACGCTAAATGCTCGCTTGCCTCATCCACGTTGACAAGCCCTTTTACCTTTGGTGCCAGTACTTGCTGCAGTTCTTCCTTGTTTTTCGTAATCAGATAATTATCTTTAATGAGACCCGCGCTATGAATAATGCCATTCAGGTCGCCATAATCCGCTGTTATGCTTGTGATTAAATCTGCCACAGCAAGCTTTTGCGTCACATCTATCTGTCTGTACTCTGCCCGGGCACCCAAGCGTTGAAGTGCTTTAAGCTGGGAGTGCTTATCCGCACTCAGCTCAGACCGCCCTGTGAGAATAAGCACGGGCTCGTTGACTTGGCTCACAATTTCTTTTGCAAAAATAAATCCAAGTCCTCCTGCGCCGCCCGTGATGAGATACACGCCATTGTTCTTCCACGGCATTGTTATTTCACGATCGGTTTCGTTAACTTCGCTTAAATCAGCAATATAACGCTTGCCCTTTTCATACTTGATATGCCGGTCTTCTGCGTTTCTTTTATTCTCTTTTACTTTCTCTGCAATGCTTTCAATCTCTTCATGTGGCTCTATTTCGATCATTTGGCCTTTCAGTTTTGAGTTTTCCAGACAGGCGGTTTTAAGCAGCCCCGTCAAGCCTGAGAACAATTGCTGTTTGCTTTGCGCAACGGCAAGCGTTTGAATCAATACATGTCCTTTCGGCTTACTTTTGAGAATGCTCTGTATGGTTTCAAATGCCTGTTCCGCATAGTCTTGGAAGCGCTCTGCCAATCCCTCGTGAACGGTCTTCAATACGATGCATTCCGCCCCTTTGATTCTCGTTTCGATGCTTTCTTTTGAGATACCGTTCATTTCACAAACCATCACGATATGCCGTTCATATTCAGGGTCGCCACCTTTACCTGCATCCTGATGTATCCATCCGGGCTCCAGCATTAATGTTTCCATCGTTTGCGTATTCCCCGCTGCATCGGCTTCTCCTTCTGCTGCTCTGAAAGACAATCCTTTCATCCGTACGCAAACATTGCCGTCGTCATCGCAAATATCGATATCCCGCTTCTGCACCTTATCAGTTGCTTTGCTGTCTTTGCTGTATCTGGCGTATGCCCACATAACAGAAGAACATGCCCCAAAGACTTCAAGTTCTTGGACTGCAAAAGGCAGCATCAGCCGATTATCGTCGGCTCCTGTCAGAATGCTTGATGCCTGCAATGCGGAGTCCATCAGACCCGGATGCATTGCGTATTGATTCACCGTATCCAAAACAGCCGGGTGTAACGATAGTCTTGCCAATACCAGATTTTCTCCTGTGTAAACCCTCTCTACCCCTCGAAAAGCCGGGCCATAGTCAAACCCTATCATTCTATAAGTGTCATATACTTCGTTGACAGTGAATTGACTTTGATTGCACTGCGCCTGCAGAGAACGCAAATCAATGACTGGCACATCTGCATCAGAGTTCAATACAGCACTGCCCTGGCTGTAAACGACTGGTTTTTCATCGGGGGCTTCTGGATTGCTGTAAATTTCATACGAGATCTCACCATGATCTACGGGACTAAGCCCAATGTGAACCTTGAGCGGCTGATCTTCTACAACGATCGGCCGCACCCAAACCGCATTTTTCAGCTTGATGCTGTTTTGGCCTTCTTGTAATTCTGCCGCCTGTTCGATGGCAGCCCGCGCCATTTCAAGATGCGCCACCCCCGGCAAAATCCGCTGCCCTTTTACAACATGATCCGCAAGGAAAAATTCTTCTCCCGTATAGATGGAACTAAACCGCTGTTCCATGAGATTCGACGTATTCTGATGCATTAATGGATGTAACACAGCAGAAGTGACTGAATGAGAAGCTCTTTTGTTTGAGCCAAGGGTTCCGTTCTTTTCACTATTGCCAGAAATCCAGTAGCGATCTTTTGCAAACGGATAGGTCGGCAAACTGATGCGTTTCGGCTGATCATCGGCATACAGCTTGGTCCAGTCGACATCCAGTCCCTTCACCCATAACTCAAGCAGCTTGGCAAACTTGCCTCGCTCCATCCATTTTTCGATGGCCTCTTGAATTTCTTCATCCGCTGTCAGCGTTTGTAATGTACCTTTATCAATCTTGCCTCTATACAAATCTTCTATATTGCTTTGACCTTCTGCAAACTCTTTTAATTTTTCTTCTAATTCTTGAACCGAGTCGGCAATAATCGCTAACCGTTCTTCCATTGCGTCGCGTCCGGCTTGCAGAGTGTAAGCGATATTGATGAGATCTTCGTCTTTGTATGATTTACCGATCGCATCTGCCAATTGCCTCGCATGTTCTTTCAGCCGCACTTCATTTTTCGCGGATAACACAAAGATTCCCGGATTTTGAGAAGTGATGTACGGCGTTTCAACAGATGATCTTGCGGTATTCGGAACATATTCTTCGATGACCACATGGGCATTGACCCCGCCGATGCCAAATGAGCTTACGCCTGCACGCCGCGGCTGCTCTTGACCTTGTTCGTTTTGTATCGTTTCCCACTCTCGCGTTTCCTGCACGATATAAAACGGGCTGTCCTTCAGCTGAATGTATGGATTGAGAGCCTCGCAGTGCAGACTTTTCACCAGTGTTTTGTGCTTAAGCTGCAACAAAATTTTGATAATGCCCGCTGCGCCGGCTGCAAGCGATAAGTGCCCGATGTTTGTCTTCGCCGAACCCAATCCGCAATAATTGCTATTGACAGCCGAATCTCCTTTGTTTATATCCAATGCTTTAAAAGCGGCCTTTAATCCGTTAATTTCAACCGGATCACCCAGTTCCGTTCCGGTTCCGTGCGCTTCAATGTAAGTTACCGTTTTCGGATCAATTCCCGCCTTTTTGTATGCTGCCTGAATGACTTCTGCCTGCGCCTTTGGATTAGGCGTTGTCAAAGAAGCAGCACGGCCGCCGTGATTCACTGCGCTTCCTTTGATGACTCCGTAAATATGATCTCCCGCTTTTTCAGCTGCTTTTAATTTTTTCAGAAACAGGATGCCGGCCCCTTCACCGTGTGCAAAACCATCAGCTTGATCTGAGAATGTTTTGCATCTGCCTTCTTTGCTCAATGCCCCCGCTTTATCAAAACTGATATAAACCTCCGGCAGGATAATGGTATTTACACCGCCGGCTAACGCCATGTCACAGGTGCCCTCTTCAATAGAAGAGATTGCATGGTGAACGGCGACTAATGAGCTCGAACACGCTGTGTCTATAGGTTCACTCGGGCCATGCAGATTAAGGAAATAGCTGACACGGTTCGGACCGACTGACGGACTCGTGTTTGCCGCTGCAGAACCGTCTATTGCCGAGTTTGCTTTTGAAAGAAGCGAACCATAGCCTGTATTGCCCGTCCCAATGAATACGCCTGTTTTTGTGCCTGACAGACTTTTCGCAGAATACCCCGCATCTTCAATCGCCTTCCATGCATACGTCAATAACAGACGCTGCTGAGGCTCCATTTGCTCGGCTTCGCGCGGTGAAATACCGAAGAATAAAGGATCAAATTCTCCGATTCCATCAATAAAACCGCCCCATTTGACGTTCGTTTTATTCGCCTCTTTGGCGGGATCTCCTTGGTACTCGCGCCAATCCCAGCGGTCTTTCGGTATTTCCGTCATGCAGTCCTTGCCTTCTTTCAGGTTCTGCCAGTATGCATCGACATCTTTCGCCATTGGGAAAATGCCGCTTATCCCTACTATGGCGATTGGCTCAGGAACAGATTCATCCTGCATTGTTTCCGGCAGGATCACTTGCCGTGTACGTCGCTTTTTGGCTGTAACTTGAATGTGTTCTTCTTTTTTAGCTGCAGCCGGAATACGAGACTGTGTTTTGGCGCGCACCGTAAATTTTTCCGCAAATATAGCTTCATATTCTTGTGCCAAATGTTTGCCAAACTCATGAATCGTCGGATGGTCAAAGAAGATGGTAGGTGTCAGTTCAAGTTTGAAATTCCGGTTTAAGTGATTGGTGAATTCCGTCATGGATATGGAATCGAAGCCATATTTCGTCATCTCGGCATAGTCATCAATATCTCCAATCTTCACCTTTAGTAATTTGGCTACCTCTTGTTTTAAAACAGCTTTCACTTTATCCAGCAAGCTGCCGGTATCAATTCTTCTTATTGGTTCAGTTACAGTTTCCGTTACCTTCTGTTCAGCAGAAGCCGGAGCCTGTTTTTGAAGAAGTTTTTGCTTGATTTTCTGCAAATCGCCTTGAATGACCATGACCCGGTTCATCTCGGAATTCAGCGCTTGGTATAACGCCCCTATGCCTTTTTCTGCTTCCAAAGGAACGACTCCGGCCATTTGCACAAGTCTTTCTTCTGTTTCTCTATCGACCTTCATGCCGCCCTCTTTCCATAATGGCCAGTTCACAGATATGGTCTTTCCGTGCCGCTGCCCAAGATCAGCCAGCGTCCTGCGATATCCGGCATACGCATCCATAAATACATTAGCCGCCGCGTAATCGGACTGCCCGATGCTGCCTATGCTTCCAGAAAGAGATGAAAAGAGAATGAAGACATCTAAAGCCATATCCTTACTTGCCTCATCTAAGTAAACAAGTCCTTTTACCTTAGGTGACAGCACTGCATGCAGTTCCTCTGCTGATTTCTTGATCATATAGTTGTCTTTAATGATTCCAGCACTATGAAGAATGCCATTAAGACGGCCGTACTCTCGCTGAATGTCGTTAATTAATTGATAGACTCCGATTTTATCGGTAACATCCGTTTGTTTATAGGAAATGTTTGCTCCCATATTGCGAATCTCTTCAAGCTTTCTCTTTTTGTTCTCTCCAAGCGGTGAACGGCCTGTAAGGATGAATGACGCATGTTGCGTCTTTTCAGCAATTTCTCTTGCGAAAATAAGGCCGAGGCCTCCCGCACCGCCTGTGATGAGATAGACACCATCGTCTTTCCACGGATGTCCGGCTTCATGATTTGCAGGTTCGAATTCATTCCACTCGGCGATATATCGCTTGCCGTTTTTGTATCTGATATGTGCGCCGCGGTTTGTTTGATTTTCTTTCAGTTTGCCAGAAATGCTTTCCCAGCCTTCTTTATCGCTGATTTCAATCATTTGGCCCGTCAGTTTGGCATGTTCCAGCTCGGCTGTTTTCAGCAGTCCTGTCATCCCGGAGAACAATTGCTGTTCGCCTTCTGAGGAGGTGACAATTTGAATCAAAATGTTGCCTTGCGGTTTACTGTGAAAAATAGCTTGTACCTTCTTAAAAACTTGTTCGGTATAAGAATGGAAGCGTTCCTCCAGTGAACCAGGTCTTCCATCTAAATTGAAAACACGTACATGCCCCATTTCCCCTTCAATGCGATCCCGGATTTCTTGGTCATATTCGCAGAAGAACACAAGATGCTCGGCATATTCATGAGACTGTGCGCCGGCGGCTGCGTTTTGCTCTTTCCAAACAGGTTCAAGCATCAAGGTTTCTGAACCGGCTTCAGATGGTGCATCCCCATCCATCACTCTTGTCGAAAATCCTTTAATACGTACGCAAACTGTTCCATGCTCATCACATAGATGAATATCCACTTTCTGTATCAAGTCCCCCGGTTTATTTTTCTCATTGAATTGAACATAAACCCACATATCAGGAACGCAATGATGAATGACTACAAGTTCCTCTAACGCAAAAGGCAATGCTGCTTTAAAGTCCTCCTCACTGCCAGAAAGCCCGGCTCTGGTGATATTTTGCAAATATTCAGCGGCCTGTAACGCTCCATCTATTACACTCGGATGAAGGACATATTGGTCTTGCGTATGAGAGACGGAGTCCGGAAGAGATAACTTGGCGAGTAATTGGCCATCTCCCATATAAACGGTCTCTACAGCTTTGTATCCCGGCCCGTAATCAGCTCCGATCATTCCCGCATAGAATAACGCGGTATCCATGCTGCCTTGATCACATTGATTTTTTATAGCGGCAAGATCCAACGCAGTCACATGATCTGTCTGGCATAATTCCGCAATGCCCTGGCTGTATAATACAGGATCTGTGTCAGCGTCTTCCGGTTCGCCGTACATTCTATAAAGAATCTGCCCGTCATCCTCATCATAGAGTCCAATATTGACTTTGACCGGCTGATGCCCCGCTACAACCGGACGAACCCATACCACATTTTTAAGACGGATGGTCCGCTGTTCTTTTACATCATCCAGCCCTTGTTCGACAGCGGCTCTGGCCATTTCAAGCGTGACGGCAGCCGGTACGATCGCCATTCCCTTAATGATATGCTCGGCAATAAAATACTCTTGCCCGGTAAAGATGGAACTGAACCGCTGCTCTGATAAAACAGAAGTATTATGGTGCACCAATGGATGCAAAAGAGAGGGTCCTGCCGACCGTTTATCATCTGCGGCACTGATTTCAGGCCAATAGCGTTCTTCAGCAAAAGGGTATGTCGGTAAACTCATGCGCTGCGGCTTCGCATGCAGGTAAAGCTTCTGCCATTCAACATGAAGGCCCTTTGCCCACATCTCGGCCAGCTTTTTCTGCTTGCCTTTGGAAAGCCATGATGAAATCAATTCTTGTGTTTCATCGTCTTCCAGCCATGGCGCAGCATCTTTGATTCGTGACTTCTCTCCTTGAAAACAGCCTTTTGTCAGCGGCTTTCCATCTATAAAGTTCTCCAGCTGCAGTTTCCATTCTTCAACATCACTCGCCATAAAGACGACTCTGCTGTCCATTGCCTCCCGGCCGATCTGGAATGTGTACGCCACATCTGCTAAACAAATGTGCACCTGATCTTTCCGATTGATAAATGCCAGCAGTTCTCTTGCGTATGCTTGCAGGCGCTCTTTGTTTTTGGCCGATACAGGAATGAGGTACGGCGGATTTCCTTTACTTTCCTCCCTGACATCTGAGAAAGAGGCATATTGTTCGAAAATGGCATGGGCGTTAGTTCCTCCAAGCCCGAACGAACTTAGAGCCGCACGATGTACCGTCTCCTTTTTTTCTAATGGCTTTCCTTCCTTGACCACATAAAAGGGAGAGTCGTCCAAATTGATGTTCGGATTCGGCTCGCGGTAGTTGATGGATGGCGCAAGCTCATTGTGGTATAGGCTCATGGCGACCTTGATGCAGCCGGCTAGACCTGCGGCTGTGTCCAAATGCCCAATATTGGTTTTCACCGAACCGATTCCGCAAAATTGTTTTTTGTCTGTGTACTGTTTATAAACCTGATTCAAAGCGGAAAATTCAATCGGGTCTCCTAATTTGGTTCCTGTCCCGTGTGCTTCAATATAGCTGACCGTTTCGGGATGAATATTTGCTGCATCCAATACGTTCTGAATGACTTCTGTTTGGCCCTTTACGCTCGGAGCATAAAAACCGACTTTATCTGCTCCGTCATTATTCAGACCGATTCCCCTCATGAGGGCATAAATATGGTCTCCGTCTTTCACCGCATCCGCGGCTTTTTTAAGCAGGACGACCGCCACTCCTTCGCCTCCGGCCATTCCGTCGGCAGACGCATCAAACGCCTTTACATGTCCGTCACTTGAAAAGTTCAATCCGGTTTGATGGACATAACCAATGCCTGACTGCGCGTGCAATGTCGCTCCTCCGACTAAAGCATATTTCGCTTCACCTGAAGTTATACTTTTGTACGCTTGGTACAGCCCTACTAACGATGAAGAGCAGTTGGCATGGACAAAGTAGCTGGGTCCCTTTAACCCGAGCTTATGTGAAATCATCGTTGGAATGGTTCCGCTTTGGGCCAGCACCCATGACACATAGCCGTCAGGAGATTCGTGCCCTTCTGTTGACTCCGCTGGCAATAACGATCTGTACGAGTTATTGCTTGCCGACATATACACACTTGTACCCGGAATCTCTTTAGACACATAGCCTGCATCCTCTATCGCTTTCCAAGAATGCTGCAATAAGAGCCGAAGCTGCGGGTCCATAAATTCAGCATCTTTAGGAGACATTTGAAAGAAACCAGGGTCGAACAAGTCTTTTCCTTCTATTGCGGATTGCGCAGGAACATAGTCAGGATGTTGAATCAGTTCTTCCGGCACGCCGCAAGTGCGCAGCTCCTCTTTTGAGAAGAACTGAATGCTTTCCTTGCCCTCTTTTAGGTTCGTCCAAAAATCATGATGGTTTTTCGCACCCGGAAATTGACATGAAATACCCACAATCGCCACGCTGTCTTCAGCATATGGCGGGAGCGTTTGCTGTTCCGGCTGTTTTTCATCCCTCTTCATCTCCTGCTGTTTCTCAATTGAAGAATGGACCGCATCCGTCTTTTTGGATTCAATAATGTATTGGCTGATCGCTCTGATGTTGGAGTACTCAAATAGTTCCGTTACACTAAACTCGCAATCCAATTCTTTTTTGATCCGTTCTGCCGCAGTCACGGCAAGAAGAGAATCGCCTCCCACATCGAAAAATCCGTCTTCTGCTCCGAACCCGCTGACCTTAAGAACGTCCTCCCAGATACGGTGCACTTTATCCTCTACTTCCGATAACGGCAGAAGATTTGTTTTCTTTCTCTCCAAAACTATCTTCCGATGCTCCAGATCTTTCCGGTTCACTTTCCCGCTCGCCGTTAACGGCATCTCATCCAGGCGGATAAAGTGCGAAGGAATCATATATTCAGGCAGGCTGGATTTCAAATGGCGGCGCAGGTCTTTCAGATCAACAGCCGACTTTTGCTCGGTATAATAGGCTGCGAGTCTTTTATGGCCTTCCAGTTGATTGACGACTACCGCTTGATCCAGAATTCCCGGATATTCACTGAGTTTCGTTTCAATTGCGCCTAACTCAATGCGGAAGCCGCGGATCTTCACTTGGCTGTCAATGCGGCCTAAAAATTCGATATTGCCGTCAGACAGCCACCTGGCTGAATCACCTGTTTTGTAAAGCTTTGTTCCCGGCTCAAACGGATTGTCTATGAATGTTTCCGCTGTCAGCTCAGGCTGGTTGTAGTATCCTCTTGCCAATCCGTCTCCTGCGATACAGAGCTCACCGGGCTTTCCGATCGGAACAGGTTGTAAGTGCTGATCCACGATATAAATCCGCGTATTGGAAACAGGCTTTCCGATAGGCGTATGATGACTGGAAATCTCCTCTTTCGTGCATCCAAAATACGCAGCGTAAATAGAGGCTTCCGTAGGTCCGTAAATGTTTTCAATACTGCTGTTTTTAAAAATAGCGACCGCCTTTTTCACCAATTCTTTAGGGAATGCCTCTCCCGCAACCATCATATATTTGATCGGGCCATTTTCCGTAAAATCCTTATGATCTGCCGCCATTTCTAAAAAAACATTCAGCATGGCGGGGGCGAAATTGATGTGGGTCACTTGGTATTTCTCAATATAGTCCATGCATAGCTGGGGTGATTTTTCCCCGCCAGGCGGAAGAATAATGAGACGGCCATTTCCTATAAACCACCCGAATAATTCCGATATTGATACATCAAAAACATAGTTTGTTTTCAATAAATACGCATCTTCAGCGGTGACAGGATAATGAGCTTCAAGAAAATTCAGGGTATTCATAATGCTTCTGTGTTCGACCATGACCCCTTTAGGTTTCCCCGTACTGCCGGAGGTGTAAAGGATATAAGCGAGATGATGCGGTTGTACCTCCCGTTTCAGGATTCTGTTTTGTTGAGTCAGGTCAATGTTCTCGCAGGCAGAGTCAATAGTTATGATGTTTACGTTTTTCACATGCAATTGCTCTATTTTGTCATATACTTTTGATTGCGTGAGGACAATTGATACTTCACTGTCTTTGAGCATGAACTCTAATCGCTCTTTCGGGAAATTCGGATCTACCGGCACATACGCACCGCCGGCTTTTAGAATACCCAAAATTCCGACGAGCATATCCAACGAACGTTCCATACAAATTCCGACCGCACTTTCCGGGCCTGCGCCTTGTTCTTGAAGGTACACTGCCACCGATGTGCTTTTTTCATCTAATTCCTGATATGTAAGAGTTTCTTCTTCAAAAATAACCGCAATCGCATCAGGGGTTTTTTTCGCTTTTTCTTCGAAAATTTCATGGATGCATTTGTCTTTTGGATCATCTGTCTCTGTCGCATTCCACTGGTTCAGCAAATTGGTTTGCTCTTGATGTAATAGGTTAGAGAACGTCTCAAGTGACGCAGACGGATCGTGTATGATCTCTTCCGCAAGCTTTATATAGTGTCCCATCATCCTCTCAATGGAGGATAATTCAAATAAATCAGGATTATACAGCAGATGAAGCGCTGTTTCATCGCCCTGTTCGTAAACTTCCAATGCCAGTTCAAACTCCCCCTCTTGGCGAAGCTCTTCAACAAATTCGATGCCGAGAGTTTGATATTGTTCCAGCATGTTGTTTAAACCTGCTGTTTGAAAGAAGTTCTGGTAGAGAAAGGCCGCTTGAAAAACAGGAGACTCCGCTGCCGCGCGGTCTACACGTAATTCTCTTACCAGCGCGGGAAACGGATATGCAGCATGGTCCAGGCCATCAGCTACTGTGAGCTGCAGGTCACGAATGAAGTCTGTGAATGTCTGTGTGCCTACTTCTTTACTCCGCACCGCAATCATATTGATAAAATAGCCGATGATAGATTCAAAACTGTCTTCAGGCCGCCCCATCGTCGGCATTCCGACAATGATGTCCTTTTGATTCGTATAGTGATGCAGCAACACTTTATAAAGCGCGAGAAACACAACAGATTCATTCACGTGATGGAAACGTGCGAATGATTTGATTTGTTTACCCAGTTCATGAGGGAGCAAGCTTTTATAAGCCTGCCCCTTCCCTTTCTGAGCTGAAGACCGGGGATGGTCGGCCGGAAGCTCAAGAACAGGCAGTGTCCCGGAAAGCTGTTCTTTCCAGTAAGCAAGATGCTCTGCCCCTTCTCTTGTATCCAGCATGTTTTTCTCCCAATTAACAAAATCATGATAGCTTGCTGATAAAACCTGTAAAGCCGGCTCGCTGCCTTGAATAAATTCTGAATACGCATCTAAAAGCGTTGAAATAAACGTCAACATCGAAACACCGTCAAAAATCACGTGGTGAATCGTAATAAGCGCCATGCATTCACCCTTTGATAGATGAAAAAGATGAGTGCGCATTAACGGGCCTTTATCCAGCTCAAAAGGTTCTTTTGCTTTTTCTCTGATGAAAGGCAGAATGTCAGATGAATTCATATCTGACATATCCGCTTCCTCAAAATGAAGAGTGGTTGATGGCTCAGCCGTTTGAAAAGGAATCCCATTCTCCTCTTTGATCACACTGGTTAAAACAGGATATTGTTTCTGCACAAACAGAAGGGCTTTCTTGAATTTCTCTATATCTAATTTCTTACTGATACGAAAGCATAAAGGAATATTATAAGCGCCCATATCAGGAGACATTTTTTGAAGCATCCATAACCCTTTTTGACCTTCTGAAAGCGGACCTTTAGACGATTGCCGCTTTATGCCTTGAAGCTGTTCTTCTACCTCAGTGATGGTTAATTCTCCCGATCTGTAGGCATCAAGAATGTCTTTATGATTCATGCTATTTACTCCCTTCTATGATGGTTTGCACACTCTTAAAATCCAATTTCCCTTGCGCCACCTCTTTCATCATGCCGATGATTTGCTCATCAGTGTATGAACTCGTTTTCTTTGCTGACGGGACTTTTATAGGCTGATTTTGTCCCTCAGCTTTTAACGCCAAATGAGCTGCTAATGACTGGACCGTCTGAAACTCGAGAATGTCGCGTCCTGTGATTCTGATATGAACATTTTTTTCTATATGACGCATCAGTTTTCGGCCAAGAATGGAATCCAGTCCGTAATCTAGAAGTTTTCTTTTGAAGCTGATTTGATGCCGCGTTAGGTTGAGTTCCCGCGATAAAAATTGCACAATGCATTCCTGCATTTTTTCCTGGATTGATTGGTCTTCTAAGACTTGAACCGTTTCATTTTCTTCTATAGACTGCTTTATGGCTTTTGGCCCGTTTTGTTCCTTTTTGCCTGCTGACACCCAATAGCGTTCACTTTCAAATGGATAGCCAGGTAAAGGGATAGTGCAAACTTCATTGCCTTTATGGAGTAATTCCCATGACATATCGTTTCCTTTGGTCCAATACTGTGCGATTTTTTGCAAATTGTTTTTTTTGACGAAAACTTGTAGAACTGTTTCGTCTTGGAGTTCTTGATTCTCTTCCGCATTCCCCGTAAATAGAGATGCAAAAGTTTCGACTGATTCACCATTCTTCACCACTTCGTCATATTCCTTCAATTTTCGCACCAGTTCTTCTTTATTGTTCACAACCATTGCCAAACGGGCTTCCATTGCTTCTCTTCCGACCTGCAGCGTATAGGCAAAGTCAGGTAAAGAAAATTCATTACGCTTGGCATACTCAAGCATTTTTCGGGCAACAGCTTGCAGCCGTTCCTCGTTTCGAGCAGAAAGTACGATGACTTGCGGGCACTCAGTTGAGTGTGAACGCGTTACGTCATATTCCTCCACTACTGCATGTGCATTGGTTCCGCTTATACCCGTCGTGCTGATCGTTCCCACCCTCGGCATGCCGTTTTTCTTTTTCCATGCCTGATTTTCTTTATGGAGCACAAAGGGACTTTCATTAAACTGAATATATGAATTGCTTGTTTCACAATGATATGTCGCTGGAATGGTTTGGTCTTTCATGGCCATCAGCATGCTGATTAAACTAACGACACCTGAAGCAGCAAATGTGTGTCCGATTAACGATTTAATAGAGCCGATTGCACAGAATTGCTTCTGTTTCGTATACTTACTGAATGCCCTCGTTAACGCTTGGACTTCGAGCGGATCTCCCACATTTGATCCGGTGCTGTGCGCCATCACATATTGGATATCCAACGGATTGATTTGAAATTTATCATAAATGCTTTCTATCAATTCCGTCTGGCTGAAAGGGTTAGGAGCTGTGATACCGTTTGTTTTCCCGTCATAATTGATCCCGCTTGCCTTTATACATCCATAAATGTGATCTTTGTCTTCAATCGCCTTTGATAATGGTTTCAACAGCACAGCTGCTGCCGCTTCGCCAGGCACGAGCCCATTTGCATCCTGATCAAACACTTTACATTGCCCGTTTGGAGAAAGCATTTCAGCCCTAGTCAGCGCCTCATATGACATCTGAGTCATATTCAGGCTGACACCGCCGGCTAAAGCCATTTCACAGTCTCCCTGGCGTAATGCCGAACATGCCTGATGAATGGCAACGAGCCCTGAGGAACACGCCGCTGTTAACGCCATATTAGGGCCTTTCAAATCCAAAGCGTATGCGATTCGGGCAGATAATGTGGCGTTTTGGGTGCCATTAATGTAATCCGTATCACCGGTTAAATGCGCATATTCCCCTTCTTCCACACCCACATAAACGCCGCAAGACTTTCCTTTAATCCGTTTTCCCATATATCCTGCGTCTTCAAATGTATGCCATGCTTCCTCTAAGAAAATGCGCTGGCGCGGGTCCATGCTTTCCGCTTCTTTAGGTGATATTTGAAAAAACAGCGGATCAAATCGGTCTATGTCATTCAAAAATGCACCCCATCTTGGCACTGCTTTTTCTGAATCTCCGTTACCAACGCGCCAATCCCATCGTTCTTTTGGAATTTCCGAAATGCAATTTTTTCCGTTCTTCAGATTGTCCCAAAATTCCTTAACCGTATCCGCCTGAGGAAATCTGCCGCTCATTCCGATAATGGCGATCGGCTCTGCATGATTTTGCTGAACCCTTTTTCTTTTTCGGGATTCCTCTCCTTTAGCTGCTGCCGCATCATCCGCTGCAGCTGGAGACTTTGGCAAGACAGGCTGTTTCCGAACGTCTTCCCGGTAAAATTCTTCAATCATCTCTTTATGATCCGTTAAAAAGTATCGGATCAGTTCTTTTAGAGTGGAATAGCCGAAAAATAAAGCCGGTGTTACTTCAATTTTGTAATGGTCGGACAATAGGTTTGAGAATTTGGCCAAATAGATCGAATCGAATCCGAAGTCGGCCCAATTTTTATTCATCTCTAACTTGTCCTTTGAGATTTTGAGCAAAGTATGGATATGCTCTTTCAAATCCATTTCAAGACGTTTTTCCACACTTAATGACTTGTTCTCATCTTGTCTTTCTACTGCGGGATGAGTTGAAAGGGCCGGTTCAGGCTGTATATGTTCATTGAGTCCCAAAAAGCGTCGGGCGCGGCTAGGCTGACCTGCTATAATGAGATGCTGCGTATCTTGTTGAGATAAGATTCGTTCAAATATGCCGATACCTTCATCTGCCTCTAATAGACGCTGGCCGCTTGATTTCAGATACATATCGGTTGTCCCGGCATCACCGATTGCCATACCTCCGTCTTTCCACACAGGCCAGTTGATGACAAATGTTTTGCCTTGGTTGTGCTGTTCATTTCTGTAATGTGCGTAAGCCATTTGGAATCGATTTCCTATCGCATAATCGCAAAAGCCAAAGTCTCCTAAAATAGCGGATGATGATGAAAAATAACAGATAAAATCAAGCGTTTCTTTTTTAAGCCATTCATCAAGCGCTATGGTTCCATTGATTTTCGGTTCAATAATGTGACGGAAGCTTTCCATCTCTTTTTCAAAAATAGCAGACTCGCTTTCTAAACCTGCAGCATGAATGACGCCATTGATGGCTCCGAACTGTTCGATGCCGCGTTTCACGCAGTCTCCCATCGCAATCGGATCACAAACATCCGCCTCTGCGTAGATGACGCTGCTTCCCAAATTCTTTAATTTTTGTATTTGGTTTTGTTTTTCCTCATTGACAGGCGAACGGCCGGTAAGAATGATGTTTGCCGCATATTTTGCAGCCAAATGCTTGGCGAATAAATAACCTAGCCCTCCTAATCCGCCTGTAATCAGGTAAGTCCCTCCATGCTTCAATAAACTGTTTCCTGCTTGTATGGCTGTCGGTTCAATGATAGATACATAACGTTGTTCTTCCTGATACAGAACGGTTTGTTCGCTTGCAGCCTGTAATTCCGTCCAGATCTTACGCGCCCAATCCTCCATTGATCTCCGATTCTTGCTGTCAGTTGTTTGAAAAACACCTGTGACTTTTGTATTCGGAAGGACCAGTCCGAGCGAACGTTCAAAACCGATCCATGATTCTACATAGCAGCGGTCCAGGCCATTTTCAAAACCTCCCGCCAATAACAGCCGGAAAGGCTGAATCTTTGCAGACGTCATGGCTTGTAACAGATATACAATGCATGAGTAATCTTGAATACAACTTTTATCCTCTAACGCCCATAAATAGAGAATCGCATCGAATTCACCGTGTTCTTCTTGAATGCGCCGGAAGGCTTCCTTATATGTGCCTGGCTCATGTCGTAAAATACGGTAGTGATATTGAGATTGTTTTTCAAATGCCGCACCTTGTGAAATAAAAATGATCTGCGTCTCTTTATCAAAGGTTTGCACAGCTGAAACAAATGCTTGTTGTTTTTCGTCAGAGAGAAAACAAACCAACGTTTTTATATTCTTACGGGCTGCTTCAGGTGCGCGCATCTCTTTCCAAACCTCTTTAAACGTCATCAGCTGAAAGTCTTCTGCCGTCTCCTGCTGCTGTTCCATATGGTCCTCTGTGGATGCCGCTCTCCTTACAGCTGGTTTCTCTTCATTCACTGAGGCCCAGTAACGTTCCTTTGCAAAAGGATATGTCGGCAGGCTGATCCGGATCGGCGCCTTTGTTCCATAAAGCTTGTGCCAATCAAAGGACAAGCCCTTCACCCAAAGATCCAGTAATTTTGTATATTTTCCTTTGCTTATCCAGGCATCTATGATCTTTTCCATATCTTCATCAGCTGAAAAGACAGCCAATGCTCTTTTGTTATGATCAGTACGGTCCCGGTACAGAGTATCTGTTTCTTCTTTACCTTCTATATAATGGTGCAGCTTGGTCTCAAGGTCTTCAATAGAATCTGCTATAAAGCCGAGCCTTTCCTCCATCGCTTCACGACCTGTTTGAAGGGTATAGGCCACCCTGACAAGATCTGTTTCGCTATATCTCTTTTCACTGACGGCCGCCAGCAGCTGTTCTGCTCTATCCCGAAGCCGTTCGCTATTTTTTGCTGACAGCACGATTAAAGCCGGCGGTTGAGCGTATAGCGTTTGCGTCTCCGTTTTCGGAATATATTCTTCTATGACAATATGAGCATTTGACCCTCCCGCACCAAAACTGCTTAATCCTGCGCGTCTCGGCAACTCCTGGCCGTCAATGATCGGTCGTTTCCATTCTCCGAGCTCTTGCTGGACGATAAAAGGAGTATGGCCGAATTCAATATTTGGATTTAACCGTTCAGAGTGCAATGAAGGCACGATTTGGCCGTATTTAAGCTGAAGCAGTATTTTTGTCAGCCCTGCGATGCCTGCCGCGCTTTCACAATGTCCGATATTGGATTTGGCAGAACCGATCGCACAGAACTGCCTGTCGGTTGTGTCTTCCTCAAAAGCTCTTGTTAATCCTGCGATTTCAATGGGATCACCTAATGCCGTGCCCGTGCCGTGAGCCTCCAGATAACTGATGGTCCGAGCCGAAATATTCGCATTTTGAAAGGCTTCCTTCATTAACTGGCATTGCGCGTTCGGGTTTGGCACAGTATAGCCGTTGGTTTTTCCTCCGCTATTCACCATGCTGCCCTTAACGACACCGTAAATATGGTCACCGTCTTCAATCGCTTTTTTTAGAGGCTTTAAGATGACGGCTCCTACACCTTCTCCATCAACAAATCCATCCGCATCGTCCCCGAATGATTTGCATTTATCACCTGTTGAGAGCATATTCATGACAGATAAGTTCTGATAATGGATTGGGTCGACAATCAAATTGACTCCTCCGGCGATGGCGCATTCACTTGACCCGCTGTATATGCTTTCAAGCGCTAAATGAATGGCTGTCAGGGAAGAAGAACAGGCCGTATCAACGGCTATGCTCGGCCCTTGGAAATTCAAAAGGTAAGACACCCTGTTTGCAATGGACCAGTAGCCGTAGCCAGTAGGGTAATTTTTGTTCATTACTCCCGCAAATACGCCGATCTTTCTGCTTGAACACAGCGTTTCCGGCGTGTATCCCGCATCTTCAATACTTGCATACGCGGTTTGTAAAAATAATCGCTCTTGAGGGTCCATTCTTTCTGCTTCTAATGGAGAAATTTGAAAGAACAAAGGATCAAACTTATCCATATCCTTTATGAAGCCGCCCCATTTCGTATAAATCGACCCTTCTTTTCCTTTTTCTTCATCGTAATATCTCTTCCAATCCCAGCGGTCTTTAGGTATTTCTTCAATGCAGTTTTTTCCTTCTTTTAGATTGTTCCAAAAATCAGCAACCGTTTCCGCCTGAGGGTAACGTCCGGAAATGCCGATAATGGCTACATCTCGGCTGGTCATGTCTTGGGATGGCTCTTCTTGCTCCTTTTGGCTTCCAAGCTTGCGATAGCGCCTGGATTTTCTGAAGGTCTGCGGCGATTCTTGCGATGGCCCATCCTGAAGCGGCTTTGCCACTCGCTTGTCATTCTGCATTTGATGATCTAACCCCGTCAGCTTTATGAGCGCTTCTTTTTTTGTTTTGATTAAGTGCGCTACTAATGCATCAATGGTTTGGTACTCAAAAAATAACGTGCTGCTGACATGATCTAATACCTTACGTAACGTATTGGTCAGCTGGACGACGACAATAGAATCGATACCGTACTTTTCCAGCGGTTCAGACGAGTCAATCTTGCCGGCTGGGATTTTCAGCGTTTCTCCGATTAATTTTTTCATATACTCCGTGCTTTTCTCTTGGAGTGCGGAATTTTTTGTTTGTCCGGCTTCCTCCGCCACGTTCATTTGTTCAGCCGCCTGGTCTTGTAATGGGCTTGAACGAAAATCTCTTTCTGCCGTAAGCGCGTTTTCCTTTGGCGCGGTTACATTGCGAATGACCCCGCTGCTTTGTGCCGCAATGATTTGGTGGCTTAAGTCATGAGCTTTTTCAGCCGGGAAGAACACCGCTTGATAGCCTTCGCTTTCTAAAGCCTTTTCCCACGCATTAGGATATAAACCGGGACAGCCAGGTATACGAAGCTCAGGGTCTTCATATAGCCACCAGCCTTCCAAAAGCCCGAATGTAATATGAGGGAACAGGCTGTTGCCGGCCATTTCATTTAATAAGAGTAATCCGTTATGTTTTAGAACCGCTTTCGCATGACGCAAGGTTTGGCGGATATTTTTCGTCGCGTGCAGGACATTAGCCGCAATCACAATGTCATAGCCGCCTGCATCAATTTCCTGATTTACAATTGGTGCTTCCACATTAAAGATTTTGTAGGTCAGATAAGGATTTTCTGGACCATACTCTTTTTCCGCATGCATCAAAAATGCTTTGGATAGATCTGTATAGCAATATTCTTCAATGTTTTGTTGATAGCTTTTCAGCTTTTGAAAAATGCCGGCACTTGTACCGCCGGTGCCCGCGCCTATTTCCAAGATCCGAATGGATGCTTGCGGGTCTTCTTTCAGCCGCTCTTCTAAGTAAGCAATTAATGTATCAGAAAGCACTTGGTTGAAGTAGTCTGCAACTTGATTGTGTTTATAGATTCCTTCCACCAATTCCATAGAGGAATGAGGGAACATAATATCCGTCGCTGGCACTTTTCCGCTCAGAATATCCGGCAATGCTTTAAGCATGGACTCTGCCAAAACAACCATTGCTTTCGTATTGCTGTCTTTCAGCCACTCTGCCTTTTTCTCATCCCATTCTTTCCAAAGCTCATCTATATTTCGATTTGCTCTGGCTTTGGACACAAATGAATCTCCATCTTGTTTAAGGTCGTGATGCTCCAGAAGGAATGCTATAGTTTGCTGAAGCCATTTTTCATAAAAATCACGGGTTTTATTGTTTCGTTTAAGTTGTTCCGCAGATAATCTGTCACCTTTAAACAATCCGGCCTTTTGCAATTGACCTAAAAGAAGCCTGTAAAGGAAATCATCCAGTTCCTTATGTTTTACTCCTTTTATATGCTCTGGCTCTACATTTGACCCTTTTTCTGACAAACGCCTTCTCAAGCTTTTGACGTCAACCTGATGCTGGTGCGGGTAAACGGTTATGGCTTCCTCCTGATTCATGCCTTCTACAGCAACCGGTTTGGTTGTATGAATGAAAGCCGCTTGGCTGACAGGCCCCGAAAGCAGTGCTTGTAATGCGTTCATTCCTGCCTCCGGTTCAATCAAGCCTAGGCCTATTTGATCCATGAGCTGGACAAAATTCTCATCACCAGCCGCTTCACTATTTCCCCAATATCCCCAATTCATTACTTTTACCGGACACGTCCAGTTTTGAGAAAGCCGGTAAGCAAAAGCATCGGCAAAAGCGCAGCCGGAAGCATAATGGCTTTGCTTCACATTTTTGATATAGGCCACAAGCGAAGAGAAAAATAGGACAAAGTCCAAATCTTCCCGCTCAAATACTTGAGCCATACACACACTCACATCTACCTTGGCCGCCAGCCCCGATCTGAATTCATCAAGTCTCATATTTTCCAGACTTTGCTCAGATAAGTTCATCGCTGAATGAATGACGCCGTGAATGCGGGCATAACGCTCTTTCACTTTTTCATAAGCTTGCTGCAAGGAGTTTACATCAGCTGCATCGGCAGCAATGTAGTGAGGCATAGGTCCGACGTTTGCAAGACGGTCTAATTTAGCCTGGATGGCGTCATTTAATTGACTGCGGCCAATCCAAATAATCTTCGCCTGATAGCTGCGGATCATATATTCACTCCACGCTTCACCAATGTATCCCGCACCGCCGATAACCACATACACTCCCCCTGTTTTATACAGAGTGTTGTTTGACGGAGAGTGTTGAAACGGGATCAATTCCTGCTGATGCCATTGCTGATTTCGATAAGCCCAAGCATGCCCCTGACGGTCAGCTGGAAGTGTAAACATCTGCTTGATTGGCCAAGCGCTGTCTTCCTCAAGATCAAGAAGCCGGATTTTCCAGTTCGGATATTCCTTGGCCATTGTGCCGGCAAGCCCGTGAATACTGGCATGAGAAGGATTTATTGATTCATGTTGAACAACCGGCTGTGCTTGGACAGTGACAAGGCTCCATGTTACAGCTTTGTCGCCGTATCCTGATTGAAGAAGTGCTTTGACAATCTTAAAAACGTGAAGAACGTTTTTTTCCTGATCTTCAATAAACAGATCCTCTGACATTATGTTCAGCAGGCGGGACGGTGCGATCCATATCACGTGATCAATGCTGCCGCAAGCTTGAAGCTTGTTCGATATCGCTGAGATGTCATCTGTTGAATGAATATCTAAAACTGTAATCTTCGAATCATGCTGTTTAATTAATCTCCGGTCATCCTCAGACCCTCCAATTAAAACTGCCCGCTCTTCAAAATCTGGAACATCATCCTCTGCATCTGCAGAAATAGGTTCCCAGGCGGGAATCATCATCGTATGCCCGACTGGCGGATGCGCCGCATTTTCTGCCACATTCGTTTTCGATGCAGATGAATGTTCTCCTTCCAATGCTCTGATGGAAGCCCCTTTCATCCGCACACAAATGTTGCCGTTCTCATCGCATAAATCAATATCATACTTCCTCACTTTGTCATCCGCTTTGCTGTCCTGACTGTACCGAATAAAGGACCATATGTCAGAAGGGCAAGGGCCAAGGATGTCAAGTTCGTGCATTGCAAACGGCAGCGACAGTTTGTGTGTTTGAGTATCTGCGTTGACTGAACTTACAATTAAACCGATCGAAGCATGAAAAGCGGAATCCATTACACTAGGGTGAAGCAAGAATTGCTGCTGGCCGCCTTTCAAGAAAGCGGGTAAGGAGATTTTTGCAAGCAATTGGTCTTGTCCCACAAACACCTTTTCAATTCCTTGATAGCCTTCGCCATAGTCAAGCCCTATCTTCCGGAACGCCTCATAGCATTGCTCTGACGCTACGGTCTCCAGGCTGCATTGCGCCTGCAATGTTTTAATGTCTAAGGCCGGGATGTCCGTTACGTCGCCTATCCTTGCACTGCCCTGACTGTGTATGATCGGATTTTCATCCATATCTTCCGATTCACTATAAATCTCATAGGTAATCTCTCCGCTATCTTCCGGATAAAGGCCAATATGTATCTCTTTCGGTTCGCTCTCAATCACGATAGGCCGTATCCACACGATATCTTTGAGTGACACCACTCTTTGTTCATCTTCCAGAACACCCGCTGCTTTTTCCGCTGCTTCACGAGCCATTTCCAAATACGCTACGCCCGGCAAAATTTTCTGACCATTAACTACATGATCTGAGAGAAAAAACTCTTCGCCTGTAAAGGTAGAACTAAAACGCTGCTCAGCGAAGTCTGATGTGTTTCGGTGCAGCAGCGGATGTAATTGGGCATCGGTGCTGCTGTTTTTCGTTTCAGGTGCCGGTATCCAATAACGTTCTTTTGCAAACGGATAGGTCGGAACACTGATTTTCAGCGGCTTCTTATTCCCGTACAATTCTTCCCAATTCACCGGCTTTCCTTGAACCCATGCTTCCGCCAATTTTTTCAAACCAGCTTCAGTAATCGGCTTCTGCACCAATTCCATTGTGGCTTGATTCACGCTGGACATAAAAAGCTCATTCACATCTTTGACCTGTCCGGTCCAGCAATCATTGATTCTCTCATTGCCTGCCGCAAATGCTTTTAATTTAACGATTAAATCCTTTATGTCTGTCACCAGAAAAGCTGCCCGCTCTTCCATTGCTACGCGTCCTGACTGTAATGTAAAAGCAAGCTCAGAAAGATTGATGTCCTCATGAAGATAATCGAGCAGTTTCTTCACATAGGCTTGCAGCCTGTCTTTGTTTCTGGCAGACAGCGGAATGATAGCCGGTGCGGCTTCCGCTGCAGGAGATACAGAAGCTGCCGGGATGTATTCTTCCAGAATTAGGTGCGCATTTGACCCCGAAGCTCCGAATGAACTTAATCCGGCACGGCGGGGATAGGTGGTGCTAGCCCCGTTTTCTGTCAATGTCGGCTGCTCCCATTCCTTTGTTTCATGCTGGACATAAAAAGGAGATTGATCCAGTTTAAGATACGGATTCAGCTCTTGTGAATGCAAAGACGGCACCAGCGTTTTATAGTGTAGCTGAAGCGCGACCTTGCACAAGCCGCTGATTCCGGCTGCAGACTCCGCATGCCCAATATTTGATTTCACGGAACCGATGGAACAGAACTGCTTATCCTGCGTATCCCGGCTGAAAGCTTTCACCAACCCTTGAATTTCAATCGGATCTCCTAAGGAGGTGCCTGTACCATGGGCTTCTACATAGCTGACGGTCCTAGGATTGATCCCTGTTTTCTCTAAACAGGCTTCGATGACGTCAGCTTGCGCCACAGGACTCGGAACCGTAATTCCGCTTACCTTTCCTACATGATTAATGGCACTTCCTTTAATGACGGCATAGATCCGGTCCCCATCCTGTTCTGCTTTTTTCAGAGGCTTCAGCAGAACCGTTCCTACGCCTTCTCCCGATACATAGCCGTCCCCATCCAGACCGAACGTATGGCAATATCCGTCGCTGGAATGCATTCCCACACTGCCATAGCTTATATATTTAGCCGGATGCAGCGACAAATTAACTCCGCCCGCAAGTGCCGCCTCGCATTCTCCATTTCGGATGCTCTCTATTGCCAAATGAACGGCGGTCAATGAAGAAGAGCATACAGTATCCACCGCCATACTCGGTCCGTGGAAGTTACAGTAGTAAGAAACCCGATTAGCGATTTGAGCATAATTCAGTGACAAAGGAAATGGGTTGTCTTCAGATAAAGCCTCCGCTCCAATCAGGGAGTAATCTTTATGCATAACGCCGGCAAATACGCCGACATGCTGTCTTTTATGTCTGCCTTGCGGTGCTGCAAGCGTGTTTGGTGTATATCCCGCATCTTCAATCGCTTCCCAGCAAGCCTCTAAAAACAAACGTTCTTGGGGATCCATGTTTTCTGCTTCTCTGGGAGATATTCTGAAGAATTGAGGATCAAAGCAATCTGCATCCTCGATAAATCCGCCCCATTTTGACACAGGCTTCCCGGCAGGCGATTTCAAATGGCTGAATTCCTGCCAGTCCCAGCGCGATGGCGGAATTTCAGTGATGCAATCCATGCCCGCCTTTAGATTCTTCCAAAATGCTTGTATATTTTCAGCCTTGGGATAACGGCCTGCCATCCCAATGATCGCAATATCCCCGCAGGCTTTCGATACAGTTTCATCAGTCTTTACTGATTCTGGCTCCGGATCTTTCGGCATAGGTAAAGGAGACTGGCGGACAACGTTGTCCGCCTCTCCAAATGAAAAGTTTTCAGCAAGATAAGCTGATAATTCTGCAATGGTTGTGTATTCAAACAGCAGGGTCGGAGAGAGATCCGCCCCAATCTTGGAACCAATCGCCTGAACGGTTTCAAGCAAGGAAGGCGAATCCAAACCAAGCTCATAGTACCCGGCATGTGTTTCAATCAGTTCTGCCGGTTTTCCAAGCTGTTCAGCCAGAAGCTGACGTAAAAACTCTTCAATTGCAGCATATTCCCGGCTGTTGTCTTCACTTGCCATCTGAACAGATTCATTCCGCTGCATCATTGCTTGAGACCTATTCGTTTCCTTTCTTTCCGGATGAATGGCCTCCGCTTCACGCACAGATTTACTTGCAAAGTTTTTAAGCTCGGCTACCTTTTTTCCGTGTTGATTGAAATATTCAATCGTCATATAAGTAAGTTCTTTCTCCTGACGCACTGAAGAAGATTGAATGCGAGCCGCACATTCTTTCTGTAATAATTCCGAAGCGGAAAAGGATTCATAAAACAAAGGCAGATAAAGAGTCTGTCTGTCTTGATTCGTATTCGAGAGCAGGACGCTTGACCCTAATCCGCTGCCGTCAATGAGAGTCGGGTGGAACATAAACGACTCGGAATGAACAAGAGCTTCTTGGCCGACAGAAATATCAATAAGGGCGCCTTCACCCGCTTCATATATCTGTCCTTTTGCCTTCATCATCCCTGTATGCACCAATTCATGGCGGCGGCACTGGTCATAGATATCATACAAATCTACAACTCTGTCAGCCGTCTTTTCCCAATGAGTCATATCAATGGTTTCGCTGAAAGCAACAGATTCTCTTTGATGCATTTCTGCAGTTACATATTGTTTTTTGTCTGTTAACAAGTCTCCTTGCTGTTTTTGTCCGTCAATTTGAATAACCCATTTTCCTTCGTTGCTTTCAGACACGTGAATAGAAAGAATGATGTCATATGTCTCTTCCGCGATCAGCGGGTAAAAAATGGTTACATGTTTAAGTTCAAGTTCTTGATAATCGTAACCGTGTTCTTGAAATACTTGATAAATGAGATCTATATAAGCAAGGCCGGGTAATAACGCTTGTCCATATACCTTGTGATTTCGCATAATAGGATGCTGTAACGATAGGCTTAATTGTTCAGTTATCATTTCTTCCCCACTCCTCTCTTATTTGAATGTTTTCCAAAACATTTCTTTAGGAGCACCCTTGGCCGGAAGCTCTTGCTTTTGCACGGTATGAGCTGATGCGGCGGCTTTCTGTTTTAAAATGGGCTGCCGATTTAATGTCGGAAGCGGCAGAGGTTTTCTTCGAATCGGGCGCTGAACCGATTCCTGCCAAGCTTCTACAATCAGATGGGCATTCGTTCCTCCATCCGCAAAACAATTAATCGCTGCAACCGGCACTTCTGCCGCCCATTCATCTTGTGTTTTACAAAAATATAAATCTGTTTCTTCTATATCAAAATGCGGCATTTTTTGGTCACCCGACATAAACGGGACCAATTGGCGATGCTGCAGCATCAATGCGACCTTTATGAGACTGGCGATTCCTTCTGCACATAAAGGGTGTCCGATATTAGGCTTAACCGATCCTAATCCTAAAGGAGCCCTGCTGCTGGAACGGTAAACGGACTGGACCGCCTTAAGCTCAAGTAAATCCGTCACCACCGAGCCAGAACCATTCGCTTCGATATAGCTGATGTCTTCAGGTTTTTTGCCGCTTTTTTCAAGCGCCGTCTGCATCACGTCCTTCTGTGCCTGCAGATTCGGAGTAGAGGGTCCCGCTGTCCTTCCGTCATTATTAACAGCAGCGGCCTTAATGACGGCGTAGATAGAATCTCCGTCTTTGAGCGCTTGCCTCACCGTTTTGACTAACACCATGCCTACGCCTTCTCCCAACACCACACCGTCTGCACGCTTGTCAAATACATGGAAAGACGGCTTTTCACATAAAAGGCCCCGCTCTTGGAACATGTGATGCGCAGCATCTGTTTCAAGCAAACTGACACCGCCGACTACTGCAGCGTCAATATCACCGCTCCGTAAAGCTTGAATGGCCATATTTAAACCGACCAAAGCAGAGGAACAAGCTGTGTCCATCACGATACTCGGACCGCGCAAATCGAAAAATTGAGAAATATTAGCCGCTAAATAGTTTTGCCCTCCGGCTACAATCGGATTTCGTGCTTTTGAAAGACTGGATGGATCAGGCTTGTGCTGACTGCGCCCTCCTATATAAACACCTGCCTGCATTCCTTTAATTTCCTTTTGTGTATACCCGGCGTGATACCACAATTTCAAGCTTTCTTCCAATACAGCTAATGCCTGAGGATCCATTGCCCTGACATCGTCTTCCGACATAAGGAAGAATTCAGAATCAAATCGCTCCAGGTCATCAATTACGCCGGCATAATATGGACTGGAATAACCCCAGCGTTCAGGCGGAACAGGTCTGATGGCTGATCGCCCTTCAGCTATTAAATCCCAATATGACTCAAGAGTGTCAGCTCCGGGAAACCGGCAAGTAAGACCGATAATCGCGATGTCTTCTGTATGATTCACCAGTTTCATCTCACGGCTCTTTTGCGGTTCCGCTTCGCCAAGAGATACCGCATTCAGTGAAGGCGGAGATATAGCAGACTCATGCTCTTTTGAGGTGGAGCAGCATACTGCATTTGATAGGGAAGATTCATAAGCAGACACCAGCCACTTTGCAAAAGACTCGATCGTTGAATATTCAAATAAAATGGACGGATCAATGTCCCCTTCTATCTTCTGATTGATCTGCTGTAATAACTGAGCCAAAATGATCGAATCCACGCCATACTCTTGAAATGGTTCATCGGTTTCAAAATCCTTGGGGTCTATCTTTAACTCATCAGAAAAAATCTTTACAAGCCAGGCTGTCGTTTCATGCAGCAGGTTTTGAACGGCTTGATCGCCGCTTGCCTCAGAACTTGGAAACGGCGTACTTATCACAGGATCTCGCTGAATCGACTGCTGCATCAGCTGATGCGGCTGCCATACATCTAGATCGGGCACTGCCGGCAGGATCACGGCATGTCGTTTTTCAGACAGAATCTGATCTAATAGGTGCAATCCTTCTTCATTTTTCAAGCTTAACAGCCCGGTCTGTTCCAAAGCTTTGCTTCGAACCTCACCTAAACCGGTTTCCTTCCAGTTGGGCCACTGGATGCTGACAATCGGACAATTATCAGAATGTGCCTCTGCAAAATAGTCCATGTAAGCATTCGCCATGGCATAATCCGCTTGGCCTGATGCAAGAACCGGAATAATCCCTGATACTGATGAAAACAGAACGAAAAATTGCAGCGGCTCTTCTTTAAGAATGTCAAATAATGTTTGAAGGCCTTCGACTTTAGGCTCCAACACCTGTTGAATGTCTTCTGTGGACTTTCTTATAAATGCCGGATTTTTCGTATTCACCATCCCGGCACAATGAATGACTCCGCCAATTCCCCCCATGGTGTGCTGGATTGCTTCAAGGCTCTCTTTCACAGCATGCGGATCGGACAGGGAAAGAGACAGCACTTGCACGTGTGCGCCCAAAGCTTCCAACTCTTGGACCGCTTGAATTTTTTGTGCAAGCGGCGTGTTTTGCCGACTGAATGATTCCCACTGTGCACGAGGTGGCAACGGCTCACGGCCAGTCAGCACTAATCGTTCAACCCCGTATGTTTGCACAAAATGCCGAGCGCATAGTAATCCGAGACCTCTTGTCCCGCCTGTAATCAGCAGCACCTTGTCTGTCGGAAACGATATTGCTTGATGCTCGCTATCCTCATGGGCAGATCTTTCTTCCAAAAATGCTCGATAGCGCTGTCCATCCCGATAACAAACTTCGGTCTCTGTACTGTCAGCACTAAACTCATCTTCGATCAGCCTCGCCAACTCTGTCTCTTTTGCCGCTTCATCTGCATCCATGTGTCTTGATTTGAGATAACTGTATTCGCTTTGAAGCATACGATATAAACCGCTTCGAGAGGCACCTGATAAATTGACATTTCTATTTTGAAAAGATTCCAGCCCTTTTGTCACACACATGACGGTTAAACCTTGTTTGTGTTTACGTCCATGCTCAATCAGCTTTTGCAGCGGGCTGATCCATTTCATGGATTGGTTATCGCTCATTTCACACCCGGCCAAATCCACTGCGCCATCGAAACTCTCCCAGTCCGCATCTGAGAAATCGGTGTGTCCTTCAATATCAAAAATATGATATTTTGAGAAATACTTAGAAAGCTCTTCAGCCAACGTCATTGTCTTCGGACTGGCCAATATGGCCACCGTCCGGTTACCTTTTTCCTTTGCAGCAATCGGGCAAAGCTCCCATTGTTTTTGTAAAAAGCAACGCTGTCCCCCAGTTTCAGGACTTGCAGAACTGCTGCTTGCTGCAGCTGTTTCTTTGGGCAGCCAATAATACTCTTTTGCAAATGGATAAGCGGGGAGACTGATTCGATAAGGTTTTTGATCTTCATAAAGCTCGTTCCAATCTACACGAAGCCCTTTCACCCATAAATCTGCTATTTCTTTAATCTTTCTCTTCTCTATCCATGTTTGCAGCAATGTTTTGGCATCACCATCTGTTTCAAAAGCTTTAATGTCACTTTTTTTCGTTTTCACATGAGCAGAATAAATCCCAGCATGCTGAACATCGGCGATATAATCCTCTAATGTTTTGACAAGCGATTCTCTTGAATCTGCCAAAAACGCCATCCGATAATCCATCGGCTCCCGGCCAACCTGAAGGGTGTATGCCATATCAGCCAGATTTATATCTTCATGGGATTCCGCAAAGTCTTTCATCATTCGGGCATAACCCTTTAATTCCTCTGTCTTTTTCGCAGATAACACAAATAACTTTTGGCTATCCTGGTCTGATGGTCTGTCATTGCGCCTTTTAGGCTGATATTCTTCAATCACAAGGTGGGCGTTCGTCCCGCTGTATCCAAAGGAACTCACACAGGCCCGCCGCGGCTGTCCTTTACTCGTTTCCCAATGCTTAAGCTCGGTATTTACATATAAAGGCGAATCCTCAAATTGAAAATGCTCATTAGGCGTTGTGAAATGTAAAGTAGGCACCAGTGTTTCGTGTTTCATGCACATTAACACTTTTTGGACGCTTGCTACCCCTGCCGCCGCCGATGTATGACCAATGTTGCTTTTCACTGAACCGATCGCACAATATTTCTTTCGGTCTGTTTTCTCTTTAAATACGGTCGATAGGGCTTCTAATTCAATCGGATCCCCTTGTTTTGTTCCCGTGCCGTGCATTTCTACATAACTGATGCTCTCAGGATGTATATCATATTTTTCATATATGTCACGTTCTAAGTCCATTTGGCTTTTTGCACTCGGCGCTGTAATTCCGTTCGTTTTTCCGTCCTGATTAATTCCGGAACCGATAATGACTCCATATATATGATCATTAGCTGCCTCTGCGTCTTTGAGTCGCTTTAGGACTAACGCTCCTGCACCTTCGCCGGGTACGAAACCATTTGCACTATTATCAAACGCTTTGCATTGTCCATCCGGCGATAACATCCCGGCTTCACACATGCTGATGTATGATTCCGGAGTGAGGTATAAGCTCACGCCGCCAACCAACGCCATATCAATTTCTTTATTTAATAGAGCTTGGCGGGCCAAATGGGTCCCGACTAATGAGGAAGAACAAGCCGTATCGATAGGAATGGCAGGGCCTTTTAAATTGAGATAATACGGAATACGCGCTGCCGCTATGGCAAAACTGTTCCCCGTGGCGCTTGCTCTTGCCTGATGCTTATTCAGCATCATCCCGTATTCATTGCTCATGATACCCAGATAGACTCCGCACTTTTTATCATTTAATGTTTGGGCGTTATATCCGGCATCCTCAAATGCTTTATAGCCTTCCTGTAAAAATATTCGATGCTGCGGATCCATCAGTTCAGCCTCGGACGGAGGTATATTAAAAAATAACGGGTCAAAATGCTCGATATCATCTAACATTCCTAGTGATTTACAGTATATTTTCCCTTTTTGATTCAGAGCCGGGTCATAATATTGGTTCACATCCCACCGAGACTTCGGAATGTCCTTGATTGAATTTCTGGCATGGACCAAGTTATCCCAATACGTGCTTACGTCACTTGCGCCGGGGTATCTTCCTGACATCCCGACAATGGCTATCGCATCGGCTGGGTAATCTTGTTCAAATCGGGCAGTTTTCTTTTCGGGTTCCTTTACCGGCGTTAATTGAACAGGCTGAATCGGTATGTCTGCCGGCTTCGCCTCAAGTGATGCTATAGGCTTAATAGACACTTCTGAAGGCGAATTGAGATTCTTTGTCTTGACTTCCTTTTTTCCTTTGCCTCGTTTGACCAGCTCAGTTTTTAGAAATCCCGCAAAATCACGAATCGTCGGATAATCATAAACTTTGGTTACGGTCAATGACGTATTGTACTGCTTATTAACCGCCTTTACCCATTCAAGCCCTGTAATAGAGTCCATTCCGATATCAATGAATGTGTCGTCGATATCCACCTCGTGCTGAGCCATGTAAAGAACATCGGCTATACTTTGCTTCAATTCTTCATGGAGCGTTTCAACTGATTCAAGATACTGGCTTGTCGCCGATATCTCCGCGGCTGCATACTGAATGTCTTCTATAGGTTCTTTATGATCGGCCTTCTGATTGCTTAAAGGCTGTAAAGAAATATTGCCCGGTTTAGCTGACACTGTTTCTGCATGTTTTATCGGCATATGTGTATCCGGCGCTTTCACCGCGAAAACTCCTGCCGTTTTTTCACCTTCAGCTTGTTTACTTAATTCACTTTTTAAAAATGCCGCAAAATCACGGATCGTCGGATAATCATACACCTTTGTAACAACGAGTGACGTACCATATTGCTTGTTAATCGCTTTAATCCATTCAAGTCCTGTAATAGAGTCCATTCCGATATCAATGAATGTTTCATCAGGATCGACTTCATGCTGGTCCATGTATAACACTTCTGCTAAGCTTGCTGTCAATTCATCACACAGCACTTCGGCAGAAGGGGTCTGCGGCGGCTCCGAAGCGACATTTTGCAAGTCTTCAGTTCCATTACTTGGTGTTATCTCCTGAGCTGCCAAGGGCTGCAAAGAGATATTGGCAGGCTTGCCGCTGACTTTGCGAGTAGTCAATGGCTCTTGACTGACAGTCTGTGCTGTAACGACAGGTTTGACCGGTTCAAATGGTTTGATTGGTTTGATTGGTTTGATCTGTTCAACCGGATTGACTGATTTTTTTTCGTCGGTCTTCCGCTCATTTTCTTCTATCCAATAGCGGTCTCTTGCAAAAGGATAAGCTGGCAAGCTGATGCGCTGCGGTTTAGCATCTTGATAAAGCATGTTCCAATCGATGTTCAAACCTTTTACCCAAAGGTCTAAAAACTTCGTATATTTTCCTTTGCGTATCCAAGCTTCGATTGTCTTTGCCATGTCTTCATCAGCCGCAAACACGGCCATGGTTTCTTTGTTGCGTTTGACTTGTCCGCGGTATAGATGTTCGGTATTTTCCTTCCCGGCAATAAATTCATTCAGCTTTTCTTCGAGTTCTTGCATATTTTCAGCCACAAGCGCCAAACGTTCATCCATTGCTTCACGTCCGACTTGAAGCGTGTATGCCATACGGATCAAATCCTTTTCAGAATACCTTTTGTCACGAATGGCACCCAGCAGACTTTCAGCACGCTTTTGAAGCCTCTCTTCATTCTTTGCTGACAGTACGATGATGGCCGGCTGTTGATTCTCAGAAGGAGCTGACATCGTCGGCTCAGGTTTCGGAATATACTCTTCTATCAGCACATGAGCATTTACTCCTCCAGCGCCAAACGAAGAGATGCCTGCGATTCTTGGATATTCAATTTGTTGTCCGTTCACTTGAATGACCGGCTGCTTCCACTCTTCAAGCTCTTGCTGCACTTTGAATGGAGAATTGAGAAAATCGATATTCGGATTCAGTACTTTTGAGTGCAGTGAAGGTGCCAGCTGCCTGTGCTTCATTTGCAGCAATACCTTTGTCAGCCCGGCGATACCTGCCGCACTCTCACAATGGCCGATATTGGATTTGGCTGATCCGATGGCGCAAAACTGTTTGTCTTCTGTTTGTTCTCTAAACACTTTTTCCAGTCCGGTTATTTCAATCGGATCTCCGAGGGATGTCCCGGTGCCGTGCGCTTCGATATAGCTGATTGCCCGCAGATCAACTTTCGCTTCCGTAAGCGCCTTTTTAATGACAGCTGCCTGAGCATTCGGATTAGGGACTGAGTACCCGTTTGTTTTTCCTCCGTGATTAATGGCTGTTCCCTTAATGATTCCATAGATGTGGTCACCATCTTTAATAGCTTTAGACAATGGCTTTAGAAGCGCGGCTCCGACACCTTCACCCGGCACATAGCCATCGCCTCCCTGTCCAAAGCTTTCACATCGGCCTTTGCTTGACATAAATTTGTTCTGTCCCAGCATCAAATATTTATTTGGATGGATTGAAACATTCACCCCGCCCGCAAATGCTGCCTCACATTCTCCGCGCTGTAAACTTTGGCAAGCCAGATGAATCGCAGTTAATGAAGAAGAGCACATTGTATCCAACGCGATGCTCGGTCCATGGAAATCGAAGAAATAGGATACCCGGTTCGCTATGGAGGATGGGTTTCCAGTCAGAGCCAGCGGTCTGCCCCGCACCTGTTCTTGCGCTCCGTATAATTGGTATTCTTCGTACATGGACCCAACATAAACTCCGACATTCCCGCCCAGTTCAGCATCTTTTTTACGGCCAAGATGCTCTCTTGTATATCCCGCATCTTCCATCGTTTCATAAACACACTGTAAAAATAAACGTTCCTGCGGGTCCATCATTTTTGCTTCACGAGGAGAGATGTGGAAAAATTGCGGATCAAACTTATCTACATCATTGATGAAGCCTCCCCATTTGCTGTAGGTTTTTCCCGCTTTGTCCTTATCTTTATCATAATAAAGGCTGTGATCCCAGCGGTCTTCCGGAACCTCAGTAATGCAGTCATGGCCCTCCTTCAAGTTTTTCCAAAGTTCGTGGATGTTGTCCGCTTGAGGATAGCGTCCGGAAATACCGATAATCGCAATATCTTCACTATCATTTTTACTTAGCTGCTCTTGCACTTTCATTCGTACAGACGCAAACCCGGTTTTTTTTCGGCTATAAGAGACCGGTTTTACATGCTTGGCCTCTGAATCTGAGATGTCAACCTTTTCAGAAGGAGGCGCTTCTTCTGTTTCAATTCCCAAAATGTCTAACATCGTTTTCTTGTGTGATTCAATAAAATATTCTGTTAAGGATGTAATGTTCTGATATTCAAAGAACAATGTTTTGGACAATGAACCGAATACCTTTTCTAACTGACCCGTCAAGTGCATGATCATAATAGAATCTATTCCGTAATCTTCCATAGGAGCCGCGGCATCTATACGGTTTACCGGGAGTTTGATAACAGCAGAAAGCACTTTTTTGAAATAATTCTCCCCTTTTTCTCTCAGCAACTCCTCTTGGACTTTCAGCACGGCATTTTCGTTCTTTGCATACGGTCGCCCGCCGCTGCCGCTTGTATTTTGAGCAGGATTGTTTGCCGTTTGCTGTAAAAACGAATGGATTTTCTTCACTACACCTTGTGCAACCATCAGCTGCGCTTTTCCTGAAGCCCATCCGCGATATAATGCCTGAATGCCGCTTTCTGTTTCCATGGCTACCATGCCGGTATCCCGTGTCAGCATCCGTTCAGTTTCAGCATCAACATGCATGCCCCCGTCTTTCCACAACGGCCAGCTTATGGAGAGTGTTTTTCCATGACGATTGTGTAACGCCGCTTGGCTATTCCGGTATTCGCTGAATGTATTCATAAATGCATTCGCCATTGCATAATCCGCCTGTCCTGCGCTTCCCACTGTTCCGGCTCCTGAAGAAAACAGAATGAAGAAGTCGAGCGGTATATCTTTCGTTGCCTCGTCAAGGTTGACCAGACCTGTTACCTTTGGAGCCAGCACTTCTTGGATTTCTTCTTTCTTTTTCTTAATGATGAAATTGTCTCTTATGATGCCTGCGCTATGAATGATCCCGTTGAGACTGCCATACTCCTTTTGAATCTCTTCGGTTAAGGCATGTACAGCTTCTTTTTCTGTGATATCGGCTTGCTTATAGACCACGCGCGCTCCCGAATGTTGTAATTCTTGAAGCTGGGACATCTTCTTGTCATCTAATGGAGATCGGCCTGTAAGAATCAATACAGCCTCTTTTGTTTGATGTGCAATTTCGTTGGCAAATATCAAACCAAGACCGCCAGCTCCGCCTGTGATAAGATAAACCCCTTGATCTCTCCACGGCACTTTTACGCCCAGTTGTTCTGCGTCTGTTTCTCTCCATTCGCCGACATAACGTTTTTCGTTCCAATAACGGATGTGTTTGTCACTCGGGCATAGCCTGTTTTCTTTTATTGTTCCGGCCATATCGTCTGCATTCATACCCGAATCGATTTCAATCAGCTGGCCTGTCAGTTTTGGATTCTCCAGCTGTGCCGTTTTAAGCAGTCCTGTCAGGCCGCTGAGAAGCTGCGGGTTGCTCTGTGCAGGGACAGCGATCTGGATTAACATCTTTCCGCCGGATTTTGCGTTTAGCGTCTGTTGTATTTCTTCAAATGCCTGTACGGCATACGTTTCAAACCGTTCATGTATCGCTTGACGATTAGAATGCAGTATCACACAGTCAAGTTGTGCTTGAATTCTTTCGCTTAGTTTTTCTTCTATATCACAAACAATCACTTTATGTTCTTTATATTCAATTGATCTATCCTTTTCTGAAATGGCTTTTTCTTCCCAGACATGCTCAAACAATAGCGTTCCGATTGCCGGCGCGGCGTCTGCCCCATCTGTTTCGTTTTCTAAAACTCTGGAAGAATAGCCTTTCATTCTCACGCATACCAGTCCCTCTTCATTACACAAATCAATGTCAAGCTTCTGGACACGGTCCTGCGCCGTACTTCCCTGGCTGTATCTAACGTGCACCCACATCGCGGACACGCAGCCTTTGAATATTTGAATATCCTGCAATGCGAAAGGCAGCATTGCTTTGCTTTCTGTCGGGCTTGAATCTCTGTTCCCGAGCTTCAAGCCTATAGATGCCTGGAATGCCGAATCCAGCATGCTTGGATGCAGAATATAACGGTCTTGTGTAAATGAAACGGCAGACGGCATGGACAGTTTAGCGAGAACTTCGTTTTCCCCTGCGTAGATCTTGTCAATCGCCCTGTGGCCGGCACCGTACTCAATCCCCATATTTTTATAAGCTTCGTAGCATTCATCGGGTGAAAGAATACGCTGGCTGCAATTGTTTTTCAACTGTTGAATGTCCAATACAGGAAGTTCTTCAGCCTGATAAAGCATTGCGCTTCCTTGTCCGTAAATGATAGGCTCCTTTTCTAAACTATCAGGCTCCTTATACAGTTCATACGCGATTTCTCCATTGTCTTCCGGATATAGGCGAATGTGTATGTCCGATTGCAGATCTGTTACAGCAAAAGGGCGTATCCAGACAATATTTTGAAGCCGGATGCTGGCTTGCGATTGCTCCCTGACCGCTTGTTCCACTGCCGCCCGAACCATTTCTAAAAAAGCGGCTCCGGGCAAAATACGCTGGCCTTTAATGACATGATCTTTAAGGAAAAATTCACTCCCCGTAAACTCCGACCGAAAACGCACGCCCGACATATCGGATACGTTTTGATGCAGCAGAGGGTGAATGACATGATCTTCTATCGAATTCGTTGCCGCCATATCAGTTCCGATTTCTGCTTCCGGCACCCAGTAGCGAACCTTTTCGAAAGGATATGTCGGTAAGCTGATGCGTTTTGGTTTGTTTTCTCCGTACAAGAGCTTCCAATCAACAGTAACTCCATCAGCCCACCGTTTGGCGATGATCTCGAAACTGCCTTCTTCCAACCATTTATGTACCATTGCGGGAGAGTCCGAATGATCGCCGTTCCCTCTGTTCATGCGGCCGTTCCAACAATTGCGGATCGATTCTTTCCCTTGAGAGAAGGCTTCCAATTGTCGAATTAACTCCGGAATGCCGCTTGCTACAAAAGCAACCCGTTCTTCCATCGGTTCGCGGCCCACCTGCAGTGTGTAGGCCAAATCTGAAATATGAATGCCATCATGAAGGAAGTCCAACAGCCGTTCCGCATACTCATGAAGCCGTTCCTTATTGCGGGCAGACAGCGGAATGATCACAGGCTTGACGTCAGGCAAAGAAATGTGTTGCTCCGCTATTTCAGGAATATATTCTTCCAAGATAATATGCGCATTTGAGCCTGTTGCTCCAAACGAGCTGATCCCCGCCCGGCGCGGGCAGCTGATTTCCTCGCCATTCTCCTTGATAACAGGCTGTTTCCATGTTTCTGTTTCATGCTGCACATAAAATGGCGATTTCCTGAAATCTACATACGGATTCAGTTCCTCTGAATGTAGAGAAGGCACAAGCGTCTGATGATGAAGCTGCAGGGCAACCTTGCTCAATCCGCTGATACCTGCGGCAGATTCCGCATGCCCGATATTCGATTTCACTGAACCGATTGAACAAAACTGCTGATCTTGTGTATATTGCCGGAAGGCTTTCACCAGACCCTGTACCTCGATGGGGTCTCCTAGGGACGTGCCGGTTCCGTGTGCTTCCACATAACTGACGGTCCGCGGGTCAATCCCTGTTTTGTCCAGGCATGTCTCAATGAGATCAGCCTGCGAAACAGGACTTGGCACAGAAATCCCGCTTACTGTTCCCACGTGGTTAACAGCACTTCCTTTAATCACAGCGTAAATTCGGTCTCCGTCTTCCACCGCCTGGCGTAAAGGTTTTAATAAGACCGCACCGATTCCTTCAGCCGGCACATATCCATCCCCGTCTTTACCGAAAGTGCGGCAATAGCCATCGCTGGAAAACATATCCCAAACCCCGTATGTCATATATTTATTCGGATGCAGTGATAAGTTAACTCCTCCTGCCAATGCGACTTCGCACTCGCCGTGGCGGATGCTTTCCAGCGCCAGATGGACGGCAGTCAGAGAGGAAGAACATACCGTATCGACCGCCATACTCGGGCCGTGAAAATTACAAAAATACGAAACCCTGTTGGCGATTTGCGCATAGTTCAAAGAGAGAGGAAACACATTTTCTTTTGATGCAGCCTCAGCTCCGACTAACGTATAATCCTTATGCATGACACCCGCAAAAACACCTACATGCTGTCTGTTATTCCGGCCTCGGGGTTTTGCCAGTGTCTTCGGCGTATAGCCCGCATCCTCAATTGTTTCCCAGCATGTTTCCAAAAACAGACGCTCCTGGGGATCCATTGTTTCTGCTTCCCTTGGCGTTATTCGGAAAAATTGGGGATCGAAACAATCCGGATCTTCTATAAAACCTCCCCATTTAGAGATTTTCTTTCCTGAAGGAGATGTTAAGCCTTCAAAGCGACGCCAATCCCAACGCGATTCAGGGATTTCACTGATACAATCTTTCCCCTCTTTCAAATTGTTCCAAAATTCATGAATATTGTTTGCCTTCGGATACCGGCCGGCCATGCCGATAATCGCAATGTCTCCTTCCACAGCCGGCATGCGTGCAGGAGCGTGAGAGGAGGCAGAACTGACATTTTCCTCCCCTTTCTCGGAAGCCCCTTGACCAGTTGCGCTAGCTTTCCGATCAATCTGATGAGAGGAATGGGAGGCAGCAAAATGTTCGGCGTGCTCCTTGGCAAGAAACGCAGATAGTTCCGCGATAGTCGTATATTCAAACAGCAGCGTCGGGGAAAGACTCTCGCCGATTTTGTCACTAATGGTTTCTACCACATCCAGCAAACCGGAGGAATTCAGACCCATTTGATAATAACCGACCTGCTTTTCGATCTGTTCTATCGGTATATTTATTTTGTCTGCTATTAACCGGCTGACAAATTGTTCCGCTTCGCCGTATGGTCCCGCATGATCGACTGACGCAGACACTTCTTCCATTCCCGCAGTAACAGATTCAGCAGGTATATCTGCCTTTGTTTCTTGATCGGGCTGTATAGTCTTGCGTTCCCCATTGATAAGCTCAGCTTCACGCACAAGTTTACTTGTAAAGTTTTTTAATTCAGCTACTTTTTCTCCGGAAGCGTTGAAAAATTCCATCGTTAAATAAATGAGTTCTTTTTCCCGACGGATCGAAGAGCGCTTAATTCTCGTCGTGCATTGCGTTTGCAAAAGTTCTGAAGCGGAAAAAGATTCATAGAACAGAGGCAAGTAAAGCCTCTGTTCCCCTTTCAGTAAAGACGACAGCATGTGGTTTGAGCCTACCCCGCTCCCGTCAATGAGAGTGGGGTGGAACATGAATCCGTCGGCATGAAGCATGGCTTGTGTGCCAAGAGACAAATCAATGAGAACGCCGTCTTCTCCTTCGTAAATTTGACCTTCTGCCTTCATATATCCGCTGTGCTCCAATTCCTGGCGTCTGCATTGTTCATAAACATCATGCAGCGGAACGATGGCTTTGGCAGATTCTTTGATGTCAATAAGATCAAGTGTCTCTTCAAAAGCCGGTATAGCACCGATGTGCATTTCTGCTTTGATATAGAGTTTTTCTTCAGAGTCCGTTTTGCCGTTACGCTTTTCATAACCTTTAACAGTTATCTGCCAAAAACCTTCCTTTTTCTCTTTACATTCGAGATTGAGCATAATCACTGTATCCTGTCCTGCAGCTAACGGCTGATAGATAGATAAATTACGCAATTGAAGGTCAGTAAAGGAATAATCACGTTCTCTGAATATTTGATAGATCATATCAATATAAGCCAATCCTGGAAGCACTTCTTGTCCGTAAACCACATGGTGACGAATAAACGGATTTTTCAGCGATAAGGTGATTTGCTTCGTTATGGTTTTCACGTTAGACCTCCACTTCATAGGTATCCCATATGTTTGTCTTATCCATTTTTAAGGTCTCCGTTTCCGGCTTAGAATCACGAAACGGAAACGGCCGTTTCTTTAATTCTGGCGGTGATAAAGGACGCCGCCTAATTTCACGGTTTTCGTCTTTGTCCCACGCCTCTATAATGACATGGGCATTTGTCCCCCCGTCGGCAAAGCAGTTAATTGCCGCAGCAGGAAGGGATTCCGTCCACTCTGCCAGCGTTCGGCTGAAAGTGATGTTCGCTTTTTTCCTATCAAAATGCGTCATTTCCTTTTCACCTGATAAAAATGGAACAAAACTGCGATGCTTTAGCATCATCACAACCTTGATAAAGCTTGCAATCCCTTCAGCACAAAGCGGATGTCCGATATTCGGTTTGATTGATCCAAGACCCAGCGGAATTGAATTGTCAGAACGATAGATGGATTGGATCGCTTTAAGCTCAAGCAGATCGGTTACCATTGAGCCTGAGCCGTTCGCTTCGAGATAGCTGATGTCTTCTGGTTTTTTGCCGCTTTTGGCAAGCGCCGCCTTCATGACTTCCTTCTGCGCTTCCAGATTCGGTGTTGCCGGCCCGGCCGTTCTTCCGTCGTTATTAACAGAAGCGGCCTTGACCACCGCGTAAATGGAATCTCCGTCTTTCAGAGCCTGTTTTACTGTCTTTAACAGGACCATTCCCACGCCTTCTCCTAAAACAACTCCATCAGCACGTTCATCAAACACATGGAAGGATGACTCTGCGCTTAAAATACCACGCTGCTCGAACAGCCGGTGGGTGGCATCTGAGTCAAACAAGCTGACCCCTCCCACAACCGCAGCTTTAATATCACCGCTGTGCAGAGCCTGAATCGCCATATTCATGCCGACCAAAGCCGAAGAACATGCCGTATCTAATACAACACTCGGGCCGCGCACATCAAAAAATTGTGAAATATTGGCCGCTAAATAATTCTGGCCGACTGCCACGATAGGATTCTTTGCATGAAGAAGGCTGTCTTGACTCGGATTATGACGGCTGCGTCCGCCGAGATAAATACCGATTGCCTCTCCCTTTATTTCTTCAGGTGTATAGCCGGCGTGATACCAGAGCTTAAGACTCTCTTCTAAAACAGCTAATGCTTGCGGGTCCATGGCACTTACATCTTCTTCTGGAAGCAGGAAGAACGCAGGATCGAAATGATTGACATGATCAATGACTCCGGCATAATAAGGTGCCGGATAGCCCCAGCGTTCTGGCGGAACCGGGCGAATTGACGACCGCCCCTCAGATAATAGTGTCCAATATTTATCCAGTGTCTCCGCTCCCGGAAAGCGGCAGGACAATCCGACAACCGCGATATCTTCTGTATGGGAGCCGGATGCAAGGGACTCTTCTTCTTGTACTTCCAGAGCAGCCGCCCGAGTCTCCGGCTTGATCGGCTTTTGATAAGCTGATGTTTTTCTGCCGTCTGAAGCAGCTGCCGATATTTTATCTATGAACATATCAGACAACGATTCAGAATAAGAACCTATGAGCCAAGCTGCAAAACGCTGGATTGTAGGGTATTCATAAAGAATAGAAGGGTCGAGTGCCGCTTTGATCTTTCGGTTAATGCGCTGTAACAGCTGAGCTAGAATGATAGAATCCACTCCATACTCCTGGAATAATTCATCAATTTCCAAGTCCTCTTGATCAATCCTCAGTTCTTCAGAGAACAAACCAACAAGCCATGCTTCTGTTTCATTTAAAAGAAGCTCATCTTTTGCCAGCCCGTCCATTTCTATTTTTCCAGCATGTGATGGCTGCGAAGTCACTTCAATCGAACCCGGCTCATGCCGGGCGCGTCTCTTCATCAATTCCTCCGGTTTCCATTCCGCTGGGTCCGTCACCGCAGGCAGCACAACTGCGCGGAATGTTTCGGATAACATTTGATCAAGAAATCTGAGGCCTTCTGAATTGGTGATGCTAAGCAAGCCGCTTTCTCTATAAGTGCTATTTGTCACTTCACCCATCCCGGTCTCTTTCCAATTTGGCCACTGAATACTGATGATCGGAGCTTTTTCCTTATTTGCCTCCGCAAAATAATCCATATAGCTATTAGCCATGGCGTAATCGCCTTGTCCCGCAGAAAGGGCCGGAATGATGGCTGAAACTGATGAAAACAATACAAAAAACTGCAACGGTTCATCACATACATGGCGATACAGCGTTGTAAGCCCATCCACCTTCGGCTCGAGAACTTGTTGAATATTGTCGGCCGTTTTCCGGATAAATGCCAAGGTATTCATATCGGTCATGCCAGCGCAATGAATGACTCCGCCGATCGGTCCCAAAGTCTGTTTCATATTCTGCAAGCTTTGCTGCACGAGAGACTCGTCAGATAAAGGGAGCGACAGCACTTGTACTTGTACGCCTTGTGCTCCTAGTTCCTGCACCGCTTGTATTTTCTGTGCGGCGGATGTGTTTAAGTTCTTAAAACGTGCCCACTCTTCTCGCGGAGGCAGTGACTCACGCCCTGTCAACACCAGCTTTTTCACTCCGTAGTGCTCTGCAAAATGCCGGGCGCATAATAGTCCGATTCCTCGTGTGCCGCCTGTAATTAAAAGCACATGATCTTTTGGGAAAGCCCTTCGTTTTTGATCGGCGTCTTTTCTATATTCCGGTTTCAGAAAAGCACGATAACGCAAACCGTCTCTATAGCAAACCTCAGCATCCTCACTATCGGAATAAAACTCATCTGCTATCTGCTTCGCAACAGTAAGATGGTCTGCGGATGCCTCCGCATCCATATGCCTTGATTTGAGATGGCTGTACTCGCTTTGAAGCATGCGGTACAGACCGGCGCGGGCGGCTCCTGCCAGCTGAACGGAATCATTTTGATAAGATTCCAGTCCTTTCGTAACGCAAAGCAGCATCAGCCCTTCTTTATGTCCATGCTCAATCAGCTTTTGAATCCATTCAATCCAACTCAACGTCTCCTTGTCGTACTCTCCGCATCCAATTAGATCCACAAAACCGTCATAGGTTTTCCAATCATCCTTTAATGATTGACTTTCAGCCCGGCTCACATCTAATAAGTAATGATTCGGAAAATACTTAGACACTTCAGCAGCCAAGTCCGCCGTCTCTGCACTGGTCAGAATCGCAACGGCTCGGGTCCCCGGCTCTTTTGGGATAACCGGGCTTAACATCCATTGCTTTGTCAACAAACAGGCCGTTCGCTTTTCACTATTGTCTAGATGTTGAATATGGCCCGTTTCAAGATGATTCACCTTCACTTGATCCGTTTTTTCGGGAAGCCAGTAGTGATCATTTGCAAATGGATATGAAGGAAGACTGATCAGGCGCGGTTTGGCATCTCCATACAATTTGTTCCAGTCGATATTCACGCCTTTCACCCATAAATCTGCCAGCTTGTCGTATTTTCTTTTCCTGATCCAAGCATCCATAGCCATTGCCATGTCTTCATCTGCCGCGAAAATTGCGAAAGGATCTTTGTTTCGATTTGACTGGCCGCGGGCGAGTCCCTCAGTACTTTCCTTGCCTTCTACAAACGCCTGCAGTTTTTCTTCAAGCTCGGTTATTGTACCTGCGGTGAATGCCAGACGTTCATCCATTCCCTCTCGCCCGACTTGAAGCGTATAGGCAATGCGGTGCAGGTCGTTATCGGTGTACTTATTCTCGCGAATGGCAGACAGCAATTGAATCGCCCGATCCTGAAGCCTTTTTTTATTTTTGGCAGACAGCAGGATGATGCTAGGTTGGCCGGAAGCTATTTGTTGTAGAGAATTGAAATCTTCTTTCGGTATATATTCTTCAAGCACCACATGAGCGTTTACCCCGCCAATTCCGAACGAACTGATACCGGCGCGGCGCGGCAGTTCGTTTCCGTTACGGTCTCGTACAGCCTTCCATTCATCTTCTTCTTGAACAATATAAAACGGACTGTCTTTCAGCTGAATGTAAGGATTAAGCGTATCGCAATGCAGGCTTTTGACTAAGGTTTTATGTTTCATTTGCAAAAGCACTTTAATGAGACCCGAAATACCTGCCGCAAGCTCTAAGTGACCGATATTGCTCTTGACTGAACCGATTCCGCATTGATGATCAAGCACTTCTGGCCCGCTGTGCTCTCCCAATTCAGACAGTTCCTTAAACGCAGCCTTCAATCCGTTCATTTCAATAGGATCTCCCAATTCAGTGCCGGTGCCGTGAGCTTCGATATAGGTTACCGTGCTCGGATCAACGCCTGCTTTCCGATATGCGCGCACCAACAAATCGGCTTGCGCTTTCGGATTAGGCGATGTCAAGGTATTGGCTCGTCCTCCATGGTTTTCTGCCGTTCCCCGAATGACGCCGTAGATGTGGTTCATATCCCGTTCGGCATCTGTCAGCTTTTTCAGCAAGACCATTCCGACACCTTCACCTCTGACATAACCATTCGCATCAGCAGAGAAGGTTTTACACCTTCCGTCTTTGCTGAGCATGCCGGCTTTGCTGTAGCTGATGTGTGCCTCTTCGGTCAATATCGTGTTTACGCCTCCTGCGATCGCCATATCGCAATTTCCATCCTGCATAGCGGAAACCGCGCGGTGAATGGCTACAAGAGAGCTTGAACATGCTGTTTCAATAGGTTCACTCGGCCCGTGGAGATTTAAAAAGTAGCTCAGTCTATTCGGACCGACGGAAGGAATCATATTTCCTGTTGCCGCATGCCCTTCAAGCGGTACATTTGCTTTATAAAATAAATCTTTATATCCTGTATTGCCTGTACCGATAAAAACACCCGTCATTGTTTCTGAAAGGTTCTGAGGCGAGCATCCGGCATCTTCTATCGCCTTCCATGCATGGGTCATTAACAGCCGCTGCTGAGGATCTAAATACTGGGCTTCTCTTGGCGAAATACCAAAAAATAACGGATCAAACTCAGCCACCCCATCAATAAATCCGCCCCATTTGATGTCGGTCTTATTTTCTTGTGTCTCAGGGTCTCCATAATGTTCCCGCCAATCCCAACGGTCTTCGGGGACTTCCGTTATACTGTCTTTTCCTTCTTTCAGATTTCTCCAGAATTCATCAATATCTTTTGCTCCGGGGAATTGGCCGCTGATCCCGACGATTGCGATTGGTTCAAAATCGGCTGCTTTGTTATTGCTTTTTTCCTCTTTTGTGATTGATACAGGCGTAAAGCGGTTTCTTTTCTTTTTCGTTATGTTTGCCACAACAGGAGCGGATCCTTTAGAAACGACAGACTTCTCCGGTACAGAAGATTCCTTAATAAATGCATCCGGGTATTCTTCAACTAGACATTCAGCCAGACTTTGAATGGTTCCATGTTCAAAGAAAATAGTCGGCGCCAATTCCAATTGATGCGCTTCATTGATACGATTTGTAAATACAGTGAATGAAACTGAATCAAAGCCGTACTCACTCAGCTCTGTATTGATATCAATCTCTTCCATGTCCACTTTCAAAATGCCGCTTACCATTTGACTCAACGATTCCTGCGCTTTGACAATCAAGCTATTCGTATCTTGAAAAGAGTTTGTTTTTTTGTCCTCAGGTTGTCTAGAAGCATCCGCTAATGGGAATTGAGTCAGCCATTTATCCTGATACTCTTCAACTAAATGCTCAGCCAGACTTTGTATGGTTCCATATTCAAAGAAAATAGTCGGCGCCAATTCCAATTGATGCGCTTCATTGATCTGGTTTGTGAAGACCGTAAATGAAACTGAATCAAAGCCGTACTCACTCAGCTCTGTATTGATATCAATTTCTTGAATGTCCACTTTCAAAATGGCGCTTACCATTTGGCTCAACGATTGCTCCACCTTGCTGAATAAGCCATCCGCTTCAGCCAGGTTCCTATTTACATCTGGCCGCTCAACTGCAGAACCGGCGGAAGGAAGCAGTTTTTGCTTCATTCTTGCAAGGTTCCCTTCGATCACAAATACTTGCGGCTTACCTGAGGCCGCTCCCTGATAAAAGGCTTCTATGCCGCTTTCACTTTGCAGCGGGGCCATTCCATAGGTTTTCATCATCATCTTTTCAATCTCGGCGTCGACATGCATTCCGCCCTCTTTCCACAACGGCCAGTTGAAGGAAATAGTTGTGCCGTGCCGTTTTTGGGATGCAACCAGCGAATTTCGGTATACAGCGTATGCATCCATGAACGTATTGGCAGTTGCATAGTCTGCTTGGCCGGCATTTCCTAAGCTTCCGGAAACGGAAGAAAATAGGATAAAAAAGTCCATTTTCCATTCCTTGGCGGCCTCATCTAACTGCACTAAGCCGTTTACCTTTGGATGTATCACTTCTTGAAACTCTTCACTCGTTTTTTGGACGATGAAATGATCTTTAATAACGCCTGCGCCGTGAATGATTCCATTGAGACGGCCGTACCTTTCTTTGATTTCCTTCATGAGCTGAGAAATCGCCTCTTGATCAGCCACATCTGTCTGTTTATAGCTAACCTCTGCCCCTAAGTTGCGAAGCGCCTCTAACTCTCGCTCCTTGCTCTCTTCCAAAACTGAACGTCCGGTTAGGATCAATGTGGCGCGGTCGGTTCGTTGTGCAATTTCCTTTGCAAACAGCAGGCCTAAGCTGCCTGCTCCTCCGGTGATGAGATAAACACCATCGTCTTTCCACGGCATACTAAGTTCATCAACAGGCGAAGGTGTCATTTCACGCCAACCTTTGACATATCGGGTCCCCGCCTCGTAGCGGATCTGTTTATCTTCAGGTCTCAGACTGTCGTTTTTCAGCTTTTCATGCAAATCATGTAATTCCTCAGTACTTGGAAGCTCAATCAGCTGGCCGATAAGTTTGCCATGCTCCAATTCAGCTGTTTTCAACAGCCCGGACAAACCGGCAAACAATTGCTGCTCGCCTTTCCCGCAAACGATGACTTGAATCATGACTTTGCCTTCAGGTTTCGTGCGGATCTTTCCTTGAATCAGTTCGAAAACCTGCTGTGCATAGATTTGAAAACGCTCAGCAATGGTTCCTTCAGCTTCATTTAATGTGATCACGCGAACATCATTCATACGGGAGACGATGCTGTCGCTGACATGACGGGCAGCTTCACAGAACACAACAAGATGTTCTGCATATGTCGGCATTTGCTTTCCTAAAACAGATTCCTGTATATTCCAAACCGGTTCAAGCATTAAGCGTTCAGAATGGACTGCTGGCTTCGACGATTGCACTTCTCCGTCCAACACTCTCGTGGAGAATCCTTTTATCCTGACGCAAACCTCTCCAGCCTCATCGCACAGGTCAATATCCGCTTTCAGCACAGTATCCCCGTCCCTATAGCTCTCACTTAAACGGGCATAGGCCCACATCACGGATGTACATTTACCGATGACCTCAAGCTCTTCAAGCGCAAAAGGCAGAATCAGTTTTTGCTCGGCAAATTCCTGCATGATGCAGATTGTAGCCGTCTGAACAGCCGAATCCATCATACTCGGATGAAGCACATAGCTTTCCTTCGTCTCAGATACAGAAACAGGAAGCTGCAATTTGGCCAAGACTTCTCTTTTGCCTATATAAGCTTTTTCAATCCCTTGGAATGCCGGACCATGGAACATCCCTCTGCTTCTGCCTTCCTCATAGAACTGGTCAGGCGTAAGATTCCTCTGATTACACCGTTCTTGTACTTCGGCAATATTCAGGACCGGCTTATCGATTGCAGAAATCAATTCCGCACTGCCTTGGCTGTGAATAAGTGAATCAGAGCCATCTTCACCAGTACTATAGATTTCATATGCGATTTTCCCATCTTCTTCTGGAAAGAGACCGACATGCACATGAACCGGATGATCATTCAAAACGATTGGCTGAACCCAGACTGTATGATGTAACCTGATTCTGATATCCTGATCTTTCCCGCTTTCGGTTGCCCGGCTTACAGCTGTTCGTGCCATTTCGAGATAGGCCACCCCAGGGAGCACCGGCTTCCCTCTAACGACATGATCTGCCAGGAAAAATTCCTCGCCCGTAAAGACTGAACTGAATCGCTGCTCAGACAGATCTGACGTATTTTGATGGAGCAGCGGGTGCAATGTAGCCGCCGCAGTCTGAATTGAAGGTGTTTGCCCAGAATCTTGCGGAACATCCTGTGATGCCCAATACCGTTCTTTTGCAAATGGATACGTAGGCAAACTCATTCGTCGAGGCTGCACATCCATATAAAGCTGCGACCAATCGACATACACTCCTTTGCTCCATATCTCCGCAAGCTTGTTCACTTTCCCTTTAGTTGCCCACTTACGTATCAGTTCAGCGCTATCTTCATCTTCAGTCAGCCATGAAGCTTCCTTGGCTTGATGCTTTTCTCCTTGAAAACAACCTTCGATTGGCGTTCTTCCATTGATAAAATCCTCCAGCTGCCGTTTCAGCTGATTCACTTCATCCGCAATAAAGACAACGCGATGCTCCATCGCTTCTCGCCCGACCTGCAATGTATAAGCGAAATCAGCTAAATCACCATTCTCAAGTCCTCTCGTTTCCAAATGGGACAGGAATTCCTGCGCATATTCGTCGAGCCGCTCTTTGTTTTTCGCCGATATCGGTATGATGCAGGTCCCGCTCTCCTTCCTCGTTTCAGAAGCGATCGCATATTGTTCAAAGATCGCATGGGTGTTTGTTCCGCCGAGACCGAATGAACTTAGCGCCGCCCTATGTGTGTTGATATCATGATCCAGTACTTTCTTTTGATCCACCACGTAAAAAGGAGAGTCAGTTAAATCCATATTCGGATTCGGTTCTTTATAGTTGATGGTTGGAGCAAGCTCGTTATGGTATAAGCTCATCGCAACCTTGATGCAGCCAGCCAGGCCGGCAGCTGTATCCAAATGTCCAATATTGCTTTTCACCGATCCGATGCCGCAAAACTGTTTTTTGTTTGTATATTGCTTGTACACTGTATTTAAAGCCGACAGTTCGATTGGGTCACCCAGCTTTGTCCCTGTTCCGTGCGCTTCAATATAACTGATCGATTCGGGATGAATACCCGTCTGGCCGATCACCTTTTGGACCACATCAGCCTGCCCTTTCACACTCGGGGCATAAAAACCGACCTTATCAGCCCCATCGTTATTTACACCGATGCCTCTCATCAGAGCATAAATATGATCTCCGTCTTTTACGGCATCCACCGCTTTTTTCAGTAAGACAACCGCAACACCTTCACCGCCTGCCATTCCGTCGGCTGAAGCGTCAAAAGCCTTGATATGCCCGTCACTTGAAAAATTCAGACCCGGCTGATGCACATATCCGATATTTGTCTCGGTGTGCAGCGTCGCTCCGCCGACCAGCGCATATGCAGATTCACCTGATTGCAGGCTTTTAAAGGCGGAATGTAACCCAACCAAAGAAGACGAACAATTGGCATGGACGAAATAGCTTGGCCCTTTCAGCCCCAGCTTATGAGAAATCATCGTCGGAATCGTCCCGCTCTGCGCAAGCACCCATGACACATAACCATCCGGCGTTTCTAAGCTTTCTATTGTTTTCTCGGGCAATAACGCACGGTAAGAATTGTTGCTAGCCGACATATACACACTGGTTTCAGGAATCTGTTTGGCGACATATCCCGCATCCTCAATCGCTTTCCAGGAATGAGTCAACAGCATCCGCATCTGGGGATCCATGAACTCGGCATCTTTTCGAGATATGTTAAAGAAACTTGGGTCGAAACGATCTTTCCCTTCAATCGCAGATTTAGCAGGCACATAGCCAGGATTCTCCGCGAATGTGTCCGGAACGCCTAAGCTGCGAAGCTCTTCTTTAGTGAAAAACTTGATGCTTTCCTTTCCGTCTCTGATGTTATTCCAAAATTCAACATGATTTTTCGCCCCTGGAAATTCGCACGATATCCCGATAATCGCTACACTGTCCTCATAATAATCAGGAATATCCTCCGGAACATGCTGTGTACGGTTCGGCTTGCAAGGTTTGTCTTTTACGTCTGCCGGCAAAGAGAAAAATGGATCTGCTGCTTGCTGTTCGGCAATGTATTTACTGATGTCTTTCACAGACGAGTATTCAAACAGTTCAGTAACACTAAACTCGCAGGCTAGATCATTTTTGATTCGTTCAGCAACAGTAACCGCAAGAAGCGAATCCCCGCCTACATCGAAAAATCCGTCTTCCAGGTAAATGTCAGCAGTTTGAAGCACATCCTGCCAAATGGATCGTATCGTTTCTTGAATTTTTGAAGGAGACATATTTCCATGTTGATGCTGCTCCGCTGTTACTTTTCGATTCTTTAGTATCTTTCGGTCTACTTTTCCGTTCGGTGTGAGCGGCATTTGATCAAGCTGAATAAAATAAGAAGGAACCATATAAGCCGGCAAGCTCTTTTTCAACTCATTCCGCAACTCTCTCGGCGTAACAGGTGAATGTGCGTCTTTTGCTATATAATAAGCTGCCAATTTTTCATTTCCGTTCTGTTCGTTCACAACGACGACGCTTTCCTGAACATCCGGATGTTCTCCAATGCGAATCTCTATATCCCCCAACTCGATACGGAATCCGCGGATTTTCACCTGATTATCGATACGCCCGATATATTCAATCTTGCCCTCTGGAAGCCACCGTGCCATGTCGCCTGTCTTGTAAAGCTTGGATGTCGGTTCAAACGGACAATCTATGAATCTTTCATCCGTCAGCTCAGGCTGGTTGTAATAACCCTTTGCCAATCCGTCCCCTGCAATACAAAGCTCGCCGGGAATGCCGACAGGGACAGGCAGAAGATGCGAATCAACAATATAAACGCGTGTATTCGCAATAGGCTGGCCGATCACGGACGCAGCGGTCTCTTCATTAATGCGCTGAATCGCTGACCAGACCGTTGTTTCTGTAGGTCCGAACATATTCCAAGCTTCACTGCCTGTACTTAAAAAGTGCTGCTTTAATTTCTCGGGTAATGCTTCTCCGCCGCATAGAATTTTAATTCTCTCTTCATTTTTCCAGCCTGAATAAAATAGCATTTTCCATGTAGCAGGCGTGGCTTGCATAATCGTCGGTTTGATATCTTGAATGTCTCGTTTCAGCTTTTCCACATCTTTTGTATGCTCAGTATTGCAAATATGGCATTGGGCGCCCTTCATTAAAGGCAGATACAGCTCTAAAGCTGCTATATCAAAGCAGTAGGTTGTCACTGCAAGCATGATATCCTCTGATGAAAGACCAGGCTTTTCTCCCATGGAAACAAGAAAGTTTGCCAGTGCTTTATGCGAAATCATGACACCCTTTGGCTTGCCTGTGCTGCCGGAGGTATAAATCACATAAGCCAAATTCTCCGTTTTCACGGTGCGCATCAGGCTTGTGCCTCCTGAAGGGTTTTGAGCGATTTCGTCCCAGTCTTGATCTAAAGCAATCACATTTACATGATTCCAGTTCAAGGTATCTATGAGTTCAGAGGTTGTCAGCGTAATGGAAACCTCACTGTCCTCAAGCATATATTCCAACCGTTCAGCAGGGTAGGACGGGTCTAGCGGCACGTATGCTCCTCCTGCTTTAAGGATTGCGAGCAAGCCTACAGCCATTTCCAGCGATCGCTCGACATAGATTCCTACCAATTGGTCCGGGCTCACACCGTTCTTCTGCAAATAAAGGGCCAGCAGTGTGCTGTTCTCATCAAGCTCCCGATACGTCAGGGTTTTCTTCTCATAGCTGACAGCTATTGCATCAGGCGTCTTTTTAGCCTGCTGTTCAAACAACTCATGAAAACATGCATCCGGATAATCCTTTTCAGTAGCATTCCACGTACGAAGAATGGTATGTTCCTCTTCTTTCGGGAATAAAGAATACTCTTTTAAAGGTTGAGAAGGGTTATGAACCATCTGTTCTGCTAAATAAATAAAATGATCAAACATAGCCGAAATAGACGTATCATCAAACAGCCCGGTATTGTATTTGATGTTCAATTCCATCTTTTCTTCTTCTTCCCATAGTTCAAATACTAATTCGTATTCACCTTCTTGATGAATCCCCTCAACTGTATCGACAGAAAAGGACTCTTCATATTGACGGAACATGTTCTGATAGCTTGCAGATTGGAAATTCTGATAGAAAAATGCCGCTTGGAAAACTGGTGAACCCGCTTGATGACGCGGAATATTCAAATCCCGAACCATTTTCGGAAAAGGATAAGATGCATGATCCAAACCATCAAGAAGCGTCAACTGCAATGTATGAACGAACTCCGAAAATGATTTTGTTCCCTTTACCTCACTCCGTATGGGAAGCATATTGAGAAAATGTCCGATTAATGAATCAAACCGTTCTTCCGGCCGCACCATCGCAGGCATGCCGACAATCATATCCTCTTGATCAGAGTAACGGCTTAACAGCACCATATAACAGCTCAGTAAAACCGTTGATACATTCGTAGAATGATCTTTTGCAAAAGATTTGATGCTGTTTAACAAGCCGTCCGAAATCCGCCGGGTATATGTGTCCTCCTCAAAGTCGGATCCAAACGGGCTGGTGCGTATGGACGGCAGCTGAAGATTCGGCAAGGTTCCCGATAACTGCTGCTGCCAGTACAAGCGGTGCTTCTCGCCCTCTTCACCGGCAAGAAAATGCTGTTCCCATGTGACAAAATCATTGTAAGCCGCCGGAGCAGCGGGCACGTTTGGATATTGCCCTTCTAAGAGATGCTTATAGTTATCTAAAAGACTGTGAATAAAAGTAACGGAAGAAACACCGTCAAAAATGATATGGTGAATCACGACAAGTAAAAAATGCTCCTCTTCAGACCTTGAAAATAAGTGGGCGCGCAATAAAGGGCTGGATTCTTTCACAAACGGTTCCTTTACTTTTTTTCTGAAATAAGGAGTTATGTCAGCCTCTTTTAAGCCTGAAATATCTTCGGCTTTTATCGTGATGGGAAGTGCAGATTCATGTTTGATATAAGGCACTCCATCTTTTTCTTGGATGACGTGCTTTAAAATCGGGTGCTGGTTTAATACAAGGTGAAAAGCTTGTTTTACTTTCTCTTTATCAAGCTTTGACGAGAATCGAAAACAGAGAGGAACATGATAAGCACTCTTCTCAGGCGACATTTTTTGCAATGTCCATAGTCCTTTTTGAACCTCAGAGAGAGAATGCAAGGATGCTTGTTTGTCTCCTGCATCTATACTGATGTTCCTATCAGCAGCAGAGCGGCTTTTGCTCATTTCTTCTTTTTCAGCTATATAAGCAGCCAGTAATTCAATGGCAGAATATTTATATAGCTCTCTCGATGTGAGTCTTACGCGGTATTCTTTCTCTACGGATCGCATAAGTTTCATCATCTTTATTGAATTAACACCGAGACTTTGGATATTTGTGTCAGGTTTAATCCAATCACGATCAATATTTAAATCCTCTGTAAAGAATTTGATCAAATGTTTCTTTATATCTTCTAATTGAGCGGAATCTGTTTTTTGCGTCTGATTGCTCTGAGTTTCACTGCTCATCAGATTCAGTTTGTTATGTATGTGATCAAATTCTCCATTTTCAAATGAGCTCTTCAGCTGGGCGCGCTGGATCTTCCCTATGGCTGTTTTCGGGATGTCTTCTTTACGGACCGGCAGCAAATATTCAGGCGTAACACCGATCGTCTGTGTCACATGATAGTGTATGTTTCTTAGAAGTTGGGCGGTTTGAGAATCATCAAGCTGGATAGAAGCAACAAAGAAGATAGCCAGTTGATCCGTTGTATTGTGATTCACACGGACAGCACAAGCAGCAGTATAGGAAGTTTCGATTTCCGGCAATTCTTCGACAGCGGATTCGATCGCATGGCTGTAATAATTGACGCCGTTAATAATAATGGCATCCTTCGTACGGCCGGTAATGGTAAGGCGTCCCTTGCGCAGAAAACCGAGATCTCCGGTTTCAAACCAGCCATCCTCCGTAAAGACACTTTGATTTAATTCCGGCCGCTGATAATAACCATCGGTAACAGAAAGCCCAGAAACCTGAAAACGGCCGATTTCGCCTTCCTCGACCAATTCATTATGATCATCAACAATTCTCATCGAAAATCCGGGAATCGGAGAACCGATCTCCACAAAACCATCCTCATCATTAGTCGACGCACGTGTAAAATCATGTGAGAAAATCACACCGGAGGAAGTTTCGGACATCCCCCAGGCAGGGCGAATCGCATCAGCGGGCAATCCATGAGGCTCTAAGAGCTCTAACATCCTGCGCCCGACCTTGGCCACCATCGCTTCACCGCCATTGAGCATGTAACGCATTGAAGACAGATCCCAATTTCGATTTTCAATTTCATCGCTAAAATCAGTGACCAGACCGAAGGCAAAATTCGGCGCCCATGTCACAGAAGCACGGTAATGATCAATCCAATCGAGCCATTTCAGAGGATCCATCAAGATTGTCTCACTTGCGACGTTGATTTCCTGACAGCCGAGATATACATCCCGTAAATGCAGCATTCCGATACCTCCGACATGATCAAACGGCATCCAGTTAAATGTGATATCATCACCTGTAAAGCCCTGCATCTGAATAATTCCTCTAACCATACTCAAAATGTTATCATGATTGAGCATCACTGCTTTTGGGGTGCCGGTGCTCCCTGAGGTCAAAAGTAAAAGCGCCAAATCTTCAGAACGGGCCCGGTGCCAATCAGTTTCCATCTCAGCGCTAAGAAGATCTTCGATTGCCAGAGCGCGAAATTCATCAAACCCTTGGTCTTTTGCCCAAGCGGTCAGTTCCGGCAGCATGTCTCGATTCGTAATAACCGGCGGCTTGTCAAGAAGCGTCCATGCGTCTTTCAGCTTTTGTGTGCCGCTATTCGCCTCTGAATATGTCGGAGCAACAGCAAGAGGAGCGGGGACAATCCCAGCAGAAACACATCCCCAGAAGGCAGGGATAAATTGCGAATTGTCGCCAAGCTGCAAGATTACTTGATCTTTCGCTTTCAGTCCTGATTGACGGAGCCCTCTTACGATACGAAGTGCATCCTTCCATAAACGGCCATATGATTGATGAACCTCTGAACCATCCGGCTGCAAATAAATGATTCCTTTCGTTTCTCCAAGTTCCGCAGCCGTTTTGTGTAAGACTTCGGGAATAACAGCCGGCTGATCTTCGGATATTTGTAACGGCTCCCCATAGCTGATAGATGGATTGACTAAGCCGCTGGTATTCACATCATTATTCATAGAGCTACCTCCATTTAACCTGCAATTTTTATATAAAACACGCATCCATCGTTTAATCTCAGTTAATATCCATACAACCCGGTGATTCTCGCTTTCACTTCTTCCTGATGGAATGTTTTCTCATGCATCACGAGCTCCTGTTCTATTACACGGGGAAGCTGTGCACGAAGCGGCGCAACCAAATGATCTTTTAATGTTATCAACGAGTTTCTCGGCTTTTCTGCCAGCTCACGCGCCAATTCCAATGCATAATGCAACACTTCTTGGCGAGGCAGAACTTTAAAGGGAACTCCTCTTTTTTCAAGGTCTGCGCCGCGGTAATTACCGGCGTTCATCAATAATTCCTGCGACAAACTGAACCCCAATTTTTGAGGAACGATGAAAGTCGCACCCATTCCCGGAGTAAAACCGTATTTCATAAAATTCGTTGTATAGACACTCTCCCTGCTTAGAACAATAAAGTCAGCAAACAGCCCCATGACAAAGCCGCCGCCAATACCATGGCCCTGCATCGCCGCGATGACAGGAACTTTACAATCAAGCGCGAGAGAATAAAGATTATCATCAGTAAACTTGGTGATTCCCTGTTGGATTCTCAACAGCCCTTCTTGCGTTCCGCCTGATGCAAAATAATTGTCATACCCGGTTAAAATGACTGCTTTGCAGGTCGATTGACCAATAATATCAAACGCCTTTATCAATCCGTCTGTCAGCTCTTGTGAAAACGCGTTTTTATGAACACGGTCCTGCATCTTCACCTGAATAATATTTGGCTCAATTTCAAGTAACTCTACTACAGAATGCAGCATTGTTTCCTCCTGACTGTTTCTGGTTTTCACATCGCGTATCAAGCAGACTATTGGCCCTCCCATGGAAATTGTCCCGTTTCTGCGTACCTTAAAATTCCCATTTGGTTTTGAGGATTTGAAAACATGTCTTGATTCTCCGCCAATGCCAGCGATTTTGAACGATAGACAAGGTCATTCAGTGAGTTCATAAAATGTTTATAACGGGTGATTCCCGCTTTATTCAACCGCCGCAGACGCAATAAATGCTTTCTCAGCAAAATTTCGCTTTGCGGCTCACAGGCATCTACCAATCCCCATTCACGGGCCTGGTGAACAAGAATCGGCTTTGTCATCAATGTCATATAATGTGCTTTTTGGCAGCCGACCCTGCGAATCAGAAACGGTAATACACAAGCGGGAAAGAGCCCAAATAACAGTTCTGACAAGCTGAATGTCGCTGTCTCATCCGCTATGACAATATCACTGGCAGCCACAAACCCAAGACCTCCGGCATTCACTTTTCCTCGAACATGAGAAACTGTGATAAAGGGACCCGTCTGCAGTTTCAGCCACAAATCGTAAAGAGGCTCTGGTGAATGTGCGTCTTTTCTGCCGCGTTTTATCTCTTGGTAAATCTCTTGAAAATCCGCCCCGAAACAGAATACCTCTGGAAGTCCTTCTAATACGACAACCGTAACCGTTGTTTCACATTGTTCAAGCACATGTAAACATTCTTCTATTAACCTGTCATTTATCGTATTATTTGCTTCCGGACGATGAAATGTTATGTAACAAATTGACTCATGAAACCGGACCTTTATCGTTTGATATGTCACGAAATCCACCTGTATTTGCGATGAAATTCAGAAATCTCCTCCAAATACAATCGCGGTGTCCCTTTATTAGAATCTAGCACTCCGGGAATCATTTCAAAATCCAGCTTTACATTACGCGTCCCGAATCGGACCAGTCCGCTTCCCTTAAATAACACCTCATATTCATCCATAGATAACTGATACCGACTGTTTAAATGCTTTTCGATTTCAAACAGCCGCTGGCGTTCTTGGCCTTGCGGCGTTATAATTCCGCTAAAAAATTCAGAACAGCAGCCGGATCCGTAGGAAAAACAGCCAATTCGTTTTGGCGAATCAAATTGCCCTTGATCAATGGTGCTCGCCAATGCCAGAAGCACGGCAGCCCCCATGATGTTCCCGACCCTTTGACAGTAGTCCAAGCCAGGCTTTACCCGTTGCAGAAAATCTGATTCAATCTCCGCGCTCTTCGCTTTTGCCATTTTACGCATCATGGTGCGATGCGCTCCTTTAACCATCCCGCCAAAAGGAGTGTGATAGACGAGATATTGGAAAGTGTTTTGATAATCGGCACCGGGCACACGGTTTTGATATTCTAAGAATGTTTGTTCACAGCAATCCAAATACGACATTAATGACAAATCGGCATCCCCCGCCTCACTGTCAGGAATGGGACGGCACGTATCCATTACTTCATAGCCATAATATCCGTTTGCCCCTGCATCTGCTTGAAATACGGCGGGGTTCTCACCCACTAAAACAGCCACCGCTCCCGCTCCTGCACTCGGCTCAGCGTACGACCAATCTTCACTTAACGCGTCTCCGCCTTCAGCGATTAAAAAACGGGAAATATCACTGGCAATGACCAGCGCTTTTGCTCCCGGGGAGGTCTGGGATAAAATAAAATTAACCGCCATCTGAAAACCGGCAGTCCCTGAATAACAGGCTTGTTTAATTTCAAACAAACGGCAATTTCGATTCAGCCCTAAATATTGATGCATATAGGTGCTTAACGATTTGCCAAAGTCGATGCCGGATTCTGAACAGGTGATCAGCAATTCAATCCGATCTTTCTCTGCTTCCGTCAATGAATCAATAATCGGTTTCGCCGCGTTCACCCCAAAAGTAACAGGGTCCTCATAAGGCAGCGCTACAGCTTTTTCCTTCATTAATAAGTTTTCAAATCTGGCAGTATCTAAATCTCGGTATTTGGCTAATTGCAACACATCTAAGTATGCCGTTCCGCCAAAGACATTCATTGCTTCTATTCCGGCTGAAACCATTATGATTCGCCTCCACATTTCTCATTGTTTTGGATACAAACAGCTGTGTTTATTCCCCCAAAGCCCATGCTTAAGCTCAAAGCATTTCTTATGTCATGTGAAATTGATTTATCTTTTACCCAATGTAAGGATTGGTCTATAGGATGATCTAAATTTCGGCTTGGGTGAAGACGGGATTCTTTCATTTGCAGCAAAACAGAAATGATTTCAACAATGCCTGCCGCACTGAGCCCATGCCCGATGATCGATTTGGTTGCATTTATGTAGGCATGAGTAAGATGACAATCATGGAGCGCCTTCAGTTCAATTTCATCTCCAATTAAAGACCCCGTGCCATGGGGATTAATATAATCAATTTCTTCCGGTGACAGCTTCGCCTGCTCCAATGCTTCCTGAATGACATGCACCTCTCCTTCTAATGAAGGATTCGGATTCCGGTTCCCGTCTATTTTGATGGACCAGCCTGACAATGCGGCATAGGGTTTTGCACCGCGGCGGGCAGCCGTATCCTTGCGTTCGATCACCAATGCGCCGCAGGATTCTCCATAAATAAATCCATCTCTGTTTTGGTCAAAAGGACGGCACGCCTTTTCCGGCTCATCAGCATAGCGGTCCGTTCCCATAGCGCCCAAAGCCCTGAATGCCTGACATTCCATATAAGAAATATCCATTAATGCCCCCAGCGCAATACAAACATCAACCTGACCAGACTGGACTTGTTGAATGGCTTGGATAACCGCCAACTGACCGCTCGCAGAAGCTCCCCCTGCCGTATATGCTAACCCTTCTATCCCGAACTGATCTGTACATAGTCCGCAGAGGTCACTATCCATGAAAGACAATCCATAGGTCGGCGGAATAAAACCGACACGGTCTTTATACTTCTCATAAACTTGCAAAGTCTCTCTCTGCTGAAAGTTTGATCCTCCTGCTATCAATCCGATACGAGTTGGATCGGCATCGTCCAATTTTGCCTCCTCCCAAGCTTCTGAGAGAGTAACCAAGGCCGCCTGGCTAGAAAAGGATGCTTTTCTGAGCAGTTTTTTCGAAAGGCGCTCCGGATAAGATAATGAAGGTATTTCAGCTCCTATAAATTGGCTGTCTTTTTGTCTGCCGGGGCGCTTCATAACACCAAAAGCATGCCTGGCGGACATTAACGAAGAGGAAAATGCCTCTTTTCCCTGGCCGATCGATGCGGTTATACCGACACCTGTCACAAACACCTCAGACGGATTGTACTTTTTCATAAAGCACCTCAGTTAATTCGCCGATGTTTTTCACACCCGACAGCTCTACACGAGGTATTTTTAATGATAGCTCTTCCAACACCATGGTTATGATTTCAGCCCGGTCAACTGAATCTGCTCCTAACTCAACTAAACGATCATCAGGCTCAAAACGATGCCCGTCTAATTCAGGAAGAACCTCGCAAATATTCGTTACCAGCACTTCAAAAATTCTCTGTTTATTCATCACGTATTTGTCCTTTCTCCTTGCATGTGATCCACATGCAAATTCTGCTATTTTGATGTCAGCACATACATAATCAGACAGTTTGTCAAGAGTATATTCATAAAATTCAAACTTTTATTTTTGGAAACATCAGACCATTTAAAGTGCCGATTGAAAAAGCGATTGAATTTTGGCATTAAGTAATCGTGCCGTCTCCGTCATCAACTTTTCACCAATTTCACCGACATGTCGGTTTCGCCAGTTTTCTAGTTCTGTTCCTTTTACCCATTGATTAAAGGCTCCTAATGCCGGGCCGCAGTGAATCTGATAATCGACCTTAGACTCTCCGCTTCCTCTGATAGCAAGGTCAGAGCTGTACCTAAAATACCATCTGAATACCAAAGCCATCTTATGTTTTGGGTTTCGTTCAGCCTTCTCAATCTCTTTAAACGGCTGGTATGATTTAATATCTTCATAGACTTGATCTATACTGCGTTTAAAATATTTTTCCTCAATTTGAGTTAAGGTCTTTTGGTCAATTTCGCTTAATGAGTCATATCGCTGATATAAGTCATGTAATTTGTTGGCTCGTGCCGGAAAAAACACACCTTTCTTCAACACTTGCACTTTGCTGCCCGATTCGAACATATCCCCTGCCGGTGCATATACTGTATCCTGCACATTGATTTGCTGCAATAAATCTTTCACCCTGTCACTTGTTGAAGCCTCGGCCGTACATTGATTAATCGAGCCGGTCAAAATAAAGTCAGCGCCCAGCATAAAAGCAGCCATCGCCGCTTCAGGCGTTCCGATCCCCCCTGCCGCACCAACTCGTATTTTCTTATGATAGTGGTACTTTTCCATCATTTCTTCCCTTAATAATGTCATCGCGGGCATTAAACTGTAAGCAACGCCGCCATCGGTATGGCCGCCTGAGTCTGCTTCCACACAAATGTCGTTTGCCGCAGGGATTTCTCTCAATAGGACAGCTTCCTCAGGCGTAATTTTGTTTTCTGCCAAAAGTTTTTGAAGAATACTCTCCGGTGCAGGACTTAGAAAGGATTCCGCAACCTCAGGCCTTGATAATTTTGCTATGATACGATTCACCGAGATCACTTTGCCGTTTGGACCGCGCCTCAGTCCTTTTGCACGAAACCTCACTAAAGCCGGAGTGACAATTAAAAATGCAGAAGCTTCCAAATTTCTGACGCCACGCTTTATTAACAGGTCAATTATTTTATCTTCTGTTTCAGGATGTTTCATATTGTGCACCACATTTATGCCGTAAGCTTGTTCTTGCGTTAATTCACTTTGAATAGACACAATGGCTTCCTCAATCTGACTCAGTTTCAAACCGCCTGTACCAAAGAAGCCCATCATTCCCGCTTTTGCCAAATTCACTACCATTTCTTTTGAAGCGATTCCGCGGTACATTCCGCCAGCCAGGTAAGCGTAAGTCAGGTTATAATCTTCTTTAAACTCTGCACTTCCGAGAGAAAATGCGGTAATCTTCTCTGTTAAGCTTGACGATTGTAAATCAGCCTCACTTTGATTGATCAATAACCCGCGCTGCCGGTCGGACGGCGAGCGGCCTGGCGCGTTCCCCTCCAATGTATCCGGATGACCTTTATGTTCTGCCGAGCGGACATCTTCGTTCCTATCTGTTATCGGTGCCTCTTCCTTTTGAATACGCTGAATTAATCCGGTTAATACCTTTCCGGGCCCGATCTCTTCGAATTCCGTTTCTCCCCGTCCCATTAAAAAACGAATACTTTCATTCCATTTAACCGTGCTGTTCATTTGTTGGGACAATGTCTCTTTTAGCTTTTCCTCTATATAGTGCTGTGCATAGACGTTGGAGATTACAGGGAAAGACAAAGGGGCGAAATGGAATGTATCAACAAATTGTTCAAATTCACGCTTGGCTTCATCCATATATCTTGAATGAAAAGCTCCGCTTACGTTTAAGGGGTGAAACAGCTTAACGTCTTTGATGGATTCAAAAACAGAACCCGCTTTTTCGATATCTTGTTTTTGACCTGAAATAACGATTTGATGAGAAGTATTTATGTTTGCCACATCAATCGTATGTAAATGGTGTTCACGCAAAACTTCTGCTACTTGTTCCTTATGCAGACCGATCACCGCTGCCATTCCGCCTCCGGTAATTCGGCCCATCAGATCTCCTCTTTTTTTAACCAGCTTTAATCCAGTGCCAAAATCAAATGCTCCCGCGGCGAATAACGCATTGTACTCCCCTAAGCTATGCCCGGCCGCAAAATCCGGTTTCTTGCCGGTTTCTTCGACTCTTTGAAGATAGCTGAACGCATTTACAACGTATAAAGCAGGTTGAGTAAATTGAGTCTGGTTTATATCTAAATAGCCTTTTTCAGTGCAAAGTTTTTTAATTGAATACCCCAATATGTGATCAGCTTGGTCCGTCAAATGCTGATAATGCTCAAAGAGCCCCTGACCCATGCCTTTTTGCTGGGAGCCCTGACCAGGAAAAACATATGTAGTCATCCAGTTTTACTTCCTTTCTAGTTTCAGTAAATTCTCAACCGTCTCCAGATTTTTCAGCTCCTGTTGAAATGGTGTGATGATAGAGCTGCAGCGGCTCCCTGAATCTTCAGAAATCAGCTGTTTTGCAAACGCCGCCAGCGTCCCGGAAGGTCCTAAATCTATGAACCGGCACGTATGCCGATTTTCCAAATAATGAATGGCTTGAGGAAATTGGATAGGTTTTCTTACCGTATCCCAGAAAAAATAGTGATCAATTTCAGTAACTCTGTCTCCTGATAAGCTAGATATGTAGGGTATTGAAGGGCTCTTAAAAGATTTCGATTTTAGAAATTCTTTATATGTTCTTTCTGCCGGATCTATAAGTGAAGAATGAAATCCATATGATACCGGCAGCAGCTGGTGGGTAATATGTTTCTCCTTTAGAAAATTGATGATCATCTTTATCTTTTCATTTTCTCCTGAAATGACAAAGTGTGAATGATAATTAACGGAAGTGAGTTCACTCTGATCAAAAATCTGCGGAAATTCATTATATAATTGCGGATGATCAAGTATAGCCAACATACTCCCTTCACGGCAATGTTCTTCCATTATTATCGCCTGTTCAAGTATGCATTCCATTACTTCTTCTGCATCTAAGACGCCGGAAACAGCAGCGGAAGTGAATTCTCCTAAGCTTGTCCCCAATACATAATCAGGCTGGATTCCTTTTTCGTATAAAACCTGATATAAGGCATACTCAACCATAAAGATAGCGGGATGTGTATAGAGGGTGCGATCAAAAGGATCTGACATACGTTTAGCCGGATTGTACATTTCACTCAAGACTGACTTGCCGATTCGCCGGGTAACGATTGCATCCATGTTAAGCAAGCAATTTCGAAATGCAGTGTTTTCACTGAACAATTTCTGCCCCATATGATAATACTGAGAACCTTGTCCAGAAAACATAAAAACAATTGGTTCACTCATTGGCCTAACCTTCTTTTTATGATGTACGCAGAAGTTCCTGCGTCATACTTGTTTATTTTATTGACCAAGCTGATTAAAAATTTGAATATAAAAGGAAAAAAGAACTTAAGAACCCCATAATTGTCTTCATCAGGATGTATCCTTATTATTCTTTGCAGAGCGTATTATGAAGTGATCATGAAGTGTAAAAATGAATGAAATCTCAAAATTGTTGTACATTGTCAATGGCATAAGCAAAGACATCGTTTCGATAGTGTAAGTAGGTCGGTCAAATGAATGGGAGTGTGTTTGGATGGTAACGATGGTTTGCTTTTGAGCAAATATAATAGCTTCATCGAATGTAGTGCAAATGTCCATTAAAGAACGGGCCGTTTTATCAGCCTCATTATGTGTAACATTATATAAGATTGTCCTTTTTTAATAGTGTCAATCGAACCATGAATTCATCATACTTTTGACTCCAAATATAAAGAAGGAACCTTTTTTTCCTGTTTACGAATAAAAAAATGACTATATCCCTCAGCTAAAATCCCTATTAACGTGACAAAGGTTCCCCGTCTTTCTTAATGCGGTGGATTAACCCGGTTAATACATGCCCCGGTCCTATTTCCTCAAACTCCATTTGGCCTTTTCCAATTAAATAATGTACACTTTCCGTCCATTTAACTGAATGGTCTATTTGGTCTGCCAATGTAAGTTTGATCTGTTCTTGTTTGTAAGGCCGGGCAAAAACATTTGAAATGACCGGAATGGACAATGGAGAAAAATGAAATGTATCAAGAAACTGTTCAAACTCTTGTTTTGCTTTACTCATGTACCTGGAATGAAACGCACCGCTGACGTTTAAAGGGAGAAACCTTGTCACATCTTTGGTTGCTTCAAAAACGGGTGCGGCTTTTTCTATATCTTCTTTTTTTCCTGAAATCACAATCTGATGAGGGGCGTTTACATTAGCAATGTCAATCGTATGTAAATGATTTTCTTTTAAAACTTGGGATACCTGTTCTTCATTCAGTCCCATAACAGCCGCCATGCCGCCGTTGCTCACCATGCTCATCAACTCGCCTCTTTTTCTGACAAGCTTTAATCCGGTCTCAAAATCAAACGCTTCCGCTGCAAACAGAGCATTGTATTCTCCTAAACTGTGGCCTGCAACAAAATCGGGTTTTTTATCTGAATGTTGAGTTTTTTTCAGGTAGCTTAATGCGTTCACAACATATAATGCAGGCTGTGTGAATTGGGTCTTGTTCAAGTTAGAATAAGGGTTTTCTACGCAAAGCCGTTTAATCGAATATCCTAACATCTCATCTGCCTGTGCCGTCAGTTCTTTAAATTCATCAAACAGCTCACTGCCCATTCCCTGCTGCTGTGAACCCTGTCCAGGAAAAACATATGTGATCATATTCTAAAGCCACCCTTTCCACTTACCGATGATTTAAATACTGGCTTACGATATTAAAATTTGTATATTACCCGAATAAAAAGAAGCATGTCCAAGTTGATGGTAACCCTGTAAATATTCTCAGTCAAGTTAATTTTTCCTACAGCTTACATAACTTAACCCCTACATTTTCCCAGGACGGTATAATGGCTCTTGAAACATAGTGAATGCAGGCGAAATGACCCATTTTGTTTTTATGGCAAAATATCATCACAAAGCGCTTTATCTTATCACGGTGAACGGACCCGCAAACCCTATACGGCTATGTAATCATTTTTTGAATCCAACTATCATTTGACCGAAAGAAGAAAAATAGGCTTTTTGATTCATTTATAATTAGTCATGAAGAGCCGCTTATTTGAAATCAAATATGCCTTTTTGATTTTTTCTGGTACGAAATTTCACAAAGTATTCTTTTTTGTCAATTTGAAAATAGATATTATGCTTAAAAAGTTCTTTTATGATGTGACCCGGTTCTTTACCAAATGAGTGACCCGGGTAAACGTGTACGTCAGGTAATACTTCAGATTTGATCCTTTGAATGCTTTCGAACATATCTGAGGCAGAACTGCCATGATCCTCACATATACCGCAGCCTTCTGTAAACACCGTATCCCCGGTAAATATACTTTCCGGAAACAGATAACACATCCCTCCCGCTGTATGGCCTGGTGTAAGCAAGCACCGCCCTTCTGTATTCCCTATGCTGATGGTTTGATTATCATTCAGCGCAATTAAATTTCTGCAATTGAATTGATAGAAGTCTATCTCTTTTTTTGACATATAAACATCGGGATTATACAGCTTTAATAACGGTTCCACCAAGTTTACGTGGTCATAATGGGAGTGAGTTAACAGGATGGCTGACAAATCAACTTCCAATTCATCCAATTTATTTGTTATTTTACTCAGTTCCCATGAAGGATCAACAATTATTGCAGATCCGCTGACATGATCTGCAATAATGTAGCAATAGTTGGTCCACATGTGATGAGATGTTTTGATTGGGTGTACTTCATAAGTAAGCTTCATTGTCATCATTCCTATCAATAGTTGTGTTTTATTTTCAACGTTTCGGGTGGCGATTCTCTCTTATGGACCAGATCAGATGTCGGTCTGGCGCTGGATGCTTTCCATTCCCACTTTACCAAATGAAATGTTGTTTTTCCATTTTTCAATCATTTATTCTCATATTGTATCAGAAGCATTCATAGACATAATTCCAATACAAAGATCAAAAACAAATAAAAAAAAGCTATCCTTTCAGCAGCATGTCCAGAAAGAATAGCTTATCTTTTCGCTTTTATCAACGGCGAACGGGATTTCAAAATCCGCCCGTTTCATTCATCAGCACAAATAGAATGCAGATGCTGAATTAATACGCGTTCGATTCGTTTTTTATTAACACGCTCAGGCTCAAGCATCGCATGTAATGCCAACCCATCAATTAAAGCGTACAGCTTTTCTGTTTCGATTTCTTTATCAAGATGGTTCTGCAGCAGATGAAACTGATCTAAATAGTCAATGAGCTTTCGCATGGCGATAAAAATTCCGTCATGCTGGGCGTCATACACCGTTTCCTTATGCCTGAAATAGACTGTAAAGGCAAACCAGACTTCCATTTCTGCCCTCGTTTCATCATCCGTCGGCACAATTTCAAGCAATATGTTTAATATTTTTTCTTTCGGAGGCAAGTCTTGCACAGCGATTTCATTTATTCTGGCTGCAGATTTTTCTTTAACGAGTTTCATCGCATAAACGAGCAGTTCATCTTGTGTTGAAAAATAATGGCGCAATGCACCTAATGAAAGTTCTGCCTCATCTGCAATGTTTCTTACTGTCGCTCCCTCCATTCCCCGTTCTAAAATGACTCGCCAAGCCGCCTCTGCAATTTGTTTTCTTCTTTTCTCGTGATCAATTCGTTTTGGCATGATTCCATTTTATCAAAAGAAAAATCACAACGCAATTTTATAATACAGTTGTATTATTTAAATGCGAATGCTAAAATATTTTTACATCATACAGAAGTATTGAAATGAGGGAGAAAACACGTTGAATATTGTAGTATGGATGATTATCGGCTGTGAAATTGCATTTTGGGTTGTCATTGCATTAGGGTTAGTGACACGATATGTGTTCAAGCGAAATAAGCTAGGGTTACTTCTTTTAGCTTTAACCCCGGTAATTGATCTCATTTTGTTAATAACGACAAGTGTCGATTTATATCGCGGGGCTGCAGCAACCCAAGCGCATGCCATAGCAGCGGTGTACATCGGCATATCGGTTGCGTTCGGAAAAAGTATGATCCAATGGGCTGATGATCGTTTTCAGTATTACGTGAACAAACAAGGCACAAAACCGGCTAAGCGGTTCGGAATGGATTTTGCAAAACATTATGCCAAAAGCCTCGTAAGACACGCACTCGCTTATCTGATTGGCGCCGGGCTGTTAGCAGGAATGATTTATTTTATAAATGACCCTTCTCGAACTGAAGCATTAAGCGGAATCTTGAAATTGTGGACAATTGTTTTAGGCATTGATGCCATTATTACAATCAGCTATTTTATTTGGCCGAAAAAAGCAAGAGCCTGAGACCTGTCGTCAGTCCGATTGTTTTTTTGACAAAAGCCTCGGCGATGTCTTTTATGTTTCTTAGTTCACAATCAAATAAGATATAAAACACACAAGTTATTTCTTATTTTTCTCAATAATTTTGTTTGAATGTAACAACTTTCTCCTTTCTGCCCTATCTTTATTATTTGAGCTAGGAATGACTTGCTACTAAGTTTTATTATATTGCCTTCAACAACGCATAAAAGATTTTACAAATGTTAATTTTGTATTGAAATATTTAAGTTAGTCTTGCACTTGTTCTGAATGTTTAGTGAATCCAGAATCAAAAAAATTAAAACCATGTAAAACGCACTTTCCCATTTGGAACTTCTTGCATATAAGCCGGCTCACCAAATAAAATACAGATGACTTTTTCCATCTTTTCAATATCATGATGCCCGTGTTTTGACATAGCAGGACCTGACCATGGGTGTTCTGAGTGCACCCACTTCCCCTTTTTAAACCAAGGCACTCCTTTCATACGTAATTGTTTGACTTCTCCAGGATGAGCCTTTTCGTGGGCTCGAAACCAATCTTCTATTCGATCATCAATCCAGCCATGTAATCTCCAAAATATCGGATTAACGTGCGAGGAATAAAAATCACCCAGAAAATCATAGTCAGGAGTATCCCATACCTTATCTATATCATTATCTTTACGCCCCTCAGGCAACGGTTCCCCTGTAGAAGGATCACGCGGAACTGATGCCCATCGCATATGCATATCATTATGAACAGACCATTCAATAAGGGCCCCTAGTTCACCGAGAGTAAGGGTACTTAGATATTGTGAATCTTTGAATTCTCTATCCCACCATCTCATGCGTGACCAATAGAATCCATCGGTCTTAATATATTTAATTCGCCTATTTGTTTCCTCATCTAAATTGTTTATCCATGCCTTTGGAACAGCAAATCCATCTGGGTTGCCAGAATGATGAAAAGTTGGATGAGATGAAGCAAACTCCTGCTCAATGATAAAAGAACCTGGGGCAGGAATAGCAGTCCATCCTTTAATGGGATGAGTCATCATCGAATGAACTTCTCTTATCATTTCACGATGCATAAATAGGAAATCCTCTCCCGAACTATTGTTTAATATAGGATCACCTTTTTTACTTAATGACGGCCGTTCAAATTCCATTCCTCCAGGCCGCCATTCAAGGGCGCGAATTTGTTGTCTTTGGCTTTCAGTTAGAGATAACCATCTGTTACGAACACTGTGCCAAACTGTGTGGTGGAGTCTATGATGGCGTGAAGCAAGCAGATCCCTAACGTTGTTCGGAAGCGGTATAACATTCCTGGGTTCAATAAAGTCTTTTTGAACTGCAATAAATGAACCTACAATACCATCCGGACAGCCATCTCGGGAAACTGAACGAATAACTGATCCAACTATAACTGACCTTTGTCTTTTCCCATCGGGCCATTTAGGTATAAAATAACCAACATACTGATAAATCCATCCTTCAGCTGATGTTTCCTTAACTCCAGTACCTTGAAACCTTAAACTATAAGGATTTCCATCATGTTTGGAACCTGACAAAACCAGTCGAGGATCATCTGCTTTAGGAGGAAAGGAACGAAAAACTAACTGTCCCCGTAATGTTCCAGGTTCACTGACATATTCGAAAATCAACTCCCCTTGTCCGAACTTAAGTTCATTAAAATCATCAACCTCTTGAGTAAGATTTAAAAAGCTTCGATAAATCCAAACACCAGCAGTCAAATCACTAGACAAATTTGTACCTCCTTTGTATCTATTTAAAAAGCATTATCATTCAATCTGAAAATTACCTATACTGATTTTTTACTGTCGGGAAAAACACAACTTCAATAATATTGATATGTCATAAAGCCTTTATAAATGCGTAAGGTACCGGGCAAATCTTTGGAGAGCATATAGTTCTGGGATTAGATTATGATCCTGAGAAGGCACGACATAAATGCTGATTTAAAATTTGGCAAATTATAGAAAATACAAGCAGGATAAAGCGAAGAAATATCATGCGATAGGTGGGATTGTTTATAAATGTGATCTTCAAAAGGGTTCTCATTCCAAACAGGCTTCAGCAAGAATTCACAGTAGTAAATAGTTAATATGCATATGCAAAAAACAGGAAATAACTTGCCTGAAATCACTGCAACTTTAAAAATTCAATATGAAAAAGGAATTAAAAACGGGCGACTAAATTCTCTTATCCACCGGACTTAACATGTAAAGAACCAAGAATGAATGCCTGCTTGATGCTAGGACAGATTTACCGAAAACCCGCCTTTAATACCAAACATACCAACTAAAGATCTGCTTGAATGAATAAAACTCCACAGAGAATGGTTGAAAGAGAATGAAGACACTCTTCAAAAATATGAATTTAAAAACAAAATGCCCACCGCAAATCTGGTGGGCATTTTTGAAAATTTAATGGCCAAATGGGCTTTCCGCTCCCCCTCAGCCCCCGCTACATCACCCGCTTAAACATCTTCTCCATCTCATATGTGCTATGGTGAATGATAATCGGGCGGCCGTGCGGGCATGTAAATGGGTCTGAGGTGCCGCGCAGCTCGTCCAGCAGAGCTTTGATTTCATCATTGCGCAGGTGGCGGTTTGCTTTGATAGAGCCTTTGCAGCTCATCATGATGGCCGCTTCTTCCCGCAGTTTTTTGATGTCGATGTTTTTGGAGTCAAGCACCTGCTGGATGATTTCTTCTATCAGCAAGGCTTCTTCTCCCTTGGGAAACCAGGCCGGGTGACAGCGCACGATATAGCTGTTTGAGCCAAATGGTTCTAAAAAGACGCCTACGTTTTCGAGCTCATATTGATGCTGTTCAATGATGAGTGCTTCGTTTGTTGAGTAGTGAAAGGTCAGCGGGACGATCATATCTTGGACTTCCGGCTCGACCTCGCCCACTTTTTCACGAAAATATTCATACTTAATGCGCTCTTGCGCCGCATGCTGATCAATAATGTACAAGCCGTTTTCGTTTTGCGCTAAAATATACGTTCCGTGCATTTGTCCGATTGGATACATGATCGGCACCCGCTCTGACTGCGAATGTTCCTGAACAAGTTCTTGTTCGGATTCGGCGGCTTCAGGCTGGTGCTCTGCAAAAGCAGTGTGATCGCCCTGGTCTGTTTCTATAAGGGGATCAGGCACCGGAATGTCTGTGCGTATTTCCTTTTCCGTTTCTGCAGATTCCTTTACAACTGAACTCAACTTCATAGGTGAGTATGACGACTCAGACGTTTTTTCCGGCTTCTGCTCGGCAGGTCTTGTGTCAAAATTCATGAATTGCTGCTCGTTTTTAATAACCGGTGCTGATTTTTTGGGCAACTGCGCGCTAGGAATCAGCTGCTGCTGTTTAAATACGTCTTTGATTCCGTCACGAATCAGTTCATGCAGCTCCGTCTCCTTGCTCAGCCGCACCTCAAGCTTGGATGGATGTACGTTCACATCCACCAAAATCGGATCCATCGTGATCTCGATAAACGTAATCGGATGGCGTCCGATCGGCAGGAGAGTGTGATAACCTTCATGCACCGCTTTAACGAGCGGAAAATTTTTAATGTAACGACCGTTTACGACAGAAGACATGTAGTTCCTTGATGCCCGGGTAATTTCCGGAAGAGCAATATACCCCTTCACGTCAAAATCCAGTGAACTGACATGGATCGGAACCATTTTTTTAGCTGTCGCCATACCGTAAATGGCGGCCAAAACATGACGGACATCACCGTTTCCGTTCGTTTGCAGCAGGTTTTTCCCTTGGTGCCGAAGCCGGATGGAGACCTCCGGATGCGCCAAAGCGATTCGGTTGACCACATCTGTTATATTGCCAAGCTCGGTATGGACGGTTTTCATATACTTCAGGCGGGCGGGTGTGTTAAAAAACAGATTCGTAACCGTGATTTCCGTTCCTTTTCGACCTGAGGACCGGGTTTCGGATATGATGTTTCCCCCTTGGAGCATAAGCTGGGTTCCCGCTCCTTCTCCGGTGCTCGTTTTTATCTCAAGGTGTGAGACTGACGCGATACTTGGCAAAGCTTCTCCGCGAAAGCCAAGCGTTCTCACGCGGAATAGGTCATTCTCATCTTTAATTTTACTAGTTGCGTGGCGGCGGAAGGCCCGCTTGCAATCTTCATTTTCCATTCCTTCCCCGTTATCGAGGACACGAATGGAAGCAAGGCCCGCTTCCTCTATATCTATTTCAATGACCGTGCTGTTAGCGTCGATCGCGTTTTCTACAAGCTCCTTCACGACTGAAGCTGGCCGTTCGACTACTTCACCGGCCGCTATTTTATTTGAGAGCTCATCTGAAAGCTGGATGACTTTTGCCAAGTTACATCACCTCTTTCTAGTGTAATTTCTTTTGTAGCTTGTACATTTCGTTCATCGCTTCAAGCGGTGTCATATCAAGTAAATTTATAGATTTAAATGTATCCAGTACCTGTTTTTCTTTTTTGGACAGCTTTGATTTTTCAGCCGGCTTTTCTCCTTCGTCAAAAAAGGACAGCTGTGCAGGTTTTTCCTTCACGGCAGACTTTGGCTCCTGTGCCGGCAGCTCTGGTTTGGTTCCCGTATTTTCGAGTTCCTTCAGTATATCTTGAGCACGCGCGATTAAATCATCAGGAAGTTCGGCTAGCTGCGCTACATGAATGCCGTAGCTTTTGTCAGCGGCTCCCTCTTTAATTTGATGGAGAAACACAACCGTTCCATTATATTCCTCTGCACGGACATGGACGTTTTTCAGCTGAGACAGCTTCTCTTCAAGGACGGTCAGCTCATGGTAATGTGTACTGAAGAGCGTTTTTGCGCCGATATGGTCATGAACATATTCAATAATCGCTTGAGCAAGGGCCATTCCGTCGTAAGTTGACGTGCCCCGGCCGATTTCATCAAACAGGATCAAGCTATTTTTAGTAGCATTAACAATGGCGTTTTTCGCTTCGAGCATTTCCACCATAAATGTGCTTTGTCCGGAGATTAAATCATCCGCTGCGCCAATACGGGTGAAAATCTGGTCAAAAATCGGAAGGACCGCTTTTTTCGCTGGTACAAAACAGCCGATTTGCGCCAAAATAGAGATAAGCGCTATTTGTCTCATGTAGGTGCTTTTCCCGGACATGTTCGGTCCTGTAATCAGAAGCATTTGGCTGCTTTCGCCCATCTCGCAGTTATTAGGAACGTATTCCTGGCTGTCCATCACTTTTTCAACGACCGGATGCCTTCCGTCAATGACTTCCACATGATCCTCAGAAAAAACCGGTTTTATGTAATGGCGGTTTTCACTGATTGTGGCAAAGCATTGCAGGGCATCAAGCTCACTCATCTGTTTGGCAAGCTTTTGTAAACGCGGAATGTACATCTTTATTTTTTCACGTAGTTCAGCAAACAGTTCGTACTCAAGCTCGCATATATTGTTTTCCGCTTCTAAAATGAGTGCTTCTTTTTCTTTTAACTCCGGCGTAATGTAGCGCTCGGCGTTTGTCAATGTCTGCTTCCGTTCGTAGCGCCCGTCCTCCAGCAAATGCAAATTCGCTTTTGTCACTTCTATATAATAGCCGAAGACTTTATTGAAGCCGACCTTCAGAGAACGAATCCCCGTGTATTCACGTTCTTGCCGTTCCAGCCGGGCGATCCAATCTTTCCCGTTTTTGCTGGCATCCCGGTATTCATCAAGCTTTTGGTTATAGCCGTCCTTCATCAGGTTGCCTTCTTTTAATGATATAGGCGGTTTTTCATGCAGCGCTTCTTCAAGCAGCTGTAAGACATCTTCGCACGGATCAATCCGCTCAGCCCGCTCTTTCGCCATTTTATGATTGAGTGAAGCAACAAGATCTCTGATGGCCGGTACTTGTTTTAATGATTCCTTCAGCTGAATTAGGTCCCGAGCGTTCACATTGCCAAATGCGACACGGCCAGCAAGGCGCTCCAAATCGTACACTTCCTTTAATCGTTCGCGCAGATCTTCCCGTTCGAATAAATGGGCAATAAGTGTTTCCACCATTTCTTGGCGCTCTTCGATCTGGCCGGCTCTGATCAGAGGACGGTCGATCCACTGCTTTAACAGCCTTCCGCCCATTGCTGTTTTTGTCTCATCTAACAGCCAAAGCAGCGAGCCTTTCTTGTTTTTCGAACGAATGGTTTCCGTCAGCTCCAGATTGCGTTTAGAATACAAATCAATTTTCATTGCTTCTTCAAGCTCATATACCTGGACAGACTGAAGATGATCAAGGCTCCGTTTTTGGGTTCTCTTAAGATACGTATACAAACGCATAAACGTTGTCATCAATTCTTGGCTTTTCAGCTGCTCTGCAATTTCAATGCGCTCATCTGTTTCTCCGTCTTCGATTGAAATCGTCGCGCCGCATCGTTCTTTCAGCTGGACAACCGTCTGCTCCTCCAAGCTGCTGCTGACGACTACTTCTCTTGCTCCGACTGAATAAATCTCCGAGATCACATCTTCAATCCGTTTGATGAATACGGTTAAATTTTCCCCTGTCGTTAAATCAGACAGCGCAAGGCCATAGCCGTTTGGAAATGCTGTAACTGAGGCGATAAAGTTATTTTCCGTTTCATGAATGCCTTTGCCGTCCATTACGGTTCCCGGCGTAATCAGCTGGACAACCTCTCGTTTCACGACTCCCTTTGCTGCTTTTGGATCTTCCGTTTGTTCACAAATCGCTACTTTGTATCCTTTTTTGATCAGCTGTTCGATGTAAGCAGCAGCTGAATGATAAGGTACGCCGCACATTGGTATCTTATCGGCTGCTCCTCCGTCCCTGCTTGTTAATGTAATTTCAAGCTCTTGTGAAGCTTTTTTTGCGTCATCAAAAAACATTTCATAAAAATCGCCAAGGCGAAAAAATAAAAAGGCATCCTTGTGCTCTGCCTTAATTTTTAAATATTGCTGTATCATAGGCGTGTAACTTGCCATCATTTATCCCTCACTATGTATCAACGTTTCTATTTTGTCCAAACTTCATTATAACATAAACAAAAAGCCAAAAAGAATGATATCCTCATATAAAAAAAGAGACTTGGGGTGTTGCCTCCCCTAGTCTCTTTTTTATTCTTCCGGATCTCCGACTAAAAACTCCGGATTAATATCCTCTAACTCTTCATCAAGCTCATCTTCCCAATCTTCCTCGTCATCCTCTTCCCAATCCGGGTTCACTTCAACAACTACTTTCGTCTCCCCGACGACCTCTGCCAAAAATTCTCTCTCGGCCTGAACCACGATTTTATTTCCGTTTGGCGAAATGGTCACCTCAAGACAATTAGGCTGCTGAAGGACTTTTGCGATTACTTCATGTTCATCATCTAAGTAGTTATTATCTCTGTATCTCAGCTTAATAACATCAACATATTTAACCCGCTCTGTCACAACCTCTGTTTTCGTATTGTCCGCGTAAGAGTACCAGACGTTTATATCATAATACCCTTCAATTTCTACTGTTTTTCCAATCTTTTCAGCATCATACTTGTGGTTAATGATCCAACCGCCCAATATGCTGGTCGGTTTTTGCGAAGGAGAGATGGTATTGGTGCATTGGGTGAATTTTCTGCCTTTCGCTACAACTGCCTTCGTAATAATTTCCCTGTATTCAGACATTCCGGCATGCCTCCTTGTTCTTCTTCGTGTTATGTTATGCTGGGCATTCGTCTAGTGTGCATTTTTATAAATAAAATATAAAAATACAAAGTTTCTGTTTCATTGTATGCAGGGCCGCCTAGAAACTTTACTTTTATGTTTTATAAAGTTTATACGGACAGGGAGAAAGAAAATATGGTGAATATTTAGTTCATAGTTTCATTAGTTCATTTTGAAGTTGGACAAAAAAACACGGAGCCTTTAAAAAGGCATCCGTGTCAGAGTGAACAGCTGTTATTTGAATGTTTCACCTTTGAGCCGGTTTCTCCTGTCAGCAGGTCGCCGCCGGTTGATGAAATGATTTCATTTGTCACTTGATTGGATATGGTGTGTGCAACGAGCTGCAAAAGATCGTTGACCTCAATCTGGGAGTCCCTGAACTCCTGAATGACAGGAATTGCCTCAAGCTCTTCCTGCAAGGCGTCAATTTTAGCTTCTGTCTGCTTTAACGCTTCATGCTTCTCATAATGCTTCAAGTTGACGGCTTGCTTTTGCAGGGCTTTGATCTGATTGATAATCCCAGATACTTTAGCATTTTCATTGATTTGCGCTTCTGCCCGTTTGAAAAGATCCACTTCTTCTGTCTCTGAGATCATTTTCGCAAGGTCACGGGCTTGCTGCACAATATCTTTTTTTGTGTAAAGCGTCATCTTATTTCACCTCGATTGCTTCTCCTACCATTTCTCCGTCAAGCGACCATGTTTTCGCTTGATGGATTTTCACGTGCACCAGCTTGCCGATGGCTTCTTTAGGGCCTTTGAAATTCACAAGCTTGCTTTTCCGTGTATATCCGGCAAGAATTTCAGGGTTGTTTTTGCTTTCTCCCTCGACTAATACTTCGACGACTTCACCCTCATATTCCTTCATTTTTTTTGCAGAAATTTCTTTCACGAGATCGTTCAGCCGCTGAAGACGTTCTTTTTTCACCCTCATCGGGACATTATCCTTCATTTTCGCTGCCGGTGTGCCCTCACGCGGAGAATAAATGAACGTATAGGCGCTGTCAAATTCAACTTCCCTGTATAATGAAAGGGTTTCTTCAAACTGTTCGTCCGTCTCGTTCGGGAAACCGACGATAATGTCTGTTGTTAGTGAAGCATTTGGCATCGCCGCTTTAATTTTGCCGACGAGCTCCATGTAGCGCGCTCTGTCGTATTTGCGCGCCATCAGCTTCAATACTTCCGAACTTCCTGATTGGACAGGCAAATGAATATGGTCAAGCAGGTTGCCGCCTTTACCGAGCACTTCAACAAGATGGTCGTCGAAATCACGAGGATGGCTTGTTGTAAAACGGATTCTTGGAATATCAATTTTGCGCAGTTCATCCATTAAATCTCCGAGGCCGTACGTGATGTCGTCGAAATCTTTTCCGTACGCATTTACGTTTTGCCCTAGAAGAGTAATTTCTTTATACCCTTCACTCGCAAGCCTTCTGACTTCCTGAATAATTTCCTCGGGGCGCCGGCTTCTTTCTTTGCCGCGTGTGTAAGGCACAATGCAGTACGTACAGAATTTATCGCAGCCGTACATAATATTGACCCATCCTTTAATTTTCCCGCGGCGCACTTTCGGAAGGTTTTCAATGACATCGCCTTCCTTCGACCAAACTTCGATTACCATTTCTTTTGACAGATAAGCTTCTGACAGCAGTTCAGGCAAACGGTGAATATTGTGCGTTCCGAAGATCATATCGACGAAGGGATGCTTTTTCAAAATACGATTGACCACTGATTCCTCTTGTGACATACAGCCGCAAACGCCTAAAATCAGGTCCGGATTTTCTTTTTTAAGCGTTTTTAAATGCCCAAGCTCGCCAAAAACCTTGTTTTCGGCATTTTCGCGGATCGCGCATGTATTCAACAGGATGACATTGGCATCGTCAACAGAGTTTGTCGCTTCATATCCTAAAGCCATAAAAATTCCGGCCATTACTTCCGTGTCATGTTCGTTCATTTGACAGCCGTATGTGCGAATATAAAATTTCCTGCCCTCACCCATACCTTTAAACTGTTCTGAGATTTTAAAATCATGATGATAGCTGACGCTTTCTTTCCCGCGTTTTTTCGCATCTTTTAAAGAAGGTGGAATATACACAGCTTCAAAGTACTTGCTGTAATCCTTCTCGGATTTTTTGTCCGGTGGATTGACTTGTCCGCTCTCTTGTTTTTGTTTTTCATTCATTAAATGATTTCTCCTTTCAACCCAAACTTCCACCCTACAGTATAGACTATATTCGTCCGAAAGAAAAACAAATACTCATAACCACTCTTCGAAAGAATTGGCTAGTTTCTGTAGCTCATTTATAAACATGCTTACATGATAACCGTCACATACAGCGTGGTGAACTTGCAATGAAATAGGTAAACATACCGTTTCCCCATCTGAAAAGTACTTCCCAAGCGTAATAATAGGAAGCAGATATTCTCCATTATAAAGATTGAGTTGAAAACCGGTAAAACTGACCCAAGGAAGAGCAGAAATTGAAAACGTATGGGCAGGTACGTTTTCTTTTACCCATAGTCCCTTTTTATCTCCATATCGGTCAATATCTTGTAGATAGTTCTTATAAAAAAGTGAAAAATCGCTCGAGTATTCTGTCCACATTGCAGAAAAGGTTTTATCCTCTTTATGAAAGATGGTATAGGTTGGCACCATCTGTTTCCAATACCCTAATTGCCCTTTATCGTTAAAAGCCGTTCGAAACTCAATATGTGAATTAACAACTCTAGAAATCATGTAAATAAAAGCAGGATAAAGTTTCATATTCTTTTTTCTCAACCCATTCAGCAATGCGGTCACATTCAGGTTAGCCGTAACGCTATAAGAACATTTACCTTCTTTTATATAATGTTCGAAATAAGGTTTTCTATTCCAGCGATCTATATCTATTTGATGAAAATTCATATTATATAACCTCCTAAAATATTTAACTTTTTATTTTAGGAGGTTAATTTCACTGATTTCACCACAATCCTCACCCCGTGTGCCCTTTTATTCATTTACTTCAGTGTAACGCTAACTATTTCCTTATTCAACTATGCTGAAGCGTCCATCAATGAAAAAGAGGGATTTCTCCCTCTATAGCAAATGAAACTCTTTTGCCGCAGATTGTATGACGGCGAGCGCTTGATCGAGTTCCTTCTTTGTATGCTCCGCAGTAATCATCGTACGAATTCTCGCCTTTCCTTTAGCAACCGTCGGGAAAACAATACTTTGGGCAAATATTCCCTCGGAAAGCAACCGTTCGGAGAATTGCTGGGCTAAGGCTTCTTCACCTACTATAATAGGAAGAATCGGAGTTTCACTTTTTGTAAGGGTAAGTCCCATCTTTACGAGCATAGACTTAAAGTAATTCGTATTATCCCAAAGCTGCTCCATATGTTCAGGTTCTTCCAAAAGCACGTTAATCGCTTCTATACAAGCTGCGGTTACGGCAGGCGGGTGCGAGGTGCTGAATAAAAACGGACGGCCCTTATGCCGCAAGTAATCAATTAAAACATGTGAACCGGCAACGTATCCGCCCAACACCCCAATTGCCTTGCTTAACGTGCCGACCTGAATATGCACTCTGCCGTCCAGTCCAAAGTGATTAACGGTTCCTCTTCCGTTTTCTCCAAGCACTCCGGATGCATGCGCGTCATCCACCATGACAAAAGCGTCATAAGCCTCAGCCAGCTTAACAATTTCCGGCAAAGGCGCAATATTGCCATCCATTGAAAATACCCCGTCGGTGACAATGAGGCGCATTCTGTAATTCATTGATTTTTTCAGCACTCTCTCTAAATCATCCATATCAACATGGCGATATACCTTTTTATCCGCTTTTGTCAGCCTGATTCCGTCAATAATGGAGGCATGGTTCAGTTCATCAGAAATGACAATATCCTCTTTTGTCAGAATGCTTGAAAGAACCCCTTGGTTTGTTGTGAAACCGGACTGAAATACTAGAGCGGCCTCTGTTTTTTTAAAGGCGGCTAATGTTTTCTCAAGCTCGTGATGCATCGTAAATGTACCGGCGATCGTCCGAACTGACCCAGTACCGGCTCCGAACTGTTCAGCGGCAGCCTGGGCGGCTTTGACCAATCTTGGATGTGACGTCAGTCCAAGGTAATTATTTGACGAAAGCTGAATCACTTGTTTGCCGTTTACAGTGACGTAAGCTCCTTGCTTAGATTCAACCTGTTTTATTTCCTGCCACGTATGGTTTTCTTTCATATCTTCAAGCTCTCTTTTCAAAAATTCAAACTCCTTCATGTTTATCCCCCTTTTATGGTATCAGAATAACCTTCCCGCACTGTCCTTCTCTCATCAGCTCAAAGCCTTTCTCAAACTCTTCCAATGGAAACTGATGTGTAATAACAGGTGAAATGTCTAAAAGCTTTGATTGCAGTAAATTGGACACCTGTCTCCACGTGCTGAACATTTTTCTTCCTGTAATTCCTTGGACAGTGAGGCCTTTAAACACCACTTCATTTGTTAGATCGATTGTCACCGGGTGTTCCGGCAGACTGAGGATGTGAAATCTTCCGCCATTGGCTGCCATCTTTAAGCCTTGTTCAATAGCAGAAGGATGGCCTGACATTTCACAGACAAGATCTATTCCCTCCCCCTTTGTTAAAGCGCTTACAATTTGTAGCGGATCTTCTTTTTCGATTGATATCGTAAGCGTGGCCCCCATTTGTTTAGCAAGGCTGAGTCTATACTCGTTTTTATCTATGGCAACGATGTGGGCTGCTCCGGCTGCTTTTGCCACCGCTACAGCCATAAGTCCGATCGGCCCGCAACCGATGACGGCAGCGGATGCGCCGGCGGGCTGACTATCCAGCACGGTATGCACCGCATTTCCCAGCGGCTCTTGGATTGAAGCTATTGCCGGCTCCATGTCGGCCGGGTTTTGCCAAATGTTTTGCGACGGCACCTTTACATATTCTGCAAAGCATCCTGCTGTATCAACGCCAATGATGGCAGTTTGGGTGCAGACATGTTGTTTGCCGGTGACACAAGGGATACATTTGCCGCACACAATATGTGTTTCTGCCGATACATAATCACCGACTTTCACATTGCTAACATGCTCACCCACCGCCTTTACAATGCCGCTAAATTCATGTCCAAACACATAAGGCGGCTTGATCCTTTGCCGGGCCCACTGGTCCCAATTATAGATGTGCACGTCTGTACCGCATATCGAGGCTGCCTTTACTTTCACGAGAACTTCATGTTTTTCTATGTGAGGAATGGGCACCTCAGCCAAAACCGCACCGAAAGCGCTGTCATTTTTAACGACAGCTTTCATTTTTCCACTCACCATGTACAATCCCCCTTTTGAAATCTTATTATATCTGGATTGTATCATGATGAATAATAGACGTAAACATCACTGTCCTCACACAGTGTACAAATGCGTCCCCCTTAAAAAATGGGCTCAATATTTTTTATTTTTCAATCAGGTACGCTGATTTTCATTCATACTAAAAGCGTGTATCTATTCAATTGTTATATATGACAACAATTACATGTTTTATTTATATTATTAATATAGTATTGGGAGAAAATATCACAACCTAAAAACAACCTGCTCGCAAATAAGCAAGCAGGTTGAGACATCATTTTTAGTTGTTTTAACGGGGCTCAACGATCAATTTGATCGCTGTTCTTTCTTCGCCATCAATCAAAATATCGGTAAATGCCGGAATACAAATCAAGTCGACTCCGCTCGGCGCCACAAATCCCCTGGCGATCGCTACAGCTTTGACGGCTTGGTTTAAAGCGCCCGCTCCTATCGCTTGAATCTCCGCTGCGCCGCGCTCTCTTAACACGCCTGCCAGCGCACCTGCTACTGAGTTCGGACTTGATTTTGCTGAAACTTTTAAGATTTCCATTTCTGCTCCCCCTTAGTTTTACAATGGATAAGTGAGTGTTCATTAGAACAATCATTATTAGATGTTGCTATCCAAAAAGCCATCCCCACAATGCTTTTCAAAAATAGCTGGCTACCTTCCATTTTTACTATATTCACTAAGAAGTTGCTATATTCCTGCTTTTCTTTTTAATATTTTTATAAAATAAACATATGCTCAGTTATTCAAAGAACATGTGATCATCATTTATCAAAATACGCTCAATTTTAACCGCTTTTTTCGTTTGGTCGTCAATATCAATAACGACTCCGCTTAATGTGGTTTTGCCTTCTGCGACAGAGAAACGGACAGGGAGGTTTGTTTTAAAGCGTTTAATGATGGTCTCTCGGTCCATGCCGAGAATGCCGTCATATGGGCCGGTCATTCCTACATCAGTAATATATGCCGTCCCCTTAGGCAAAATGCGGTTATCTGCTGTTTGCACATGTGTGTGCGTACCCACTACTGCAGACGCTCTGCCATCTGTGTACCAGCCGATCGCCAGCTTTTCACTTGTTGCCTCGGCATGAAAATCAATGAAGATATAGGGCGTTCGTTTAGCCGCCTCTGCGATTAATTCATCTGCCTTTTGAAACGGATCATCGAGCGGCGGCAAAAATGTGCGTCCCTGCAAATTAATGACGGCAAGCTCTTTACCGTTCGCTTTTACATATGTGATTCCTTTTCCCGGCGTACCCTCCGGAAAATTGGCCGGACGGACAAGGTGCGGTACGTCATCTATAAAGTCAAATATTTCTTTTTTGTCCCATGTGTGGTTACCCATAGTAATAGCGTCTGCGCCTGCCTGCATTAAGCTGTGATAAATTTTTTCTGTCAGGCCCTTGCCGTGAGCGGCATTTTCCCCGTTAATAATCGTGAAATGCGGCTTATACTTCGTTTTTAGTTTCGGGACATACTCTTTTACCATGTCGCGGCCCGGTGAGCCGACAACATCTCCAATAAATAAAATTCTCATTCTTCGAACCCTTTCTGTTTTTCATTTCCTTGCCGGTCAAAAAAATAAAGTGATGCTTAGCGCATCACTTTATTTTGCATACTCTACGGCTCGTGTTTCTCTTATCACTGTCACTTTAATGTGGCCAGGATAGTCAAGCTCGTCCTCAATTCGTTTACGGATATCCCGTGCCAGGCGATGGGCTTCAAGATCGTTAATCGAATCCGGCTTCACCATAATGCGCACTTCACGTCCAGCCTGAATTGCGAACGATTTTTCAACACCCTCGTAGGACTCAGAAATTTCTTCGAGCTTTTCAAGTCTGCGAATATAATTCTCAAGCGTTTCACTTCTCGCGCCAGGCCTTGCAGCTGACAGTGCATCCGCTGCGGCTACTAGAACTGCAATGATAGAAGTCGGCTCTTCGTCCCCGTGGTGTGACGCAATACTGTTAATGACGACTGGATGCTCTTTATATTTGGTCGCAAGCTCCACGCCGATTTCAACGTGGCTTCCTTCGACTTCATGATCAATTGCTTTCCCGATGTCATGAAGCAGTCCGGCCCGTTTGGCAAGCTTTGCGTCTTCTCCAAGCTCCGAAGCCATTAAACCGGCTAAGAATGCAACCTCCATGGAATGCTTCAGCACATTCTGACCGTAGCTTGTACGGAACTTTAAGCGGCCGAGAATCTTGATCAGATCTGGGTGAAGACCGTGAACGCCAACCTCAAATGTGGTTTGTTCACCCATTTCACGAATGTAGTCATCGACCTCGCGGCGAGATTTTTCAACCATTTCTTCAATCCGTGCCGGATGAATACGGCCATCCTGAACGAGTTTATCTAGAGCAATCCTCGCTGTCTCACGTCTGATCGGATCAAATCCGGAAAGAATGACAGCTTCTGGGGTATCATCAATGATCAGGTCAATTCCTGTCAGCGTTTCAAGGGTGCGGATGTTACGCCCTTCACGTCCGATAATACGCCCTTTCATCTCATCATTTGGAAGATTGACAACTGAAACCGTCGTTTCGGCAACGTGATCTGCTGCGCAGCGCTGTAAGGCGAGCGAAAGAATGTTTTTCGCTTTCTTATCAGCCTCTTCTTTTGCACGGTTTTCAGTTTCTTTTGTCATGATGGCGATGTCATGTGAAAGCTCGTTTTCAACCCGGTCAAGAATGATTTGCTTCGCTTCGTCACGAGTGAGGCTTGAAATCCGCTCCAACTCTGACTGCTGCATACGAATCATCTCATCCACTTTGCTTTCCATCTCTTCAATATGTTGTTGTCGTTCATTCAGAGAATGATCTTTCTTCTCCAACATCGCTTCCCGTTTATCAATCCCCTCATGTTTCCGATCAAGGTTTTCCTCCTTTTGGAGTAAACGGTTTTCTTGTTTTTGAAGCTCATTTCGTCTTTCACGAACTTCCTGTTCAGCATCTATTCGAAGTGTGTGGATTTCATCCTTTGCTTCAAGCAGAGCTTCTTTTTTCAGTGCTTCAGCATCGCGCTTTGCATCTTCAAGAATTTGCTCGGCAGCACCTCGTGCGCCCGCAATTTTCGCTTCGGCAATGGTTTTACGAACATAGTAGCCAACAACTAAACCGAGTAGAATCAGCAAAATGGAGATGAGAACCATCATAATTGGGGTCATACTTTCACCTCCTCTTGCTATGAACTTGGTTGTTGCTAAAATAAGTGTCGGCATGTACATTGTCTAGTTTTCTCAACATACAGAACCTTCACAGGGAATGAGTTTCTCACTGCCCTTGTCAAGTTTAAATGGTTTAACAATCATGTTAAAAAAACAAATGTTACAACTTCATTGTAATTGTGTCGGAAATACTTGTCAAGCTTGCCATCTTAACGATTGAACGGCATATCTATTCCGTATATATAAATGTGCGCCGCACTATCCATTTGTTTTTGCCGCTTGGGAATCAGGAGCCTCTTCTTGATTGAGAAATTGATACATTTTATTGTTAACTTGCCCCAATTTCGTATTATTTTGGATATTTGAAAATAAAATAACAAATTTGTTCCCTGAGTGGCTGAAGCTGTTTAAAATGTTGTAGCCGGGCATTACACCATGGTTGGAATAGCTTCCCGGATCAACATAAAATCCCATGCCGTAGGTCGAACTGCTTCCGGAGGTGAACATTTTTTCAAAGCTGGCTTTTGAGTAAAGAGTGCCATCCACAAGAGCCTGATCAAATTTATACATATCGTATGCACTCATATATATATCGCCCGCGCCGTACAGCTGGGATAAATCAAGTATGTGCGGCGTCACTAAATTTCCGCCTTTATCCAATTTGTAGCCGACGGCAGGATAAGGCTGTTTTTGAAATGTTTTGTAAAAGCCTGCGTATGTCATGCCCGCCGGTTTGAAAATATGGTTTGTTATGTAATGTTCATATGACTCCCCGCTTACCTTGGCAACGATATAGGCGAGCATTGAATAATTTGAGTCCTGATAATCCCATATGCCCGGCTGCCGTTTAATTCCTTGATTTTCAATATCTTTTATCAAGTCGTCCGGGGTAATCGCTCCTTCTCCTTCGATATGCCCCCTGATTCCGGAAGTATGTGTCAACAGATTTTTTAAAGTAATCTGCTTTCCATTCGGAAAACCCTCTATATAAGCTGCGACAGGATCGCTCGTGCGAAGCAAGCCTTTTTCCTCAAGCTGCAAAACGGCGGTCGCAATTAATGCTTTTTGCGACGATCCGACAAAATAAGAGGTTTCAGGGTTATTTGTTATTTTGTGTTCACGGTCTGCATAGCCGAAGCCTTTATTCGTCACTATTTTTCCATCTTTTACAATCATGGCTGTTCCGCTGAATCCAATGCTTTGCAAATAGTTGCTGATATTTTTATTATCATCGACTGTTGCAAGCTTATTTTGGTTTTTCTTATTCGTTTCTTTTTTCTTTTGAACCTGATTTTTTTTATTATTATCAGAATCGGCCTCGGCTGCTGGAGCTGATTTTGCCGGTTCCTCGTTTTGGTGATTTTTCCCTATCCAGATTATGATACAGCAGACAGCGATCAGCAATATAAAAAGAGCCAGTTTACCCCTTTTGTTCAGCTTTCTCCGTCTGCGCTTCGAATCTCTGGTGCGGCTTCTCGAGCTCGTCATTCGTTTTTCCCCCTAATATAAATTCAATTTGCAGGCACCATATTTTTAGACGAAGTAAGCTTCAAAAAGGTTGTAAAATCTAAAAATAAATCTGCTCTTTTATCATTTGATATTTTAGGCGACAGGATTGGTTTATAAATCCTTTGTTTAATCAAACGCCACACCAATAAATAGTTCATCTAGTTCGCATCATTTGAACAGCCTGACTTCCGTCTGTATGCTTACGTTTGACAAACAAAAAAAAGGGCAGGAGTTCGCCGCTCCGCCCTTTTTTTCATATTGGTTTTTATCCTTCAAATTCTAGCTCTTCTTGGGTTTCCTCAGGCTTTTGTGCAACTCCATTGTTATCCAAGCCGTAATGTTCGCGAATTTGCTCTTGAATCATCAGCATGATATCTTTGTTTTCTTTTAAGAATTGCTTTGCATTTTCACGGCCTTGTCCAAGGCGCTCTTCATCGTAAGAGTACCAAGAGCCGCTTTTTTGCACGATATCGAGCTCTGTTCCAAGATCAATGATCTCTCCTTCTTTTGAGATCCCTTCTCCGTACATAATATCAACCTCAGCCGTACGGAACGGCGGAGCCACCTTGTTCTTCACAACTTTGATTCGTGTTTTGTTCCCCATTACGTCGTTGCCTTGCTTCAGCTGTTCGGCACGGCGCACTTCTAACCGTACAGAGGAATAAAATTTCAGCGCACGGCCTCCGGGAGTTGTCTCCGGATTTCCGAACATGACGCCTACCTTTTCACGAATCTGGTTAATGAAAATAGCAATCGTTTTAGACTTATTGATTGCTCCGGAAAGCTTACGAAGCGCCTGAGACATCAAGCGGGCCTGAAGTCCTACGTGTGAGTCCCCCATGTCTCCCTCAATTTCGGCTTTCGGAACGAGAGCTGCCACCGAGTCAATGACAACAATGTCAACAGCGCCGCTTCTGACAAGCGCTTCCGCAATTTCAAGCGCCTGCTCGCCCGTATCAGGCTGAGAAAGTAAAAGCTCTTCAATATTAACGCCAAGCTTTTGCGCGTATACAGGGTCCAATGCATGCTCAGCATCAATAAACGCTGCTTGTCCGCCCTGCTGCTGAACTTCTGCAATGGCATGAAGCGCAACAGTTGTTTTACCGGAGCTTTCCGGTCCGTATACTTCAATAATCCGTCCGCGCGGATATCCGCCTATTCCAAGCGCTGTATCAAGCGCAAGAGAGCCGCTTGGTACGGTTGAAATTCTTGTATCTGTCTTTTCCCCCAATTTCATAATAGAACCTTTGCCAAACTGTTTTTCTATTTGTTTAAGAGCCATATCTAAGGCTGCCTGACGATCACTCATTCTATTTTTTCCTCCTTTAACTTGCCACTACATATACTATACCTTGTTTGCAGGCATTTGCCAAGAAAAAGCGAACGCATATTCGGATTTTTTCTTAACCTGTTATCTATAAAAATATCATAATGGCCGGAAGAAAACAGGTTTTTCATGGAGGATAATGTGCTAAAACATTATTTTTGTTCTAAGAGTTTCAGGATTAAATGACATCCGTATTTGGCAGCGCGCTTTCTGACGCCTGTTCTGGAGCCTGCAAAGTTAAATTCATGAACCTCTTCTTTTCCGTCCGCAGAAATGCCGATAAAGACATGTCCCGGCGCATGGCCCTCTTGCCCTTCAGGACCGGCCACGCCGGTAAAACTGATTCCAATGTCACTGCCCGTCACCCGTTTAATCCCCGAGGCAAGCTCTCCCGCGCATTCTTTGCTGACAGCTCCGAACCGCTGCAGGGTGTCAGGCTTTACCCCCAAGGTGTGCTGCTTCATCTCATTTGAATAGCAAACAACGCCGCCGGCAAACAATTGCGAAGCACCGCTTAAATCAGTCAGCCATTCAGCAAACAGACCGCCTGTAAAGCTCTCCGCTGAAGAAAGTGTCATTCCTTTTTCCTTGCACGCTTTTGAAAGCTCTTTAACAAGAGATGTATCATCATACCCGTAGAAAAACTCTCCGACACGGTCTAAAATCACAGCTTCAGTCTCTTTTAACAGCCGCTCTGTTTCCGATTCATCCGCATGCTTTGCAGTGAGGCGCAGCGTCACTTCTCCGTCAGCAGCCAAAGGAGCAATTGTCGGATTGGTCTGTGTATCAATAATATCTTCTAAATCAGCTTCAAGCTGGGACTCGCCGATTCCAAAAAAACGGAGAACGGTTGAAACGATTTTTTCATTTGATCCGAGTTTTTCAAGAAGAAGCGGCTTGGCCTCGTTTTCAAACATAGGGTGCAGTTCGCTCGGCGGTCCGGGAAGCAGCATATAAAGACGGGCTTCGTGCTCTGTCAGCATCCCCGGCGCCATGCCGAATTTATTGGCCAATACGTCTGAGCCTTCAATCACAAGCGCCTGTTTACGGTTATTCGGTGACATTGTACGCTTTGTTCTCTTGAAATAATCTTCAATTGATTGAAAAGCCTCATCATCAAGAACGAGCGGACGGCCCAGCACATTTGCGATTGTTTCTTTTGTTAAATCATCCTTCGTCGGTCCGAGCCCTCCTGAAAAAATGATAAAATCAGAACGTTCTTCAGCAATGCGGATGACTTGCTTCAGCCGCTCAGGGTTGTCTCCTACAGCTGTATGATAAAACACATTAATGCCGATCTCGGCAAGCCCTTTACTGATAAATTGAGCATTGGTATTGGCGATCTGACCGAGTAAAAGCTCTGAACCGACCGCAATAATTTCTGCTTTTTTTCCTAACTCCATCATGTTTGTCCTTCTTTCTTAGTTAGATGTTTTTAACGCTTCCCAGTTTTTCGCGAAATATTCCCATCCGGACACAACCGTAAAGAATACAGCTACCCATAACGCAAGGTCGCCAAACGGAAATGACACAAGCTCAAACGGCAGATTATGAAGAAGCAATGCAGAAACAGCAATGATCTGAGCCCATGTTTTGACCTTACCCAGCATGTTGGCGGCTACAACTTCCCCTGTTCCCGCCAAGACAAGCCGTAAACCCGTCACGGCAAACTCCCGGCTGATAATGACAATTACCATCCACGCAGGAGCAAGCTCAAGCTGTACGAGAATAATTAAAGCAGCCGATACGAGCAGCTTATCAGCCAGCGGATCAAGAAATTTCCCAAAGTTCGTTACAAGGTTTAATTTACGGGCGTAATATCCGTCCACCCAGTCTGTCGTAGATGCAATAATAAATAAAATTGCTCCGACCAGATGTGCGACCGGAATCGACTCATCTCCGAGGTCAAGATGCCCCCACTCAAACGGCGCCAGCATGATAATCATGAAAATGGGGATTAAAGCGATTCTTGAAAGTGTAATTTTATTCGGTAAGTTAAACATATTGCCCCTCCAATTTAAGTACTCGGACGCGAAGAAAAGTCATCTGCTGATTAAGATGACTTTTCTTCCTTTTTATTTACAATCGTAATCGTTTGCGCCATCACGTCTTTAGGATCAAGTTCATATGAAAGAACCTCTCCGTTGATTTTGATTTTCAGGTTAGGTGCATACCCGGTACGAATATCCACTTGTTTTTGATCAGTTATGTCTTTTTTATAGGTCTCGCCTTTTTTCAATGTTCCCTCTTTCAGAGAACTGCTGTTTTCATCACGCACACGGATCCATGCGCTGTCTGAAGCAGCCAGCTCAAGCTCGATCTTATCTGCGCCGGAGACTTCGTATGTTGTTGCTGAACCTTCAGTGCCGGTGGCTTTTATACTAAGCTTGCCGCTGTCACTCTTCTTTTCGTCGTCTTTTTTAGCGCTTGATGTTTTCGTATCTTTTTTACTGTCTGTTTCACTGCTGCTTTTTTTGTTATCTTTCAGCGTTGAATCCTTTGGAATTTCATATTTGCTTTCGCTTTGCGTGACCGCTTTTTTAGATGCAGCATCACTTTGGTCATTACTTTTGTTCATCGTAAGCTGGACAACCACATAAATAATCGCAATAACAACAAGGACTCCTGCGATCACAAGAATTGTCGGCAAGACTTCCAGCGCTTTAGATGCGGGCTTTGGCAGCTCTCTCTGCGATTTCATGCCGGAAAGCTTTTCAGAAACATCATCATGATACGTGTTCGGAATGTCTTTTTTAAACTCTTCAAACAATTGATCTGAATCGAGCCCGACGGCTTCGGCATATTGCTTGATAAAAGCTCTTACATAAAAACTTCCCGGAATAATGTCATAGTTTCCTTCCTCCAGAGCAGTTAAATATCTTTTCTGAATTTTAGTCGCCGCTTGGAGATCATCCAATGACATTGCTTTTTCCTCTCTGGCTTCTTTCAGCCGGATTCCTAGTTCAGTCACAACAAACACCTTCCAATATTAAAAATCAAAGTTTGAAAACCCGGATTGATCAAACATTTGGGGTTCTTCTGCATGTTCATATGTAATAACCTCGTCAGGTTCATTCCTGAGTTCAATGATGTAATCAAAGTCATCAAGTGTGTATTCAGTATTTTGGACGAATATATCCGGATGTTCCACTACCTTTGTCGCAGGCAGCCTCATGATTTCACTGACAAGCTGAAGATGGCGCTCCGATCCTCTTCTCGTTGACACGATGCCATCTATGATAAACACATTTTCAGTGCTGTACTCGTCGGCAATCAGCTGGCTTCTTATCGTCTGTTTCAGAAGTGTGGATGACACAAACAGCCACCTTTTGCTCGCACACACGCTGGACGCCACGATTGATTCGGTTTTTCCCACGCGCGGCATCCCCCGGATTCCTACTAGCTTATGACCTTCTTTTTTGAACAGTTCAGCCATAAAATCGACGAGAAGGCCCAGCTCGTCCCGTTCAAAACGGAATGTTTTTTTATCATCAGCATCTCTTTGGATGTATCGCCCGTGGCGAACAGCTAGACGGTCGCGAAGCCTCGGTTCTCTAAGCTTCGTCACCTTAATTGTTTCCATCGTTTTTAATATTGATTCTAAACGTTTAATTTGATCTATATGGCGGCACCTGAGCAGCATTCCCCTTCTGGAAAGATCGACACCGTTAATCGTGACAATATTAATTGAAAGCATCCCGAGCAGAGATGAAATATCCCCGAGCAGTCCGGGGCGGTTGACTTGAATTTCATATTCAAAATACCATTCGAGCTTTGCCAAATGATATACCCCCTTCATTGTGGCAAATTTTTACCTTCCTTTATCATAAAGCATTTTTACCTATTTAGAAAGAAGAATGTTGCTCTGAACAGGAAAACATAAAAAAGAGAGGAAAAATCCTCTCTCTCACTAGTGAGTGCTGTTATTTTCAACAAGCTTAACCATTACATTCGCAATGGCGTGCTGTTCATCTTTCGATGCAACGCTCCAAAGATCCGCAAGCACTTTTTCCTGATGGTTCTTAGAATCAACTTCGTTAGCCAAGTAGCCGCCGATCTCATAAGCAAGATCTGTGATGGTTTCTTCACTCATCCCTTTATCCTGCGCATAGTTCAGACGGTCACCTAAGAAATTCTTCCAGTTATCCCAGTTATCTAGTACTGACATTTAGGCTTCCTCCATTTCTTCTTGAAGTTACAAAATTATTGTGTCCTTCCCGCCGTAAACTATACATATTTTATTTTCGCTCAGCAGTGCCAGCCGCCATTGACGGACAAAATTTGACCGGTGATATAGGAAGCTTGGTCAGAGAGAAGAAAAGCAACCGCATCGGCAATTTCTTGTGCTCCTGCAAGCCGGCCCATCGGAATATCTTCAGCTATTGCTTCTTTTTCTTCCGGGCTGAATTGGTTCATCATGCCCGTATCCACTGCGCCCGGCGCTACTGCATTTACGCGGATCCCGCTAGGCGCCAGTTCCTTTGCAAGCCCTTTGACAAAAGAATTTTGCGCGCCCTTCGCCATGCTGTACAGCACTTCGCAAGAAGCACCTGTTTCCCCCCAGATAGAACTGACAGCCACAATGGCACCGGTTTTCTTTTTGATCATGCCGGGCAGAAGGTTTCTTGTCAGGATGAACGGGCTCGCTATATGCAGCTGCACCATGTCCTGAACTGTGCTGTTATCCACGTCTGTAATAAGTCCAAAATGGCTTTTTCCGCTGTTCAGCACGATCGCGTCAATTGGCTGTTGGATAGAATCAGTCAAAGCTGCCGCCCCGCTTGGTGCTGATAAATCACTTTGCAAAACCTCGGCATGAATCCCGTACGTTTCTGTAAGTCTATTGGCAAGGCGTCCGGCCGCTTGTTCATTGCGGTTATAATGCAGCAAGAGATCGTATCCCTTGGCCGCAAGCGTTTCGCTTATTTTTTCCCCGATGCCTCCGCTCGCACCTGTTATAAGCGCGGTTTGATTCATATGTCTTCCTTCTTTCCCGCAAAAAACACCCCTCACGCTCGGAGGGATGTTTGTTTTTATGATTTAGGTACAACCTTGCAAACCGTGATTCGGTCTGCGTCTATCTCCTCTTGAATCGCCTGTTTCACATCCTCAAGCGTAATTTGCTCAAGGACAGTCACGACATCAAATAAACTCATATCTAAAAATGCATAACGTGTAAATTGGTTGGCGATGTATTCAGGCGAATTCATCGCTTTTAAAAATGAACCGATTTTTTTCTTTCTCGCCAGCTCAATTTTTTCGGCGGTTACCGAATCAGCCGCATGCAGAAGGATGCCGGAGATTTCTTCCGCAAGTTTATCCGGCTCTTTCGTGTCTCCGCCAATTGAGGCAAACCCGAAACCATGTTCCGCCGTATAATCAAAGCTGAACGTTTCATCAATGTATCCCTTTTCGTATAAAGATCCATAATTGGCTGAGCTTTTGCCAAAGAGAGTTTCGAGCATCAGATTCATAACAAGCTCATGCTTTAGCAATTCTTTCCCTGATCTGTATGGATTTTTCTCCTTTAAGCCGACGAGACATTTCGGTCCTTGAACGTTCATTTTGATTTCTCGTTCTTTCTGGAAGACCGCTTCTTGCTCCTTCACTTCATTTCGTTTAATGTCAGGCTGGTCTGTATAAGGTTTTTTCTCCTGATTTTCTCTAACCTGGGTGATGATTGCCTCCGGATCAACGGGACCGACGACAAACAGAAGCATATTGCTCGGATGATAAAAGGTCTCATAGCATTCATACAGAAGATCTTTTGTAATATGAGAAATGCTTTCTATTGTGCCGGCAATGTCTATTCTGACCGGATGATCTTTGTACATATTTTCAATGAGGCCGAAAAACAAGCGCCAGTCAGGATTATCATCATACATATTGATTTCTTGCCCGATAATGCCTTTTTCCTTTTCTACAGTTTTCTCCGTAAAATAGGGATCTTGGACAAAATCAACGAGCGTTTCGAGATTTTTCTCGACATTCGATGTGCTTGAAAAAAGGTAAGCCGTCCTTGTAAATGATGTAAATGCGTTGGCGGAAGCCCCTTGTTTACTAAAGCCTTGGAACACATCTCCGTCTTCTTTTTCAAACAGCTTGTGCTCAAGAAAATGAGCGATACCATCGGGCACATGGACCATCTCTTCTTTTCCCAGAGGGACAAACTGGTTATCAATTGAGCCGTACTTAGTCGTAAATACAGCATATGTTTTGTTGAAGCCCTTCTTCGGCAGAACATATACTTCAAGGCCGTTTGACATTTTTTCATGGTACAGTGTTTCTTGAAGCTGTTCGAATTCAATTGGTTTTGTCAAGATGCTCCCTCCGTCCCTGTTAAGAAATAAGTGGTGTCCAGTTCGATTTTTTTGCCGGCGTTGATAATATCTTCTTTTGTCACCCGCTCAATATTAGAGAGGAATTCCTCAACCGGAATCTGAACTTGGACCGCAGCCTGCTGATAAAGAAATTCTGATAAACCGTATGCTGTATCAATTGTCTCAAGCACCTGATTTTTAATAACGGCTTTTGTCTGTTCAATATCTTCTTCACTGAATTCCCCGTTTTTCATTGCTTGGAATTGCTCTTCAATAATGGTCACGGCCTGTTTATAATTTTTCACTTCAATGCCCGACATGACCATTAAAAGCCCTTTAAAGCTTTCCACCCGCGAAGCGGCATAGTAGGCAAGGCTTGCTTTTTCTCGAACGTTGATAAACAGCTTGGAGTGGGAAAACCCTCCGAACAAGCCGTTGAAAACTTGTAAAGCCGGATAGTCCGGATCGGTATAAATGATATTCGTCCGAAATCCGATGTTCAGCTTGCCTTGTTTTACGTCCTCTTCATCAATGACTTCTTTCGGCTCCGGTTTTTGCCCGGCTGCTGCTTTTTCAATGGTTCTAAGGGGCCGGTCTTCAGTTTTAAAATATGTTTCTATGCTCTTTTGCACCTGTTTATGGTCAACATCGCCGATGACATACAGATCAAGCTGGTCCTGTTTTAGAGCTTTCTTGTATGCTTCATATAAGCTTTTCGCTGTAATCGCATCCACAGCATCAATCTCTCCATTGACATGAAGTGCGTATAGTTCGTTTTTGCACATTTCCTGGACGAGCCTTAAATTAGAATAGCGCATTTTATCATCATACACGGCTTGAATTCTTTGTTTCAGCGTGCGTTTTTCTTGATTGACATACTGCGATTGAAAAGCATCCCCTTCAAGAGCCGGCGAAAAAACAAGTTCAGCCAAGAGCTGAAGACCCTTTTCAAGCAGCGGCGTTTGATCCTTTAAATATTTTTCATTAGGAATCTCTAGTCTGAATGTGATGACGTGCTGTTCACCTTTTTTAGAAAGATCGCATGAAACAGACGTACCGTACAGTTCATCCAAATAAGCACGTAAATCCGCCGTTTTCGGATGTCTTTGGGTGCCCCGAAGAAGCACATGCGGAAACAGTGCCCTTTTTGTGACAAGTTCTTTTGATAAAGGCGCCAGCATTTTGAAAACAAGCGAGACGGTTTTGAATTTTTCAGTTTTAACGATGTGAGCCGTTAAACCGGCGTGCTTCGATGTTACTTCATTTACATATGTCATGTGAAACCTCCTTCGTTCCTTCTTAATTATTATGTATTATGACCAAATTTCAGCATTCTCAGAAACGCTGTTTGATTGTAATTATATCAACTGTAGGATTTATAAGGAAACAATAACCTCTGCCTGCGACGGCAGAAGCTGATTCTCATCTTATTTTGTGTGCAAACGGCACCTGTCCTCCCAGCCGAAAATCCGTATCATAAAACAGGAAAGGACAACGAGCGCGTAAAGAAGAAGGCTGTTAATACAAGTGTTGCGATCTGCAAGAACGATAGCACTCCTGAATAAAACATTGCAGCAAAAGTTCCCGCTAATGTAATGGCTGCCGACATTATCACTGAACCCATATTTTTCATAAAACATCCGAATAAAACCGGACTATTAAACAGCATAACTACCAATAAAGAAAGTGTAAATAATATTCAAAAATCCCAGCATGCAAAAAAAGCGGCGGTGTGTTACACCGTCCGCAGAGAATCTTCCTCTTCGCTTTCTTTCGAATCAATATTAAACAGCACGAGAAACAGGGAAACAAGGCTGAAGAAAGCAGATAGAATAAAGATGAGCCAGGCTGCGTTTGACATGAGAGCAGCGAATATAGGCGGTCCAAGCGCCACGCCGATAAAACGCATACTATTGTAAAATGAGCTGATTGTCCCGCACTCTTCGTTTTCTATGCCTTCTGTAATCATTGCATCAAGGGCAGGAAGCGACATTCCCGTTCCAATTCCCCCTACGCTCAGAAATATAAACAGTAAATAAAAACTGTGGTTCCACCACAAGCCGATAAACGAAAGGGTCATCAAGCTCATGCCTGCCACCACACAAAATTTCATTCTTTTTTGGTGTTTGCCTATTTTTTTACCAGCGACAAAGGAACTAAGAGAAAGAAATAAAAGTGGTATGGCCAATAATAAACCTTTCGCCACGCCGTCAATCGAATATTTGCTTTCGAGTGTTTCAGATAGGTAAAAAAGAACACCAAACAATAAAAACATAATGACACAGCCAATCACAAAAACAGTATAAAGCCAGCGTCCGTCTTCTTTAAAGATTTTTTTTACGTTTTTTACAAATTCAGTAATTGTAGGTGCATCTTCTTCATCGTCTTTTGGTTTATCAACCAGAAACAACACAAGAAAAAAGCTGATTAAACAAAAAAACGGAATGAACCAAAACGGCATAAACCAATACCAAGACGCCAGCAGAGCCCCAAGGATCGGACTCAGCACCTTGCCCGCCGTGTTTGATGTTTCAATGTCGCCGAGACCGGCACTGACCTTTTCATCATCGCCCTTAAATAAATCTCCGATAAACGGCATGACTACAGGAGCAGCGCCGGCCGACCCTATTCCTTGGAGCACACGGCCCGCTAATATCATGAGATAAGGGTCCTTAAAGCTTGTAGAGGCAAAGGCGGCTACCGCTCCTCCCGCTCCCGCTATGAGCAGACACGGCAGCAAAACTTTCTTCCTGCCAAACCGATCTGACAAATATCCTGCAAACGGGATACAAATAATGGCTACTATAGAATAAACAGTGATAATCAGTGACACTTGAAAAGACGTGATAGACAGCTTTTTTTCAATCATGGGAAGCACTGGAATCAGCATTGAGTTCCCAAGCGTCATGACCAGCGGCACGGACGATAAAGCAATGATGTTCTTCATTCCATTTTTTTCCTTCAACGTTTTTCACCCATTCACTAATCTTTCTTGTCATCCTTTATATGTTGTCTTAATGACGGTGAAAGTATGTACACAGAAAGCTGGATAAACGAAAATAAAAAAACAGACGCTTTTTTTAGTAAGGCGTCTGTTTTTAAAATCGTTTTCTTAACACATGAAAGCTGAACTTATCCGCTCTGAAGTAATTTAATGAATGCAGAACCGGTTTGTCATTTTGGTCATAGTGCGTTTGCTTTAATAAGAGGAGTGCCGTTTCCGGTTCACATTCCAGCACAGGTGATATGGTATCGTGATAGCCGATCGGCTCAATATCGGTCGCCGCGTAGCTGATAACGGAGCCGGTATGCTTTTCAAGTAAATCAAACAAAGATTCTTGCTGATGTGAAAAGGAATCCGGCAAAATGTCCATAGGTATTTTATCCAAGCAGTAGACGATAGGCTGACCGCTTGCTGTCCTGACTCTTTCGAGGTAAAAAAGTTCTTGGTCATGTTCCAGTCGAAACCGGTTTATATCTTCTTCAGAGGGCATAATCACCTGGGAAGAGAGAAAAATCGTGCCTGGAATCATATTAGCCTGTTTAATCATTTTGGTTACACTGTTCAGCTGTTCTATTCCCGTAAGAAAGAGCGGCTTGGTATGGACAAAAGTCCCTACCCCGTGTCTTCTGATAATCACATGTTCTTCTTCTAATATGCGTAAAGCTTCACGCAGAGTTGCCCGGCTGACACCCAGGATCTTTGAAAGCTCGAATTCAGAAGGGAGCTTTTCTTTTTCGGTGTAAATTCCATTTCTAATATCTTCTTTTATTCGCTCAATCACTTTTAAATATAAGTGCCGATTGTCAGCTTTTGTAGACATGTTTCCCCTCCGTTAAACCACTTTCGCTAAAATTATTGAACAATTGGGACAACTATATCATGTTTTGCCGAAAAAATAAACATTTGCAATTAGTCATAATAATATTACTAAAACCAGAGCCTCTCCCGTTAAGAAGAGAGCTCGTCATGTTTTTCTTTTGACAACAGGACTTCCCTCGGCTTACTGCCTTCATAAGGACCGACTACGCCGCGGTCTTCCATTGCGTCAATCAGCCTTGCCGCTCTCGTATAGCCGATTCTGAACCGTCTTTGCAGCATTGACACAGAAGCAGTCTGCATACCGACAATTAATTCAACGGCTTCATCATACAGATCATCTGATACTTCACTATGTGTTTCCGTTATTTCCTCAGGAATCATTTCTTCTTGATATTGGGCTTTTTGTTGAGTGATGACGTGATCGACAATATGTTCGACTTCATCATCTGATAAAAACGCTCCCTGCACCCGGACAGGTTTATTGGCGCCTACAGGCAAAAACAGCATGTCTCCGCGCCCGAGCAATTTTTCCGCTCCCCCCATGTCAAGAATTGTCCTTGAATCTGTTTGAGAGGACACGCTGAAAGCAATACGCGACGGAATATTCGCTTTAATAACACCTGTGATGACATCAACGGACGGGCGCTGGGTGGCGATAATCAAGTGAATTCCTGCAGCCCGCGCCATTTGTGACAGTCTCGTAATCGAATCCTCAACGTCAGAAGAAGCAACCATCATTAAGTCTGCAAGCTCGTCCACAATGACCACGATATAAGGCAATTCCGGCTGTTTAACCTCATCTTCTGCGTTGGATCGTTTAATATGATCGTTGTAACCTTCAATATTCCTTGTGCCTGTATGAGAAAAGAGCTCATACCGCCGTTCCATTTCGTTCACAACTTTTTTTAAAGCTTGGGACGCTTTTTTCGGATCAGTCACGACCGGCGCGAGCAAATGAGGAATGCCGTTATATACATTCAGTTCGACCATCTTCGGATCAATCATCATCATCTTCACTTCATGCGGCTTTGCCCTCATAAGGATGCTTGTAATAATTCCGTTTACGCAGACACTTTTACCGCTTCCGGTTGCTCCCGCTACAAGCAAATGGGGCATTTTGTTCAATTCCGCAAGCACAGCTTCACCTGAAATGTTGCGGCCTAATCCAATCAACAGTTTGGCATCCGGTCTGTCATTCAGTTTGGATTCAAGCACTTCTTTTAACGAAACCATGGCGACTTCCGCGTTAGGAACTTCAATTCCAATTGCCGATTTGCCAGGAATCGGCGCTTCGATCCGAATATCTTTAGCGGCGAGCGCCAGTGCTAAATCATCACTGAGATTGACAATTTTACTTACCTTAACGCCCACATCAGGGTACACTTCATATTTTGTCACGGCAGGTCCGAGATGCACCTGCGTTACTTTCGCTTTGACGCCGAAGCTTTGGAACGTGCGCTCCAGTTTTCTCGCATTTTCGTAAATGTTTTTCTTGTCCGTCTGCTGGCCGGTATGCATCGGATCAGCCAATAAGTCTAGTGACGGCATTTGGTAGTCTTTATTTTCAAGCTCTGTAAACGTCATCGGCGGAGCAGATACCGTTTCGCCGGCATCCGTTTGCTCTTCAGCCGGCTCCTGAACCGTTTCACTTTGTTTCTTCTGCATCACGGAAGGATTATCGTCTGCATCGCGATCAGAAAAACTTGAGATAATTGGCTCGGAGTGTATGAGCGGCGATATCATCTCATCGTCTTCCTCTTCTTCAATCTCAGGCTCTTCCCGGCGCTTCTTTTGGACCGGCTTTTGCTTTTTGCCCGATTTTGTTTTTGCCTTTGATGATTTCATATTCGTTTTCACTGATTTCATATCGTCAATAAACGCTGCCCACTGTTCTCTGATAAATCGCCCGATTGGGCCCATCCATTTTTTCAGTGTTTCTTGCAGCGAGCGTCCTGTAATCAAAATCATTCCCATCAAAATGATCACGATCGCCATAATCTGCGAGCCTGTTGAAGCAAACAAAAAGTGCGATGCCGCAAACAGCAGTGCGCCTATCATTCCCCCGCCTAAATCCGGGGAGGCTGAGCTTCCGTTCATGTCCATTAAAAATAGTTCCCATGTATTCCGAATGACGCTTGCTGATTGGATAGACCCCTTGTGAGAGAGGTTTTTAAACAGCTGCACGTGGGAAAGCAGCAAAATACTCGCAATAATGCAGTATAATCCGGCTTTTCTGCGTGTTAAAAGGCTCGGCGTTTTTTTCTTCCAAAATAATGAGACTCCTAACGTAAATAAGGCCAGCAAGCATAATATAAACCATTCGCCTGCAAAAAAGCGAAATAGATAGATAAATGTCTGACCGACGACGCCAAGCTGTAAAATGGCGATGATGGAAATCGCTATACATAGTAAGCCGTTGAGTTCGTATTTTAGATTGAGCTGCTTTGCTTGTTTTTTTCTCGATTTTCGTTTTTTCTTTGCCACACTCATCACCTTACTGCGTTAAAAAATGTAAGACCATACATAATGAAGAAAGCAGCCTTTTGCTGGCTGCGTCTTTTCTGTAGGATTCCCCTATTATAGCATATTTTGCCCTTAAGAAACGGGAGGATTCCCGTTTAAGTTCAACTTAAGCTTTTGGCCCGGGGCAATATCCTGATTTAAAAAATGCATCGGGTTTGTGCTTAAAATTTGTACGACTTCCGCTTCCTGGCCTTTCATCTCAACAAGGATCGGCACGCCTGCATATTCGACCTGTTCATGGGCCCCTGCTTGCTGGTTTTGGTCCGCATAGACAATTTCCTGCGGCATGACTGTGTAAAGAATCATTGAATAATCCTTCCTTCCTCGCCTTTCGCTTCTTCAATGAGCTGGTTTAGTTTCCTGATGGCTTGGCCGACTCCGCCGACATCATCAATCAATCCGTAATCAGCAGCGTCTTTTCCGACCACATTGGTTCCGATATCCCTTGTCAGATTTCCTTTTGAGAACATTAGCTCTTTAAACTTCTCTTCTGTCACATTGGAATGGCTCGTGACAAATTTGACAACTCTATCCTGCATCTTATCCAAGTATTCAAAGGTTTGCGGCACACCGATTACAAGCCCAGTCAACCGCACCGGATGGATCGTCATCGTCGCTGTTTCCGCAATATAACTGTAATCGCATGAAACTGCAATCGGCACACCGATGGAATGGCCGCCGCCAAGTACGATGGAAACAGTCGGTTTTGACAAGGATGCCAGCATTTCAGCTATCGCAAGCCCCGCTTCCACATCACCGCCGACTGTATTTAAGATAATCAGCAATCCTTCTATCTTTGGGTTTTGCTCAATTGCAACGATTTGCGGGATAACATGCTCGTATTTTGTTGTTTTGTTTTGCGGAGGCAGCTGAACGTGGCCTTCTATTTGTCCGATAATCGTCAGACAATGAATATTTGTATCTTGCGGCATCTGAGGGAGAGCGGTTTCCCCCAGCTGCTGAATTTTACTCATGATACTGTCTTTCCCGTCTGTTTTTTCGGGCTGCTGTTCTTCATTTTTTTCCATACGTTCGTCCATTTCGCTTTCACCCTTTCCGAGTTTCTCTTTGTATTATGAACAAAGAGTCTTATTTCAATCCCGGCTTTTCTTATGAAAAACTCCTTCACACAAAGAAAAGGCTGAAGCTCTTTTGGAGAGCTCCAGCCTTTTACCGTATGAACTTACACTTCCATAATAATAGGAATAATCATCGGTTTACGTTTTGTTTTTTCATAAAGGAATTGATTCAATGCGTCACGCATGGCTTGCTTAAGCGTCGACCATTCAACGACGGATGTTTCAGTCGCCTCTGTTACAATTGAGCGGACGAGTTCAGTCGCCTGTATAATCAGCCCTTCAGACTCTCTTACATAGACAAAACCTCTTGTGATGATTTCCGGACCGGATACAAGATGTTTCTTTTGTTTATCCAGCGTAATCACCACGATTAAGATTCCGTCTTGAGAAAGCAAGCGCCGGTCTCTTAAGACGATATTGCCGATATCACCGACGCCAAGTCCGTCGATTAAAATATTCCCGTAAGGAACCTTGTCCCCTATTTTAACATTTTGACCGCGGAACTCAACGACATCTCCTTTTTCTATCAAGAAAATATCACTTCGCTTCATACCGATTTCTTCCGCGATTTTAGAATGTGCCTTTTGCATTCTGAATTCACCGTTTACAGGAATTAAATACTTCGGCTTTAACAGGTTGATCATAAGCTTTAATTCTTCCTGTGACCCGTGTCCTGATACATGCACACGCTTTTGGGCAAAGATAACCTGTGCTCCTGATCTGGCAAGAAGGTCAACGGTTTTTGAATAAATTAATTCGTGCCCCGGAATCGGAGTAGAGGCTATAACAACTGTGTCTCCCTCTTCAATATTCAGCTGCTTGTGCGCCTGCTTTGCCATTCTTGTAAGGGCAGCTAGCGGTTCACCGTGGCTGCCTGCTGTTACAATCGCCACTTCGCGCTTTGAATATTTTTTTACATCCTGCACAGGGATAAATAGTTCATCATCTGCTTCAACATAACCGAGCTTTCTGGCCAGTTGAAGAACAGATTGAAGATTTTTTCCGGCTACGGCAATTTTTCTGCCATTTTGCGCTGCAGCTTGAATCACCTGCTGGATTCGGTTGATATTGGATGCGAATACGGCGACAATGACGCGGTTTTCCGAATTATACATTGCATCGGAAATCTCTCCGCTGACAGAAGCCTCGGATGGTGTATAACCGGGGCGTTCAGCATTTGCACTGTCTGAAAGCAAAGCTAGTACGCCGCTGTTGCCGATTTTGGCGATTTCGCCGATGTCACAAGATTGATTAAGTGCGGGTGTTTGGTCAAATTTAAAGTCGCCGGTGCATACAATAGATCCAAGTGATGTTTTTAAGCTGACTCCGACAGAATCAGGAATGCTGTGATTTGTTTTAAAGAACGAAACTTTAGTTGATTCAAATGTAATGACAGATTTTGAGTGAATTTCTCTTAAATCCGACTTGCGGTTGTGTCCGTACTGCTTTAATTTTTCACGCAGCAGTGCAAGTGTCAGTTTCGTTCCGTAAACAGGAACCGATAACTTGTTTAGTAAATAAAAGACGCCTCCGATGTTCTCATCATGGCCGTGAGTTAGAAAGATAGCCTTAACACGGTCTGCGCGCTCAATCAAATAAGAAATGTCAGGAATCACGACATCGATTCCGAGCATTTCATTTTCAGGATGCATAAGCCCCGCATCTACGACAAATATGTCTGAGTCTATTTCAATGACATACAGGTTCTTCCCAATTTCTCCAACGCCTCCAAGGGCGATAATTCTAACGTTTTCTGTATTTTTCTTTTTCAAAATCTATATCCTCCTAGTCTCATACCCGTCCATCATCACTTGTTCCTATTATACCTGAATTTAAATTTAGAAAACAAGATGAAGCAGAAGGTTTAGGGAAAACCAATATGTATAAGAAACGGTCAAACTCAAGTGATTATGAGAATGACCGCATAAGTTCACTGTATGAAATTTTTCTTACAGTTCGCTGATGGCGCTGCTTAAGCTGAGGCGCTCATCTTCATTCAGCGGGATAAGAGGAAGACGCACAGACCCGACATCAAGGCCCTTTAGCTGAAGAGCGGTTTTGACAGGAGCCGGATTAGGCGCTTTAAACAGCTCTTTCATAATCGGCAGCAATTTCTGGTGTATAAGCGCCGCGTTTGCTGTTTGCCCGTTTGTATAATTTTTGATCATCTGTTGCATATCAGAGCCGATAATATGGCTGGCTACAGAAACGATCCCTCTTCCGCCGACTGACAGAATCGGAAGAGTCAAGCCGTCGTCACCTGAATAAACGAAGAAATCTTCAGGTGTTTCCGCAACGATTTTCGTAATCGCGTCAAGATCTCCGCTCGCTTCTTTAATGGCGACAACATTCGGAATTTCCGCTAAACGAATTGTTGTTTCAGGAGAAATTGAAGCAACTGTCCGGCCCGGCACATTGTACAGCATGACCGGAAGAGATGTTTCTTCAGCAATGGCTTTAAAATGCTCATACATGCCTTCTTGGGAAGGTTTATTATAATAAGGAGCAACGAGCATTATGGCATCAACGCCCGTTTCCTCCGCTTTTTTTGTCAGTTTAATGGAGTCTTTCGTGTTGTTGCTTCCCGTCCCCGCAATAACAGGAACCCGGCCATTAACTTCTTTTACCGTATATTCAAAAAGCGCTATTTTTTCTTCTGTTGATAGTGTAGGCGACTCTCCTGTTGTACCCGCTACCACCAATGAATCTGTGCCATTTTTCAATAGATAATCAATTAGTGTAGACAGCTTTTGGAAGTCCACATTCCCTTTATTGTCAAAGGGTGTAATCATAGCTGTAGCAATGTTTCCGAAATTCATTTTTTTCACCTCATCATGATTCAATCACATTTACTTGGAAAGTTCAAACACTTCATGCAGTGCGTTTACAGCAGTCACCATATCCTTTTCGTGGACAAGCACCCATATCGTGGTGTGACTGTCAGCCGATTGCAGGATAGGAATTCCTTTGTCAGAAAGGGCTGAAACAATTTTTGATGTGACGCCCGGCACACCCATAATGCCCGCTCCGACGGCAGACACCTTTGCACAGTTCCGGGTAACCGTCGGTTCATAGCCCAATTCCTTCAGAATGCCGCGCGCCGTCTCAGTCTTGTTTCCAGACACCGTATACACGATCTCACTAGGCGTAATATTAAAGAAATCTACACTGATGCCCGCATTGGCCATGGCTTTAAAAACTTCGGTCTGGACATTATATTGGCCCGCCTTGGCCGGCACTTTAAACTGTGTCACATCTTTGACATGGGCGATGCCCGTAATCAAACGCTCAAACCTGTCACTTCCGATATTAGCTGAATGATGGGATGTGACCAGAGTCCCCTTATCTTTAGAATATGTGGAACGGACCCGCATCGGAACTTTGGCCTGCATCGCAATTTCGACAGCCCTCGGGTGAATAACTTTAGCGCCTTGGTATGCGAGATTGCAGATTTCGGTATACGTTATAACCGGAAGCGGCTTCGCATTCTCCACGATTCTCGGATCAGCCGTCATCACGCCTTCGACATCTGTAAAGATATCAATGTATTCCGCATCTGCCGCGGCACCGAGTGCGGCCGCCGACGTATCGCTGCCTCCTCTGCCGATCGTGGTGGTATCTCCTTTTTCCGTAGCTCCTTGGAAACCAGCGACAACCACTGCCTCATGATTTGCCAGTACGCTGAATAACCGTTCTGGTTTCATTTCAAGAATTTTCGCATCGGTGTGCTGGCCATTCGTTAAGAAACCAGCCTGAGCACCTGTTAACGCAGCAGCTTTTACACCGTTTTCAAGCAGCATGCTGGTAAAAACGACCGAAGAAATCGTTTCTCCGCAAGACAGCAATAAATCCTGCTCTCTTGGAGAAATCGCTGACTGGTCTCCGTAAAGAAGTCCGAGTAAAGAATCCGTAGCATACGGATCTCCTTTTCTGCCCATCGCGGACACGACAACGACGACTTTATATCCTTCACTGATTGCTTGTTTTATATGCCCTAAAGCTAATTTACGGCCTTTGTCATCCTTTACAGATGTTCCGCCGAACTTTTGAACAATGATTTTCACTATTTTCACTCCAAATTATTCGGACGTAACAGAAGAGAGCAGGCTGTTAGTGCCTTACTCTCTTCTATTCGTCTTTAGGAAATACTTTCTTATATTTATACAAGGTTTAGTTTTTTAAGGCTTTCCGCAATTTGAACAGAATTCCATGCGGCACCTTTTAATAGGTTATCAGAAACAACCCACAAATGAAAACCGTTTGCTCTGTCCAAATCTTTACGGATGCGCCCAACGAACACATCACGTTTGCCCACAGCCTCAGCAGGCATCGGATAAAGCTGTTCATTAGGATCATCTTGAAGGGTAACTCCCGGTGCTTCTTTTAGAAGATTTTTAATCTCTTCAACCGTTGCATCGTCACGATCCACTTCAATATAAACTGATTCGGAATGGCCGGTTTCTATCGGAAGCCTCACGCAGGTAGCCGCAACTTCAAGCTTTGGCATGTGCATGATTTTTTTTGTTTCATTTATCATTTTCATTTCCTCAAATGTATACCCGTTATCCTGGAATTTATCTATTTGAGGAATAGCATTAAAGGCGATTTGGTAATGTTTTTGATCGCCTTTGACAGGCATGATTGCAGGTTCAATCTCTTTTTTGTTCAAAATCGCCTGTGTTTGGCTGTATAATTCTTTCGCCGCTTCATTGCCTGCTCCTGAAACCGCCTGATAGGTTGACACGATGACTTTGTTCAGTCCGTATGCTTTGCGGATCGGTTCTAAGGCAGCCACCATTTGGATAGTCGAACAGTTAGGGTTGGCAATAATTCCATTGTGTTCATGCAAGTCCGCCTCGTTTACTTCCGGCACGACAAGCGGTGTATTTTCATCCATACGGAACGCACTCGTATTATCAATCACAATCGCGCCGCGTTTTACAGCTTCTGGCGCCAATGCCTGTGATACGCTGCCGCCGGCGCTGAACAAAGCGATATTGACTCCTTCAAAGCTCTCTGGAACCGCTTCCTGTACGGTATATTCTTCGCCTTTAAACGTTACTTTTGTACCCGCAGAGCGTTTTGAGGATAATAGTGTAAGTGTGTCCATTTCAAAGTTTCTGTCTTCTAATGTTTTCAGCATTTGTTGTCCTACGGCTCCGGTCGCTCCGACAACAGCTACGTGCAATCCTCTTCCCATCTGTAAAACTCCTTCCGCCAATCAGCATCAACAATTGATTTGACTTTGCATTTTACGTTTTATTTTACCATAGAATAGTCACGGGATGACCTAATTTTTTAGTTTCGGTAAGATTTTCTGTAAATTTAGTCATTTCTCTGATAATTCTCGACAAGAATTGGCTGAAGCTGCTGATGCGAAAGAGCCTTTTCAACGGTTTGCGGAAGCAGCTCCATTTTAGCGACCATTGAATTCGGTTTTTTGTAAGGATCATCTTGGCCAAAGGGGATAAAGAAGATATTTTTAGTGGACATCAGTCTCATTAAATTTGTGCCGTTCAGTCCCAGAGCATCATTTGTTGAGATGCCAAGAACCACCGGCCTGTTGTTTCTGATCGTTGCTTTGGCCGCCATTAAAACGGGACTGTCGGTCATTGCGTTTGCCAGTTTGCTCATTGAATTTCCCGTTAAAGGGGCAATGATCATGCAGTCAAGCGGCAGCTTCGGTCCGAGTGGTTCTGCTTTTACGATTGAATCAATTGCCTCATATCCTGTCAGCTCTTCAATCTTTTTGATCCACTCAGCGCCTTCGCCAAATCGGGTATCCGTCGATTTCACTGTAAAAGTAACGATCGGCCGAACTTCAGCGCCTTCCTTGACAAGCGCCTCAATTTGCGGAAATACCGCTTCATATGTGCAATGAGACCCAGTTAATCCAAAACCGATCCGTTTCCCTTTAAGAGACATGGCTATTTCTCCTCCCCCACTTGTAATTCTGATAGAAGCTTACTCAGGACATTTGCGAGGATCTGTCCGGCTGTTTTGGGCGCCACGATTCCGGGAAGCCCGGGAGCAAGCAATGCTTTAATCCCCTGTTTTTCGGCATATTTAAAATCTGTTCCGCCTGGACGCGACGCTAAATCAAGAATCAATGTTTTTGGTGTCATACGGGAGAGCACAGCCTGATTAAGAATCATACTCGGCACAGTATTAATACAGATGTCGATATCTTTCACATTCTCTGTTAGCTCATCTATTTGAAAAGGAGCCAGCCCCATTTCTGAGATGCGGGCCAGATGCGCCGAGCTTCTTGCTCCCACTTTCACTTTAGCTCCAAGCGCCGCAAACGTTCGGGCGATCGTCATCCCGGTGCGGCCAAGTCCTAGAACCGCAACCCTTGAACCGTGTATTGTGTAATCAGTGTGCTGAATGGCCATCATGATGGTGCCTTCAACGGTTGGAATAGAGTTGAATATCGCGATGTCATCCCGCTCAAACAGCTTGACAAGCTTACGGTTCGCTACTGTTGCAATTTTTTCTAAATAAGTGTTGGAGATACCTGAATAAATGACACAGTGTGCCGGTGTTTGCTCTAAATGTTCCTGCTTCAATACCACTTCTTCATTTGAAAATACCGTTGCCACTACCCCTTCCCCTGTTGTAGCAGAAACGGGTAGGATGATGCTGTCTATTTGCTGAAATGCAATTTCATCAATTTTACATTTTACGGCTCCCGTAAAACCATGATCTAACTGGTCAAATCCGACGAGATATATGTTGGCTTGCTGTTCTGTCAGCTTTCTTATAATTTCAAGCTGCCTTGCGTCACCGCCAATAATCGCAATCGTCAATCCGGTTAACATACTAAACGTTCACCTTCTTTATATATACTGGGTCTCTTGTTGTTAAGCTCCCCTCCATCTTATGATCAAAAGGAAATAGCGGTGAATTAAAAGATGAGCTTTTTTAATATAAAAACTGATTTTGCAAATAAAAAAACACCGGCTTGGAAGCCGATGCTACTCTTGGGTCGGAGACATTTCCTCAGGGACATCTAAAATGATCATATCTGCCCCGATTTTTTGGATGTGGTTCCAGGGGACACGAATATCATTTCCATGTTTTCTTAAGCCAAACCACTTGACTGTCGGAATAAGGAGCGCTGTAATTTGTCCGTCCTGTTCATTAATCTCTAAATCGGTCTGCCCTAGCACTCCGAGACGTTCAGCTCTTTTGATATCAACGATTTCCTTTCCGGAAAGTTCACTTAGCCGCATCACTGTCACCCCCTTGTACTATGTATGTGTAAAAGATATAAAAAAGACCTGCCTCCTATTAGAGGCAGGTCTTCAGCACGGATTATGATGTTGGCATGTCACCGGAAGGGCTGATGAGCGCTAACGCATAATCATCAGTAAACATTCGTCGGGCAAGGCCGTTGACGCTTTCTAAATTGACTTCGTTCAATTCATTAATGATTTCATCTAACGTTTTATGTTTGCCGAGCAGAAGTTCGTTTTTCCCGTTCCGGCTCATTTTGCTGTTTGTACTTTCCAAGCTGAGCATGAGATTTCCCTTCATTTGCTCTTTGCTGTTTTCCAGTTCTTTCGGTGTAATACCATCGCGTTTTAGCGTTCCAAGTGTTTCTTGGATGGTTTCTGAGAGCAGCTGCAGCTGTTTTGCGCCTGTTCCGCCATAGATTGTCAGCATTCCGCTGTCTTCATAAGAACTGTGATAGCTGAATACTGAATAAGCGAGGCCCTTATCCTCCCGCACATCCTGAAAGAGCCGGCTGCTCATGCTGCCTCCGAGCACATTGTTCAGCACGATCAGATTATAAATATCCGGGTGTCCGACTTCAAGCCCGTTAAAACCGAGACAGAGATGAGCCTGTTCTGTTTCTTTTTTTCTGGTAAGCTTTTCGTAATGGAACTCAGGCTGTTTCATGCCGGATGCAGCACCTTTAGCCTCATAAGTCCCGAACCACTTTTCCACGTCTTTAATGAAGCTGTCTGTCACGTTTCCGGCGATTGAAATCACCACGCGGTCAGGCGTATAAAAGTCATCCATGTATTGTCTGAGTGAGTCTCCGTTGAACGAGTCAAGCGTTTCTTCCGTACCAAGAATCGGGTACCCTAAAGAATGGTTTCCATAGGTTGCTTTGCTTAACAGGTCATGAACGATGTCGTCGGGCGCATCTTCATACATTTTAATTTCTTCATATACAACGTTTTTTTCTTTTTTTAGCTCATTTTCATCAAATGAGGAATGGAAGAACATATCAGCCAAGACGTCCAAAGCATAATTCGCATGCTCATCAAGGACTTTCGCGTAATAGCATGTATATTCCTTTGATGTAAATGCATTGACCTGACCGCCGATGCGATCAAAGGATTCAGCTATATCACGCGCAGACCTCGTGCTCGTTCCTTTAAAGAACATGTGCTCTAAAAAGTGGGAGATCCCGTTAATCTCCGGCGTTTCATGCCTTGATCCCGTTCCGATCCACACACCGATCGCAACCGAGCGCACTGTCGGGTTATTTTCAAGCACTACTCTTACACCATTTTGACACGTATAACGTTTAATCAAATTTTGTTCCTCCTATTCCAAGACAGACTTATCTGAGACGCTGTTACTTCACCAGCCTCGTTTCGTCCATTAGTTCAGTGACTGTGCCGAGTGCATAGCCTTTTTCTTTGATCTTTGTGATCAATGCTTCAAGGCTTTGCGACGTCGGGTCTGTCGGATGCATTAATATCATGGCTCCATTATGTATCTTGCTGATGACTCTTGTTTGTAAAACTGACGGCGCCGGTTTTTGCCAGTCGATGGTATCCACCGTCCACATCACTGTTCCCATTCCTTTTTCTGCTGCAATGTCTACAACTGCTTTTCTGAAGCTTCCGCTTGGCGGGGCAAACCATTTCGGCTTGATGTCGAGCGTTTTTTCAATCTGCTCATTCGTCTTGCCGAGCTGCTCAGATATTCTTCCTGTAGTCAGTTTGCTCATATCCGGATGATTGTATGAATGATTTCCGATTTCGTGTCCTTCATTCGCTATTTTTTTGGCAAGCTCAGGATTATTTTTTACCCAATTGCCTTCTAAAAAGAACGTAGCCTTCACATGATGCTGCTGAAGAACCGGAAGCATTTTCTCCAGATATTCATTTCCCCACGCTACATTTATCAGAAATGCCACCATCGGTTTATCTGGATGCCCTTTATAAATCGGCGCTGGCTGAAGAGAATCAAGATGAATTTTAGGCTTTACCTGCTCATACACAAGGTCTTTTTCCTGAAATTCTCCATTCTTCTTCATTTGTTCATATGATTTTTTTATATCAACCTTCAAGCCATTATACCCGGGAATACTTTTCCATATCTTATCGATTCTGGCGTTCTGGGCTTTCACTTCATATTGCGGCGCTTTTTGCAGCAATTCTTCATATAATGGGTCTCTAGAAGCTGTGACGGTTACTGCGTCCTTTTTCATGGCTCCTATATAATCAAGTGTGTACGGATTTTCCATCATTTGAAATGAAACAAAAAAAAGAAATAGAAAAACAGCAAACGGCACGAACTTTTTGTACATGTTTCTATCCCCCCTCACCTCACATTATGTGGGAGAAGGACAAGGTAGAACCCGCAGCTTTTTTTCAGCTTCAAAATAAAGAAGCCGGGTCTCCCAGGCTCCTTTTTATGTTTTCATTTAAGATTTCTGTTCTTCTTTTTCTTTTTCCTCGCGAAGCACTGCTTTGCGAGACAAATTTACTCGTCCTTGTTTATCGATTTCAGTGACTTTCACAAGGAGCTCATCGCCGATTTTCACGACATCTTCAACTTTGCCTACACGTTCAAGCGCAAGCTCTGAAATGTGCACCAAACCGTCTTTTCCGCTGAAAATTTCTACGAAAGCCCCGAATTTTTCAATTCGTTTCACTTTACCTAAGTAAAGTTGGCCGACTTCAACCTCTCTGACAAGGTCTTCGATGATTTTTTTAGCTTTTTGGTTGTTGCTTTCATCTGTTGAAGAAATAAAGATCGTGCCGTCTTGTTCAATATCAATTTTCACACCGGTATCTTCGATGATTTTATTGATTTGTTTTCCGCTCGGTCCAATGACGTCACGGATTTTATCAGGATTGATTGCCATTGTAAGAATCTTAGGCGCATATTGGGAAAGTTCTTTTCTTGCTTCACCCAATGTGTTCAGCATGCTGCTGAGAATTTCCATTCTTCCCTTTTTCGCCTGCTGAAGCGCTTCTTCGAGAATCTCTCTGGAAAGGCCGTCAATTTTAATATCCATTTGCAATGCGGTAACACCTTTTGCTGTTCCCGCCACCTTGAAGTCCATGTCTCCAAGCGCGTCTTCCATGCCTTGAATATCAGTCAGCACAGTGTAATACTCGCCTGATTTGACCAGACCCATAGCGATTCCTGCAACAGGCGCTTTGATCGGAACCCCGGCATCCATCATTGCAAGCGTGCTTGCGCAAATACTTGCCTGAGAAGTAGAACCGTTTGATTCAAGCACTTCTGATACAAGGCGGATCGTATACGGGAAATCCTTTTCAGACGGGATAACCGGCTCAAGCGCGCGCTCTCCAAGAGCTCCGTGCCCGATTTCGCGTCGGCCCGGACCGCGCATAGGCCCTGTTTCTCCTACGCTGAATTGCGGGAAGTTGTAGTGATGCATGAAGCGTTTTGATTCTTCAACGCCTAATCCGTCAAGAATTTGAACGTCTCCAAGTGCTCCTAACGTACAAATGCTGAGAGCCTGCGTCTGCCCTCTTGTAAACAAGCCGGAGCCATGCGTTCTGGAAAGAATGCCGACTTCTGAAGATAACGGGCGGATTTGATCCACTCCGCGGCCGTCCGGACGCACTTTTTCTTCTGTGATCAGGCGGCGCACTTCATTTTTCACAAGCTTAGACAATGTCTGCTTAACCTGCTTGATGATATCGTCATCGTGCTCTTCTTCTTCAAATTTTGCCACGACTGTATTTTTCACTTCGTTAATGGCATCTTCACGGGCATGTTTTTCGTGAACCTGGATTGCTTTTAAAAGATCTTCTTCCGCTAAAGCTTTGACCTTATCACTTAGCTCCGCATCAATTTCATAAAGCTTAATTTCTGATTTTTCTTTGCCGACAGCTGCAACAATCTCTTCTTGGAAAGCAATTAAGCGTTTGATTTCCTCATGACCGAACATGATCGCTTCAAGCATTGTTTCTTCAGGAACTTCATCCGCTCCCGCTTCCACCATGTTGATGGCGTCCTTTGTTCCGGCTACTACAAGATGAATGTCACTTTTTTCAAGCTGATCAACAGTTGGATTAATGATAAACTGATTATCGACGCGTCCTACTGTTACACCCGCAATCGGCCCTTCAAACGGGATATCCGATACACAAAGCGCAAGGGATGAACCAAACATAGCCGCCATTTCTGATGAACAGTCTTGATCAACGCTCATGACAATGCTGATGACCTGAACTTCGTTACGGAATCCATCAGCAAACAGAGGCCGGATCGGACGATCAATCAAGCGGCTTGCCAAAATCGCTTTTTCGCTTGGACGTCCTTCTCTTTTAATAAATCCGCCCGGAATTTTACCTACAGCATATAATCTTTCTTCGTAGTTCACTGTAAGCGGGAAAAAATCAAGCGGTTTCGGTTCTTTAGAAGCGGTTGCTGAGCTGAGAACTGCGGTATCGCCGTAGCGGATCATGACAGCTCCGTTTGCCTGTTTTGCAAGCTGGCCGGTTTCGACAGTCAGTTTTCTGCCGGCCCAATCTATGGTAAAGACGTGTTTCTCTTGTCCCATTCGATTACGAACTCCTCTCTTTGTGTGTGAAATAATCAATTACTCCTATTATGAACGAAATGAATTGAACATATCAATGTCAAAGTAGTATGTAAAAGGATTTCAATGATTTTTATAAAGAATTTTTCGCTTTTATACGATAAAAAAGCGGGAATCCTCCCGCTTTTTACGATTATCGACGTAAGCCTAGTTTGTTAATTAACTCACGGTAACGAGTTACGTCTTTATTACGTAGATACGTAAGAAGATTACGACGCTTACCTACCATTTTAAGAAGACCGCGACGTGAGTGGTGGTCTTTCTTGTGAGTACGCAAATGCTCGTTCAAGTTGTTAATTGAATCAGTTAGGATAGCGATCTGAACTTCTGGAGATCCAGTATCAGATTCGTGCGTTTTAAACTCGCTGATGAGTTGATTTTTACGTTCTTGAGTAATTGCCATCCTGTTTCACCTCCAAATCATTTTTAGCCCCAGTTACCTAGCAACCGTCGGTGACTTCGGATTGCCAAGCAATGGTTTTAAGACTACGAAATATATCATACTAAAAATTACGCTCAGATGCAAATTTTTTAGAATAAAATTTGCGCGTTTTACATTTTATTTCCGCATTTGCTGAAAAAACGGATTGCTTCTTGCTTATCTTTTTCAATTTGCTCCGTTAATTCTGCTATGCCGCTGAACTTGCGTTCGCTTCTGATTCGCTTATACCATTTGATTTTGATGGACGCGCCGTACACCTCTTGATCAAAATCAAATAAATGAACTTCGATGGAGGGCTGCTCCGGGCGCTTTTCATAAAATGTCGGTTTATACCCGATATTGCAGACGCCCTGATATACATCTCCGTTTATTTCAGCCTGGACGGCGTATACCCCTGTAGGCGGAACAATATAGGTGTTGTTCAACCCGACATTTGCTGTCGGAAAGCCGATCGTCCGGCCTCTTTTGTCACCGTGAATAATGATTCCTTTAATAAAATAAGGCTGTCCGAGCAGCACTCCCGCTAGTTCGACGTCTCCATTTTGAAGAGCCGTCCGGATGAAGCTTGAGCTTATTTTTTTATCCTGCTCCGTTAATTTTTCCACCGTCGTACAGTCAGCCTGACCGTTCAGATCAAGCGGCATGCTCGCCATCGTGCCTTTACCGTATTTTCCGTAGGTAAAGTCAAAACCTGCTACCGCATGCTGCACATTAAGACCTATAATGTATTGGTCCGCAAATTGTTCAGGAGTCAGAGACGCAAAGGCTTCGTTAAACTTGACGACATACAAAACATCTGTGCCTAATTGTTCAATCTGGCTGATTTTATCTTCCAAAGGCGTAATCAGATCCTTTGGCTCCCTCTCCCTGCCCAATACGTGGGAAGGGTGCGGGTGAAATGTCATGACTGCTAATGCAAGACCTTTTTCTTCGGCTATAGCCTTTGCTGTACCGATCACCTTTTGATGCCCGAGATGCACGCCGTCGAAATAGCCTAATGCCATTACAGACTTTGCCTGCTCTTCCTTTTTTAAATTGTGGGGATGAGTAATATGTATCGTCTTCACAGAACGGTCACCTTTTTTCTTATTGTTCGCTTTTTTGCACTAATACTTTTGCCGGCTTTAACAGCCCTTGTTTTGTAGGATGGGGAAAATAAATGGCCAAACAATTCCCGGATTCAGTAAAGACAGCTATTCGGTCCTCACAGGTCAATTGAGAGAATTGCTCTGGTATATCAAGTAAAGCCCCATTTTCTACTTTCTTAGCTAATGTATCACTTATGACCCATTTCGGCAAATGATTAAGCGCCCGTTCAATCGGAACCGTGTGCTCGGCTATGGTGCCGGCTTCCGCTTGTGCTTCAAGCTCTTCAAATGTAAAGCACTCATCAAGCGAAAAAGCTCCGGATGCCGTACGGATCAGGTGGGACATATGAGCCGGGAAACCAAGCTTTTCACCTATCGCCACCGCCAATGTGCGGACATACGTCCCCTTTGAGCATGTGACAGTGAACCTGAAGCTTGCTGTTTCTCCTTTATGCTTAACCGCTGATGTAAGCGCGATGTTTTCAATCGTGATGCTTCGCTTCGGCCTTTCCACTTCGATTCCGGCTCTTGCGTATTCGTATAATTTTTTGCCATTTATTTTTACTGCAGAATACATAGGAGGGACTTGCTCTTGCCGGCCCTTTAAGCTGTCTAACACCCGCGTAACTTCAGCTTCGGTTATGCTTTTGTCCACCGCTTTAGCCGCCACTGTTTCTCCTGTTTGATCCTCTGTTGTTGTGGAGACGCCGAGAGTAACTTCCGCATCGTATGTCTTTGATTTCTCCGTTAAATATTCGACAATTTTAGTGGCTCGTCCGACACAAATAGGAAGCACGCCAGATACTTCCGGATCAAGTGTTCCCGTATGTCCGACCTTTTTTGTTCTTAACAGCTTGCGGACTTTCATCACACAATCGTGAGACGTCATTCCGACAGGCTTATGTAAAAGCAGAACTCCGTTGACCATCTGCCTCCGCTCCTTCTTTTCATTTCTCGTCTGACTTCAGACGCAGAAAAGAGGACAGACGGGGCATCCGCCTATCCTCTTTTCTATTGTTTATTCAGAGTCTTTATCTGAATGCAATTGATGAATCAAAGTTTCGATGCGATTGCCGTAATCAATCGATTCATCGAACTCGAACTCAATCTCAGGCGTTTTTCGAAGTCTGATTCGGCTGCCGATTTCAGAACGGATAAAGCCTTTTGCTTTTTCCAGCCCTTTCAGCGCTTCTTCACGCTTTTTCTCGTCTCCCAAAACGGAGATATACACCTTTGCGATTTGCAAATCACCTGTGACACGCACGTCCGTTACCGTCAGAAAACCGATTCTCGGATCTTTCAGTTTCCGGCTGATAATGTCACCAAGCTCTTTTTTCATCTGCTCACCGACACGGTTTGCTCTCATACTCAATTCAATCACCTCTAAAGTTAAAACCACTCTGTTCTAGTGATCGTCCGTTCAATTTCAGGAAAGGAATCAATAAACGCGAGCACGCGCTGCAATTCCTTTTCTGCCTGAACGCGAGAGGAAGAAACAGCGGCGATCCCAAAGCTGGTTCTTTGCCAGGTATCCTGGTAGTCAATCTCTGAAACAGATACATTGAACTTATTCCGGACCCTAGTGATAATCCGCTTCAGGACAGCGCGCTTTTCTTTTAGTGATCCTGCATCATAAATGATGCATTCACATTCCGCAAATCCGATCACTTTCTTTCAATTTCCTGCATGACATAAGCTTCCATAATGTCACCTTCGCGAATGTCATTGTATTTCTTAATAGTAATACCACATTCGTATCCTTGTGAAACTTCTTTCACGTCGTCTTTAAAGCGTTTTAATACATCTACTTCACCTTCAAAGATAACAATGCCGTCACGGATTAAACGAAGGCCGCTGTCACGGGTAATCGTTCCTTCAGTCACGTAACCGCCTGCGATCGTACCAATCTTAGACACTTTAAAGGTTTGACGGACTTCAACCTGACCGATCACTTTTTCTTCGTATTCAGGATCTAACATGCCTTTCATCGCCGCTTCAATCTCGTCGATGACTTTGTAAATAATACGGTGAAGACGAATATCAACGTTTTCAGCTTCAGCCGTACTCTTAGCATTTCCGTCAGGTCTCACATTAAACCCAATAACTATTGCATTAGAAGCGGAAGCTAAAATAATATCTGATTCTGTAATTGCGCCGACTCCGGTATGAATGATTTTGACCTTAACGCCTTCTACTTCAATTTTTTGAAGAGCGGCTGTTAATGCTTCAGCAGAACCTTGAACGTCAGCTTTTACAATCAAGTTGATATCTTTCACATCACCTTGTTTGATTTGCTCAAACAGATCATCAAGACTTAGCTTAGCTTTGTCGCTGCGCTGTTCTTCAACCTGTTTAGACGCACGTGCTTCACCAACAGAACGGGCAGTTTTTTCGTCTTTAAAGACAAGGAATTGATCTCCGGCATGCGGCACTTCGTTTAGGCCTGTGATTTCTACAGGTGTTGACGGACCTGCCGTTTTCACACGTCTTCCCAGATCATTCACCATCGCACGCACGCGGCCAAATGTGTTGCCGACAACAATCGGATCGCCGACATGAAGAGTTCCTGTCTGAACGAGCAATGTGGCAACAGAACCTCTGCCTTTATCAAGCTCTGCTTCAATAACAGTTCCTTTCGCCTGGCGGTTCGGATTTGCTTTCAGTTCTTCTACTTCACTGACAAGCAAAATCATTTCAACTAATTCATCAATGCCTTTTCCCGAAAGTGCAGAAAGAGGTACGAAAATCGTTTCTCCGCCCCATGCTTCAGGAACAAGTCCGTATTCTGTAAGCTCCTGCATCACACGGTCAGGATTGGCACTTTCTTTATCAATTTTATTCACCGCGACAATAATCGGAACCTCAGCCGCTTTCGCATGATTAATCGCTTCAACCGTTTGAGGCATAACGCCGTCATCCGCTGCAACGACTAAAATCGTAATATCGGTTACTTCCGCTCCGCGGGCACGCATTGTCGTAAACGCGGCGTGACCTGGTGTATCCAAGAACGTAATTTTTTTGCCATTTTCTTCAATTTGATAAGCGCCGATATGCTGTGTGATACCGCCTGCTTCCCCTTCAACAACCTTTGTTTTACGGATGCTGTCAAGAAGCGTTGTTTTCCCGTGGTCAACGTGACCCATGATTGTTACAACAGGTGGTCGGATTTGAAGATCTTCTTCTTTATCAGCCTCTTCGTACTTTTCAAGTTCTGTTTCTTCAAGCACGATGACTTCTTCAGTTTCCACACCGTATTCTGAGGCAATCAGTTCAATGGTGTCTTTATCAAGCTCTTGGTTAATGGTAGCCATAACACCAAGCAGCATCAGCTTTTTGATGAGTTCAGACGGTTCTTTGCCAAGCTCTTCCGCCAAAGCGCCGACTGTTAAAGTGCCTGAGAATGTGATTTTTTCAGGAAGCTCTTTTTTCGGCTTCATCGGTTTTTGCTGGTTATAATTTTGATTTTTGTTGTTGTTATTGCGTTTATTTTTTTTGTTGTTGTTGTTGTTGTTGTTCTTCTTGTTTTTGTTAAATTGATTATTCTGCACGTCATTCTTCTTTCCGTCTCGAATTTTGTTTGGCTGATTCCCAGCAGATTGCTGCTGGTTTCCTCCTTGCGGCTGTTTCTCTTTGTTCGTTTCCGCAGGCTTTTGAGATTTAGCGGGAGCACCGCCTTTTTTAAATTTAGCATCAAGCTGTTTAATGGCACTTTCTTCAATCATCGCCATGTGATTATTGACTTCCATGTTCATGTTTTTAAGCGCGGTTAAAATTTCCTTACTTGAAACATTTATGGCTTTTGCATATTCATATACTCTCATTTTAGCCATTCGTTCACCCCCAAAAATATTAATCGAGCAAGCTGATCAGCTTATTCGCAAAACCTTGGTCAGTGACGGCGACAACGACACGGGATTCTTTACCGATAGAGCGTCCTAGAACCGCGCGATCCGCTACTTTTTTATAAGGGACTTTATAATAATTGCACTTGTCGGATACTTTTTTTGCTGTGTTAAAAGATGCATCCTCTGTCAGCAGGACAAGTTTTGCACGCGCATTCCTGATTTCTTTAATAACCAAGTCCTCGCCTGACACGACCTTACGAGCTCGATTGGCCAGACCCAGCAAGGGAAACCATTCCATTCCAGACATGTTATTTTTTCACCTTTTCCGCCAGTTCCAGCAATTCTTCGAAAATCTGGTCATCGATTTGTGATTGAAATTGGTTTTGCAGAGTGTTTTTCTTTTTTGCAGCTAAGATGCATTCTTTTTCCAAAGTTAAATAAGCACCCCGCCCGTTCTTTTTTCCAGTCGGATCTACTGCGATCTCCCCTTCTTTCGAACGTACGACTCGGATCAGTTCCTTTTTAGGCTTCATTTCACCAGTCACTACACATTTACGCAACGGGATCTTTTTGCGGTTATTCACCTAAAGTCACCTCTTATTCATCCGATTCTGCAGATTCAGGCTCCGTAAAGAGCGGTTCGTCTAAGTCTTCTTCAAGCTCTCTTGGATAAATCCCAAGCTCTCTTGCGTCTGTTTCGCTTTTAATATCAATCTTCCAGCTTGTCAGTTTAGCAGCTAAGCGGGCGTTCTGCCCTCTTTTGCCGATCGCCAGTGAAAGCTGATAATCAGGAACAATGACAGTAGTCGCTTTTTCCTCTTCATTAACGATTACATCCAGCACTTTTGAAGGGCTGAGCGCGTTCGCCACAAATTCTACAGGATCATTTGACCAGTTGACAATGTCAATTTTTTCGCCTTTCAGCTCGTTGACAATCGCCTGGACGCGCTGGCCTTTAGGCCCGACGCAAGAACCGACCGGATCGACATCAGGATCATCTGTGCGGACAGAAATTTTCGAACGGTCTCCGGCTTCTCTGGCAACAGATTTCAGTTCGACAGTTCCATCATAAATCTCAGGCACTTCAATTTCAAAAAGACGCTTCAAAAGCCCGGGATGTGTTCTTGACACATAAATTTGCGGCCCTTTCGTCGTTTTTTCTACTTTTGTGATGAATACCTTAATGCGGTCATGCGGTTTGTAGCTTTCATTCGGCATTTGCTCATTAACCGGCAGAAGTGCTTCAATTTTGCCTAAAGATACGTAAATAAACTTGTTGTCAAGGCGCTGTACGATCCCTGTCATAATGTCTTCTTCACGGTCGATAAACTCAGTATAAATCACGCCGCGCTCAGCTTCGCGAACACGCTGTGTCACGACTTGTTTCGCCGTTTGAGCAGCGATTCGCCCAAAGTCTTTAGGCGTTACTTCAATCTCAACGACATCGCCGACAACATAGTTCGGGTCAATCGCGTGCGCATCGTCAATCGAGATTTCCAATCGTGGATCGTACACTTCGTCGACGACGTCTTTTCTTGCAAATACACGGATGGTTCCAGTTTCACGGTTCAAGTCCACCCGTACGTTTTGCGCCTGGTTAAAATTCCGCTTATAAGCAGAAATTAACGCAGCTTCAATTGCTTCAATGATAATGTCTTTACTGATGCCTTTTTCTTTTTCAAGAATGGTGAGGGCATCTAATAATTCACTGCTCATGTTAACGGTCTCCCCCCTTAAAACACCTATATTATTGGAATGAAACAGCTAATCTTGCATTAGCTATTTTCTCGTACGGAATATTGATCCGTTTCTTTCTTGTTTTGATTGTCATTTCCACTGTCACGGTTTGTCCATCAAATTCGGCCAGTTCGCCTTCAAACACTTTTACGCCGTCAATCGGCTCATACGTTTTAATATAAACATTTTTTCCAAGTGATCTGTCGAAGTCAGCTTTTTTCTTTAACGGACGCTCGGCTCCAGGAGAAGATACTTCAAGAAAGTAATTTTGGCTGATTGGATCGGCCTCATCAAGCTTTTCGCTCAATAATTCGCTTACTTTGGCACATTCCTCAATATCAACCCCGTTATCGGAATCAATAAACACGCGAAGGAACCAGTTTTGACCCTCTTTGACAAATTCGATGTCAACGAGTTCAAGCTGAAGATTGTCTGCTATTGGCTGAGCCATTTCTCGAGCGGTATCAATCACTTTTTTGCTCATTCTTTTCCTCCTTGTGCTTGCGATATCACGTTCATCTCATCTTCTCTGCATAAAAACCCTGCTTCAAGAGAGCAGGGGCTAAGAAAAAAACGATGAACATGTCGAGACAAAATTGCCTGTTCAATACAAAAGAGCGGGTTTCCCCACTCTTTGCCTCGGTAATCGTTAGCATTTCCAATAAAACTATACCATAACCATATTTTTTATGCAAATGAATATGCACTTATACTCGGGCTTCTGTATCGGTAATGAAGGAAATCATTCCCGTTTTTCAGCTCTAGAAGCCCCTTCTTTTACAGGTGTAAAAAGCAGCGTCCGGTGATTAAAATAACGACAGCTGGTTTTGATCCGGCAAAGCTTCTAAACAGCCATGGCGATCCAAGTACTCTAATATCGTTTTCGAGACTTTCCCTCTTTTTTGCAAGTCTTCTTTAGAAAGGAATTCGCCTTCTCCGCGCGCCTTAACAATGTTAAGCGCGGCGTTTGTCCCTAATCCCGGAATGGAATTAAACGGCGGGATGAGACTGTTGCCGTCAATGATAAATTCAGAAGCGCTTGAGCGGTATAAATCGACTTTTTGGAACGAATAGCCTCTTTCACACATTTCACGCGCCAATTCCAGCACAGTCAGAAGGTTTTTTTCTTTCGGCGAAGCATCGAGCCCTTTCGAGTTAATGTCATCCATGACGGCTTTGATCGCTGTAGATCCTTTGATCATCGTGTCTATGTCAAAGTCATCTGCCCGAACTGTAAAATAGGCAGCGTAATAAAGCAATGCATGATGGACCTTAAAGTAAGCAATCCGGACTGCCATTAAGACATAAGCCGCGGCGTGGGCTTTCGGGAACATATATTTAATCTTTTTACAGGAATCAATATACCAATCAGGCACTTTATTATTTTTCATTTCCTCTTCCCATTCAGGAGTCAAGCCTTTACCCTTACGGACAAATTCCATAATTTTAAAAGCCAGTGACGGTTCAAGCCCCTGATAGATTAAATAGACCATAATGTCATCACGGCATCCGATAACTTCACTCAGCTCACAAATATTATTGTGAATCAGCTCTTGCGCATTGCCAAGCCAAACATCGGTCCCATGTGATAGGCCGGATATCTGAACAAGCTCAGAAAATGTTGTCGGTTTTGTATCTTCAAGCATTTGACGGACAAATCGGGTTCCGAACTCCGGAATACCGAGTGTTCCGGTTTTACAGCCAATCTGTTCTTCTGTAACTCCGAGAGATTCTGTACCCTGAAAAATTTTCATCACTTCAGGATCATCAGTCGGAATGGTTTTTGGATCAATCCCGCTCAAATCCTGCAGCATCCGTATCACCGTCGGGTCATCGTGCCCCAGTATATCAAGCTTCAGCAAGTTATCATGGATGGAGTGAAAGTCAAAATGAGTCGTTTTCCATTCAGAACCTGTCGCATCTGCCGGGAACTGGATCGGTGAAAAATCATAAATATCCATATAATCGGGAACAACGATAATTCCCCCCGGATGCTGCCCTGTTGTTCTTTTAACGCCAGTACAGCCTTGCACAAGGCGGTCTATTTCCGCACCCCTCATATGAAGGTTATGGTCTCCGGCATAGCCTTTTACATAACCATAGGCGGTTTTTTCAGCAACTGTACCGATTGTACCCGCACGATACACATTATCTTCTCCAAACAAAACCTTTGTATAGTTGTGGGCATGCGGCTGATATTCCCCAGAGAAGTTCAAATCGATATCAGGAACTTTATCTCCTTTGAATCCCAAAAATGTTTCAAACGGGATATCATGTCCATCTTTTTTCAAAGGCGTATTGCAATTCGGACACATTTTGTCTGGCAGGTCAAAACCTGAGCCGACAGAACCGTCATTAAAAAATTCGGAATGCCGGCACTCCGGACATACATAGTGCGGCGCAAGAGGATTCACCTCTGTGATTTCTGTCAGGGTTGCGACAAGCGATGAACCTACTGATCCCCTGGAACCGACAAGATAGCCGTCATCAAGCGATCGCTTAACCAGTTTATGAGAAATCAGATAAATAACCGCAAACCCATGGCCGATAATACTTTTTAGTTCTTTTTCTATACGCGCCTCTACGATTTCAGGAAGATCCTCACCGTAAATACTTCTTGCACGCTGGTAGCTCATATCCCGGATTTCCTGGTCGGCACCTTCAATTTTCGGCGTGTATAAATCATCCTTAATCGGCTTGATTTCCTCTATCATAGATGCCACCTTTTGCGTATTGGCCACAACGATTTCCTTCGCTTTTTCCGCGCCTAAAAATGAAAAAGCTTCGAGCATTTCATCTGTCGTTCTGAAATGAACCTTCGGCAGCTCATGTCTGTTAAGAGGGTTGGCTCCGCCTTGGGAGGAAATTAAGATTTTCCGGTAAATTTTGTCCTCGTCATTTAAATAGTGGACATTCCCTGTAGCAACGACAGGTTTATCCAGTTTTTCTCCGAGTTTCGTGATATTAGTAATGATTTCTTTTAACGCTTTTTCATCACGGACAAGCTCGAGCTGCAGAAGGTGCCGATATACCTCAGGAGGCTGGACTTCGAGATAATCGTAGAAAGATGCAATATCTTCAACTTCTTCAGGGGATTTTTGCATCATTCCTTCAAACACCTCGCCCCTGTCGCAGGCAGAACCGATTAAAAGACCTTCACGATACTTTTCCAGCTGGGATCTTGGAATCCGCGGAACTCTGTAAAAATAATGAATATGTGACAGCGACACAAGTTTAAAGAGATTTTTCAGGCCGGTATCATTTACGGCGAGCAGTGTCGCATGATAAGGTCTTGATCTCTGGTAAGCGTTCGACTGGCCCATATTTTCATTGAGCTGATCATGATACTGAATGTCTTTTTCGGCTGCGTCTTTTAGCATTTTCAAAAGCAGATATCCCGTTGCCTCGGCATCGTAAATCGCACGGTGATGCTGTGTCAGCTCAATATCAAACTTTTTACAAAGCGTATTAAGACGGTGATTTTTAAATTCAGGATAAAGAAAACGGCCAAGCTCCAGTGTATCAATTACCGGATTTTGCGCTTTCTCCACCTTTAATAAGCGTTTATAGGCCACATTCAGGAATCCCATGTCAAAGCTTGCGTTATGGGCAACAAGAATATCATCGTCAATCCATTCCCTAAAATCCCTGACCACATCAATAACATCAGGGGCATCCCTGACCATATCATCGGTAATTCCGGTCAGTTCAATCGTTGTTGCTGACAGCGGATGGTGCGGGTTTGCAAAGCGTTCAAATTTGTCGATAATTTCCCCGCCTCTTATTTTGACAGCCGCAAGCTCGATAATCGTATCGTATACCGCTGAAAGGCCCGTTGTCTCTACGTCAAACACAATGTATGTGTCTTCCTCAAGCAAACGATGAGCCGGGTTGTATGCAATCGGAACTCCATCATCGACAATATTCGCTTCCATACCGTAAATCATTTTGATCCCGTTCTTTTTAGCAGCCGCATAAGCGTCAGGGAACGACTGGACAACAGCGTGGTCTGTAAGGGCAATGGCTTCATGCCCCCATTTTTTCGCTTGTTCAACAAGCTTTCCTACTCCCGTAACCGCGTCCATCTGGCTCATTGGAGAATGCAAATGCAGTTCGACCCTTTTTTCTCCTTCTGGCGCCGTGTCTTCTCGTGTTTTTGCTTTAATTTCGTTGACATCATTTGCGATCATTACCAAATCTCTGACAAAGGTATCATTTTGAATGCTGCCTCTCGCTTTGACCCACATTCCTTTTTTCAATGATTTCATCACGGCGGCATCTTCTTTTTCTCTGGCAAACATTTTGATTAAAATGCTGTTTGTATAGTCAGTGATTTTGAAGATGCACAGAGTGCGCCCGCTCTTAAGTTCTCTGGTCTCCGCATCAAACACATAGCCTTGGACCGTAATTCTCCGTTCTTCGTCCATAATGCTGTCGAGTGTTCGTATTTCTTCGCTGTCTTTAATTTGATAGCCGATCACAAGCGGTCCTGACGGCACTTGATCGTCATCACTTTCTTTCTCTTTTTTCTCCATTTCAATCAGCGCCTGCATCGCCCGTTCTTGATCTTCCGCAAGTTTTTGTTCCCGGAATTTTTGAACTTCCTGATCAGATACAAATATCTCAGCATCTAACTGAAGATCTGGAAAGCCAAACTGGCGGTAGCTCGTCTGAATTAAAGAACTGTATTTGTTTTTAAGGGCGGAAGCTTCTGTGTCCGTTTTTGTCTTGACGATCAGTTTATTGCCCTTCAGCTTTGGTTTTTGCTGATTTAATAACGTTAATATAGGCGGTGAAATCCCTTGCAGTTCCTCTATGCAGCGCGTCCAGTAATCCTGAATCAGCCCTTCATCAATTGCTGTGTCGCTCGCTTCAATTGAACACGTAACTTTCGCAATATGGGAAAATGCCTGAGTTAATCTCATGATAAACGCGTCGTACACTTTATATGGCAGCAGGGCTTTAAATTTAAAATGAAAATGCCAGGATTTAGCTGCTTTATGGATTGTCAGCTTATCAATTTCGCCATCTTCAAAGTAGGCCATGAAGGTGTCGTCTGTCATATTAATTTGCTGCAGAAGAATATGAAACTGTCTTCTGTTTACTGGTAACTGTTCCATTAAGACAGTATCCCTCCCTAGAAAACTTCATAAGTGAAGGTACCTCTGTCAATGAGGTACCTTCTTTTCTATCTATTTTAACATGTTTTTTCTTAAAATCAGTACGTTTATTGCTTATTGATAAAGTCAGATAATTCCTCAATTGATACTTCTGAAGATTCACCTGTCTTGCGGATTTTCACTTCAACAATTCCTTCATCAGCCCGCTTGCCGACTGTAATTCTGATTGGAAGGCCGATCAAATCGGAATCAGCGAATTTAACGCCCGCACGCTCAGGTCGGTCATCAAACAAGACATCATAACCTTCCGTCTTGAATGTTTCATACAGCTTTTCAGCCAGTTCCTTTTGGGCATCATTTTTCATATTCAGCGCCAAAATGTGAAGATCATATGGTGCGACGCTTTTCGGCCAGACCAGCCCTTTTTCATCATGATGCTGCTCGGCAATCGCGGAAAGCGTTCTGGAAATGCCTATTCCGTAGCAGCCCATGAGCATCGGCTGTGAGCGCCCATTTTCATCAAGATATGTCGCATTCATTGCTTCAGAATAACGGGTTCCAAGCTTAAAGACTTGTCCGACTTCAATTCCTTCGGCAAAACGGATTGTTCCTTTGCCGTCCGGTGACGGGTCGCCTTCTTGAATAAAGCGAAGGTCAGCGTATTCCTTAATCGCAGCGTCCCGGCCAACATTAACATTCTTATAATGATAATCTTGTTCATTTGCTCCGGCAACAGCGTTTACCATTGCTTTTACAGCTAAATCAGCATAAACCTCAACTTCTTTGCTGACCTCAACAGGTCCGACGAAGCCAGGTTCAGTCCCGAGCTGCTGCACGACCTCTTCACGTGATGCAAGCTCGACAACATCTGCTTGAAGAAGGTTTTTAACTTTTATATCATTAACCTCATGATCTCCTCTTACCAATACAAGGACAAAGCGGTCATCCGCTTTACATAACACAGATTTAATGCAAGCCTCAGGGGAAATATTCAAAAACCCAGAAAGCTCCTCGATTGTTTTCACATCAGGTGTGTGAATCTTTTCTAAAGCTTTAGGCTCTTCTGAAGAGAAAGCGTCCCTGTTGATGACTTCAGCCATTTCAATATTCGCCGCATAAGTCGATTCATCTGAATATGCGATGGTATCCTCCCCTATTTCGGAAAGCGCCATGAATTCATGCGTGTCTTTTCCGCCCATTGCGCCTGAATCAGCGATAACAGGTCTGACATTCAATTCACAGCGTGCAAAAATATTTGTATATGCGCCGTACATGTTTTGGTATGTTTCATCCAAACTTTCCTCGGAAGCATGAAATGAATAAGCATCCTTCATAATAAATTCACGGCCTCTTAATAAGCCAAAACGAGGACGTTTTTCATCTCTGAATTTAGATTGAATTTGATAAAGAGTCAAAGGCAGGCGCTTATATGATTTAACCTCATCACGAACAAGTGACGTGACCACTTCTTCATGCGTAGCCCCCAAAGCAAATTCACGGCCATGGCGGTCTTTCAGTCTCATCAGTTCAGGCCCGTAAGTGTACCACCTGCCTGATTCCTGCCATGTCTCAGCCTGCTGAAGCGCAGGCATCAGCATTTCGACGGCATTGATTTTTTCCAATTCTTCACGCACTATGGTTTGAATATTTTTAATGACCTTATACGCAAGAGGCATATAACTGTATACCCCACTTGTATTCTGTCTGATAAATCCCGCTCTCAGAAGAAGCTGATGACTTTTTGCGTCGGCATCAGCTGGAACTTCGCGGAGGGTAGGAATAAGCGTCAAACTTTGTCTCATTTCTTCGCACCTCTGATTCATTTACTATTCAATTTATAAAAATAATCGCTGGATATCATTCCATGTCACAACAAGCATGAGAAGCATTAGAAAAGCAACCCCGATAAATACAACAAATGCCTCTTTGTCACGATTAATCGGTTTCCCGCGAACAGCTTCGACAAACAGGAATAACAGTCTTCCCCCGTCAAGCGCAGGAATCGGAAGCAAATTGACAATACCAAGGTTAATGCTTAAAAATGCGGCAAATTGAAATAAATTAATTAAACCGGTTTTTGCCACTTGATCTGTCATATCATAAATGCCAACCGGGCCAGCAAGCATATCAATTTTAAATTGGCCAGTCACTAATTTACCCAGATTGGTTAAAATCGCTTTTGTAACATCGACAGTTGATGTAGCACCGTACGCGATAGAGGCAAGCACCCCTTTTTCCGTCGGTGAATATGAGCCAAAACGGCCGATCGTTTTTTTGTTCTCATCTTTTACAGCTTCCGGTGTAACAGAAATATGGAGCGTTTTGTTATCCCGCTTTACAGCGACGTCCATTTCTTTGTCCGGATTTTCTTTAACGGCCGAGACGATATCAGTCCAAGAACGCATTTTCTCTCCGTTAATGCTTTGAATATAGTCTCCTTCTTTTAATCCGGAGACAGCAGCCCGTCCATCGTCAGTCAGTTTTCCGAGAACCGGCTCATTTGACGGCACTCCTTGAATCAGACCGAGCATAACAAGGATGACATAGGCCAATATAAAGTTCATAATTGGACCCGCGGCAATGGCCTTGATCCGCTGCCATACGGGTTTTGAACCGAACTGACGGTTAAATGGCGCAATCTGCACTTCTTCTCCGTCTACGATAAAGAAAGAGGTTTGGCTGACAGTGAAGCTTGACAGTTCTTCTTCTTTCCCCTGTTCGTAACCGGTGATTTTCATGTCATGTTCTAAGTCAGCGGTTTCCACTTCGATGACCAAAGCGTCAGGGTATTTTTCTTTCTGATTGATAATAACCTTCTCAACCTGGTCCTCTTTATTAAAAAGAAGGCCGACCGTGTACCCCGGCTTAACTTCAATCATCTCAGGATCTTCACCGGCCATGCGGACAAACCCGCCGACCGGAAGCAGCCTGATTGTATACACCGTTTCATTTTTCTTAAAAGAAAAAATTTTAGGACCAAAGCCGATCGCAAATTCACGGCAGAGGATTCCCGCTCTTTGGGCAAGCAATAAATGGCCCAGTTCATGGAAGAAAACGAGCGTTCCGAAAATAATAATAAACGCTATTACTGTATTCACGAACATACCACCTTATGTGAGTATTGAATTGACGTATCCCCGTGTATCTTTGTCCACTTCTTGAATGTCCGACAAGCTTGGCTGATGAATGACTTGATGTCGGTTTAATGCCCTTTCAATGAGGTCTTCAATAGACAGAAACGAAATCTCTCCGGCTAAAAAAGCGGCAACTGCCGTTTCGTTCGCTGCGTTTAGCACCGTAGGCATCGTTCCTCCTATTTTACCTGAATCAAAAGCAAATTGTAAGCAGCGGAACCTTTCGAAATCCGCTTTTTCAAAATGGAGGCTGCCGATTTCCCATAGCTCAAGCCTTTTTGCTTCCGGCAGCGGCAGCCGGTCCGGGTAGGTGAGCGCGTATTGAATCGGAACTCTCATATCCGGAGTGCCAAGCTGCGCGATCACGCTTCTGTCGTGAAATTCTACCATTGAATGGATGATGCTTTCCTTATGTAACACGACATCAATTTGTTCATACGGAATATCGAAAAGCCAATGTGCTTCGATCACCTCTAGCCCCTTATTCATCATTGTAGCCGAATCAATGGTGATTTTTGCACCCATTGACCAATTCGGGTGCTTTAATGCATCCTCTATCGTAACTGATTCCAGCTCTTTTCGGGTGCGGTCTCTGAAACTCCCCCCAGAAGCTGTGATAATAAGGCGTTCTATGTTTTTACTTTGTTCTCCCTGCAACGCTTGGAAAATTGCTGAATGCTCACTGTCAACAGGCAATAGAGGGACACCGTAGATTTTAGCGTGTTCTTTTACTATATGCCCGGCCGTGACAAGAGTTTCCTTATTTGCAAGCGCAATTGTTTTTTTCTGTTCAATCGCCTTTAAAGTGGGAATTAAGCCTACGCTGCCAAGCAGCGCATTTACGACAATATCGACTTCTTCCATTACCGCCGCTTCAATCAGGCCTTCTTCACCGATGCCGATATGAACATTATAAGAGAAAGAGACTTGTTTTAATTTGTTATATGTATCCTGATCACCGACTGCAACAAATTTCGGTTTAAAGGCTTCTATCATAGGGACAGCCTTTTCCGCATTGCGGCCGAATGTCATAGACACAAGCTGAAATTGGTCTGGGTGCGCCCGCAATACATCAATCGTCTGTTCCCCAATCGATCCTGTTGCTCCTAAAAGACAAATATTCTTCAAAACGCCACTCCTATTCTTTTTGCTATCAGATCATTCTGCATCTTCATATTAGCCTTTTTTATGAAAAAAGGGCAAGCAGGAAGTACAAGAACGGCATGACAAACAAAAAGCTGTCAAAACGGTCTAAAATACCGCCATGCCCAGGCAGAATCTTCCCCGAATCTTTCACATCGTAATGTCTTTTCAGTGCAGATTCTACTAAATCCCCCATCTGGCCGAATACAGACAAAAACAGCGTAATGAAAAGCAGTGAAAGATAAGGTATCGGAACTACAGCGAAAAATTGAAAGATCGTCGCGCCTATAAGGGAGATCACGATGCCGCCGACAAAACCTTCAACTGTTTTATTCGGACTGATTTCCGGCCACAGCTTCCGCTTCCCTAGCGATTTTCCGACAAAGTACGCGCCTGAATCCGTTGACCAAATGACAACGCAAGCATAAAAAATATACCTAAGTCCGCCTTGGTTGATATTTCTGATTTCTATAAAATAATAAAAGCACATTCCGATATAGATTGTCGCAAGTGTGATAAATCCTGCGTCATCAAAGGTAAAATTGTTTTTCACCAGCACTGTGTAGATCAGCAAAAGCAGCACCGCAAAAAGCGCCGTCTCCATTTTCGAGATGCCGATGTCTTCAAATAAATCATATCGGCTTGGCAATAATAACAGCCATAATAAGATCAGACTGATCAATCCGGGAAGTGAAAAAAGTTTGAGCTTTTTCATCCGTAAAAGCTCAAACAGCGCCACACTGCCCATCACATAAACTAATATGGCGAACGGCAGTTCTCCGTAAATAACAAAAGCCAAAAACAAAACGGCTGCCAGAACACCTGTCAAGATTCTTTGTTTCATTTCCACCATCCTCTAAATTCCGCCAAACCTCCGGCCTCGCTGCTGAAATTCTCCTAACGCTCTTAAGAAATCATTTTCTTTAAAATCAGGCCAAAGAACGTCCGTAAAGACAAATTCACTGTAAGCTACCTGCCAAAGCATAAAATTACTCAGTCTGATTTCTCCGCTTGTTCGAATCAAAAGTTCAGGATCCTGTAAAGATTCAGTCATTAAATAGTCCGAAAAAAGAGATTCATCAATGTCTTCAACATTCAAAGACCCGTCCTTCACTTTTTCTGCGAGTGATTTTGCTGCACACACTATTTCTGTACGGCCGCCGTAATTCAGCGCAAAATTAAGGATGAGCCCGTCATTCTGCTCAGTATCCCGCACAGCCTTCTCCATTGCCCGAAGCGTGTGGTCAGGGAGAGTAGACTGATCGCCCATAATTTGGACCCGCACATTTTCTTCTACAAGCTCTGGAAGATACGTATTCAAAAATTCTTCCGGGAGCTTCATTAAGAAATCAACTTCCGGCTTGGGACGTTTCCAGTTTTCCGTTGAAAAAGCATATAAAGACAGCACTTTAACACCCAGCTCATTTGCAAGCTTCGTCGTTCTTTTAACCACTTTCATCCCTTCGTGGTGGCCAGCAATCCGGGGAAGTGCGCGCTTTTTAGCCCAACGGCCGTTTCCGTCCATAATAATGGCAATATGCGCGGGGATTTCTCCCTTAAGTATGTCTTCTTTTGTATACCGTTCTAAGTTGGAAGCAGCTGTTTGCTGATTCTTCCAATTTTTGAGTATGTTGAGCATGAGATTCCTCCGTCACCCAAAAAGGTTGCATTCCTGCTGATGACCAATGATAATCAACAGTATTAACAAAAAAACCCCCTGTAAACATGAGAGGGTCTTTTCACTATTATCTATTGTACATAGTTTTTCATTAAACTTCCATGATTTCTTTTTCTTTGTCTTTTGTGACACTGTCAATTTTTGACACATATTCATCTGTCAATTTTTGAACATCTTCATTAGAAGTCCGCAATTCATCCTCAGTAATGTCACCGTTTTTCTCAAGCTTTTTCAGATCATCATTTGCATCTCGGCGAACGTTTCGGACAGCGACCTTAGCTTCTTCAGCATATTTTTTGACGAGCTTGACCAATTCTTTACGTCTTTCTTCTGTTAAGGCAGGGATAGCGATTCGGATAATATTCCCGTCGCTTGTCGGCGTTACGCCTAAATCCGCTTTAAGAATGGCTTTCTCGATATCACCGATCGCCGTCTTGTCGTATGGTGTGATAACAAGCATACGCGCTTCCGGTACATTAATAGAAGACAGCTGGTTTAAAGGTGTCTGTGCTCCATAATATTCAACTGTTACTTTGTCTAATAAAGATGGATTTGCGCGGCCCGCACGAACAGTCGCCAATTCACGCTGGTAAGCGGCAACTGCCTTTTCCATCCGCTCTTTTGTTTCTGTTAATACTTCGTTTGACACGTTATTTCCCCCTCACGATCGTTCCGATAGATTCGCCTGTGACGGCACGCTTTATATTTCCTTCTTCCATAATAGAAAAGACGATAAGCGGAATGTCATTATCCATACATAAAGAAGAAGCTGTTGAATCCATGACTTCCAGTCCGTCTTTTAAGACGTCAAGATAAGAGAGTGATTCATACTTCACAGCTGACTCATCTTTCCTAGGATCAGCATTATACACACCGTCTACGTTATTTTTAGCCATTAAAATAACGTCCGCTTCAATTTCAGCGGCCCGCAGTGCGGCTGTCGTATCTGTAGAGAAATACGGATTTCCAGTACCCGCAGCAAAAATAACGACACGTTTTTTCTCCAAATGGCGAATGGCTTTTCTTCTAATATACGGTTCTGCAACTTGCCGCATTTCAATAGATGTCTGCACTCTGGATTGGATTCCGAGAGTTTCTAAGCTGTCTTGAAGCGCAAGCGAGTTCATAACAGTTGCAAGCATTCCCATATAGTCCGCAGTTGCGCGGTCCATACCTAAATCACTGCCTGTTTTGCCGCGCCATAAGTTGCCTCCGCCTACGACAACTGCTACTTCGACTTCAAGCTCAGCGATCTCTTTCACTTGCTTCGCTATGGATTGAATGACAGTCGGATTAATTCCGTTTCCCTGTTCTCCCGCCAATGCTTCTCCGCTAAGCTTTAGTACGATACGATTGTATTTTGGTTTTTCCATGATAACCTCCAAGTGTAAACATTGCCGTTTACTATTATGCAAGAGAAAAAAAGGTTTGTAAATATTGTTTTAAAAATAGGGAACACAAGTTGTGTCCCCTATACTGCCTGAAAAGCCGCGAATGACTCGCAGAAGCTTTTCACCATTATTTTTTCACTTGGTTCATAACTTCTTCAGCAAAGTTTTCTTGGCGTTTTTCAATGCCTTCTCCAACTTCGTAGCGGACGTAAGTTTGAACAGTTGCGTTTTTAGCAGCAACAACCTGTTTTACTCTTTCGTCAGGGTTTTTAACAAACGGCTGATCTAAAAGGCAGATTTCTTCGAAGAATTTGTTCAAACGGCCTTCAACCATTTTTGCTACGATATTTTCTGGTTTGCCTTCTTGAAGAGCTTGCTGAGTCAAGATTTGACGCTCATGATTTGTTTCTTCTTCAGACACTTGGTCGCGAGAAATGTAACGAGGATTTACCGCAGCAACGTGCATTGCGATATCTCTTGCAATTTCTTCTTCAGTAGTGCCGGTAAGAACCGTTAACACACCGATGCGGCCGCCCATGTGCAGGTAAGCACCAAATGCAGCACTGTCGTCTTTTGTAAGCACTGTGAAACGGCGAAGCGTGATTTTTTCACCGATTTTAGCAACTGCAGTTGTAATGTACTCTTCTACAGTAGAGCCATTGTCCATTTTTTGTCCAAGTGCTTCTTCAACGCTTTCAGGAGCGTTTGCAAGAAGGTGGTCAGCCAATGTGTCAAGAAGCTCTTTGAAGCCTTCGTTTTTCGCAACGAAATCTGTTTCAGAGTTTACTTCTAAAATAACAGCTTTGTTGCCGTCAGTTTTAATAAGAGTTGAACCTTCAGCTGCGATACGGTCAGCTTTTTTCGCTGCTTTTGCAATTCCTTTTTCTCTAAGAAGGTCGATTGCTTTGTCCATATCACCATCAGTTTCAGTTAACGCTTTTTTACAATCCATCATGCCTGCGCCTGTTTTTTGACGCAATTCTTTTACTTGCTGTGCAGTAATAGCCATTTATATTTCCTCCTTATATGTTAACAAGATATGTATAGATACATTTTTCCTGAAAAAAAGGTGATAAAAGGCAGTCCCTCTTATCACCTTTTTAAATAGGTTACGCAGTTGTAGTTTCTGTTTCCGGTGCAGCTTCTTCCGCTTCTTCTTCACCTTGCTTAGCTTCTAAAATCGCATCTGCCATTTTTGAAGTAAGAAGTTTTACAGCGCGGATTGCGTCATCGTTTGCAGGGATTACAACATCAATCTCATCTGGATCACAGTTTGTATCAACGATTCCGATGATAGGGATGTTCAATTTGCGAGCTTCCGCAACAGCGATACGCTCTTTGCGAGGATCGATGATGAACAATGCATCAGGAAGACCCTTCATGTCTTTAATTCCGCCTAGGAATTTTTCAAGACGTTCTAATTCTTTTTTCAATTGAACAACTTCTTTTTTAGGAAGTACTTCAAACGTACCGTTTTCTTGCATTTTTTCGATGTCTTTAAGACGTTTAATACGTTTTTGGATTGTTTCGAAGTTTGTTAGTGTACCGCCCAACCAGCGTTGGTTGACATAGTACATGCCAGAACGGCCTGCTTCTTCTTTAACAGAATCTTGAGCTTGTTTTTTCGTGCCGACAAAAAGGATTTTTCCTCCGTCTGCTGCAAGATTTTTCGTGAAGTTATAAGCTTCCTCTACTTTTTTCACCGTTTTTTGAAGATCGATGATGTAGATTCCGTTACGCTCCGTAAAGATGTAACGCTTCATTTTTGGGTTCCAGCGGCGTGTTTGGTGACCGAAGTGAACACCAGCTTCAAGCAATTGCTTCATAGAAATGACTGACATGTTATTTCCTCCTAATATAATGGTTTTTTTCCTCCGCTTAGGTCATTTTTGTGCAGAACTGCCATGCAGCACCCTCTGCATAAATCGTTAAGCGTGTGTATTTAACACCACAAAATAATATAACACAGCTTTAGGCGACAATCAAGAATCCTTTACAGCTTTAGCGCGAAATTTTAAAAACAGCTCAATTTCTGTCTTTCCGCTCTTTAATTTCCTCGCAATTTCTCCGGCTGAAAAACCTTGATCATATAATTCAATCACTTGATCTTCAAATGATCGTCCTCCGCTGTTCACGCTGTCTTCCGCCTGTTCCACTTCACTGATGAGACCTTGAATATGTGCGGGAATCGGAGTTTCCTCCGGCTCAGGCGCCGCCTCCGCTTTTTCGCCGGATGACTGCGGAGTCTTTTTTTCCTGCCCCGCTTGGTCTTTGCCGGCGCTGAGATCTACAGGATGTTCTATCAATTTCTCATTTTCTTCTTTTAATTCAAGCAGAAATGCAGCCAGGGTGTTCTCGGTCTCTTCAAGAATTTTCTTTTGCTGCCTCTCCGTTTCTTTGAGAGCTGCCAGCTTCGTATACAGAATAATGACGGCATACAGGAGAACGCCGTGAAGCATAAAGCTTAAAAGCCATAATAGTGTTGACATGTTTTTCACTCGCTAACCATGAAATTCCTTATTGAATTACTTTATCAAGAAGATGTTTTAATTTAAAAAGAGCCTTTGAATGAATTTGTGAAATTCGTGATGTTGACAGATTCAGCACTTGTCCGATTTCCGTCAAGGTCAATTCTTCCTTATAGAATAAACTGACCACAAGCTGCTCCTTCTCAGAAAGTTCATGAATTTTGTCGGCGAGCTGGGCAATCAGTTCGTCTTTCATGATTTTTTCTTCCGGGGGCACATTTTTGTCATCTCTGATCATCACCTGGATATTTTCCCCATCGTCCTGATCATGGAGCTTTTCATCAATTGACAGCAGATTGGCAAAAAAGCCTTCGTTCATCGTGGATACAACATCCTGTTCTGTCATTCCGAGCTCCTCTGCAATTTCTGCAGGCGATACATTTCGAAGATAACGCTGTTCAAGCTTTTCAATCGCAGCTTCTACCTTCTTCGTTTTTTCCCGTGATGTTCTGGGCAGCCAGTCTTCTTTCCGAAGCCCGTCAATAATCGCACCGCGAATCCTAAACGAGGCGTAGGTATCAAATTTCAAGTCCCTGCTGGGATCAAATTTTTCAAGGGCATCATATAAACCAAGCATACCAAGGCTCATAAGATCGTCTTTATGCACCGATTTAGGCAGCCCGACAGAAATTCTGCCTACATGATATGTAACAAGCGGCATGTAGCGGCGCATTAAATCATCACCGGCTTTTGGATCTTTCCACTCTTTCCAGCGCGACCAAAGCACCTGATCTTCATAGTTTAAGGATTGCATCTTTATCCCCCTAATACCTTATTAAATCGTTTTTTCACCTTGTTTAACAGTTCGAATGTGCAGCTCACAGGACTTCGGTTCAAACTCTATCGTCCGGCCGCTGGAGCCGCCCGTATCTTCACTGATGACCGGTATTTTATATAAGGACAGCTGTTTTTTTATCGCTGACACATTTCTCGGTCCGATTTTCATCAAATCATTCGTCATTTTAAATTTAAACATTTCCGAGCCGCCGGCAAGCTTTGCTTTTAAGGCAAATTTTCGGCAGCCCGCTTCCACCAGCATATCAATCGTAGCCTTCACCGCTGTATCGGCATATTTTGCCCGGTTGAGCTCCGCTGTTTTTGATAAAGATGAATCCGGCAGCATGACATGAACCAGACCGGCCGTTTGTGCTTCTTTATCATAAAGAACCAGACCGACACACGATCCGAGGCCAGACGTTCGGATTTTATCCGGAAAACGAACAATCTGAACGTCGGCAATCCCCACCTTTACAATAACGGCTTCTCTAGTGCTCATCGCGATGCACCCAAGGAAACAAAGAGCTTTTCAAATGAATCATAATCCGGGAGCAAAAACATATGAGCTTTAAGCTCCTGCTGATGGCTTTGGTCAAAAATAGAAGTATCGACGACGATCGCCTGCTCTCCAATTTGGCTGAACTCCATCAGCCCTTCACTTATGACTGCGCCGAACATATCGAGCGAGACTTCAGGCACGCTGGGATAAAGTTCAAGCTTGGTCAAGTCAGCCAGCGCCGTTAAATATGATCCTGCTAAAATATTGCCCAGCTCATGTAAAGCGGATGAACTTAAATCATCCTCACTCAGGTTGTCAATATCAAATTCCGGATTCCCGATCAGCTCTCTGATAAACTGTTCAGCCTGGTGAAAAGGCATAATAAAGAACATTGAGCCAGTCAGGTCGCCTTCCATTCTTAAAAAGATACTGGCAACGGGCATATCGGCACCGCCAAAAAAATCAGCGAGCTCATCAAATGACAACAGTTTCGCAAATGGCACTTCCATATCAATCTTTCTGTTTAACAGCTGTGCCATTGCAGAAGCTGAGTGACCTGCACCGATATTCCCGACTTCCCGCAAAATGTCCATCTGCTCTTCTTTGATTCCGTTAAAAATACTCATGTCATAACCCCTTTAAGAATAAGGTTGATCGGGCACGGCAGACTGGGGCGTTTCTTTATCTAAAACCGCATTTGCATCAATGATATTCAACAGTCTGTTCTCTTGCTTCACGATCTGTTTGATCCATACATCAGCGTCCTTTTGAAGACTTTCAGGCGCAGATTCAATCTCATTTTCATGCACAGTAATGACGTCATTCGCTTCATCGACAATCCAGCCGACCTCAATGTCACGATAAGCAATGATAATAATGCGTGTTTCGTCAGTAATCGTATGCTCGGGCAAGTTCAGCCGCATCCTTAAATCCAGCACCGGTGTGACGACACCTCGCAAATTGATAACTCCGCAAATGTAAGGCTCAACGCCGGGTACTCTCGTCGGCTTTTGCCACTTTTCAATTGACTTCACTTGAGTGACGGAAATGGCGTATTCCTTGCCATTCACCATAAACACAATCATTTTTTCGCCTGTTTTAATTTCTGCAGTCACGTGAGACACCTCCTCGTATCGTTAAATAATCAGTGCATTACAATCAATAATCAGCGCTACCTGTCCATCTCCTAAAATGGTGGCCCCGGAAATCGCAAAGACGTTCGTTAAGTAGTCTCCGAGTGATTTTAGGACGACCTCCTGCTGGCCGATAAAGGAGTCCACGACAAACGCAGTAGGCTTGTCGCCTTTTTTGACAATAATGATATGGAGCTGTTGTGCATCTTGCTTGGTATCGTTGATCTTAAACTCATCTTTTAAATAGACGACAGGCACAATGTGTCCTCTGAAATCAATGACTTCGCGATCATGCGTCTGCAGAATATCGTTTTTATCAATAACAGCCGTTTCAATAATAGAAGAAATCGGTATGGCAAACGTTTCTTCTTCCAGTTTAATAAGAAGAACTGAGATAATCGACAATGTCAGCGGAAGCTGAATACTGAAGAGCGAACCTTCGCCTTCAACAGATCTTACACTGACTGATCCGCCGAGAGATTCCAATTTATTCTTGACTACATCCAGACCGACGCCGCGGCCTGAAATATCAGAGATTTGATCGGCGGTGGAGAAGCCTGGCGCAAATATTAATTCATAAATCTCGTTGTCTTCGAGACTCTCAGCTTCCCGATCTGTTATTACGTTGCGCTCGAGCGCCTTTTCAAGAATTTTTTTGCGGTTCAGACCGGCCCCGTCATCCTCCACTTCAATAAAGACGTGATTACCGCTGTGATACGCTTTAAGAACGACTTTACCGGATTCAGGTTTTCCTTTTTTTAAACGGACTTCTGGTGATTCAACACCATGGTCAATACTGTTTCTGATCAAGTGAACGAGCGGATCGCCGATTTCATCAATAACAGTTCGGTCTAATTCGGTTTCCGCTCCGATTATTGACAGCTCAATTTTTTTGTTCAGTTCTTTTTGAAGCTGACGAATCATTCTCGGGAAACGGTTAAATACAGTTTCTACCGGAACCATTCTCATGTTAAGAATAATAGATTGCAAGTCTCCGGATATTCTTGTCATTCGTTCTACCGTTTCGGTCAATTCGTTATGCTCAAGCTCCTTGGCAATCTGCTCAAGCCGGCCACGGTCGATCACAAGCTCTTCAAATAGATTCATCAAAGAGTCCAGCCTGTCAATATTGACCCGGATCGTTTTTGATCCTCCTGAATGATGTTTCGCCTGTTCTTCGTTTTTCACGGGCTGTTTTTGTTTTTCCTGCTGCTTCTTTTCAGGGAGGGCTGGGGCTGGTTGAATGTCAGCCTTTGGTTCAGGCTGTTTTTCAACCGTTTTTAACGGAGCCCCGTGTTTGATTTCCACATTCTCAACTTCTGAAATGCCGTTGATGATTTGTTCAACGTCTTCAGCTGACTGCTTGGTTAACAGGCAAACCTGAAACGAAGATCCGAAGTCCTCTGTTTCAAGCACTTCCGCACTCGGCATCGTTTTAGCGACTTCGCCTATTTCATTAAGTTTTTCAAAAACCATATACACTCTGACTGCTTTCAACATACAATTTTCGTTAAGAGAAATGGTTATTTCGTATCGCTCAAACCCCTGTTCCTCAGCTTCTTCTATAACCGTCCGCTCAAACTCATCGTATTCCCAGGCTTCTGTTGAACTCTCCGTCTCAGCTATTTCTGCAGCAGCCGCTGTTTCGGCGTGAGCGCCGTTTACATCAAGCTTTGCGCTCACTTCAGTAATATCCCGTTTCCCGTCTCCGCCGTCTATAATGGACTGAACCATCGCTTCAAGATGGTCCAGCGCTTCAAACATTACGTCAAGCCAGCTTGAAGTGATGGCCATATCTCCATTCCGAATGGCATCCAACACATTTTCAAGCTGATGGGTTAGATGGGCCAGATCCGTGTAACCCATCGTTGCGCTCATTCCTTTTAACGTATGGGCAGCTCTGAAAATATCATGAACAATCTGAAGGTCTGACGGGTCTTTTTCTAAAAGCAGAAGCTTTTCATTACATGTTTGTAAATGTTCTTTACTTTCATCAATAAAGACATCTAAATATTGATTCATATCCAATTGACTCACACCCTCTCTTTTTTCACACTGCTTGTGATGGCTGCTGCGATATCTTCTACATGCTTGATTTCATGTATGAGGCCTGTTTTAATTGCCGATTTCGGCATTCCAAATACAACACAGGATTCTTCAGATTCAGCTATTGTTTTCACATTTCCCGCCGCAAGAATTTCTTTGATGCCTTCTGTGCCGTCGCTTCCCATGCCGGTCATAATCACCGCAACCTTTGCATAGTCAGAAAGCCGGCTAACAGATCGGAACAAATAATCGACTGACGGTTTATGGCGGCTTGGCGTCACTTTGCTGTCAAGACTAATCTGAAGTCCGGCGCCCGTTTTTACAACCGACATGTTTTTACCGCCCGGCGCAATGTAAACACAGCCTTCTGACGCCATTTCGCCATCTTTTGCTTCTTTTACTTGTATATCTGACAAATGATTTAATCTGTCGGCTAAAGATGCCGTAAATCCTTCAGGCATATGCTGGACTATGAGAACCGGCGCTTTAAGATCCTTCGGCAATTTCGGAATTACCTTCTGCAATGCCCGGGGGCCGCCCGTTGACGTGCCGAGACATACAATGTGCTTTGCGGTGGCAGATATCGGTTTTACTAACTCAATTTTGGCGACGCGCCTTGGCGGAGGGGGAGTAATTGGTGCAGCTTCAGTCTTTTGTTCCGTTGAGAGCCCTGCTGCAATTACTCTTTCCACCAATTGTTCTTTTATTTTATATAAATCCAGAGAAATAGAGCCGGAGGGCTTTGTGATAAAATCAAACGCCCCCATCTCCAAACAGTCAATTGTAACTTCTTTTCCTTGCTGCGTTTGGCTAGATACCATAATGACCGGCAATTGATAGGTATCGAGAATTTTTTGCAGCGTATCTGTTCCATTCATTACAGGCATCTCAATATCAAGCGTCACAACGTCTGGCTGAAGCGCATTAATTTTTTGCAGCGCCTCTTCTCCGTTTCTCGCTGTTCCGATTACTTCTATCTGACTTTCGGCGGTTAGAAAATCGCTTATCAGTTTTCTCATAAATGCTGAATCATCAACTACAAGAACACGAATCACATTATGTCCTCCTCATTAAAAAAGAAGATAATTTCTCAATAAATGTCTGTTTCTCTTCTGCAGGTTGGTTTTCTTCTATTTGAAACAGGACATCCGCCAAGAGCCGGACAGACCTGCTTACTCTTGATTGAGGACTTTTTATCATAAAAGGCACCTGTTCAATAACAGCCTTACTCACTAACGGATCATCCGGAATGGTGCCGGCAAATTGAACAGCTTCATTCAAAAATGTTTTAACCGTATGAGAAAGGCGGGAAAACGTGTACAGCCCATCCTTTTGATCACGGGAACGATTAACCGCGACCTTCATTGACAGTTTGTTTCCTGTCTGCACCAAGTGTTTAACTGCGCTGTATGCATCCATAATGGCAGTAGGTTCAGGAGTGGTAACGATCAAAATATCATCTGCCGCCAAGATAAACGGCAGATGGTCTTTTGATAATCCCGCTCCCATATCGAACAGTACGTAATCAAACTCAGTTAAGGAACCGGCAAGCTCATTCATAAAAAATGACCATCTGTCCTGATCCAGTTCAAACATCGCATCAAGGCCGGTCCCTCCGGATATATACCGAAGACCCATTGGCCCCGCGGATAACGAATGGGTTAAAGGTTTTCGATCTGTTAATACGTTAATAATCGTTCGGGAAGATGAAGTACCGATTAACACATCAATGTTGCCCATCCCGATATCCAGATCAATCAGCAGCACCTTTTTGCCTTTTTCCTGTAGCGCGAGGGCCAGATTCAAAGTGATATTCGATTTTCCGACGCCGCCTTTGCCGCTCATCACAGCCAGCGTTTTCGCTTTTCCCGGATAAAGTACAGGCACATTTCTCAGCCGTGACTCCATTTTTTTTCTTAATGTTTCGGCTTGATCCGGTCTGGTCATTTAATAAGCATCCTTACAAAATCCTGAGGAGTAACTGATTGTATATCTTCCGGCACATTTTGGCCGTTTGTGATAAACCCTGCTCCGATTTTGGATTCTGCCAAAATATGAAATACAGAGCCTAATGAAGCTGTCTCATCAGCCTTCGTAAAAATGAATTGATTGACCGGCACGCTTGAAAATCGTTTGACGATGTCTTTCATGTCTTCATACTTAGAAGTTGCCGGCAATACAAGAAATGACTGTATGCTATTTTCAAATGGAATCGTTTCTTTTAACTCTTCAATGTATTGTTGTTCTTTAAAATTTCTGCCGGCCGTATCAATAAATACATGATCATATTCAGAGAATGTTTCTTTCGCCTGCAAAAACTCTTCTTTTGTATAACAGACTTCCATTGGCGCCTGCAGCAGCTCCGCATAAGTTTTCAGCTGCTCGACTGCCGCTATCCGGTATGTGTCTGTTGTGATAAATGCGATTTTTTTATGTTTGTCCAGCATAGAAGACGCTGCGAGCTTTGCCAGCGTTGTCGTCTTTCCGGCGCCTGTAGAGCCAAATAACACGATATATTGGGAAGAGATCGCTTCCTGCCACCTATCTTTCGGCGGAAGCGCCTCGCATAAAATATCCTGTAATTTACGAACCACGTTCTCTTCAGTCAGATCGCCTGCTGAAATTGAGGCACGAAGTAAGCGGCTCATCACACTGGTTTTAATGGAATCTTTGATTCCCGCATCCTGCAGAAGCTGTTCGGCCTTTTGAAGCGGTTCAGGCAGCATTGACTGATAATCAGACATTTCATTCCGAACGGCCTGAACTGTCTCATGTACCCGCTGTTCCTGCTCTTGAACACGCGGAGCACTGGAGGGCGCTTCAAGAGATTTTTTCGGCACAGTATCAATTTTCGGATCAGGTTTTCGCTGCTCCGAAAAATCCTGATCCATTACAGCTATAACCTCAACAGCTGATTTTTTTGAAAGTCCAAACCATTTCCGCTTTTGGACTTGCTTTGAATTTAATATCACTGCATCTTTGCCCAGCTCTTTTTTTATTTGAATCGCAGCTTCCTGCATTGATGCGGCAGTAAATTTTTTTATTTTCATTAAATATCCACCACTCCAATGCTTTGTACTTCAACATTTGCCTCAAGCTCGTTATATGAGAGTACAGGCAGTTCCGGGAAATATCGTTCAAGCAGCTGCTTCACATACATTCTGACAGGCGGTGAACAAAGCAGGATCGCGGACTCTTGCCTGATAGACAGTTGTTCTGCCTCTTTGGCGACAGAGCGCACAATACTTTCGGACACATCAGGCTCAAGCGACAAATAATTGCCGTGCTCTGTCTGCTGCACACCATCAGCTATCGCTTTTTCTACCCGGCCTGAACAAGTAATCACCTTTAACGTTTCATCTTCTTTAGCAAATTGCGCTGTAATTTGTTTAGCCAGCGCCTGTCTCGTATATTCTGTCAAAAGATCAGAGTCTGTGGTTAGTTTTCCATAATCCGCAAGCGTTTCAAATATCGTCACTAAATTCCTGATGGACACTTTTTCTTTTAAAAGCTTAGAGAGAACCTTTTGGATTTCACCGACAGACAAGGGATTAGGCGTCACTTCGTCCACAAGAACAGGATACGTTTCCTTCAAGTGGTCGATCAGCTGTTTCGTCTCCTGCCTTCCGATCAGTTCGTGTGCATATTGTTTTATCTTTTCCGTAATATGGGTGGAGACGACCGAAGCCGGATCAACAACCGTATAACCGAGCATATCCGCTTCGTCTTTTGCGGCTTCCCCGATCCATTTGGCTGGGAGCCCGAATGAAGGCTCTATCGTTTCTATGCCTTCAATCAGATCATCTTCAGATGACGGAGACATTGCTAAATAGTGATCAAGCAAAAGCTCACCTTTTGCCACTTCATTCCCTTTAATTTTTAAGCGGTACTCATTCGGCTGCAGTGCAATATTATCCCGAATGCGCACCACGGGAATCACAAGACCCAGTTCAATTGCGAGCTGCCGTCTGATCATTACGATGCGGTCCAAAAGATCGCCGCCCTGATTAGCATCCGCAAGCGGGATAAGACCATATCCAAACTCAAATTCAATCGGATCGATATGCAGTAGATGTACAACGCTTTCAGGGCTCTTCAGCTCATCCACTTCCGCTTCTTCCTCAAGAACTTCATCCACTTCTTCTTTTTGCTTTCCGGCCTTTGAAAGCGAATAGGCTCCAAAAGCCAGCAGGCCAGCAAGAGGGCCAGTAAGCAGAATCCCGATCGGTGTAAATAAACCAAGTAATAAAATCGTTGCCGCCGTGACATAGAGAAGTTTCGGGTACGCGAAAAGCTGACCTGTAATGTCATGTCCGAGATTTCCTTCCGAAGCCGCCCGCGTCACCACGATTCCCGTGGCCGTTGAGATTAAAAGCGCCGGAATTTGCGAAACGATCCCGTCGCCTACCGTCAGCATCGTAAAGTGGGAGGCCGACTCTTGAATGCTCATGCCTTGCTGAAGCATTCCGATAATAATGCCGAAAATAATATTAATCATCACGATGATAATTCCGGCAATTGCGTCCCCTTTTACGAATTTGCTTGCTCCGTCCATCGCTCCGTAAAAGTCAGCCTCTCTGGCTACCTTTTCACGACGGTGTTTCGCTTCCTGCTCCGTCACCATGCCCGCGTTCAGATCAGCGTCAATACTCATCTGCTTTCCGGGCATCGCATCAAGGGTAAATCTTGCAGCCACTTCGGAAACACGCTCTGCACCTTTTGTAATCACGATAAACTGAATGATAATCAAAATAATAAATACAACAAGTCCGACTAAAACATTGCCGCCGACAACGAAATTGCCGAATGTCTCAACGACTTTTCCCCCTTCGCCCTTTGACAGAATCGAACGGGTTGTCGATACATTCAGCCCGAGCCGAAATAGCGTCAATAACAGCAGCAATGACGGGAAAATTGAAAATTGCAGCGGTTCTTGCATATTCATTGTGGTGAGAAGCACGATCAAAGCAAGAGAGATATTAATAATGATCAAAATACTTAACAACCATGGAGGAAATGGGATGACCAGCATTGCCACAATGAGGACAACACTAATTAAAACGGATAAATCTCTTGTTGACATGCTGTTTTTTCTCTCCTTCTGAATCTGAAAATTCAATGTACTTTTTGTTTCGTTTTATAGACATAAGCTAAAATTTCTGCAATGACTTTAAAAAACTCTTCCGGCACTGCCTGATCAATCTCAACCTGATCATATAACGCACGGGCAAGCGGTCTGTTTTCCACCGTCATCACATCATGCTCTTTTGCAATCTGTTTGATTTTTAATGCAAGATGGTCAACGCCTTTTGCAATGATATATGGGGCATCCATCTTGTGCTCGTCATATTTTAATGCGATCGCATAGTGGGTCGGGTTTGTAATAATGACATCCGCTTTCGGCACTTCCTGCATCATGCGCCTCATTGCCATTTCACGCTGCCTTTGCTTAATCTTTGATTTAATAATCGGATCTCCCTCTGATTTCTTATACTCGTCTTTTATATCCTGTTTTGACATTCGGATGTTTTTCTCATAATCAAATTTTTGATATAAATAGTCGAGCCCGGCCAGAACCATTAAAGCCCCGGCGCCGCTCAGCCCCATCCACAGAGTTAGTTTAGAAACAAAGGAGAGAACCTCTTCCGGCGTCAAGAGCGGCAGACGGAGGATTTCTCCGTAGTGCGTCCAAAGCACAAGAAAGGCGGCAAAGCCTACAACCGCAATTTTTAAAATAGACTTCAGCAGTTCTACAATCGCTCTCATGCTGTATATTCGTTTAAACCCTTTTAAAGGGCTTAGTTTTTTCAGATCAGGCTTGATCACTTCTGCAGAAAATAAGATTCCAACCTGCATGTAATTGCTTATGACGCCTGCTATAAGCGCGACAAGCATGACAGGAGCGAGAATGATGCCTGTATCCTTTAATAAATCAATAAACAACGTGTGGACATTCGACATCGAAAGTTTCATCGTCAGCGATTCTGTATAAAACGTTTCAAGGAATGACAGCAGCCTGTCTCGCATGTACGGTCCGATAGCAATGAAAGAAAGAAACACCACCAGCAGTGAAACCGCGGTATTTACATCGGCACTTTTGGCAACCTGGCCTTTCTTTCTCGTGTCCTGTCTTTTTTTCGGTGTTGCTTTCTCCGTCTTTTCTCCGGCAAAAAATTGCAGGTCCAATCTTAGCTTCATTATGAAACACCGACCAATGCTAATAGATTCCGCATCGTTTCTATTGTCAGGCTGAAGATGTTTTGGATGACACTGAAGATAACGGACATACAAACAATCAGCATGATGAAACTGACAGCGATTTTTAAAGGCAGCCCCACAACAAACACATTTAGCTGCGGAACCGTCCGGGCCACAATACCTAAAGCAAGATCAACCAAAAAAAGACTGGCAACGACCGGCGCCGACATTTGAAAGGCGATAATAAACATAGCATTGAAGCTTTTTGCTATGAAATAAGCAAACTCTTCATTTCCAAAGGCAGGGAACGCCTGGTCTATGGAAATATATTGAAAGCTGTAATAAATGCCGTCTAGCAGCAGATGATGGGCATTGACACTCAGCATGAACAAAAGCGCCATTGTATATATAAATTGTCCGATTAACGGACTCTGTGCACCCGTTTGAGGATCGATAACGTTTGCAATCGCAAATCCCATCTGAAAATCAATAAATGAGCCGGCAATCTGAACAGCGGCGATCATAATAAAGGCAATCAAACCAAGACTAAGTCCGACTACAGTCTCTTTAACCGCAAGAAGCATGTAATGTTCGTCTATTTCGATTGAAGGTGCTTGATCGAGCGTGCTGAAGCAAATCACAGCGAGAAAAAAAGCAAACCCGATCCGATGCACAGCCGGCACATTCCGATGGCCGAAGAGCGGAATCGTCACAAAGAAAGCGGAAATCCGAATAAAAACCAATAAAAAAGCGGGAAATAAATCAATTATTGAATTCATGGATTCATTACCCTGCAAATCGGTTTAAATTAGAAAACAGCTCTGTTGTAAACGAAAGAATAGTCGACAGCATCCACGGACCGAAAAAAATCAGTCCTAAGAGAACCGCCACAATTTTCGGAATGAACGCAAGAGTCTGCTCCTGGATTTGTGTTGTTGCTTGAAAGATACTGACGACCAAACCGACCAATAAAGCGATCGCAAGCAGAGGTCCGCTGATCAGCAGCGTTACATACACGGCTTTTTCCGCCATGGAAATTACAAATTCTGAACTCACGTTTAACACCTACCCTAAAAGCTCTGCAGCAAAGATTTCACAATTAAATACCAGCCGTCTACTAAAACAAACAGTAAAATTTTAAAGGGCAGAGAAATCATAACCGGCGGAAGCATCATCATTCCCATAGACATTAAGACGCTCGCCACTACCATATCAATAATTAAAAAAGGAATAAAAATCATAAAACCGATTTGAAACGCTGTTTTCAGTTCCGATATGGCAAACGCCGGAACCATTGTCGTAAGGGGAATGTCTTTTAGCGATTCGGGTTTATCCATTTTGGCGTAATTCATAAACAATGCCAAATCCTTTTGACGTGTATGCTTACTCATAAATTCTTTAATCGGTTCCTCTGCTTTTGTATAAGCTTCATCAAGGCTGATTTTGTTATCCATCAATGGCGTCAGCGCTTCCTTATTAATCTCTGAGAACGTCGGAGCCATGATAAAAAAAGTCAAAAACAGCGCAAGCCCGATGAGAACCTGGTTGGGCGGCATAGACTGAGTGGCCAGCGAAGTTCTGACAAAGGACAGGACAATGACAATGCGTGTAAAGCATGTCATCAGAATTAATATTCCAGGCGCAACTGAAAATACAGTTAACAATAATAATAATTTCACAGTTGAACTGACGTTATCCGGATCGCTTGAATTGAAAATATTAATAAACTCATTCATGGTGATGTGGGCCTTTCTTCTTTCCTTCAGAACGGTTTTGTTTCAGCTCTTCAAGCTGTTCTTTTAATGCTTTTGAGAATGACGGAAGCATCTGCTGCGGCTTCTTCTCAGAACTCTTTAATGGATTCACCAGTTTCGGCCACTCCACTTTGCTGCTCATTGTCTCTTCGTGCTGAGCGAGAATCGCCTCTCGTTCTTCTTCATCGTCGATTTCTTTTAGCAGCTGGATCGTATCTCCCACACCGACAACCAAAACCCTTTTCCCTACTTTGATCAGCTGTACTGAACGGTTTTGCCCGACAGATGTGCCGCCGATGTTTTCAACATATTGAAATGGCTTTAACAGGCGGTTCCTTTTGTTCATAAGCTTAACCAATCCATAAATCAGCAGGATGACAAACAGCAAAGCGAAAATCAACTTTACAAAATCAAAAGCTGAGACAGAAGAAGCTGAAGCCTCTTCTACCCCATCATCAGCAGTTTGTTTCGTTTTTTTAGCCTTTTGCTCTGATTTGCCGGTTGTTTTCCCATCTTTATTTTGAAACCATTCGTTTACGGTTGAATCACCGGAATCTGCCGCAAATGCAGAAAGCGGATGCATACTGAACAAAATGAAAAAACTTATGAAAGCTATTACATAGTGCTTTTTATTCAACAGTCGTACACCCTTTAACTTAATGTTTTATTAATCGCTTCAAGTACACGGTCTGCTTGGAAAGGTTTTACGATAAAATCTTTTGCTCCTGCCTGAATGGCATCAATGACCATCGATTGCTGCCCCATTGCAGAACACATAATAATTTTCGCTTGAGGATCAATTTGCTTAATTTCTTTTAAAGCTGTAATCCCGTCCATTTCTGGCATCGTAATATCCATTGTAACTAGATCAGGCGAATGCTCTTTAAATTTTTCTACCGCCTGCGCTCCGTCCTGGGCTTCAGCTACTACATCAAAACCGTTTTTCACCAAAATATCTTTAATCATCATTCTCATAAATGCTGCATCGTCTACAATCAAAATTCTGTGTGCCATAAGTTTGTCTCTCTCCTTGTGGTTGGTTATTTTAAGTTGTTAATTCGTTCTGCCTGACTCAAAATGTCAGTGACTCTTACACCGAAGTTTTCCTCAATGACCACGACCTCGCCCTTCGCGACGATGCGCTGGTTGACTAAAATATCAACAGGTTCTCCGGCCAATTTATCAAGCTCAATAATGCTTCCGGCTGAAAGCTCAAGAATTTCCTTTACGCTTCTTTTTGTTCTTCCAAGTTCCACAGTAATGGAAAGCGGAATATCCATCAGCATATCAAGATTATTCAAATGGGCTTGAGGCGCCTCATTCGGGTCAAATGCCGAAAATTCCACCGGCGCTACTTGTACAGGTGCTGCTTTTTTCGGCTTCCCCTGTCTCTTAGGCGTTTGCTGCGGCTGTGATTCCACCCGCGGCCCCGGCATGACGGCCTCTTCTGGGGCCTTGTAGGTTTCTTCCGGCTCCTCTTGCTGAATATCCTCATTTGAACTTCCTGTATTCATCAGATCTGAAATTAGATCTTTTGCAAATGTAATGGGATAAAGCTGCATAATATTTGAGTCAATTAACTCCCCGACTTTTAAGCGGAAAGAAACTTTGACAAGCATTTCGTCAGCAGGGATACGATCTGTTCCCTTTTCTTCATTGACATCGAGCAATTCCACACGAGGCGGCGAAATGTCGATCTTTTTACTGAATACAGTGGACATTGAGGTTGCAGCCGAACCCATCATTTGGTTCATTGCTTCCTGAACGGCGCTCAAGTGAATTTCACCAAGCGAAGGATCTGCTCCCTTTCCGTCTCCTCCGATCATCAGATCAGCAATAATAGCCGCGTCACTTTGTTCTACGACAAGAAGATTGCTCCCGCTGAAGCCTTCAGTATAATTCACTTCAATAGCGACATACGGATGCGGAAATTCATCGCTGATTTTACTTTTTGATATAACGGTTACACTCGGCGTCGTAATGTCCACTTTTTGATTTAAAAGCGTGGAAAGAGCTGTTGCCGAACTGCCAAATGAAATATTCCCAATTTCCCCGATCGCATCTCGCTCCATCTCTGATAAATCCAGTTCAGGCTTCGCCGGTGCCGGCTCCTCCGAAGTGCTGCCGCTGCCATTAAGAAGCGCGTCGATTTCATCTTGGGATAATCTATTATTCTCCATCTTTTTCACCTCTTATGTCGTGATCTAAAATTTGCACTGCCTGTTTTCGATTCACCCGGCCGGCCTGTCCTAAAAATTTCGGTTTGTCTCCGACCAATACAGTAAGAGGGTCAGTTACTGATTTGTCCAAAGTGATACAGTCCCCGACTTCCAAACTTAAAAACTCTTCTATCGTCAGTTCAGATGTGCCGAGCTCTGCCACGACAGGAATCTGCGCTGTCATGATACGTTTTTCAAGCGACTTGGTTTCTTCCGGCTTCGGTTCATTTCTTTCGGATTGCATCCAATAATGGACGGAAAGCTTAGGTATAATCGGCTCGAGTACGACATGCGGAATACAAAGATTAATGACGCCGCTGATTTCGCCGATTTGCGTGTTTAGTGAAATAACCACGACCGTTTCATTAGGCGAGACCATTTGAACAAATTGAGGATTCACTTCAAATTCGGTCATTTCGGGTTCAATATCAGCAATAGATTGCCAAGCCTCTTTGTAATTGCCCAGTGCATTTTCAAATAAATTAGAAATAATTTTCGTTTCAATTTCAGTCAGACTGTCAACCTTGTTATGACTGATTCCAATGCCGCCCATCACCCTGTCCATCATCGCGTAGGCCACAGTCGGATTGACTTCCATCATAATTCTGCCTTCCATCGGATGAACATCAAACAAGTTTAATATGGTCATGTTCGGTATAGAGCGAATAAATTCTTCATATGGAACCTGGTCGACTGAACTGACAGAAATATGAATATAAGTTCTGAGCTGCGCAGAAAAGTGAGTGGTAAGAAGCCTTGCAAAATTATCATGAATTCTCGTTAAACTGCGGATTTGGTCTTTAGAAAACCGCAAAGCACGTTTGAAATCATAGACCTTCACTTTTTTCTCGCTGTCTTCCTTTTTCAGTTCTTCTGCGTCCATTTCACCTGTTGAAATTGCAGAAAGCAATGCATCTATTTCGTTTTGGGAAAGAACTTCTCCTGACATTTTCCTCACCTCCGTATTCTGTCAAAATCATTTTTATTGCAGATTAAAGGAGGTAATATATACTTTCTCTACTTTTCCTTCTTGGAGATAACTGTTCACTTTATTTTTTAATTCCCTTTTAAAGGCTTCTTTTCCCTTGTCTCCCTCAATCTTATCGGCGTTCGTATCTGCCAGCAGTGTAATAATGGCATCCTTCACCTGAAAGTCCCGTTTTTCCAGTTCTTCCTTGGCTTTTTTTGAATCGGTCTCAAGTTTTATTGCAATCCTGATGATGTGATCAGATTTTAAATTCGTTGTTATTTCTTCTATGTCTACTGAAGACTCGACAATTTCGTCTATGGTCGGTTCCTTATCACTTTTACCGAGCTTCCCGCTTACGATAAAATAAGCAGCCGTCCCTAAAGCGCTGATTGCAATAAGAATAATCAGCATAATGATGATTAATTTTTTGTTCATTCTGTTTCCTCTACTCCCTGATCCATTGAAAATACTTGTATTTTTTGATAGAAAGATAAGATCTTATTCAAAACGGCTTCTTCATTCTCTTTCACTACAAATTTCTTTCCGTTTGACAGTGTGATAGTGGTGTCCGGAAAGCATTCTATCTGTTCAATAAAAAGAGCGTTAAGCGTAAAGGGCTGGCCGTTCAGACGAGTTACTTTAATCATAAAACAGCGGAGAAGCGATAGCCTTCGCCTCTCCTCCCTCCCTACCGTTTAAGGTTAACCAGCTCTTGAAGGATTTCATCAGACGTTGTAATAATTTTCGAGTTCGATTGGAAACCGCGCTGCGCGACAATCATTTCGGTGAATTCATCTGTCAAATCAACATTGGACATTTCAAGGAAACCTGATTTAAGCTTTCCTGTTCCTCCATCGCCCGGTATATTAGCAGCGCTTGGAGTTCCTGAATTCGAGGATTCACGATACAAGCTGTTTCCGATTTTATCTAAACCATCACTGTTTGCGAATGTGACAATACCGATTTGACCGCCATCTATCTTTTCTCCTCCTGCCCCTACAATTGACACGCTTCCATCAGGCCCAATGGTAAAGTTTTGGGCATCCTTAGGAATTGTAATTTCGCCTCCGCCGAGTTTTTGCACGTAGTAGCCGTCACCAGTTACCAATTTACCTTCATTATCCAAATAGAAGTTGCCAGCTCTTGTATAAACTGTTCCCTCTCCGTTATCAATTTGAAAATAGCCATCACCATCTATCGCTAAGTCAAGTGTTCTTCCGGTACTTTGAGTTGCACTTGTAGAATGAATGGTGTCAATCGTGCCTGTTGATGATCCTAAACCGATCTGTTTCGAATTTGTACCGCCGAACTGAGCGCCGGCCGCTGAACCGCCTGCAATTGTCTGGCTGACCATATCTTTAAATGTAACCCGGCTTTTTTTAAATCCTACTGTATTTACGTTAGCGATGTTATTCCCGATAACATCAAGCTTTGTTTGAAAGTTTTTCATGCCGCTGATTCCAGAATATAGTGAACGTAACATGTCAATTCCCCCTGATTTTTTCTGTTTTTATTTGGATGTTTGTCCGACAGATGTAACATTCCACGGACTGATCTCTTTGCCGTCTTCAAGAACAAGAAAGTATTCACCTTTTGAGTGCTTGACAGAACTGATCGTACCTGTCTGTTCCTTGCCGTCTTGACCTTCACTCCATGACACATCTTTGCCGATCCAGTTCACATAGGTTGTAAACGGATCTTGGTAATCTACAAACTTTGTCATTGTCGTGTTAAGATTCATCATTTGTTCCAAGCTTGAGAAGGTGGCCATCTGGCTGATGAATTCTTTATCATCAACCGGATTGAGCGGATCCTGGTTTTGAACTTGTTTCATTAAGATTTTTAAAAATTCATCTTTCCCCAAGCTGGTGTTATTCGTACTGGATGAGCTCTTTTTATTGATGTTTGACAGTAAGTAATCTGAATCAATTGTCGTCATTCCTCTTCCTCCAATTCAACATGGGAAATCTCATCCAAAAGGTCGCCGAATTCATTTGTTTGCTGCTTTTGTTTCTGCTGCTTCTGTCCGTCATGCTGGTGTCTCTGCTCTTCAGAAAGCTGGCCGTAAACTGGCTGATCTCCTGATTGAATCGGAAGAGTGAAACGGTCAACCTGCACTGCCATATTCGGCAAAGATTGCTTGAGCTGCGGAAGGTGCTGTTCCAACAGTTCCTTGGCCGATTGGCTGGATGCGATAATTTTACTTTGAAACATTCCGTTTTCATTTGTCAGTTTAATCGTAACAAAGCCCAAATGTTCAGGATTCAGCCGAATCGTAAAACTGCCGCTTGATCTCCCGAAAGGCGTATATTTCATCTGTTTCCACGCGCTGATCACTTGATCAGTAAGAGGTTTGCTTTCCGTTGCCGGTGATTCTGCAGACAGCTGCGCCGCCATACTCTGAATCCCGCTGCTCCGATGTCCTGAAAACAGCATATGTATTCCTTGCTTGCTGTCAGCTGCCTGAATGCTTTTTGGTGAGCGGTTTTCTCTCTCAATCGCTGAGGACTGAGTTGATAGCGGTACACGTTTACCCTCTTGGGACGAGTCAGATGATTTTGACAACAGGAAGGCTTTCAATTCACTTTCAGCCATGTTCCAATCTTTAGTCCCTTTTTGCGGCAGTGCCGTTATTTGTTCCATTAAGCTTCGAAAACTCTTCAGCTCCGCATTGGACATCGTATAAAGCTTAGAGGCTGATTCCTGTTTGGTAAACACCTGCTGTTTGAGTTCCTCGATAAGCTGATCTGACGCCCCCTTTTCTTTTAGAGCTGCCAGAAAGCTATCGCCGTTTTTGTAAATGGCCTGAGCTTGCTGTTTATTTTCTGATAGGTCGCTTTCCTTCAATAACTGGTAAAGGGCTGTTTGGATGAAAATAAGCACGCTGTCAGTGGACTGCTCTGCCTCATTTTCCTTTTCATCAGATGATTCATCGGCAGTCATCTCATTGGGTTCTGATACAGCGGCATATTCAGCTGGTACAGAATTTTGAGAGTCATCTTGCATTCCCGTCTGCTCAGGCAGGATGGCTTTAATCATCTTCATCAGATTTTCCAGCATCGGCACAATTGCTTCATCGGCCTGTTTTCCTTTTAATGTATTCAACGTCTGTAAAAGCTCTGCTGTTTGTTTTTCCTGATCTTCAGGACTTGCTTTCAGCCAGTCACCTATCTTTTTCAAGGCATTTTCTAAGAGCTGTTGATCGTTTGTCGAAGTATCCTTGACTTGGTCTGTCTGTTTCACCGAACCGATCTCAGACAAAAGCCAGTTTTGGAAAAACCCCGCTTCACTTTTGTTGTTCTTCGCTGCAGCGCCTGTTGCGGTCTGCATACGTGTTCCGGCTAATTCAAGCAGCTTCACCTTTATTCCCCCTACTCTTTACCGGCGGCAATTTTTTCTGTATAATTTGCCGCTTGCTCAGGAGTCATTTTTGTCAAAATGTCTGCAAGCTGCTTTTTGCTTAAACCATTCAAGATTTTCAGCGCTTCCTGCTCTTTTAATTGTGCAATGATTTTCGCAGCCTTTCCGCTGTCCATGCTTTTGTAAATGCTGATGACCTTGTCACTCTCTGCAGAAGCAGCTGTGGATGTTTTTTTCTCATCCTTACTTTGGCTTTCCGCTGTTTTTTCGAGGGAGCGAATTTTCTGGTTAAGCCTGTCTATTTCAGCTTTACTTGTGTCTAAATCCTTGTTTAATATACTGATTTCGCTTTTTTGATCTTTGATGGTCTTTTCAAGTGCAGCTGTTTTACTTTCTTCTTGTTTGGCGGCTGTTTCTTTACTGTTTTCTGTTTCGGGAACCAATTCTTTAAGAATCGGTGTTTTGGCGGCTGCCTCCTGAATCGGCTTTATCATATCCACGCCAGCTGCCCACAGCACAACCGCCCCCGCTATAATCAAAAATATCAGCGGAAAGATGACAATAAACAGAATCGATCGAAACTTACCGGATTCTTTTTGTTTGTCCGACATGACATTCGCTCCTAATGGCCTTGAATCATAAACTGCTTAATCGAGATATCGTCCATTTCTTTCATCTCAGCAGCTTTGTCTTCAAGAGCAAACATTTTAAACTGTTTTTCACGCATTTTTTCGAATTTCTTTACTTCTATATTTTTTTCTGTCAGAACGTTTTGCTTCTCATTCATTTGGTTTCTTTTAATCATCACAAGTTTTTGATAATGATATATGGTGTTCTCTAGGTTAGTGACGAATTGCTGGTAATGTCTCATTTCTTGGACACTCATACCGCTTTTAAGCTTGGTTTCTTTATTTTTCTCCAGCTGCTCTTTTTTGCTCATATTCTCATATAGCTTCTCTGCAACTGTTTCAAATTCAGAAACCGATTTTTGATACTCCGACAATGATTGATCTTTTTCATTCTCTTTTAATTCCAGCAGCTTTTGGAACCTAAATTGATAAGCCACGGTTATTCCCCTTTTCCTGTCAGGCTGGTTAATGCAGCAACGCTTTCTTCTAAAGTTGAGGATTCTTCTGTTCCTTGTTTTAGAAATTGTATGAGCTGCGGGTAAAACTGTATGGCTTCATCAATTTCTCGGGAAGATCCTCTTTTATATGCTCCGATGTTTATCAGATCTTCTGAGTTTTGATAGGTTGACAGAAGCTCTCGGAATTTGTTGGCTGCGTCTAAATGGTGCGGTGCTGATATATTCGACATGACGCGGCTGATGCTTTTTAGTACGTTTACCGCCGGAAACTGCCCTTTATTCGCCAGAGCCCTGTCTAATACGATATGTCCGTCTAAAATCCCGCGGACTGTGTCAGCTATAGGTTCATTCATATCGTCTCCATCAACTAAAACGGTATAAAAAGCTGTGATCGTTCCTTGTTCATTTGCGCCGGTTCTTTCTAAAAGACGGGGTAAAATAGCGAACACGGAAGGTGTATATCCTTTTGTCGTCGGCGGCTCTCCTGCCGCCAGCCCAATCTCCCGCTGCGCCATTGCCACCCTCGTGACTGAATCCATCATGAACATGACATTTTGTCCTTTATCGCGGAAATATTCAGCTATCGCCGTTGCTGTATAAGCGGCCTTGAGCCTCATTAATGCAGGCTGATCTGAGGTAGCAACCACAACAATTGAACGTTTCAGTCCTTCTGGGCCAAGGTCCTTCTCAATAAATTCACGGACTTCTCTCCCGCGTTCACCGACAAGGGCGATGACGTTCAGGTCTGCTTCCGTTTGCTTTGCGATCATTCCCATCAGCGTGCTTTTTCCGACACCGCTGCCTGCAAAAATGCCGATCCTTTGGCCTTTGCCTACCGTCAATAAACTGTCAATCGACCTGACTCCGACAGCCATTTTCTCCCGAATCGGCGGCCGCTTCATCGGATTGGGCGGCGCCTGATCCGTCGATACCGGCGAAAGCCCTTTCGGCAGCAGCTTCCCGTCCAGCGGTTCGCCAAATGCGTCAATAACCTGTCCGATGAGACCTGCGCCTACTTTTATCCTGAGCGATTCTCCGGTAGCTTCGACGATGCTGCCAGGCGAAATGCTTGCTGCTTCCAGATAAGGCATTAAGAGAATATTCTCATCCTGAAAGCCGACGACCTCGGCTTTGATCACTTTATCTGACGACCCCTTCGGATGAATGAGGCACACGTCACCTATCGAACTCTCAGGCCCTTTTGATTCAATCATCAGTCCGATGACCCGTTTGACCTTTCCGTATCGCTTATATGAATCCGACATTTCGACACAATCTATCAGATGCTGTGTCTTCATTCATCTGCACCTGCTTCCAGCGCCGTCAAAAGTTTATGCTTTAATTGCATCAGCTGGGTATCAACGCTTGCGTCCACCCGGCCAAATGGCGTTTCTATATAACAGGAACCCTCAGCCGCTTTATCATCTGCATATAAGCCCAATCTGCACTCTTTATGAAGAAGCTGCTGAATTTCGTCTTTATGCTGATACACTGTCTCATAATAATGAGGGTCAACATATATCGAAATGTCATCGTAATCCTTCACTTCATTGATAACTTGTTTGACAAGCAGAACGAACGCCTCTTTGTCATCAGCTTTTTGTTGCCAGACTTTTTTAGCCAGAGCAACAGCGAGCTCTACAATCTCTTCAGATGCACTTTCCAGCTTATCCTCCAGATCTTTTCTAGACATTTTGGCAATATCATTCGCCTGATTAATCAGCCCCGCGTATTGCTGTAAAGCTTCTGCTTTTCCAAGCTCTACGCCTTGTTCGAAGCCGTCTTGTTTCGCTTCCTCAACCAGAAGCTGCCTTTCGTTTGCCCAATTGTTTTTTTCCTGTTCAATTTGGCGGCGGATATTTTCCACTTGGGTGGCTGCCTGTTCTGACATTCGGTCAGCTTCTGCTTTGGCCCGCGCTATAAGGGCTTCCGGCTTTACTTCTGCATGCGGTTCAAGATCGATTTTTTTCAGACGAACTTCTTGCAAAGAGAGTTTTCTTCTTTCCTTTTCTGGGGAAATAGATGATTCTTGTTTAATAACATTAGACAATAATATCGTCCCCTCCGCCTCTCGCTATTACAATTTCACCTGCTTCTTCAAGCTTTCTGACGATGCCTACAATTCTTGATTGAGCTTCTTCGACATCACGTAAACGTACAGGACCCATAAATTCCATTTCTTCTTTAAACGTTTCAACCATACGCTGTGACATATTGCTGAATACAATATCTTTGACTTCTTCGCTTGCAACTTTCAAGGAAAGCAGAAGATCGTCATTTTCCACATCGCGAATGACTCGCTGAATTGCACGGTTATCAAGCGTAACAATATCCTCGAACACAAACATCCGTTTTTTGATCTCGTCTGCCAGATCCGGATCCTGTATCTCTAATGAATCCAGGATCGTCTTCTCTGTCCCACGGTCCACTCCGTTAAGCACTTCGACTACGGCTTCAATTCCGCCGGTTTGTGTATAATCTTGCGTAAAGGCAGAGGATAATTTTTGTTCAAGCACCCGTTCTACCTCATTAATGATTTCAGGTGAAGTTCTGTCCATCACCGCAATCCTTCTCGCTACTTCGGCCTGCACCTCCGGATTAAGCTCGGATAAAATTTGTCCGGCCTGCACAGGGTCCAGATAGGATAAAATCAGCGCCATGGTTTGCGGATGCTCTTGCTGGATAAAATTTAAAATTTGCTCCGGCTCTGCTTTTCTGGCAAAATCAAACGGTTTAACTTGCAAAGAAGATGTCAGTCTGTTTAAGATATTTTCCGCTTTATCTTCTCCAAGCGCTTTTTCAAGAACTTGTCTTGCATAGCTTAAACCGCCCTGAGAAATGTAATCCTGAGCGATTGCGATATTATGAAATTCTTCAATAATCTCATCTTTTTTTGAATGATCCACACTTCTGACCCCTGAAATTTCCAAAGTCAGTCTCTCTATTTCTTCTTCAGATAAATGCTTGTACACCGAAGCTGACACATCTAATCCTAAGGAAATCATGAGAATGGCCGCTTTTTGTTTTCCTGTAAGCCTGTCTTGATCACGTCTCGCCATTTCTAATCCCTCCTAATCCTCTGTCAGCCAGCTGCGCAGCAGTTTCGCAAAATCTTCAGGCTTATCCTTCGCCATTTTTTCAAGCTGTTTCCGTCTGACTGTTTCTTCTGTTTCACTTTCCTCTTCATTGATATCAGGTAAATTGATTGGCTCCTGAGGCGTTTCATACGTCCATTCTTCATATTCATCCTCATTTGATCGTTTCTTCCTCACAAGCATAATGATAAGGACAATAATCGCCGCAAGCAGAACGCCTCCTGCGATGTATACCCAAATCGGCAGACCTGACGATTTTTCAGAAGCCGTATCCAAGCTCACTTTTCCATCAAACGGCTGAACGGACAGCACGATTTTATTATTGATTTCTTCATCGGTAAGCTCTTGATCTTGTGAATCCTTGTCAATAGAAGTTCTCACTACCGTTGCAAGTATCTTTTGAATATCATCCTGTCTTTCAGTTGAAAGGGATGCTGTATTTTTTGCATCAGGCGGTTCTACCATGACCTGAATCCCTAAATCTTTGACTTTGTACGGGCTTTCTGCAATCTCTTTGTGAATTCGATTGACTTCGTAATTGATTTTATTACTGCTTTTGTCATAATTTCCGTTTTCGGAATTTTCATCAGTTTGAGCATAACCGGTCGTATCTTCATCACCCGTTCCGGCTGTCCCTCCGTTAGCCGCGTTGTCACCCTGATAGGTTTCAGCTACTTTTTCCGCGCTGACCGCTATACCTTCCATGTTTTCCTTATCGACAGGCTCTACCAAATCCTCTGTGCGGTTTTCTTTTGTAAAGTCGATATCCGTTGTAACAGACACAACGACTTTATCCTGTCCCATCATTGTTCCTAACAGCATTTGAACATGCTTTTGGATATCTTTTTCAACTTGTGTTTTAATTCCCTGCTGGGAAGAATAGCTATCGGCATAGGACCCGGCATCGCCGTTGCTTTTGTCGTAGTATGTAGAATTCTGGTCCATGATGACGATGTTATCCTCTTTTAAGTTCGGCACACTCTTTGAAACCAAATGATACAAGCCGTTGACTTGGCTTTGGTCAAGCGTATAGCCAGGATTCATCTGCAAGACGATTGAAGCGGAAGCTGTTGATTGCTCCTCACCTACAAAGACAGCGTCTTTCGGCAGATTTATCATTACTTTTGAGTTTTTGATGCCTTTCATTTCGTTGATCAGGTTTGATAATTCCGTTTGTGTCGCTTCAACTTTTAACATATCAAACTCGTTGTCAGTTAATCCAAACCCGGCATTCTGTCCGAAAAAAGAATAATCTATTGAACCGGTTTTAGGAAGTCCCTCTGCAGCAAGCTGCACTTTCAGCGTGTCCACCTGCTTTTCGGGAACCTTAATCACTGTTCCGCCATCCGACAGCTCTGATGGAACTTTTTTCGCATCCAGTTCTTCTTTAATTTGGCCGGCTTCTTCTGCTGACAAATCCTTGTAAATAGGCACCATCTTCTCTGAAGAAGAAAATATGCTGATGACAGTTATAAGAATGATAATTGCGGCAAAACTGCTGATCATTAATACTTTCTGTGTTTTTGATCTATTGTTCCAAAACTCATTCGTTTTGTTTTTTAATTGCATTAGAGTACGATTCATGTTAACCCCCGGTCATTCCACTCATTCTATTCAATCAGACCCCCTACATTTGCATTCTCATGATCTCCTGGTAGGCTTCCACCGCTTTATTGCGGAATTCTGTCGCGGCAGTCAGGGAGATGCTTGCTTTTTGAGCAGCGATCATGACCTCGTCAAGATTAACATCCTTTCCCGCGGCCAGTGCGTTTGTGAAATTGTCAGATTGTACTTGGGACTCATTTAACGAACTAATAGAGTTTTTTAAAAGCTCCGAGAAGCTTGTTTGGTTTGAAGAGTCTGTTTTTTGGCTATTATTTATTTGACTAGTTACAGGTTGAGTGCTTTGTGTATTTTGAACTTGGAACGGAGAAATTGTATTAACCACATTCATCACCTTACTTTCCGATTTCTAAAGCTTTTAGCAGCATGCCCTTTGATGCATTCATTGCAGTAACGTTTGCTTCATACGATCTTGTGCTGCTTACGAGGTCAACCATTTCCTTTAAAGGGTCGACATTTGGCTTTTGCACGTAACCTTCCTCATTTGCATCTGGATTTGTCGGATCATATACCAGATTAAAGTCTGAGTCGTCTTCTGTAATCTTAGTTACCTTGACGCCGTTTCCCGCATCCCCGCTGCTCATTCTAGAATGTAGTATAGATGAAAACGACTCACCGTTTGACTGAAGAGAAACCAGCTTCCGCCTGTAAGGCACCCATTCACCATCAACCTGTTTGGCTCTTGTCGTATCCATATTTGCCAAGTTAGATGATACGACATCCATACGGACACGCTGAGCGGTTAAAGCAGAGCCAGAAACATTTAAACTTTGAAATGCAGTCATTATTTTCCTCCTGTTAACACCGTTTTCAGAGAATTGAACTTTCCGCTCATTCTTTCAACCAATGCTTGATAGTTAATTTGATTTTCTGCTAAATCTGTCATCTCTTTATCAATGTCTACATTGTTTCCGTTTTGCTGATAAGCAGTGTTCGAGTTTGCAACAATTGAACCATTCGTCCCCGCGTCCGAAAAGTCAACATGTCGATAGTCTGTTTTTACCGATTCGAGACGAGAAGATTCCTGATTCAACAAATTTTGGAAAGAGACTTTTTTGGCCTTATAGTTCGGTGTATCTATATTAGCAATATTGTTAGTTATGACTTTTTGCTTAACATTCGCTCTCCCCAAGGCATTTTCAAGATTTTGTATAGTTCCAGAAAATAAGTCCAAATCCACTTACCTCCAATTCAGTTGTTTTTTCACTAAATATCCTTGTCGAGATTTGTAAAACCATATGCTTATTGTAAGAAATAACAGGCTTAAAGTCTATGAAGTTAGGGTAAAAAAAAGTCCTCATATATATCTATTTTATAACTAGGTATTTAGTCCTAGAATATTTGAACTAGGTTTTTCCCTCTGATATAAGCCAGAAAATAGATGCTTTTCAGTGATCTCTCCTTATGTTTTCGGGCTTTTTACAAAATTCAAACTGAGATGGATTATCTCAGATAAAATAGGAAAAATCAACTTCAAACTGCAATTATTGGCAGAATGACTTTTCGCCCAGGACATTCAGCTTAAAGATTTACTGCCTGCAAAAAAAGAAGCAGAACCCTTTTTCATAGGATTCTGCCTCTTTTTTTAAAAATTAATGAGATTTTAGGTTTTCTAATTCAATCAAGAACTTGTTGTTAAGGACTTTAATATAAGTGCCCTTCATTCCGAGTGATCTCGATTCGATGACACCGGCACTTTCCAGCTTTCTGAGTGCATTGACAATCACGGAGCGGGTAATGCCGACGCGGTCTGCAATTTTACTCGCCACAAGCAGGCCTTCGTTTCCGTCAAGTTCTTCAAAGATGTGCTCAATCGCTTCAAGTTCACTGTAAGAAAGAGAACTGATCGCCATTTGAACTACAGCTTTGCTGCGTGCTTCTTCTTCAATTTCTTCTGCTTTTTCTCTGAGGATTTCCATTCCTACAACGGTCGCTCCGTATTCAGCAAGAATCAGATCATCATCCTCAAATTGATCCTGCAAGCGTGAAAGAATAAGCGTTCCAAGTCTTTCTCCGCCTCCGATAATTGGTACAATTGTTGTCAAACCAGCTTGGAACAGATCTCTGTTTTCGACTGGAAACGCTGTGTACTCACTGTTAATATCCAGATTAGAAGAAGTCTCCGGAATATTAAATAGGTTTTTTGTGTATTCTTCCGGGAACTGACGGTCTTCAAGCATTTTTTTCATACGGTCGTTCTCGATTTGCTGATTAATAGAATAACCTAACAGCTTTCCTCTGCGGCTTACGACGAAAATATTTGAATCAATAACATCCCGAAGTGTTTCCGCCATTTCTTTAAAGTTTACCGGTTTCCCTGCCGCTGCTTGAAGCATGGAATTAATAATTCTTGTTTTTTGTAATAAAGCCATAATAAATGATCCTCCTAAAATTCCTCTTATTAAATTTTCACAATATAAATTGACTTAAGTCTTTGTTATTTGCAATGGTGCCGAGCTTATCTTCAACATATTGCGGGGTAATTGTAATCTTTTCCATCGTTACATCAGGCGCTTCAAACGAGAGCTCTTCCAAAAGACGCTCAAGTATCGTGTGAAGCCTCCTTGCACCGATATTATCCGTGTCCTGGTTAACATGATAAGCTACCTCGGCAATCTTACGAATAGCTTCGTCAGAAAATTCAAGAGATATACCTTCTGTTTGCAATAAAGCTTGATATTGTTTCAGAAGGGCGTTATCAGGTTCAACCAAAATTTTCACGAAATCGTCTACAGTAAGCTTGCTCAATTCTACACGAATCGGAAAACGCCCCTGCAGCTCAGGGATCAAGTCAGACGGTTTCGCCATATGGAACGCTCCCGCTGCAATAAACAAGACATGATCGGTTTTCACTGAACCGTACTTTGTGACGACTGTAGATCCTTCGACAATTGGAAGGATATCCCGCTGAACGCCTTCTCTTGATACATCAGCAGAAGATGAAGCTCCTCCGTTTTTTGCAATTTTATCAATCTCATCAATAAAGATGATTCCGCCCTGTTCAGCTCTCAGCACTGCTTCCTGGCCGACCTCATCCATATCAATCAGTTTGCTTGCTTCTTCATTTGTCAGGACTTTTCTTGCTTCTCTGACTGTCATTTTGCGGCGTTTCTTTTTCTTCGGCATCATGCTGCTAAGGGCATCCTGCATATTCATGCCCATTTGCTCCATACCCGAGCCTTGCAGCATATCAAACATGGATGGCTGCTGTTCTTCGACTTCTACCGTGATGTAGTGGTCTTCAAGCTCTCCCAGTGCCAGCTGATGCGCCATACGTTTTCTCTTTTCTTCAATACTTGCTTCTTCCTGGCTGTCGCTCTCCTCGTCCCCATTTGGCTGATTGCCGCCAAAGAGCATCTCAAACGGATTTTTCACGCCGGATTGCTTTTTCTTTCCGGGAACCAGCAGACTGACGATGCGCTTATTGGCATTTTCTTCAGCCTGGTCTTTCACGTCGTTGATTTTTTCTTCTTTTATAAGCCGGACGGACGTTTCAACAAGGTCTCTGACCATTGACTCTACATCTCTGCCTACATATCCGACTTCAGTAAATTTTGTTGCTTCAATTTTTATAAATGGCGCACCGACGAGCTTTGCGATTCGTCTGGCGATCTCTGTTTTCCCCACTCCGGTAGGTCCCATCATCAAAATGTTCTTGGGTACGATCTCATCTTTCAGCTTTTCATCCAGAAGACTTCGTCTATAGCGGTTTCTTAATGCCACGGCGACAGCTTTTTTTGCATCATGCTGTCCGACAATGTACTGATCTAACCGATCTACAATTTGTCTTGGTGTTAACGGTTTTTTTTCCATGTGCTTCAAGTCCTTTCTATTCAAGTTCTTCCAGTATGATTTGATCGTTCGTATATACACAAATCTCGCCCGCAGTTTCTAGTGCTGCCTGAGCAATCTCTCTTGCAGACAGGCTTTCGCCCGCATGCTTTTTCAATGCTCTTCCCGCGGCAAGAGCGTAATTACCGCCGGAACCGATCGCCAAAATACCGTCATCCGGCTCAATCACTTCACCCGTTCCAGATACAAGAAGCAAGGTATCTTGATTCATTACAATCAGCATGGCCTCCAGTTTGCGAAGAACTTTATCACTGCGCCATTCTTTTGCAAGCTCCACGGAAGCGCGTTTCAGATTCCCATTGTATTCCTCAAGCTTTGCCTCAAACATCTCAAAGAGGGTGAAAGCGTCTGCAACAGATCCCGCAAAACCTGCAAGAACCTTGCCGTTGAACAGCTTCCTTACTTTTCTCGCCGTATGTTTCATGACAACGGCCTGACCAAATGTAACCTGTCCGTCACCGGACATTGCGCTTTTTCCATTGTGCTGTACGGCAAATATCGTAGTCGCATGAAAAGATGACATTAGAGGGCCTCCTTTATTTTTCCTTAAAAGCTCTTGGGTGGTGAGACATATATGTGTTTCTCAACATTTCCTTCGATACATGCGTATATATCTGTGTTGACGACAGGTTGGAGTGCCCGAGTAACTCTTGGACGCTTCTTAAATCTGCGCCTTCATTTAACAGATGAGTGGCAAATGTATGACGAAGCATATGCGGATGTATATGTAAAGTGCCGGACGCCTTTTTCACAAGCCCGCTTAAAATATATCTGACACCGCGGACTGTAAGCGGCCCGCCTCTTTGATTCACAAATAAAACATCATGAGATTCCTTCGCCTTTTCAAGCAGGCGCTGCCTTCCGCTGTTTACATATAGCTCCAGCGCTTCATGGGCATAAGACCCAAAGGGAATATAACGCTGCTTTTTCCCTTTTCCGTGAACGAGAACTGTGTCCATAAATAAATCAACCCCGTCCACAGTTAAGGAGCTGCATTCACTGACCCTCATACCAGTCGCATAGAGGAGCTCTAATAATGCCTGATCCCGCTGGCCGGTCGGCAGGCTTGTGTCTGAAACCGCAAATAGCTCTTCAAGCTCTTTTTGGTAAAGAAATTTCGGTATCCGTTTCTCTTGTTTCGGCAGATGGACAAGCTGAAACGGATTTTCCTCAACAAGCTTTTCTCTCATCAAAAATTTGTAAAAGCTTCTCAAAGCCGAGATTTTTTTGCTGATCGTTCTTCTTGATAATCCTTTTTCATAGGCTTCTGTCAAAAAAATTCTTGTATCATGATAAGCAGCTTCTTCAAATCCATTTATTCTTTGAACACGCAAGAATGTCTCAAATTCTTCGATTGAATCAACATAATTCACAATAGTATATTGTGAATAATTTTTTTCGATTTGTAAATATTCAACGAATAACTTTAAAAAATTCTTAACATTTTCCATGATAATACCTCCCCAGGAAGGGCTTTTAAATGGTATCACATAACGCGTTCAAGTTGCAACGAATACCTATATCGTTTTCGAAATAGTTTGAATAGTCTCAATTGCCCGTTTCGCATACTCTTCATTGCGTTCTTTCTTATTTTTAATTCTAACAGGCAATTCTTTTAAAAGCCCAAAATTTGCATTCATCGGCTGGAAGTTCTTTTGGTTGGTCGTTGTAATATAGTGTGCCATACTGCCGATCGCTGTTTCCTGCGGGAATGTCACAAGTTCCTGTTCCAAAACGAGTTTTGCAGCATTAATGCCGGCCACAAGACCTGATGCCGCTGATTCGACATAGCCTTCTACACCAGTCATCTGGCCCGCGAAGAATAAATCGCTGCGGTTCTTAAACTGATAGGTAGGCTCTAGGAGGCTCGGTGAGTTAATGAATGTATTTCTGTGCATTACGCCGTATCTGACAATTTCCACATTTTCAAGTCCCGGGATTAATTTCAGCACTTCCTTTTGGTCGCCCCATTTTAAATGTGTCTGAAATCCTACAATATTGTAAAGAGTGCCTGCTGCATCATCCTGTCTGAGCTGAACGACTGCGTAAGGCCGTTTTCCCGTTTCCGGGTGCTCCAGTCCGACCGGTTTCATCGGTCCGAACAGCATCGTTTTTTTGCCTCTTTTGGCCATTACTTCTATCGGCATGCATCCTTCAAAGAAAATCTCTTTTTCAAACTCTTTCAATGGAACGGTCTCTGCCGTCGTCAAAGCTTCATAGAAACGGTCAAACTCTTCTTCTGTCATCGGGCAGTTTAAATAGGCCGCTTCCCCTTTGTCATAACGGGATTTAAGATACACCTTATCCATATCAAGGCTGTCTTTTTCAAGAATAGGCGCAGCCGCATCGTAAAAGTATAAATACTCCTCGCCCGTAAGCTCTTTCAATTGTGCGGACAGCGCTTCAGAAGTTAACGGCCCTGTCGCAATAATAGTAGGTCCTGCAGGTATTTCAGTTACTTCTTCATTCATTACCGTCACGTTCGGATGGTTTTTCACCCGATTTGTTACGCTTGCCGCGAATTCATGACGGTCCACGGCTAGAGCGCCGCCGGCTGGTACTGAACACTCATCGGCCGCAGCGATAATCGCTGAATCGAGCGCCCGCATTTCTTCTTTTAACACACCGACAGCATTAGCCAGCGTATTGGAGCGTAAAGAGTTGCTGCACACCAGCTCTGCAAATTTATCTGTATGGTGTGCAGCCGTTTGTTTCACTGGACGCATTTCATATAGTTTCACCTGGATGCCGCGCTTAGCCAGCTGCCATGCCGCTTCACTTCCGGCAAGCCCCGCCCCTATGACGTTTACTGTATGTTGGTTCATCTTTTCACATCTCCTAGTTTATTATTCAAGTTCTTCTTTTAACACACAAAGAAGGTGAGCAAGACCTGCTCACCGCTACTTTTGTGGTTCTTCCTTATAATCGCATTCCACGCATTGAACTTGTATGCCTTTTTTGAGTTTTTTCTCAACAAGCATTTTTCCGCATTTCGGACATTTTCGTTCAATTGGTTTATCCCATGATACAAAGTCGCATTGTGGATAACGGTCACAGCCGTAAAAAACCCGTTTCTTTTTCGATTTTCGTTCAACAATATTTCCTTCTTCACACTTAGGACACTTCACTCCGATTTGTTTAACAATCGGTTTTGTGTTTCGGCAGTCAGGGAAGTTTGAGCAGGCTAAAAATTTACCGTAGCGACCCATTTTATATACCATAGGTGAAGAGCATAGTTCACAATCTTCGCCGGCATATTCGGGCTCAATCTCAACTTCTTTCATTTCAGCTTCTGCTTTTTTAACCCGTTTTTCAAAGTCGGTATAGAAGCTGTCAATGATTTGCACCCACTCGGTGTTGCCGTCTTCAACATTATCGAGGTCTTGTTCCATTCTCGCCGTAAACTCTACGTTTATGATTTCAGGGAAAAATTCCATGATGAGCTCAAGAACAATCTGCCCAAGTTCAGTCGGCACAAACCGTTTGTTATCCAATCCGACATAACCGCGTCGCTGGATTGTGTCAAGCGTCGGAGCGTAGGTAGACGGACGGCCGATGCCTAATTCTTCAAGCGTTTTGACTAAGCGGGCCTCAGTGTATCGCGGAGGCGGCTGAGTAAAATGCTGTTCGGGTTCGATATCTTTAGATAAGACCGTGTCCCCTTCCTGTAAATCAGGCAGCATGCGGTCTTTTTCTTCAAGCTGATCGTCTTTTCCTTCTACATAGACCTTCATAAACCCGGAAAACTTGACCTTACTCCCGGTTGCCCGAAATGTCAATCCGTTGTTTTCAAGATCAACGCTCATTGTATCCAATACGGCAGATGCCATTTGACTGGCGACAAAGCGTTCCCAGATTAATTTATACAGTCTGAGCTGATCTCTGCCAAGAACAGTTTTTAATTCATTCGGCTTCCGGAGAATAGAAGTGGGCCGGATTGCTTCGTGGGCATCCTGGGCATTTTCATTCTTTTTCGCCGGTTTGCGCTTTCCGCCTAAAAACTCTTTTCCGTACGTCTGGTCAATAAAGGCTGCCGCTTCTTCCACGGCTGTGTTAGAGATACGGGTTGAATCCGTTCTCATATACGTAATCAGCCCGACCGTTCCTTCTTTGCCAAGATCAATTCCTTCATATAATTGCTGTGCAATCATCATCGTTTTCTTGGCTCTGAAATTGAGTTTGCGCGCTGCTTCCTGCTGTAGGGTGGAAGTAGTAAACGGCAGGGCAGGATTGCGCTTCCGTTCCTTTTTGGTCACTTTCTCAACTGTATATTTGTTGCCTTTAAGCTGAGAAAGAATTTCTTTCACGTCTGCTTCGCTTTTCAGAGGATGCTTTTTGCCGCCTTTACCGAAGAAGCTTGCTTCAAATGTTTCTTGCCCCTTTAAGAAAGAGCCGTCAATCGTCCAATACTCTTCAGGCTTAAATTCATTGATTTCTTTTTCACGGTCAATGATTAAACGAAGTGCAACGGATTGCACCCGGCCCGCACTGAGTCCTTTTTTGACTTTTTTCCATAAAATCGGGCTGATTTTGTATCCGACCAGCCTGTCTAGAATTCTTCTCGCCTGCTGAGCATCAACAAGGTCCATATTAATCATCCGGGGATGCTTAAATGACTCCTTAATAGCGTCCTTGGTGATCTCGTTAAAAACTACCCGGCAATCGGAGTTGAGGTCCAGATCAAGACTGTGGGCTAGATGCCATGCAATCGCTTCCCCTTCTCTGTCGGGGTCAGCCGCGAGATAGACTTTCTTAGCTTTTTTGGCAGCCGTTTTTAATTCTTTTAAAACAGGCCCTTTTCCTCGTATCGTTATATATTTGGGTTCAAAGTTTTGTTCTATGTCAACGCCCATTTGGCTTTTAGGCAGATCCCGGACATGTCCCATTGAAGCTTTGACTTTGTATTTCTTACCTAAATAACGTTCAATCGTTTTCGCCTTAGCGGGCGATTCTACGATGACTAGATAATCAGACATTTTCATCCCCCTCAAGAGGTGTTCTCTCTCTTTTCAAGTATATTTCATTTCATTTTTGAAGCTGCCTTTATATGGCTTTCAATATTTCATTCTTTATCGTGAACGTCATTTTAAACATGAAAAACAATATGCAACTTTAAATCCTCACTATTATTAAATATTACAATACGGTTTGTCAAACGATATTTCTAAAAGGGTTCCGTATATTGAACGTTTCCTTCCGATAACTCACTGTAAATATCCTCAGCGGACTGTACAGATTTCGCCCCTTCTTGAATGAGTTTTATAGGTCCTCCGGAGTATGGATCAAATATAGAACCGGGCACGGCAAACACCTCCCTGCCCTGGTCAAGCGCTTGATAGGCAGTGATTAACGAACCGCTTTTTTCTTTGCCTTGCACTACCACTATGCCTTCGGACAATCCGCTTATTAAACGGTTTCTCATGGGAAAATGCCATTTTCGGGGTTTTGTTTCCGGTGGATGTTCTGACAGCAGCAAATGATACTTCGCCATGTATTCTGCTAACTGCTGATTTTCTCGGGGATATATATGATGAAAACCGCCTGCTATGACACCGATTGTATACCCTTTTGCCCTGATGCAGGCTCTATGGGACAAACCGTCTATTCCGGCCGCGAGTCCGCTGACAATGATCCACTGGTTGCCTGCAAGCTCTTTTGTAAGATGAAAAACTGCTTTTTTGCCATATTCGGTAGGATTTCGCGTACCTACCATTCCAATTTTCCGGCCTTTTATAAGCAGGTTCTCATTCCCTTTGGCAAACAAAACGGGAGGCGGATCATAGATCGTTTTCAGCCATGACGGGTATTGATGTGAAGTGATCGGAATGACTTTGATACCTCGCCGTTGATAGTCAGACAGCTGTTCTTGAAGCTTATCATATTCTTTCTCTATTTGAGTTTTAAGTGCGGCGGCTTTTATTTTACCGGAAGTGATGGCGTGTATTGGGTGCGGGTCAGTCTTAAAAGAAAGAGACGGATCAGCCTTCCACCATTTTAATAGAAGAGACGGGGATAATAAACGGTTGATGCTGCAAATGAGTAAACAGGCAGACGCCTGGTCCAAACCAACAACCTCCTTTTGGCATAAAAAGCAGGAACAGCCTTAACAGCTGTCCCCTTTGTTATTAGTGAGTTTTACAAGTTTCAAATAAACCTTTTTCTTTTAGAACCTTGATGAGCGTTTCTCCCATGACGGAAGGCGTTTCCGCAACTTCGATTCCGCAGGCATTCAGCGTTTTAATCTTTTCATCCGCTGTTCCTTTTCCGCCGGAAATGATCGCGCCGGCATGTCCCATGCGTTTTCCCGGAGGTGCGGTTTTTCCGCCGATAAATCCGACAACAGGTTTAGTCATATTAGCTTTTACCCATTCTGCCGCTTCCTCTTCAGCTGTTCCGCCGATTTCGCCGATCATAATCACAGCGTGGGTCTCAGGGTCTTCGTTAAATGCTTTTAAGACATCAATGAAATTCGTTCCATTAACCGGGTCGCCCCCGATTCCGACAGCTGTAGACTGTCCTACACCCGCTTCTGAAAGCTGATGAACCGCTTCATATGTTAATGTTCCAGAGCGAGAGACAACGCCTACATGGCCTTTTTTATGGATATATCCAGGCATGATGCCGATTTTACATTCTTCAGGTGTAATGACGCCCGGACAGTTTGGTCCTATTAATCTTGTTTTCTTTCCTTCCATAAAGCGTTTCACTTTCACCATATCTAATACCGGAATATGCTCGGTAATACAAATGACAAGATCAAGCTCAGCATCAACGGCTTCCATGATTGCATCAGCAGCGAACGCCGCAGGCACATAAATAACAGATGCGTTGGCACCAGTCGTGTGGACAGCATCAGCCACTGTATTGAACACAGGCACTCCTTCTGCTTCAGTTCCGCCTTTTCCAGGTGTTACACCGCCTACAATGTTTGTTCCGTATTCAAGCATTTGCTTCGTATGAAACAAAGCGGTAGAACCTGTAATCCCTTGTACAATAACTCTTGTATCTTTATTTACAAATACACTCATTATTTGGTCCCCTGCCTTTCATGCTTTCCTATACTAAAGATACGATTTTCTGCGCCCCGTCAGCCATAGACTCCGCAGATGTAATATTCAAACCTGATTCACTAAGGATTTTCTTCCCTAGATCTACGTTTGTGCCTTCAAGACGGACGACAAGCGGCAATGTTAAACCGACTTGTTTCGTCGCTTCAACAACCCCTTCCGCAATGACGTCACATTTCATAATGCCTCCGAAAATGTTGACAAAAATTCCTTTTACATTTTGGTCGGAAAGAATGATTTTGAATGCTTCCGTTACTTTTTCAGCAGTTGCGCCGCCTCCCACGTCAAGGAAGTTGGCAGGATCTCCGCCGTAATGTTTAATGATATCCATTGTGGACATCGCAAGGCCGGCGCCGTTTACCATGCAGCCGATATTTCCATCCAGAGAAATGTAGCTTAAATCGTATTTAGAAGCTTCAATTTCCTTTGGATCCTCTTCGTCCAAATCTCTATATTCCATAATATCTTTTTGTCTATATAGTGCATTGCTGTCAAAGTTTAATTTCGCATCAAGCGCCATTACTTTTCCGTCGCCTGTCACAACAAGCGGATTAATTTCAGCAATTGAACAGTCTTTCTCTACAAATGCTTTATATAACCCCAGCATAAATTTAGCAGCTTGTCCGACAAGCTCCTTTGGTATATTAATAGAAAATGCGATTTCTCTCGCTTGATAGCCTTGCAGTCCGACAGCCGGATCAATAACGACTTTCTTGATTTTTTCCGGTGTTTTCTCTGCTACTTCTTCAATCTCCGTTCCGCCTTCTTCAGACGCCATCAGTACGATTCTTGAAGTAGCGCGGTCAAGCACGAGACCGACATAGTATTCCTTCTTAATGTCGCATCCTTCTTCAATAAGTAAGCGTTTTATTACTTGGCCGTCCGGACCTGTTTGATGCGTAACGAGCGTCTTCCCTAACAGCTCCTCGGCATACGCTTTTACTTCTTCTTTTGATTTCGCAATCTTTACCCCGCCAGCTTTGCCTCGACCGCCAGCATGAATTTGCGCCTTTACGACATAAACCGAGCTTGATAAGCCCTCCGCTCTTTCAACTGCTTCTTCTGCTGTAAAAGCCACTTTACCTTCAGGAACAGACACTCCGTATTTTCTGAGGACTTCTTTTCCCTGGTATTCATGGATATTCATTTCCCATCCTCCTAACTTATGTAACAAAACTAAAAATAGACTGCGCTTTCATTCTATATAATACTGGAAGGATTGTCTAGAGTTCGATGCAAAATCGTAAAATCCTTCTAAACATTCAAACTTTTATTTTACTGAAAATATAAATTTAAATGGAGTATGGGGAATATTTCTGGTTACTTTTTATTTTTTACACTTTCATCCAGCTTGTAAACAAAAGAAAATATTTCGGCTACAGTTTCATAAAGCGCTTCCGGAATCTGATCATCCACTGTCAAATGTCGCATTAATTCGACAAGGGTCCGATCTTCCTGAATCGGTACCCCTGCTTTTTTCGCTTCTGCTATAATGTTTTCCGCAATGTGTCCTCTGCCTGTCGCTATGACCTTCGGCGCTTTATCCTTCTGCTCGTCATAATGCAGAGCTACGGCTTTTCTTAACGGCGTCTGTTCTTTCATATTCTCACATCCAGTTCTTGTTCGCTGCTGTTCGTTATATATCGTTCGATGTGAATGTCTGCTGCTGAGTGAACCCTTTTTTTCGCCACAACACCTGACAGGCTGTATCCCATTTCTTTCAGGGATTGTTTCAAATCTGGCACCATCGGATCAATCGCAGACTGCAGATCAAATTCGGTTTCTATCGAAATTGTCATAACATTTTGCTGAACAAAGCAATCAACAACAGTCTCTTTTAATGATTCAAGATTCAGTAAAAAAAGGAGCCGGCAATGAGAAGGATCTAGCTTTCCATCGGGTTCTTTTTGTCCTTTAAAAAGAACAGTCATATCCTGGACACTGTTTTTTGAAAACATAGGAAATGACATGACAATCTGGCTGTAGGACGAGTGATCCTGCTGAATGAAGAGCTGTCCGTTTAATTTATGAAAAAGCTGATCAGCCTCCCTCTTGACAGGCTCAGAAAGCTCATTAGACGTTCGTGCGGCATGGAGCGTCAGTTTTAAAGATTGGAGTTCATCACGCTGCATGTCTGCCCCTTGTTCAAATGCTTTAATAAAAGCCAATTCGTCACGGGCGCCCAGTCCCTGTCTGATTTTTGACAAGAAGGAAAGAACATCTGTTTTGCTGGACAAGCTTGGTTCCGCTTGTTTCACCGCCTCAACGAAAACGTCGGCTTCTTGATCTGTGACTTGCGCCGCTTGCATAACAGACGGCACGGTTCCTGTTTTCGTATTTTCCTGTGAAAGCACCGCCTTAATCCAAGCCGCCGCTTCTTTTAGCACATGGCTGCCGTTTTTTTCAGCTTGAACAGACATTTTTTCAAGGAGCAGCCGCGGGATTTCAGGTATATCCTCTTCCGCCTCGGCACTTTGCATGCCCTTTTGCTGCGGCATGCTTTCAGAAACGGTATTAGGCTTTATCGTGCCTTGTATTTGTTCCGGCGCTGACCGCCGGCCGCTGACATGCCCTTCAGTATCATTGACGGATTTCATCGCTTTCTCCCCGCCGAATCCCTCATTTTCCGCTTGTGAGCCGAGCATTCGGACCAGACGTTCTGCATGTATGTCGCTTTCCGCGTCAAAAAGCGCCGTGACAGCCTGTTTTAACTTCATCAGCGCTTCTGTCGGCTGAGAATCTTGATTGATTGCGTGAAGTAACCGTGACAGCTGCTGATTCATTGAAACTGGTGATTTGAATGCATGAAGGGCGTTTAGCACGCCCTCATGGACAGGGAGATCACGCTTGAGGGTAAATAAAATGGTTTCAATCGCTTTTTTTGTTTCTGCGGGCGGCAGCGTTTCCATCCATTGAACAGCTGCTTTGATATCGTTTTCTGTTATCGGCTGATTGCTTTTCAGCATAGCGCTGGTCATTAATAGAGATGTATTGGACGGTTTAATTGAAATGGCGCTTAAGAGCTTTCCTGCCGCTTCCTGAACTGTTGCCGGATTTTGATCAAAACGTTGGACGACTTGGAGCCTGCCCATTTGTTCTGCTGGTTTTTTATCATAAGAAAACCAATAATACGCTTGAGGGCGAAGCTTTGTCTCAAGCTTCCCCTGTATGGTTTGGTCCCCTACCTGGATCAGCGCATGCTCATCCCCCGTGAGACGGAGCACTTTCCCTAAAAGAAGCCTCTGAATGCCGCTTGACTCTTCAGTTGGATTTGAGTCCTGCAGTGAAGCGGCTGTGCCCGCAAACAGGCTTCTCAGCGCCGTATGTATATCGTTGCGCATGTTCATTTATAAAGCGCCCCCCTTGCTTAACAGTAAGTTTGAACAGGAGCGAAAGTTCTTCGGTGAATGTCCGTCGGCCCATATGCAGCGAGTGCTTCCAGATGCTCTTTTGTCCCGTAGCCTTTGTGCTTTTCAAACCCGTACATCGGATAGGTTTTGGCATACTCGCTCATCATTCTGTCTCTGGTTACTTTGGCTACACAAGCCCCGGCTGCGATAGAAACGCTTTTTGCATCCCCTTTTATAATGGAAGACTGAGGTATGTCAAGGGGCAGCGTCATCGCGTCCACAAGCAGATAATCAGGTGCGCCGGACAGTTCGCGGACTGCTTTGACCATTGCCAGCTTTGACGCTTCGTATATATTGATTTCATCAATGACAGAAGCTTCGATAATGCCTATTCCGACACCAAGCGCTTCGTTCATAATACGTTCATAATATTCTTCGCGTTTTTTTTCTGAAAGCTTTTTCGAATCTGTCAATCCAAGTATTTCACATTCCGCGGGCAGGATAACGGCGCTTGCCACAACCGGCCCCGCCAGCGGCCCTCTGCCTACTTCGTCAATTCCTGCAATTATACGGAAGCCTTTGTTTCTTGCCAGGCGTTCACAGTGAGTCATACTCTCCCATTGTTCTTTTAATGCTTTTTCCTTCGCATTCTTTTTCAGCCATTGTTCTACGAGCGTTTGTACACTTTTCCTCTGGTCTTTTTCACACTCGGCAAGAAATGGGTCCCGTTCGTCTTTCACCTCTTGCAGCCGGTCTTTAATGTCCTTTACTGTCAATGTATTCACTTTCTCTTCTCCCTTACTATATGTATCGGTGCGGCAATGAAAAAATAAAGACCCGCATCTCTGCGCGCCTTTATGATGGCTGTTCGAAAGACAGCCTGCCGAACTTCTCTGTACGAATGTCCCGGATGATGACTTCTGTGGTTTTATCATAGTTAATAAGCCCGCCGCTCATCAGGCAGCCGCGTTTTTCTCCGATTGCGTCAAACAGCTCCGCAATATCCTCGGGTATCGCTTCAAGCCCGTAACGCTCTTTCAGACGGTCCGGATAATGTTCTTCCAAGAAACGCAGTCCAAATACGGCGACGTCCTGCAGGTTGATGATAGAGTCCTTAATCGCCCCGGTTATAGCCAGTCTGAGACCTACAAGTTCGTCTTCGAATTTTGGCCACAAAATCCCCGGTGTATCTAACAGCTCCAGTTCTTTGCCGACCTTTACCCATTGCTGGGATGTCGTGATACCCGGCCTATCTCCTGTTTTTGCAATATTTTTCTTCGCCAGCCTGTTAATGAGCGTTGATTTCCCGACGTTTGGGATGCCGATAATTAAAGCCCGGATGGCTCTCGGCTTAACGCCTTTCGCTTTTCTCTTATCGATTTTTTCCTGCAATAATTCCTTCGAAGAAGGCACGATTTGGTTTAAGCCTTGTCCATTCACTGAATTAATTGACAGTGACGGAATGCCTTGCTTTTCAAAATGCTCTTTCCATTGCTTTGTGACGGCTGCATCGGCTTTATCGGCTTTATTTAACAGCATAATGCGCGGTTTATTTTTTAAGATTTCTTCAATCATCGGATTTCTTGATGACATCGGGATTCTGGCGTCCACCAGCTCATATACAATATCAATCAGTTTTAATTTTTCGGTTACTTCCCGTCTTGCTTTTGCCATATGGCCTGGAAACCACTGAATGGTCATGTGACACTAACACCTGCCTTATCTAGTAAGAAGACACTCTCTTCTTCTGGGTCATTTCTGGCTGTCTCTTATGTATTTTACGATGCCTGTCCGGCTTTTTCAAATGCAGTCATAAAAAAAGAGCTTGTTAGCAGTAACAAGCTCTTTTCGTTCGTTATCATTATCGTCTGATTTCTTTAATACGAGCCGCTTTTCCGCGAAGTTCACGTAGGTAATAAAGCTTAGCACGACGTACTTTACCGTAGCGTACAACTTCGATTTTAGCGATTTTTGGGGTGTGTACAGGGAATGTACGTTCAACGCCAACACCGTAAGAAATCTTACGAACTGTGAAAGTTTCGCTGATTCCACCACCACGACGCTTAATCACAACACCTTCGAAGATCTGGATACGCTCACGGTTACCCTCAACAACTTTTACGTGTACACGTAAAGTGTCACCAGGACGGAACGCAGGAAGATCTGTGCGCAATTGTTCTTTTGTGATATCTTGAATTAATTGTTGCATCGTTTTCAACTCCTTCCAACAGATGCTCTTGACCATAAAAACCGGCACAGCGGAACATCGTTTTCAAGCTTAGGCGGATAAGCCCGCTTAAGCCACAAGTAGTATCTTACCACAACTCAACTGTCTGTGCAATACTATCTATTCTTTTTCCCACTCAGAAATCCAATTTCTTTCTTGCTCTGTGAGCGGATACTGTTCAAGCAGATCAGGACGCCGCAAAAAGGTTCTTTTCACTGATTCTTTTTTTCGCCATTCTTTAATCTTCGCATGGTTTCCTGACAGAAGCGTCTCAGGGACCTTAAGGCCATTATAGTCTGCGGGCCTTGTGTAATGAGGGTGCTCTAAGAGTCCCGTGCTGAAGGAATCCTCAAGATGGGACTCTTCTTTCCCAAGCACTCCCGGCAGCAGTCTCACGACACTGTCTGCAATCATCATGGCCGGCAGCTCTCCGCCTGTCAGCACGAAATCGCCGATTGATATTTCGTCTGTCACAAGATGTTCTCTGATTCTCTCATCATAGCCTTCATAATGGCCGCAAATGAACATCAGATGTTCTTCTTCCGCCAGCTCCTCTGCTTTTTTCTGATTAAAGCGTTCGCCTTGAGGGCAGACGAGGATAATGCGGGGAGAAGCTTTTGATTTCGCCGTAAGCTCTTCTACTGCGTCAAACACGGGCTGAGGCTTCAGAACCATGCCCGCCCCTCCGCCGTAAGGATAGTCATCCACTGTTTTATGCTTGTTATCAGAAAAGGCGCGGAAATTGACGACATCAAATTCAACGGCGTTTTTCTCCTGTGCTTTTTGCAAAATAGAGGAACCCAGCACTCCTTCAAACATGTCGGGGAAAAGGGTTAAAAAATCAATTTTCATTCGTCTATTAATCCTTCCATCAAATGAATTTGAATTTTCTTTTCCGTCACGTCAATATCCTTTACAATCGATTCAATGTAAGGAATCAGTGCATCTTTTTGGCCTTCTCGCTCGACAACCCACACATCATTTGCTCCGGGAGTTAATATCTCCCTGATGACTCCGATTCTCTCGCCGTCTTCTGTGTACACTTCACAGCCGATAATTTCATGGAAGTAATATTCGCCTGCATCAAGCTCTCCTAAGTCTTCTTCCGGAACTTTGATGATTGCGTTCTTTAATTCTTCCACATCATTCAGGGACGGTCTTTCTTTAAACTGAAGAAGGTGAAATTGTTTATGAAGCCGGTGCGTTTGAACTGTGACTTGCACAGGCTCTTTGCTGCCGCTCATAAACAAATAGAGGGTCTTGCCGGGCTTGTACCGCTCTTCGGCAAAATCGGTTTTGGAAATGACCCGCACTTCGCCTTTAATTCCGTGAGTATTTACTATCTTGCCCACGTTAAACCATCGCTTTGCCATATCATCACCTCGGGCGAATTTCGATTACCACTCCGTCTTTAATGACGATGGTATTTGCTGCTGTTTTCTCGTGCCAGTTATCGCCGACATCAATGGATAACAGCGCGTCGATTTCCTTTTCTTTCACTTCGCTTCCAAGCGGCAATGTGTGCGCTTGGTTGATTTGGAAATCGATCATTTTGATTTTGTCCTGCCTTTTTTCTATCGCTTTTTTAAATTGTTCTGTGACATCAGGGTTAAGATGATCTTTTTCATGTTTTCTAAGCTGGAAATAGAGCTGGTTGCATTCTCGTTCAAGCGATTGTTTTTTTTCTTCAAAAGAGGCCACAAGCTTCTCTTTACTGTGCTCGGTTAAGACTTGCATGACGGTTACACGGTGAATAATCTGCATGGCACCAAGCTCCCTACTTTCAAAACATTTTTCCTGACGAAAGGCGGTTTGACCTATTTATCATGTCTCTCTTTTAACTGTTTACCCATTTTTTCGTGTAAAAAAAGGGGAGGTGCCGGCCCTCTCCCTTTAGTCAAATATCTCAAGTTGAACTTTCTTAGAAGACCGAGCGCCAGCTGCAAACACAACTGTTCGAATCGCTTTTGCAGTCCGGCCTTGCTTTCCGATAATTTTACCGGTATCTGATTTATTAACAGATAAGCGAAGCGCAATCTTTTGATCAGTTTCTTCTCTTATGACCCGAATGTCTTCCGGATGGTCAACAAGCGGAGCCACAATCGTCACAATCAAATCTTCCAAGTGTTGATCAGTCATTACTTGCCTTGTTTAGCGTTGTGGAATTTTTCCATGATTCCTTGGTTAGAGAACAAGTTACGAACTGTGTCAGAAGGTTTAGCTCCAGTTTGAAGCCATTTAAGAGCAAGCTCTTCATCAATTTTCACTTCTGCTGGTTTTAGAACCGGGTTGTAAGTTCCGACTGTTTCGATGAAACGGCCGTCACGTGGTGAACGAGAATCTGCTACAACAATACGATAGAAAGGAGATCTTTTTGATCCCATACGTTTTAAACGAATTTTTACTGCCATTTTACTAGCACCTCCGAAAATATTTCAACAAGATAGTATATTAACAATGATAAAAGTGTTTGTAAAGTGTTTTTTCTTAACAATGGTTTTATCATGTATAACCGATTACATAAAAGGTAATTTAAATCCCTTTTTCTTTCCTTTTGACATGTTGGTCATCTGCTTCATCATTTTTTTCATTTCTTCAAACTGCTTCAGCAGACGGTTGACTTCCTGTACGGATGTCCCGCTTCCTTTTGCAATCCGCTTACGCCGGCTTGAATTGATGAGATCCGGCTGTTCTTTTTCAAGAACAGTCATTGATTTAATGATGGCTTCAACGTGATTCAGCTGCTTTTCATCCACCTGAATGTTCTTTAAGCCCTTCATTTTCCCCGCGCCGGGCATCATTTGCAGAAGCTCATCAAGAGGCCCCATGTTGCGAACCTGTCCGAGCTGCTCCAGAAAATCATCGAGTGTGAAACTCATCGTCCTCATTTTTTGTTCCAGCTCTTTTGCTTTGTCTTCATCGACACTTGCCTGAGCTTTTTCAATTAATGTCAGAACGTCGCCCATTCCGAGAATTCGGGATGCCATTCGCTCAGGGTGGAAAGCTTCAAGCGCGTCAAGCTTTTCTCCTAAGCCGGCAAATTTAATCGGCGTATTCGTAACCGCCCGAATGGAAAGGGCTGCCCCTCCGCGCGTGTCACCGTCAAGCTTCGTTAAAACAACACCCGTTAAACCGAGCTGTTCGTTAAAGCTTTTGGCCACATTTACGGCGTCTTGACCAGTCATTGAGTCGACGACAAGGAAGATTTCCTCCGGGTTCGCGATTTCTTTTACATTTGCCAATTCATCCATGAGTTCATGGTCAATGTGCAAACGGCCAGCGGTATCCAAAATGACATAATCATAATGTTCTTCCTTGGCTTTTTCAATGGCCTGTTTGGCAATTTCAACCGGACTTACCTGGTCGCCAAGAGAAAAAACAGGCATATCAAGCTGTTTACCGAGTGTCTCCAGCTGCTTGATCGCAGCGGGACGGTAAATATCAGCGGCAACCAGAAGCGGTTTGCGGTTATGCTTTTTACGGAGCAGATTCGCAAGCTTCCCGGTGGTTGTCGTTTTACCCGCCCCTTGAAGACCCACCATCATAATGACGGTAGGCGGCCGCTTCGCTACGGCGATTTTGCTTTCTTCTCCGCCCATCAGCTCGGTTAATTCCTCTTTTACAACCTTAATAACCTGCTGGCCGGGCGTCAGGCTTTTCATGACGTCTTGGCCGACGGCTCTTTCACTCACTTTTTTCACAAAGTCCTTAACCACTTTAAAGTTAACGTCAGCCTCAAGAAGCGCAAGCCGAACTTCACGCATCATTTCTTTTACATCTTGTTCGGTGACTTTACCTTTTCCACGGATTTTGGAAATCGTCTGCTGCAGTCGGTCGGCTAATCCTTCAAATGCCATTGTTTGCCGCCTCCTAATCTAATTTCTCAAGCGCTTCGATAAGAGCTTCAACGTCTTCCTTTTCTTTAACGTCGGACGTGAGCTCCTTCAGCTTATGAAAGATCTCTTTACGCTCCTGAAACTTTTTCAGCAGGAGCAGCTTTTCTTCATATTGTTCAAGCATTGCTTCTGTACGTTTAATATTGTCATAAACGGCTTGTCTGGACACGTCATATTCTTCGGCTATTTCGCCAAGGGAGAAATCGTCCAAGTAATAAAGCGACATATAGCTCTTCTGTTTGGACGTTAACAACGACTGATAAAAATCAAACAGATAGTTCATTCTCGTTGTTTTTTCGAGCGACATCATGAGCTCTCCCCTTTGTTAAGTCAAATCCCTTTACGAAAACTTAGTTTACATGGTTTTATATCAACTGTCAAGTTTTTATCTTGTCAAAGGAAAATACCTATTTTCACAAATTGATTTGATCATATTCATAAAAAAGAACTTGATGCTGATATATGTAAGGAAAGGCAAAATTCTAGGGGTTTACATGAGTAAAAACGCACAATCAGACTGCCGGAAATCGTTTTCCTACTGCGATATGGTTCCCTTTAAAGTTTATAGTGAAAGATAAAAAAACCGGGGAAAACCCCCGGTTTTTTTGATTATTCTTCGGCATTTTCAACTAAGTCTGAAAAGAGTCCGTATACGTATGATTCCGGATCGAATTGCTGGAGATCATCAACTTTTTCTCCGAGGCCGACCAGTTTTACAGGGATATGAAGCTCGTTGCGGATCGCAAGAACAATTCCGCCTTTTGCCGTTCCGTCGAGTTTGGTTAAGGCAATTCCTGTTACATTGGTTGCTTTTGAGAATTCTTTCGCCTGAGCCATCGCATTTTGTCCGGTTGTTGCGTCAAGGGCAAGCAGCACCTCGTGAGGCGCTTCGGGAACCTCCCTTTCAATCACGCGTTTTACCTTTTCAAGCTCCTTCATCAAGTTCACTTTATTTTGAAGTCGGCCGGCTGTATCACAAATGAGCACATCGGCTTCCCGCGCTTTCGCAGCGTGGACAGCGTCATATATAACAGCCGCAGGGTCGCTCCCGGCAGCCTGCTTAATAACGGGCACTCCTGTCCGTTCTCCCCATACTTCCAGCTGTTCGATAGCGCCAGCTCTGAATGTATCTCCAGCTGCAAGTACGACAGATTTGCCTTCTTCTTTCAGCTTATGCGCAAGCTTGCCGATCGTTGTCGTTTTTCCCACTCCGTTTACACCGACTAAGAGAATGACATTCAAACGTCCTGCTTGAATATTCAAGTCAGAAACCTGCTCATCTCCGCTGTTATAAATCTCAACCAATTTCTCGGAAATAACAGATTGTACCTCCTGAGGATCTTGGATATTTCTCGTTTTGACTTCTTTTTTCAGCTCATCAATCAGTTCCATGACTGTCGTAAAGCCTACATCCGCACTGATCAGCACTTCTTCAAGCTCTTCAAAGAAATCTTCATCCACTTTGCGGTAGCGTGACACGAGATCATTTACTTTATCTTGAAAGGAATTCCTTGTTTTCTCCAATCCCTCTTTAAATTTTTCAGATACGGAGTCTGTCTGTTTTGTGATTTTCTCTTTTAATTTTTTAAAAAAGCTCATCTTTCAACCTCTTTCCTCGTTACTGAACTAATTCTTTTGTTTCCTCCAGCTTGACCGAAACCAGCTTCGAAACTCCGGATTCCTGCATTGTAACGCCGTAGAGCACGTCTGCTTCTTCCATTGTCCCTTTTCTATGGGTGATCACGATAAACTGTGTTTCGCCGCTGTATTTTTTCAAGTATTGCGCAAAACGGAAAACATTTGCCTCGTCAAGCGCCGCCTCTACCTCATCCAATACACAAAACGGCACAGGCCTTACCTTTAGAATCGAGAAGAGAAGGGCTATAGCCGTAAGGGCTCGTTCCCCGCCTGATAAAAGGCTCAGATTCTGCAATTTTTTCCCCGGGGGCTGCGCGATGATATCGACTCCGGAATGAAGCAGATCGTTCGGATCAGTAAGCTTTAGCTCCGCTCGGCCGCCTCCGAACAAGGAACGGAAGACGTGATCGAAGTGAGAACGGATCTGTACGAACGTATCATTGAAACGCTTCGTCATTTCCTCATCCATTTCCTCAATGACTTGGAACAGCGTATTCTTCGCTTCTGTCAGGTCATTTTTCTGCTCACTCAAAAATTCGTACCGTTCATTGACCCGCTCGAATTCATCTATGCTTCCGAGGTTGACGGTGCCAAGCTCCTCTATTGCCAGCTTAATCAATTTGACTCTTTTTCTGGCTTCTTCCGGGTCTGTTTCAAGCTGGTACTTTTCTTTCGCCCCTTCAAAGGACAGACTGTACTCTTCACGTAAATACTGCAATAAATTATCCAGCTCGACTTCCATACGGCCAAGTTTTACTTCCTCGTCCTTTAAGAGCGTTGTCTTTTGTTTATACAGCCGCTTCATTTCTTTCAGTTCGAGTTCGTATGTATCTAAGCCCTGCTGGAGTTTCATGCGCTGGTTCCGTCTTACAGAAATCAGTTCAGCCGTTCTTGTTTTATCATTTAATTTGGCTTTTGCAGCTTCTTCAAGCTTCACTTCACCGCTTGTGCTGGATGACATCTCTGTCGTTAAGAAGCTTAAATCCTCAGCGGTTTCTTTTAAGGCGAGCTGCGTTTCTTCCAGCTCTTTCTTCAGTCTGTTGAGATTTTCCTCTTCATTCGTACAGACTTGTTCCTTTTTCGCGGCGGCGATTTTGTGTTCTGTCAGCTCATTTGATAATGATTCTTTCGTTGAAGTTTGCATTTGCTTTTGCTGTGTGAGCCTTTCCATTTCCTCTTCAAGCTCTTTTATTTGATCAGACACTTCTTCAAGCTCTTTTTCAAGCTGACGCTTGCGTGCATTCTTTTCTTGGTCGTTTTCCAGAAGAGCCGATTTTTCCTGATCGTAGAGCTCTAAATGAGTATTGATATTCTTCTCGGCAATTTGCAGCTCGTACAGCTGGCCTTTGACGTCCTGCTGCTTCAGCCTTAAATTTTCTCCGGCTTCCCTCAGTTCAGCCAGCTTGTTCTCAGATTCCTGAATGGATTGCTTGACGGATTTGACTTCACTTTCCAAGAAAGCTGTTTTTTCTTCCATTTCCACAAGCCGTTTAGTAATGGTTTCAAGCTCCCGGCTTCTTCCGAGAAGCGAATTGTTTTTCTTCTTGACTGCTCCCCCGGTCATGGAGCCGCCCGGATTCACCACATCTCCTTCAAGCGTGACGATGCGGTATCTGTGTCCCAGCTGCTTGGCGAGTTCGTTTGCTCCCTTTAAGTGCTCGGTTATAAGAACTGTTCCAAGCAGGTTTTGAATGACGCGGCGGTATGCCGGCTCAAATGTGACGAGATCGCTTGCCACACCGATAAATGCAGGATGTTTTTCCGCTGTCTCTGCATCACGGCTTTGGAGCTGGCGATCTTTCACAACAGAAAGAGGCAGAAATGTCGCCCGGCCGAATGAATGCTGCTTTAGATATTGAATGGCCTGGCGGGCAGATTGTTCGTTTTCTGTTATGACGTGCTGGGCAGAGGCGCCAAGAGCGATTTCAATTGCCGTTTCATACGTTTGTTCCGTTGTGATGAGTTCAAGTACCGCCCCATGAATGCCGTCAAGCTTGTTTTTTGCTTTCAGCACTTCCTTTACGCCTTGATAAAATCCGGAGAAATCTCCCTGCATCGTTTCCAGCATGTCTTTTTTTGACTTTGCCTGCTGTACGAATTGATACGCCTGATAAAGCGCAGATTCACTTTTTTCATATTGGCGTTTTTTCTGTTCATATTTCGACTGGGCTTCACGGTACTGTGCCACTTGCTGGTGCATGTCATGTTCAATGCGCGCAAACTCGGTTTCACACGCGGCCTTCTTTTCAGAAATTTCTTTTCGTTCTTGAATATATTTTTCGTTATTGGCTGTCAGTCTTTGCTGCTGAACAGCAGACTGGGACATTTGGTCATCTAAAAGCTGCAGCTCGTTGCGGAAGGAAGCCTGGCTGTTTAATAACTCAAAGTAATCGCTTTTCAGCTGTTCGATTTTCTCTTCAACATTTTCACTGTGCAGCTTCAGTGCCTGCTGCTTTTCTTTGACTTGGGCCTGAAGCTGCTTCACTTCTGCCCTCAGCTTTTCAAATACCGCCGTCTGCTTTGTGATATTCTCTTTCAGCTCGGTTTCTTTTTGCTGATAAAGAATAATTGCTTCTTCAAGTTGTTCTCGGTTTTGAGTGGCGTTTTTCTTACGCTCTTTCAGTACTTCTTTGCGCCCTTCCAGTTTTTCAAGCTCTTCACTTGTGACTAAAAGGACCTGTTGAAGCTCATCAACCGATTCGTCAAGCGCTTGGATTTTATCGCGCGTGTCTTCGATTTTCGCTTCCTTTGCAGAAATAGCAGAAGATTCAGCGACCTCTTCCTCTTTTGCGATTTGAACTTTTTTCTGAAGGCTCGTCCACTTGCCGTGTAGCTCTTCAATATCATAAGCGGTCAGAGCGATCTCCACATGTTCCAGCTCTTTCTTTTTATCCAAATAATCTTTTGCTATGGATGCCTGGATTTTCAGCGGTTCTACCTGACCTTCAAGCTCATGTAATATATCTTCCACTCTGTTTAAATTATCTTGTGTTTCAAACAGTTTGTTTTCCGCTTTTTTCTTTCTAGTTTTATATTTGAGCACCCCGGCAGCTTCTTCAAAGATGCTTCGCCGCTCTTCCGCCTTGCTGCTCAGGATTTCTTCGACTTTCCCTTGGCTGATGATGGAAAATGCTTCTTTTCCAAGCCCGGAGTCCATAAATAAATCAATGATATCCTTTAAACGGCATGGCTGATTATTGATAAGAAATTCACTCTCGCCTGATCTGTAAACTCTTCTTGTCACGCTGACTTCGTGGAAATCAATCGGCAAAAAATGATCATCATTGTCGAGTGTCAATGTGACCTCAGCAAGATTTAATCTCTTTCGCGAATCACTTCCGGCGAAAATAATATCTTCCATTTTCCCCCCGCGAAGAGACCGCGCTGATTGTTCTCCAAGAACCCAGCGGATGGCGTCTGTTATATTGCTTTTTCCGCTGCCGTTCGGACCGACAACGGCGGTGACGCCTTTTACAAAATCAACGGAGATCCGTTCTGCAAATGATTTAAATCCTATAACGTCTAAACGTTTGAGGAACATAGCGATCCTCCTTATGTATGAATTAAGTATTTCAATTTTATCATAAACTTGTCCGGAACATACTGAAATCCCCCTTGGAGATGCAGGGGGATTTTATTGTTTCGTATGGTGTTTTTGCAATTTAGCAAGAGCTTCCTGCGCCGCGTGCTGTTCGGCTTCTTTCTTCGAACGGCCGTTTCCGATTCCGAGCGCTTCACCTTTAAGGGATACGATCGCTTCGAATTCCCGATTGTGCGCGGGCCCTTTTTCATTCTGTATTTTATACTCAAGCGTTCCTTTACCATCCCGCTGTACAAATTCTTGCAGCTGGCTTTTGAAATCCATCACATGAGAAAAAGCACCATCGTTTATTTTAGGGAACACATAGACTTTTAAGAAACTTTCGACCGGCTCTAATCCTTGGTCAAGGTATAAGGCTCCGATAAACGCTTCGAAGACATCAGCCAAAAGTGCAGGACGCTTCCTTCCGCCTGTCATTTCTTCACCTTTTCCTAGTAGGACAAGATCGCCGAATGACAATTCATGAGCCAGAGAAACGAGAGACGGCTCGCATACAATTGCGGCTCTCAGCTTCGTCAAATCTCCTTCACTCATAGCCGGATATTTGGCGAATAAGAATTGGGAGATCGTCAATTCCAAAACAGCGTCACCTAAAAATTCAAGCCTTTCATTATCTTCATATGGCTTTTTCCGATGCTCATTCACATACGATGAATGTGTAAATGCTTGATACAAAAGTTTTTCGTTTTGAAAATGAACTGAAATCCGTTCTTGGAACTCTTTAAATTGCTCAATTTTTTTATAGAACGTTTTTCTATCTTTATAATGTGAGTGTTTTGACATAGTAACCTCCATAGGCACATCAGGTTCACCGCGCTTCTCTGATTAAACCGGATACAGCGCACGTAAAAGCGGCATGCTGTAATAACTGCACGAATAAAGGGCTAAAGCCCCGCTTTCAGACGGGACTTTTAGCTTTAGCTTATTGCTGGTTTTGTATGTAGTTCACAGCGTCGCCGACTGTTGCAATCTTTTCAGCATCTTCGTCAGAAATCTCCATGTCAAACTCGTCTTCAAGTTCCATAACAAGTTCAACTACATCTAGGGAATCAGCACCTAAGTCTTCCTTGAAAGAAGCTTCAAGTTTGACGTCTGCTTCATCTACGCCAAGGCGGTCTACGATGATTTTTGTTACACGCTCTAATGCATCTGCCATAGCAATTCACCTCCCCTCAAGTATTATAGTTGATTCGTTTTTAAAAAACTAGAGTAACTATGATGAAATTTTCGAGAAAATATATTACATCACCATTCCGCCGTCAATATGAAGCGTCTGGCCTGTCATGTAACGTGCTCCTTCGGAAGCAAGGAACGTGACAACGCTGCTGACATCACGAGGATCGCCAAAACGCGCGAGCGGAATTTGTTTCAGCATTTCATCTTGTACTTCTTTTGTCAGTTTATCCGTCATATCCGTAGAAATAAATCCCGGTGCAATTGCATTGACGGTAATATTGCGGCTTGCAAGTTCTTTCGCTGACGATTTAGTTAAACCGATGACTCCGGCTTTTGCCGCGACATAGTTGGCTTGTCCCGGGTTTCCGCTGACACCTACAATAGATGACACGTTAATAATCCGGCCCGAACGCTGTTTCATCATTTGTCTTGTCACGGCTTTGGTGCAATTGAAGACACCTTTTAAGTTAATGTTGATAACATCATCCCACTCATTTTCTTTCATTCTCATCAGCAGGTTGTCTTTTGTAATGCCGGCGTTGTTCACCAGGATGTCAATAGATGAGAAAGTCGCGATTGTCTCTTTTATCATGTTTTGTACATCTTCGGCATTTGATACATCGCATTTTACAGCAATTGCTTTTCGGCCGAGTGATTTAATTTCATCAACCACTTCATTTGCTTTCGCTTCATTGCCCGAATAGTTAACGACAACGTCAGCTCCGTTTTTGGCCAAATCCAATGCAATCGCACGGCCGATTCCGCGTGACGCTCCAGTTACGATAGCCGTTTTATCAATCAGCATTTCCGTACTCCTCCTTTAACGTTTGAATTGCAAGCTCGATTGTTTCCGGATCAGAAACAGCAATGGTTTTCAAACGGCGGTTCACTTTTTTGACAAGTCCGGACAGCACTTTCCCGGGGCCGATTTCGATAAAGACGGTGACACCTTCGTCAATCAGCTTGTTAATTGTTTCCTCAAAACGGACCGGTGAGTAAAGCTGCTCAATCAGCTTGGCTTTGATGTCTTCTTTCTCTGTCATTACATCAGCAGAAACATTTGAAATGACAGGAACATTCGTATCTTTCAGTTCACAAGCATCCAGCACTTCTGCCAGCTTTTCTGCAGCCGGTTTCATCAATTCCGAATGGAAAGGACCGCTTACTTCCAGCGGAATGGCCCGTTTTGCACCGTTTTCTTTTGCTTGCTCTGAAGCAAGCTCAACACCTTTAGCAGTTCCCGAGATGACAATTTGCCCCGGGCAGTTCAAGTTTGCAAGCTGGACAAGATTTCCTTCTTCAGTGACTTTGTCGGTCACCTGCTGTAAAGCTTCAGCATCCATGCCTAAAATAGCCGCCATCGCGCCTTCTCCGGCAGGCACCGCTTCATTCATAAATTCGCCGCGTTTTCTGACAGCATAAACAGCATCTTTAAAAGAGATCGCTCCGGCTGCGACAAGCGCTGAGTATTCGCCGAGGCTGTGTCCGGCGGTAAAATCCGGGGTAATGCCTGCCTCTTGAAATTTTTCAAGAATCGCAATGCTTGTCGTCAGCAGTGCTGGCTGCGCATTATATGTAAGAGTTAATTCTTCGGCATCGCCTTCAAAAATGAGGGAGCTGAGCTTTGTTTCCAAGGCTTCATCCGCTTCATCAAATATTCGTTTTGAAACGGATTCCCGTTCATATAGTTCTTTTCCCATTCCAATAAATTGTGATCCCTGTCCAGGGAATAAAAATGCAACCTTGCTCATGATGATAAAACCTCCAGATTAAGCATCCGTTTTTTCTTCTTTTATTTCTTCTTCGATAAAAGCAGCGACATTTTGGCTGACCATGTCTCTGGCCTGACGAATGGCATGGTAGACCGCACGGGCGTCTGAAGAACCGTGCGCTTTAATCACCGGCGCCTTCAATCCAAAAAGGCTGGCCCCTCCATACTCGGAATAGTCCATTTTCAATTTCATTTCTTTCAATTTCGGCTTAAGCACTGCTGCTGCAAGCTTTGAAGTGAAATTGGATGTCATTGCTTCTTTCATCATTTTAAAAATAGACATCGCAGAGCCTTCCAGGGTTTTAAGCGTAACATTTCCCGTGAAACCGTCTGTTACGACTACATCGGCAACGCCCTCTAAAATATCTCTCGCTTCAACGTTTCCGATAAATTGGACGTTTGTTTCCTTTAACTGCTGAAATGCCTGCTTTGTCAGATCGTTTCCTTTTTTATCCTCGGTTCCGACATTTAAAAGGCCGATTCTCGGAGCAGATATGCCAAGCACTTGTTTGGCGTAAACCGAACCCATGATGGCGTATTGAACAAGATGTTCTGGTTTAGCATCCACATTGGCCCCGACATCGAGAAGGAGAAAGCCTTCACCTGAAACAGTCGGCAACGTCGGCGCAAGCGCAGGGCGTTCAATCCCTTTTATTCTTCCGACGATAAACAGCCCCGCTGTCATTAATGCGCCTGTATTTCCTGCTGAAATGCAGGCATCAGCACGTTGTTCTGCCACTTCCTGAGCCATCAGCACCATAGAAGAATTCTTTTTTCTGCGTACGGCGCGTACAGGTTCATCCGTCGCTTCAATCACTTCATCGGCGTGCAGCACCGTGATGCGTTCTGAAGTTGTTGGTAAGTGTGATTCTATTGTTGTTTTGTCACCGACAAGCGTAATTTGAAGATCATCAAACGCTTCAACCGCCTTCATAACTCCGTCAATAACAGCTTTGGGAGCGTGGTCTCCTCCCATAGCATCTACAGCTATTCTCATGCATGCTCCACCTTTATGAATGTTTTGAACGGTACATGTCAAAGTCTCCAGAAAAAACAATCTCTTCCCCAACATAGCTGTTGACCTCAACAACCGTTCTGCCTTTATCTTTTTCGACCGCAGTCACCTTTGCTTTAGCAACGACACGCTCACCCTGCTTCACCTGTCTTGTAAAGCGGATATTTGCACTCGCTGTTAATGCCAGCTCATCATCAATGACCGCAACGGCAAGTGAGTTCGCCTGCGCAAACAAATGATGCCCTCTCGCAATCTGATTACGGCTGAAGACATGCTCATTTTTAATTTCCAATATAGAAATCGCCTGTTCATCAAGCTCGAGATCAATAACCTCTCCAATGACCTCATCTAACGACAGCGATTTCACTTCATCTTCAAGTGTTTTCTCTGCAACGTTTTTTATTCTTTCTCGAAGCTCCGGTATAGAGAGCTCTAAGCGATCCAGACGGATGGTCTGAATGCTTACCCCGAATTTCCCCGCTAGTTCTTCATCGGTGATAAAAGGGGTCGCTATTATCGTCTGCTGTAGCAATTCCTGGCGTTCTTTCTTATTTCTCCTCATATATAAACACCATCCGGACAATTAAGACTAGGTACTAATAGTAGTATATAATCTCATAGATTGGAATGCAACGATTGTTTATAGAGAAAACCAAAAATTTCTGAACTCAGCTTAATTTTTCGCCGTCCATTACCCCGCTTTTCAACAGCTGCTCTCTCAGCGCCTGGTATTCCGGCTCGTTCCAGAAAGCCTCTGAAGATACCAGATCAGCCGCATCCTGCCTTGCCGTTTCCAGGGCTCTGTAATCATGGACCATGTCTGCCACCTTGAACTCAGGCATACCGCTTTGTTTTTTTCCGAAAAAGTCACCAGGACCGCGCAATTCCAAATCCTTCTCAGACAATTCAAAACCGTCATTGGTCTCAGACATAATTCTCATCCGCTCTTTTCCGGTTTCGGATTTCGGATCAGCCATCAAAATACAGAAGGATTGATATTTTCCGCGTCCGACCCGTCCCCGGAGCTGATGAAGCTGGGATAAGCCGAAACGATCAGCATCATATATAACCATAATCGTGGCATTCGGGACATTCACGCCTACTTCAACTACTGTTGTTGAAACTAATATCTGACACTCATTTGCGCTGAATTCCCTCATCACCTGATCTTTTTCATCAGAGTGCAGCTTTCCATGCATCAGTCCTACATTCCATTTGCCCCGATAAACTTCTGAAAGCATGTTGTATACATCAATGGCATTTTGCACATCCAGTTTGTCTGATTCTTCAATCAGCGGACAAATGATATACGCCTGCCTGCCCTGTCTTACTTCTTTTTCAATGAATGACAAAATGCGGTCAAGCATGTCGTGCTTCACCCAATAGGTTTCGATTTGTTTACGCCCTGCCGGCATTTCATCAATAACCGATACATCCATTTCTCCAAAAACGGTAATTGCGAGTGTCCGGGGAATCGGGGTAGCGGTCATAAATAATACATCAGGATCCTGCCCCTTGTTCCTGAGCTTTTTGCGCTGTTCCACTCCAAACCTATGCTGTTCATCTGTAATTACAAGGCCCAAAGCTTTAAACTCGACCTCGTCTTGTATCAGGGCGTGGGTTCCTACGAGTATATCAATATCTCCCGCTTTCAGTCTTTCAAGCAGTTCCCTGCGTCGTTTGCCTTTGACTGAGCTTGTGAGCAGAGCAATATTCACATTCCAATTCTCAAATAGTGCAACGAGAGAATCCGCGTGTTGCTCGGCAAGTATTTCTGTCGGCACCATAAGCGCACCTTGATAGCCTGATAGAATGGCTGCGTACAGCGCGATAGCTGCCACGGCCGTTTTCCCAGATCCAACGTCCCCTTGAAGCAGGCGGTTCATTCTGTACGGCGAAGACATATCCGCCGTAATGTCGCGTAGCACGCGGGACTGTGCATTCGTAAGCGGAAACGGAAGGCTTTCTACAAAGCTCATCAGTTCTTCGTTGGAAAAGTGATGCTTGATGCCTTGTGATTGTTCTCGCTCAGCTTTCCGGAACGCCTGCATTTTCAGCTGAAACAGCAGGAATTCTTCATAGACGAAACGGCGCCTAGCCTGCTTTAAAGATTCTCTCGTTTCTGGCTGATGCATCGTTTTTAATGCTTGATGATAGTCCGGCAGTTTATAATGGAGCCTGAGTTTTTCAGGCAACGGATCAGACATTGTGTCAAGATATTGGGAAAGTGCCTGCTGAATGAATCTTCTCATCATTTTCACGGTGACATTTTCTTTCACTGAGTATACCGGCTCTATACTTTTATCCTCTTGGTGCGGGCCGTTTTTCAGTTCCTGCACCATGATAGTTTGGCGGTGCTTGTCCCATTTTCCAGATATGGTGACCACTGAACCGAGCGAGAGCTTTTTTTTCAAATAAGGGCGGTTAAAACAAACGGCCGTAATTAAATAATGGCCGACCAAAAGCCGGAATGTCAGCCTGTTTCGTTTTTTGCCGTAATAAGTGAGTGAAGGCTCTGAGTGAACCTTCCCTTCGACTGTGACTCTTTCATCATGCTTGACGTCTTCTAAATCTCTCAGCTCGTAGTCATCATAACGGTAGGGAAAATAGTTCAGCAGATCAGACACATCATAGATACCAAGTTCATGAAGTGTTTTTTCTGTTTCTGATCCGATACCTTTGATATGAGAAATACTAGTTTGCAGACGTTTCACTTGAACTGAGCGCTCCTCCGAATATTTTTTTCTCTAATTCTCTTGCGGTTGGCGTTGCCGCTAATCCGCCCTGCCCTGTTTCTCTGAGCGAAGTCGGCATCGTTTGGCCGATTTTGTACATGGCGTCAATGACCTCGTCACACGGGATGCGGCTCGTGATACCGGCAAGCGCCATATCAGCAGCAATCATTGCATTTGAGGCGCCCATTGCATTCCGCTTCACACATGGCACTTCCACAAGACCCGCCACCGGATCACACACTAGCCCAAGCATGTTCTTCAGCGTAATGGCCATGGCTTCCGCACATTGTTCCGGTGTTCCTCCGGCCATTTCCACAATTGCCGCTGCGGCCATCCCTGAAGCTGATCCGACCTCAGCCTGACAGCCGCCGGCTGCGCCTGATATACTCGCATTATTGGCAACGACAAAGCCGAACGCTCCTGATGTAAACAAAAAGCGCACCATCTGTTCTTTTGTCGGATTCAGTTTTCCCTTTACCGCAAATAAAGTTCCCGGAACGACACCCGCTGATCCGGCGGTGGGCGTAGCGCAGATCGTGCCCATCGCGGCGTTGACTTCATTCGTCGCGACAGCTTTTGATACCGCATCTAAAATAAGAGAGCCCGACAGGCTTTTGCCTGATTCAATATAGGCTTGCAGCTTAACCGCGTCTCCCCCAGTCAAGCCTGTTTGGCTTGTTACGCCTTTAATGCCTCTTTCAACTGCCGCTTCCATCACGGTCAGGTTGCGCTCCATCTGTTCGAAAATTTCGGCTCTCGTCTTTTCTGATACTTCCATTTCCTGAGCGATCATCACCTCTGAAATGGGAATTTGTTTTTCTTTTGTAATCGCAATTAATTCCTTCACATTACGAAACATAGCTTATGTCCTCCTGACTTCACTAGTCAGCAATTTTAGTGACTTGAATAATATTTGGCAGCTTCTTAAGCTCATCGAGCACGTCATCATCAATATTTTGATCCACTTCTATCGTCATCAGCGCAAGCTGGCCGATGTCCTTTCGCGCCACCTCCATATGTCCTACATTAATGGAGAATTTCGCAAGGACATTCGCCACTCCCGCAATGGTGCCGAACTTATCATTATGGACCACTAAAATGGCAGGATGGTTCCCTGAAAGGCGGAGTTCGAACCCGTTTAATTCGGTTATTTCGATTTTACCTCCCCCTATTGAAATTCCGGTCAATTCGAGCTCACCTTGATCATCCGATATTCTGACCTTGGCTGTGTTCGGATGAACCGGGACAGCGTCTTCCACCCGGAACTCTATCCTGATTCCTTTATCTTCAGCAATTTTGATCGCCGTTTTTATCCGTTCGTCAAATGTATCAAAATCGAGCAGGCCGCCGATAATGGCGACATCGGTGCCATGGCCTTTATAAGTTTCCGCAAAAGAGCCGTAAAAAGAAACTATGACGCGCTCTGGCTCTCTGCCAAACAGACTTCGGGCCACTCTTCCGATTCGCGCCGCGCCAGCAGTATGTGAGCTGGACGGACCAATCATAACCGGTCCGATGATATCAAAAACGCTCCTGTATTTCATGTTTTTCCCCCTCTTATCTATCAATCAACAAACCTTTTTAGCACTTTTCTTCTAGACTAATTGATCAGATATGAAATGGCAAGCGGACGTATTACCGCGCTGCCGCACTTAAAAGAAGGCATAAGAATAGAAGGGCCGAAAGCCCTTCTACTCTACCGCAAATATATAAGAATACAGCGGCTGTTTTCCGTTATGGATTTCAACTTCCACATCTTCAAACTTATCGCCTAAAAACTCTTCAAGCTGTGCCGCTTCCTCCGAAGAAGCATTCTCTCCATACAGAACCGTCACAATTTCATCTTCTTCCCCAATCATTTCGGAAAGCAGCATTTTTGCGGCTGCAAGCTGATCTTCAGCGCTGCCGATAATCGTTCCGTTCAGAATTCCCATAAAGTCGCCTTTTTTAATGTCATGGCCGTCTATATGAGTATCTCTGACTGAATAGGTCACCTGTCCGCTTTTCACTTGCTGAATGGCGTCAAGCATATTCGCTTCATTGACCTCTGCTTCTTGCTGCGGATTAAACGCTAATAGAGCAGACATCCCTTGAGGCACGGTTTTTGCAGGAATGACAAAGACCTGCTGTTCTAAAACGCTTGCCGCTTGATTGGCAGCCATTATAATGTTAGAGTTGTTCGGCAAAATGAACACAACTTCAGCATTCACCGACTTGACGGCTTCTGCGATATCCTCAGTGCTTGGATTCATTGTTTGTCCGCCTTCAATAACGGAAGAAGCGCCGATGCTTTTAAACAGCTCTGAAATGCCTTCTCCCATCGCGACCGTGACAATACCGTACGGCTGCTTTTTAGTTGATGGCGCGACAGGTGCCCCGCTGTCAGCAGGCATCAGGTCCTGACTGATGATAGACGTGTGCTGCTCTCTCATATTTTCAATTTTGATTTTAATCAATTCACCGTAGTTTTGCGCGTAGTTTAATACGTTTCCGGGCTCTTCGGCATGGACATGGACCTTCGCCAGTGTATCATCCGCAATCACTAGAAGCGAATCACCGAATCGGCTCAGATCGTTTCTGAATGTTTCTTCATTAAACACTCTTTTGTCCTGATCCAGCCTTACCATAACCTCGGTGCAGAAACCATATTCTATATCTTCCGTGCTCATCATGCTTTGTGCGCTCTTATGATGCTCAGCGCTGACCATGTCGTCAAGTGAAGGAAGAGCTGTTTTTGCTGAAACGGTTTCTCCTTTTAATGAAGCCAGAAATCCTTCATATACGCAAAGCAGCCCTTTTCCGCCGCTGTCCACCACGCCGACTTCCTTCAGTACAGGAAGCAAATCGGGCGTTCTGTTCAGCGATGCCTCTGCTTCTTCAGTGACAGCCTCCATCAGCTTTATGATATCGGTTTCTTTTTGGGCCGCAGCGACTGCTTCTTTCGCCGCATCTTTTGCTACTGTTAAAATCGTCCCCTCAACAGGCTTCATCACTGCCTTATAAGCCATGTCTACACCGGCTTGAAGCGCTGCGGCAAACTCATTGGCGTTTATTTCTTTTTTTTGCTCAATGCTTTTGCTGAAACCCCGGAATAATTGCGACAATATGACACCCGAGTTTCCTCTCGCTCCCATGAGCAATCCCTTAGACAGCGCAATTCCCACCTTGCCGATATCAGATGTCTCAAGATGTTCCACTTCTCTCGCTCCGGAGGTCATCGACAGGTTCATATTTGTTCCTGTATCGCCGTCCGGGACCGGAAACACATTTAACGCATCAACAACTCCTGCGTTCTGAGACAGGTTTTGAGCCCCTGAAAGAATCATTTCCGCAAAGGCTCTCCCATCCAATTTTCGTTTAGACAATACTTTTCCTCCTAACTACGGGTTCGTCACTCGTACGCCTTGGACATAAATATTTACAGAATCCACTGCAAGTCCGACTGTTTGGTCTACTGTGTATTTTACTTTTGTTTGAACATTGTGTGCGACTTCGGATATTTTGGTGCCGTAGCTCACAATAATGTACATGTCAATATGTATCCGGTCTGCTTCCTGGCGGACAAGAACACCCCGGCTGAAATTCTCTTTGCGCAGGATCTCAGTCAGTCCGTCTTTAATTTGGCTTTTAGATGCCATGCCTACAATTCCGTAACAGTCAATAGCCGCGCCTCCGGCAACCATCGCGATGACTTCATTCGATATATCAATCTGTCCGTATTTTGTTCTTAATTCAATGGACACGCAAGTTCCTCCTTCGAATGCATAGAGTTACAGCTATTCTACTATATGTACTCCGTTATGAAAAGAAAAGTCAGCAACACTGACTGTCCAACCCTACTTATACTACAGCATTCAATTTTTTTCAAGTTGTCAAGTGATTTTTCTTGAAAGGAGGGTAAACAATAGTTGCAAACGGTTTTTAGCTGTGGTAAATTATTAAAGTATCGAAAGCATCTAAGAAAAATGCATGTTGAAAAGTAGATGTTTTGCGCAGTTAGGAGGGAAACAAATGGCACGTAAATGCGTTATCACAGGTAGAAAAACAACAGCTGGGAATAACCGTTCTCACGCAATGAACGCTTCTAAGCGCACTTGGGGCGCGAATCTTCAAAAGGTTCGTATCCTGGTGAACGGCAAACCTAAAAAAGTATATGTATCTGCTCGAGCTTTGAAATCCGGTAAAGTTGAGCGTGTATAACAAAATGAACGCCTGCCCCGATATGTGTGGCAGGCGTTTTTATGTGGTGTAAGAGGGCTTCGCTGTCAGGCTTAATCTTTTTTAAATGAGCCCAGCATTGCCCGGACAATTCCTCCTAAAAACTTCGGCAATTTAATGGTGTAAAATTTCATTTTTGTCCCCCTCCTATAAGTCCCGTAACCGCCTGTTCAACGTTCTAAAGGTTTATTGTTTCTGCATTTGAGTGAAAGCACGTAGCTAATCAGTGCTCCTTACCATTATTACTATGCCTTCAGCAAACGAAAAAGTACCTCGTGAATAAATGAGTTCGTTACTAATACATAGTGTTGAACCGAGTGTAATATGACAGTTATTTAGCGGATATTTAAAACCTGTGAGGGTAAGTTCTTCTACCTCTTCAGAAAACGGGATGAATGAAATGTATCGTTTGCCGAAGTCCTTCTTAATTGTATGTGTTCCCGGTGTAAACATTTGAATGATGTTCTGTTTGTCTATCAGCTGAATCGCTGTGTTTGATTCAATGCCTTTGTGCAAAAGCTGGATATTCCCTAAAAAATGATCAGCTCTCCCGCCCGTGATACCGAATATTTGGATCATATCCGGTTTTTGCTCTAAAGCCCAGATGAGTGCAAGCTCTAAGTCTGTTTGGTCTTTTTCCGCCTGGTACACATGCAAACCCGGCGCCGCCTTTTCAATTTTCCGGCGCTCTCGGTCTGTAATACTGTCAAAATCTCCGAACGCTTCATCCGGAATGATGCCGGCGTCTAACAATGTGACAGTACCTTTATCAACACCGACCCAAAGCATTTGATCAGCGGCATACTGGGAAAGTTCCGGTATTAAGTCAATCGGTCCGCCGGCGACTATATTTATCTGGCTCATATTGTTTCCTCTCTTTGTCTGCATACAGGAAAAAGAGCTCAAGCTGGTCAATCAGCGCTTGGCTCTTTCAAAGTGCTTATTTACTAGCTGCCTCTAATGTCAGAAATGGCTTTTTTACGGTCATTTTGGCCATAAATCGCAGACCCCGCGACAAGTAAGTTGGCACCTGCTTCAATGCATAGCGGGGCTGTCTCTTTATTGACGCCGCCGTCTACTTCAATCAGTATCCCATTTTTCCCTTTTACGTCTGCAAGCCGGCGGACTTCGCTTATTTTCGGCAGGACGGAATGAATAAACTTCTGCCCTCCAAAGCCCGGATTCACAGTCATTAAGAGAACGAGATCAAGCTCTTCTATCACATGTTTAATCATATCAACTGGGGTGTGGGGATTAAGCACAACTCCCGCCTTTACGCCATGTTCTTTTATTAATTGAATGGTTCGGTGAAGGTGCGGACATGCTTCGGCATGGACGGATATCACATCCGCTCCCGCCTTTGCGAATGCCGGTATGTAACGGTCCGGCTCTTCTATCATTAAATGAACATCAAGCGGGAGTTCTGTCACCGGACGAACGGCTTCCACAATAAGCGGGCCGATCGTAATATTTGGGACGAAATGGCCGTCCATCACATCAATGTGAATATAATCGGCTCCGCCCTGCTCCACGTCTTTTATTTCCTTTCCCAAAGAGGCAAAATCAGCGGAAAGGATAGATGGTGCAACCTTAATCATGTTAATACCTCGGCTTTCTGTCTTTAATCTCCATCATAAATTCCACATAATGGTCATAACGGTATTTTGTTATTTCTTCATTCTCCGCGGCTTGTTTTACGGCACATTTCGGCTCTTTCAGATGAAGGCAGCCTCTGAATTTGCATTCAGCGCTTTTTTCTCTGATTTCGGGAAATGTATATCCCAGCTCTTCCGCCTCAATGCCGGTAAATTCCAGTGAACTGAATCCTGGCGTGTCCGCAACTAATCCGCCTGATGTATGGATGAGCTCGACATGCCGGGTGGTATGTTTCCCGCGGCCTAAATGCTCCGAGATTTCATCCGTTCTCAGCTCAAGCTCAGGACTTATCGCATTTAAAAGTGAAGATTTCCCGACACCGGACTGGCCTGCAAAGACAGTCGTTTTATTCCGAAAATGAGGAATGATATCCGGTAACCCGTGCTGTTCCTTGGATGAGGTGAGATAAACCTCATAACCGATTTTACGGTAGTCTTCCGCATAAGCCTGAATGGTTTCTTTTGTTTTTTGGTCTTTAACAAGATCCATTTTGGTGATACAGATGATGGGAAGAATATCGTTTGCTTCAACAAGCACTAAAAAACGGTCTAATAAAGATGTGCTGAAAGTGGGCTGAACCGCAGAAAAAACGAGCACTGCCTGATCAACGTTTGAGATCGGCGGCCTGACTAGCTCATTGGTTCTATCTTTTATTTCTAAAAGGTAGCCTTCCTTTTCATGTTCAGCTTGATAAACAACATAGTCACCGACGAGAGGCGTTATTTTATTTTTTCTAAAAATGCCTCTTCCTCTGCATTGGATCACTTTTCCTTCTTTTGTATCGTCTGATTCGTCCAGTACGTAATAAAACCCGCTTAACGCTTTAATAATCTTGCCTTCAGGCATATTGTCCCTCCTTGTTATTCATCTTTGGGATACTCAATTGTTTTGTAGCTGACGACTTTATTATCTACTGTCACTTGATAATACCCTTTTTGGCCAGGTTCAATCTTCAGTTCAATTGTACGTTCAGTCGGCTCTTTAATTTTAAAGTTTTCATAAGAGTCAGAAATGCTGTGATCTGCGTCATCAATTGAAATTTGGACCTCTAGCTCGTCCCCTTCATTTTCCGGTTCATAAGGGATTTGAATTTTTTCTTTCACGGTCTTCACAGGTTTTTTTTCAGGTCCAAGTGAAAAGGTGACTTCGACTTCGTTTCCGGGCTTTAATGCCGTGCCTGCTTTCGGGTTTTGTTTGACTACCTGTCCTTCAGGAATATCGTCTGAGTGAGCTTCTTTTTCGACCAATGTCAGCCCGTTATCCTCAAGATAACCAGAGGCCGCCTGTTTGCTGTATGTCGTTAAGTCTCTGAGCGTAATGTCTTCAGGGCCTATGCTGACTGTCAGCTTTACTTGATCGTCACTTGGCACAAGATCGGTCCCTGCTGATGGCTCCTGGTCAATGACCGTGCCGGACTCTTCATCATCGTGAACCTCATTCACTGTTATGTTTTCAAAGCCCTTTTTCTTCAAAGCTTCTTTTGCCCGTTCAACGGTTTGACCCGTCACATCTTTCAGCTGTGTTTTTGCTTTCCCCGTGCTTTTATACAGTTTAACGGATGACCCTTCTTTTACGGTTGAATCCGCTTTAGGATCTGTCTTCACCATTAAGCCTTCTTCAATTTTTTCGTCTGAAATTTCCAAGACATCCGAGTCGACCTGTAAGCCGTCTTTTTCAAGCAGATCAACCGCTTCTTCGTATTCCATCCCCTGAACATCGGGGATCTTGACATCTTTCGGCATAAAAAGAGATGGAAATACGGTTACGGCGAGTACTCCGGCCGTAATTAAAATAAAGCATACGGCCAATAAAACCCATGGCCATTTTTTCTTCTTGCCCTTTTTCGTCTTCTTTCCATGAGAAGCTTCATCAGCATTCTCTTTGCCAGAGGGAGAGGCTTGATCGGCATCCTTTATAATGGGAATCGCTTTAGTCATTTCTTCATCTTCCAGTACGGAAAACTTCTTTTCGTTGAGCCGATGGGCATCAAAAGCTGTTTTGATGTCTTCTTCCATATCCTCAGCGGATTCATATCGGTGAAACGGATCTTTAGCTGTGGCCTTTAAAATAACGTTTTCAACGCTTTGGGGGACCGCGGGATTCCATCTTTTTGCCGAAGGAGTCTCCGTTTGAAGATGCTTTAAAGCAATGCTGACTGCTGATTCTCCTTCAAACGGGATACGTCCGGTTACAAGCTCAAACAGTACGATGCCGAGCGCATAGATATCTGATTTTTTCGTGGCCAAGCCGCCCCGCGCCTGCTCGGGAGACAGGTAATGAACCGAGCCGAGAACAGAATTTGTGTGTGTGATCGTTGTGGAACTAAGGGCAGTGGCAATGCCAAAATCAGTGACCTTTATATTCCCCATATGGTCGATCAAAATATTGTGAGGCTTAATATCCCTGTGAACAATGTGATTGTGATGGGCATGTGCTATGGCTGAGACAATTTGCTCCATGATGCGGAGCGCTTCTTTAGGGTGAAGAGGCCCGTTTGCGGTTATGTATTCCTTCAGCGTCATGCCTTCCACATATTCCATCACAATATAATAGATATCTTCTTCTTCGCCCACATCGTAAATGCTGACAATATTCGGGTGGTCAAGGCTCGATGCCGACTGAGCCTCTCTTCGGAAACGTCTGATAAACTCATTGTCATTCGCAAAGTCAAACCGCAGTACTTTGATTGCGACTTCACGTTCAAGAATGATGTCCTCAGCTAAATAAACGTTTGCCATGCCTCCTCCGCCAATAACCCGGAGAATTTGGTAGCGCCCGCTGATCCGCTTGCCGATTAGCACTTTTCTTCACCCTCTTCAACATGTAAAGCAAGCTCAAGCAATACCGCAGTTATATTGTCTTCCCCGCCATTTTCATTGGCTTTGTCTACGAGCAGATTTACTTTTTCCTGAGGAGCTGATGTATCTTGCAAAATTTCTTTTAATTCCCGGTCTTCCACCTTATTCGTCAGTCCGTCTGAGCATAGAAGCAGCTTATCGCCCGGCTCTAATTCAAATGATCGGGCGTCAATGCTGATCGACCTGTCTGTTCCAAGAGCTTTTGTGAGTACATTTTTTCGCGGGTGATGCTCGGCGTCTTCTTTAGAAATTTCTCCAGTCTTCACAAGCTCATTCACAAGAGAATGATCTTCGGTCAATTGAATGAAATCGTCTTCTTGAAGCAAATAGCACCTGCTGTCGCCTATGTGGGCTACCGTTACCGATTTCCCAGTAAAAAGGGCGCACACAATCGTTGTTCCCATGCCTTGGCATTCTTCATGGACTTGTGCGTGACCGTAAATCTGGCTGTTTACAGCGTGTATTTGTTCCTTTATCCACGTCTCGCATTCCGAAGGCGCAGAAGGAATGGTTTCCGCCTGATTCCACTTCTCTCCAATGGCTTTTACAGCCATCTTGCTCGCAACATCTCCGGCAAGATGGCCGCCCATGCCATCAGCGACAACCGCTAATATAAATTCGTCTTTCCCCTTAAATATGCCCGCATCATCTTCATTGTGCTGGCGTATTTTCCCTGTATCTGTTTTTAAGGCTGTTAACAACCTCATCACCTCGTCTCGTCTTGACGCTCCTTCGCGCGAAGCTGACCGCAGGCCGCGTCAATGTCATGGCCTTGCTCTCTTCTGATCGTGACATTTACTCCGTGGGATTTCAACGTTTTTTCAAAAGCAAAGATCTGGTCCTTTGGCGTGCGGACATAATCACGTTCAGGCACATAGTTGACAGGTATTAAGTTGACGTGGCATTTCACGCCTTTTAATAACTCTGCAAGCTCTTCAGCATGTTCGACCTGGTCATTCACACCGCCGAACAGGCCGTACTCAAAGCTGATACGTCTGCCGGTTTTTTCAATATAGTATTTGACTGCCTCCATTAAGTCAGGCAGCTTATACGCCTTGTTAATCGGCATCAGCCGGCTTCTGATCTCCGTATTTGGCGCGTGCAGAGAGATCGCGAAGTTAATTTGCATTTGCTGGTCTGCGAAATCGTAAATTTTCGGGATGATTCCGCTCGTTGACACCGTAATGTGGCGGGCTCCGATATTTAATCCTTTATCATGATTAATGATTTTTAAGAAAGCAAGCATTTCATTAAAATTATCAAATGGCTCGCCGATTCCCATAATAACCACAGAACTGACGCGCTCATCTGTTTCATCAAGCGCTTTTTGGACTTTTACTACTTGAGCAACGATTTCGCCTGCTTCAAGATTACGTTTCAGTCCGCCGAGTGTCGATGCGCAAAACGTACAGCCGATGCGGCAGCCGACTTGGGTCGTTACACATACAGAATTGCCATATTCGTGTCTCATTAAAACGGTTTCGATTGTGTAACCGTCATGAAGTTCGAATAAAAATTTCATTGTTCCATCCTGAGATGTTTGCTTCACCGCAGTTTTCAGCGTTGTGAGCACGAAATGGCTGCTTAATTTTTCACGCAGGCTTTTTGAAAGGTTTGTCATGTCTTCAAAAGAAGACACTCGTTTTTCATAAAGCCATTCAAAAATTTGTGCGGCGCGAAACGGTTTCTCTCCGTTTTCAGTGAGCCATGTTTGAAGTTCATCTAATTCAAAAGAATAAATGGACGGGTTTTCTGTCCGCAATTCTTTTCTGACTTTTGTTTGTTTTGATTGTGTCATTGCTTATCCCTTCTTTCTCATGCTGCAAATAAAGAAACCATCTGTTCCGAAATAGTGAGGAAGGATTTGAAGGCTTCCACCCCGAACAAAAGGTCTCGCCTTTTCAGGCAGCCGCTTTTCAAGAGACAAATCGGGTTCAAATTCAGGATGTTCTTGTATAAACGCATGGATTACTTCTTCATTTTCTGTCCGGTCCATTGTACACGTACTGTACACGAGTGTGCCACCTTTTTTTACTAATGGAGCGATTTCCCTTAAAATTGACAGCTGAATCTTGGCAAGGCGTGCACTGTCTTCAGGGTTTTTGCTGTATTTCATGTCGGGCTTTCTGCGGATAACCCCGAAGCCTGAGCACGGAGCATCGACGAGAATGCGGTCAAACTCATCATCTTGAAAGGCTTCCGATGCTTTGCGGGCATCCATTGCCTCAGGCTTGATGATTGTCAGTCCGAGTCTATTTGCAGATTCTTTAATCAGCTTCACTTTATGCTCGTGAAGGTCTAGTGACAAGACCGATCCTTCATTTCCCATTCGTTCAGCGATATGTGTTGATTTCCCTCCCGGAGCCGCGCAGGCATCCAAAATGGTTTCTCCTGCTTCAGGACCAAGCGCTCGTGCGACAAGCATCGAGCTTTCATCCTGAATGGACACGTCGCCATTTTTAAAGAAACGGCTTCCCGCTATGCTTCCTTTTAGAAGCTTTACTGCGTCAGGGGACAGGTCGCCTTTTTCAGCTTCTATCCCTTCGGCTGCCAGAGATTCAAGCAACTCATCTCTGTCTGTTTTCATTTGATTGACACGAAGGGTTTGCTTAGGCGGTACAAGGTGAATGCGGCAGATTTTTTCAGCTGCGTCAAACCCATATGCTTCCGCCCATTCTTTAACAAGCCATTCCGGATGGCTTGTCTCTGTCGCAAGCCGGGTGACAGGGTCATTAATGGCTTCAAATGACGGAACGCCTTCACGCTGTACAGAGCGGAGAACGCCGTTGACAAAAGAAGCAATTCCTTTATGGCCTCTTTTTTTGGCGATTTCTACCGCTTCATGAATGGCTGCCCTGTGCGGAATCTTTTCTAAATATTCCATTTGATAAAGGGAAAGCCGAAGGAGCTGAATGACCCATGGCTTCACCTTAGCCGGTTTGTTGATAAACGGCTTGAGCTTATAATCCAGCGCCGTTTTGTTTTGCAGTGTCCCGTATACCAGCTCAGTCAACAGGCCTCTGTCCTGATCGCTGAGCTCATTCGATTTAATGACAGACTTGAGCAGCAGATTGCTGTAGGCCTGATTTTGATCCAGTTTCATCAGCGCTTCAAGCGCAATGTCGCGAACATTATTTTTCTTCATTGCTTTACTCCTAATACTTCTCCAGTTTGCACATTTGCGCCTCTGACGAAATCCTCGCCTTTCATGCGCTTTTTACCTGCCGGCTGCAGTTCGGTTACTAACAAGGCTGTTTCATTGCCAGTTGCGACTACGATTCCATTCTCCTCAACGGCAATAACGGTTCCCGGTTCAGCTTTCTTTTGAGCGGGTGTTTTTTTCGCCGACCATATCTTCAGGTTTTGGCCGTTAAGCGTCGTATATGCGACAGGCCAAGGATTCAGTCCGCGCACTTGGTTATAAAGATCTTCGCCGCTTCTCGACCAGTCAATCAGTTCCTGCTCCCGTTTAATGTTCGGGGCGTAGGTCGCTTTCTCTTCGTCTTGCTGAATCGGTGTTACGTTCCCTTTAATGACGTCAGGAACGGTTTGAGATAAAAGTTGTGCGCCGGCTTTGCTTAATTTGTCGTGAAGCGTTCCGACGTTATCGTTCTCTTCTATGTCCACTTCAATTTTAGAAAGCATGTCGCCTGCATCCAGTTTCTCCACCATGTACATGATGGTAACCCCGGTTTTTTTCTTGCCTTGCAGAATGGAATAATGAATCGGAGCCCCGCCCCTTAATTCCGGCAAAAGTGATGCGTGCACGTTAATACAGCCATATTTCGGACTGTCGAGCAGCTTTTTAGGCAAGATTTGTCCGAATGCCGCTGTTACAATCAAATCGGGTTTCAATGCGAGCACTCTTTCAATTTCTTCATCCTGTCTCACTTTTTCAGGCTGAAGCACCGTTATTCCATGGCGCAGGGCCTCTTCCTTAACAGGCGGAGGTGTCATAACCTTTTTCCTTCCTTTCGGCCGGTCAGGCTGAGTGACGACCCCCACAACTTCATATCCTTCATCTATAAGCGTTCTTAAAACAGGAACAGAAAAATCAGGCGTTCCCATAAAAACGATTCTCGTCATCCAATCATCCTTCCATATCCGCTAGTTCGTCTTCTGTATAATACTTGCTTACTTTTGAAGTGAACAGCACACCGTCCAAGTGATCCATTTCATGCTGTACAGCTCTTGCTAAAAAGCCTGTCGCTTCAAAAACAAACGGTTTACCCTGACGATTATAGGCTTGTACTTTCACATAATCGGGACGGGTAACCTCCCCATATAAATCAGGGAAACTCAAGCAGCCTTCAATTCCCGTTTGTTTGCCGCCGCTTTCAAGAATTTCTGGATTAATCAAGTCGATTCTGCCGCTTTCTTCGCCGATATCCACAACAGCAGCTCTTTTCAAAATGCCAATTTGCGGCGCTGCCAATCCGACACCGTCCATTTCAAGCATCGTATCGTACATATCGTCAAGCAGCTTTTTTAATTTTTTATCAAAAACAGTCACAGCCTCCGCCGGTGTTTCAAGAACCTCCGCAGGATGTGTGACAATTGGTTTTACCGCCAAAATAAAGCCCTCCAACACGCAGATGTTACATCATCATATAAGGATTCATATCAATTGAAATCGTTACATGCTTTTGTTCAATATCGCGTTTATAATGTTCCAGTATCTTCTTTAACACTTCTGACAACTGGTTTTCCTGTTTGTATTTTATCACGCATTGATAGCGATATCTATCTTTGATCCTGGCAATCGGCGACGCGGCAGGTCCGAGGATTTTCGTGTCAGCGCCGCAGTTCGCTTTTAAATAATGGGCGATTTTATCGGCTATGATTGCCGTTTTCGCCACTTCCTCATGGGAAACAGTCACAAGGGCCAAATAATAATACGGCGGGTAGGACTGTTCTCTCCTGTGCCCCATTTCCTGCTGAAAGAAAGATTCATAGTCATGTGTTTTTGTCAGCTGAATGCTGTAATGGGACGGAGTATATGTCTGAATGATCACCCGGCCCAGTTTTTCATGCCGTCCGGCCCTCCCGCTTACTTGCGTTAATAGCTGAAAGGTTTTTTCGGCTGATCTGAAATCAGGAATATGAAGTGTTGTGTCAGCGCTGAGAACGCCGACAAGGGTCACATTGGGAAAATCAAGCCCCTTTGCAATCATCTGCGTACCGAGAAGAATGTCCGCTTTTCCTTCCCCGAAAGCTGATAATAGCTTTTCATGAGATCCTTTCCGCGATGTCGTGTCCACGTCCATCCGTATCACCCTCGCATTCGGCAGCACCTTTGTCAGCTCTTCTTCCACTCTCTGCGTTCCCGTTCCGAAAAAACGGATATGCTCGCTCCCGCATTCCGGACAAGTATTCGGAACCGGTTCTTCATGACCGCAATAATGGCATTTGAGTCTCTGGCCGTAACGATGATAGGTCATGGAAATATCACAGTGCGGACATTGCGGAACATAACCGCAGTCCCGGCACATGACAAATGAAGAATAGCCCCGTTTATTTAGAAACAGCACCGCCTGCTCACCCTTTGCGATCGTTTCCTCAAGCTGTTCCATCAGTTCTAAGGAAAACATAGATCGGTTGCCGCCTCTGAGCTCTTCCCTCATGTCAACAAGAGAAACTTCAGGCATCACCTGCTGATTGACACGGCTCTTTAATGACAAAAGTTCATAAACTCCTTTTTTCGCACGGGCAAATGATTCCAGTGTCGGTGTGGCGCTTCCCAAAACGACCGGACAGCTATGGTGCTCAGCCCGTTTGATGGCCACCTCTTTCGCATGATAACGCGGCATTTCCTCCTGCTTATAGGATGATTCATGTTCTTCATCGATAATGATCATGCCGAGATTTTCAAACGGAGCGAAAATCGCTGACCTGGCGCCTACTACAAGACGGACTTCATTTCGGTGGATTTTTCGCCATTCATCATATTTTTCCCCGGTGGACAGCCCGCTGTGCATAACCGCGACCTGGGAGCCGAAACGGCCTTTAAACCGGTTGACCATTTGCGGCGTCAGCGAAATTTCCGGGACGAGCACGATCGCCTCTTTTCCTTTCGCAAGCACTTTTTCAATTGATTGCAAATAAATCTCTGTTTTACCGCTTCCCGTAACGCCATGAAGCAGAAATACTTTATGCTCGTCTTGATCAAGCGTTTCCCGTATCGACTCGTATGCTGCACTTTGCTCATCAGTCAGCGCAAGTGGCTTCGTTTTTTTGAACATTCTGTCCTGATATGGATCTCTGTAAACCTCTTCCTGGCTTTCCTGAAGCACTCCCTTTTGGATGAGGGTTTTCAGTGTGGCCGCGCTTGTATTTGTCTTTTTGCAAAGGTCCGCCGCAGAAAGCTTTAATCCTTCCTGGCCGGAGATGAAAAAATGAAGAACCGCCTGCTGTTTGGAGGCGTTTTGACTCAGCCCCGCAGCCTGCTTGGCAAGCTCCTCTTTTGGCACTTTTGCCTGTATCATTCTGATCATCTTTTTATTCGTTTTTTGCTTTACTTGATATGTGACATCTATATTGCCCTTTTGAACACATTTTTGGATGAGCTTTAACGTCTCGCGGTCGGGAATATCCGAATATAACAGGCTCTTACGCTCGGAAAACAGCCGCTCAATTTGCGGCGGAAGGGGGTCATCACCCGATATTTTCAATTCCTTTTCATATTTTGCCTTTAGTGCCGCCGGCAGCATAGCCTGAAGCGCTGTTATTTTAAATGAGAGTGTTTTGTCTGACAGCCACGAGGACAGATCCATAAGCTCTTTTGTCAGAACGGGCGTCAGGTCTAATAAATCCTCTACTTCCTTGACAGACTTTCCTGCGAGATCAGAAGTTTCTTTGACGGCAGTCACAAAGCCTTGAATTTTACGGGGACCAAACGGGACAATAACACGCATGCCTGTTTTGATCATCCCTTTTAGATTTTCCGGAATTTTGTAATCAAAGGGCCTGTCGATGTTTTTTGTGCTGACATCCACGATGACTTCTGCAAAATTCATGACCGCTCCACGCTCTGTTCTGAGAACACAACAATTTCTCTGAAAATTTCTAGAGAGACGTCAAATTTAGACAGCATCGGCAGCTCGCGTCTGCGCCCGTCTTTGAAAAAGAACGTGACAAGGTTTGTATCAGCGCCAAAGCCGGCACCTGCTGTTTTCACATTATTGGCTACGATCATATCAAGATTTTTCGTGTCGAGTTTTTTTCGTGCATAATGCTCGACGTCTTGTGTTTCTGCTGCGAACCCGACTAATATCTGCCGCTGTTTTTTCCCGCCAAGCTCTTTTAAAATATCCCCGGTCCGTTTCAGTTCAATAACAAGCGAGCCGTCTTTCTTTTTCATTTTATGGTCTGATACTGATTTTGGCGTAAAATCGGCAACCGCAGCCGTTTTAATGACGATGTCGCTTGAGTCGAACACAGAGAGCACGGCCTCACGCATATCCGCGGCAGTCTGGACGCTGATCAATTTATGCAGCCCTTTTGGCGGATCGATGGATACCGGGCCTGAGATCAGGGTCACACTCGCTCCGAGGCTAATTGCGGCCTCTGCCGCGGCATAGCCCATTTTCCCGGTCGATTTGTTTGTAAAGAATCGAACCGGATCAACAGGTTCACGCGTCGGACCAGCTGTGATGACAACATGCTTTCCCTGGAGCGGAGCGTTTGTCTCTTCTGAAAAATGGCTTTCAGCGAGCTTCACGATATTCTCTGGTTCTTCCAATCTTCCTTTTCCGACGTACCCGCATGCTAAATAACCTTCACTTGGCTCAATAAAACGAAAGCCGTCTTGGTATAGGACTGAAATATTGCGCTTGACCGCCGGATGGTCATACATATGCACATTCATGGCCGGCGCAATCCAAACGGGTGCCTCCGACGCTAAAAGCGTTGTTGTCAGCATGTCATCTGCCAGCCCGTTGGCCAATTTGCCAATAACATTGGCTGTTGCGGGGGCGACGATGATGAGATCTGCCCAATCAGCCGCATCAATATGGGATATGACGCTTGGATTTTGTTCTTTAAATGTGTCTGTATATACTTCATGGCGGCTTAACGCCTGAAAAGTCAGCGGAGAGACGAATTGACATGCCGATTCCGTCATAATGACTTTTACGTTTGCTCCGGCCTGGACGAGCTTGCTCGTTAACGCACACGCTTTATAAACGGCAATTCCTCCGCTCACACAAAGTAATATATTTCGATTATTAAGCAATGATTTCTCCCCCTTTTTTACACCGTTCACACAAAACCTTCGGAAAAAAATAACAACCTATACTTGTCATAGGTTGCTACTTGTGTGCTGCTATTCGCGGTCTTCCTTTTCAATCAAAAGCAGGCCGGCATCAATTTCTTCCAATGCTTTGCCTACATATTTGTGTGAAATGGTATGCTCAATCTGCTGGTCTTTTTTGATTTGCATTTCACGCGCGCGTCTTGCAGAAACAGTCACCAGTGTGTATTTTGAATCTAATTTATTCATTAATGAATCGATTGACGGATCTAACATAAGTTATTCTACCTCCAGCATTTTCTTATATCTCGGAGCAATGCGTTCACGCTTTAAATGCTCCGCGAGGACAATCGCTTTAATTTTTTCGCAAGCTGTCTCAATGTTGTCATTTTCAACGACATAATCATAAGCGTCCATCATTTCGATCTCAGCCTTAGCAGCTTTCATCCGATTTTCAATCAGGGCGTCCGTCTCGGTTCCTCTTGTGACAATTCTGTTTTTCAGTTCAGAAAGGCTCGGAGGCGCCAGGAAAATAAACAGACCTTCCGGGAAAGCGTTTCTTACTTGAAGCGCGCCCTGTACTTCGATCTCCAAAAAGACGTCTTTTCCCTCTTGGAGCGTTTGTTCGACATAATCGACTGGCGTGCCGTAATAATTTCCGACATACTCAGCCCATTCAAGCAGCTTGTTGTTTGCAATCATCTGCTCGAACTCATCCCTTGTTTTGAAGAAATAATCGACTCCGTCTGTCTCTCCCGCTCTCGGGCTTCTCGTCGTCACTGAAATCGAATATTCAAATTTTGTATCCTCTTGTGAAAATATTGCTTGCCTTACCGTTCCTTTACCAACTCCTGAGGGACCTGAGAGAACGATTAATAACCCTCTTTCTTTCATGCGGCAATTATCCCTGCCCTTCATCCATAATTTCTTCTTTAACTGAAAGTCTGTGTGCAACTGTCTCAGGCTGGACGGCAGATAAGATAATGTGATCACTATCCATGACGACAACTGCACGGGTTCTTCGTCCGTATGTAGCGTCAATTAGCATTCCGCGGTCTCTTGCATCCTGAATCATCCGTTTTATTGGCGCAGACTCCGGGCTGACAATCGAAATCATCCGATTGGCGGAGATGATATTCCCAAATCCGATATTAATCAGTTTAATCGTCATCTTCTACGTTCCCCCTGTAAAATAGACGTCTCTAGTCTAGCCTAGAGAGACCGTCTGTAAACAATACGCACAGTCGCTATTCTATATTTTGCACTTGTTCTTTTATTTTTTCAATAGAACTTTTCATTTCGACGACAAGCTTTGTGATCTGATGATCATTTGCTTTTGAGCCGATGGTGTTTACTTCACGGTTAAGCTCCTGTACGAGGAAGTCGAGTTTCCGTCCGACAATTCCTCCTTCAGCCAATATATCACGGAATTGTGCGAAATGGCTCTTCAGCCTGGTAATCTCCTCCGTAATGTCAGAACGATCCGCAAAGATGGCGCATTCCGTTATCAGCCTGCTCTCGTCCAGCGCATCTTCCGTCCATTCCTTCATCCTGGTGTACAGCCGCTCCTGATATTGTTTCACAACCGCGGGAGCATGCGCTTTCACCTGGGCGGCAAGCGTTTCAAGCCGGTCGAGATGTTCGAGGCAGTCTTCCTTTAGAAGCAGCCCTTCTTTTGTCCGCATCTCACAAAGGCCTTTCACCGCTTCCTCAACGGCCTCCGTTAAAAATTCCTCAAGCTTGTCGTGCTGTGTTTGTTTTTCACGGATTTGCACCGCTTGCTCTAACTGTAACAATTCCATAACACCAGGTTCAGCGGTTAAGCTGTAGCGTTTTTTCATTTCACCGGCAGCGGTGACAAACTCATCCAGCAGCGCCCAATCAACCTTTACGCTTCTCTGTACAAGCGACTCGCTGTCAACGGATACAAAAAGCTCAATTCTGCCGCGCTGTATATTCTGTAAAATAATCTGTTTCAGTTTATCTTCTAAATATAGCAAAGGCCTGGGCAAACGAGCATTGACTTCTTTGAACCGGTAGTTCACAGATTTCAACTCAACGGTTACAGAGAGATCATCTTGTGTTTTGCTTGCTGTGCCGAAGCCTGTCATACTTCGTATCATATCAAACACCCAATTCTTCCCTGTTCTCAAAATAAAAAGGCAATAGACATGCTATTACCCCTAAGATTATATCATACGAATTTATTTTTTTCTTGTCAAAAGTGACCCGGCCAGCAAAAAAGTAGGAATGGCCGACATACCGATCACCAAAAGCCAGTCTCCAGGTTTTATCGGAACGGTGTGGAAAATCGGCTGGAGCGCAGGATAGTAGATGACGATAACCATGAGCAAAATGGATGACAGAACCGCTCCTATTAAATATAGATTTTCAAACGGATTTCTATCAAAAATGGACGTTTCGCTTCTGCAGTCAAAAACATGAATCAGCTGGGCAAGCACCAATGTCGCAAACGCAACCGTCTGGGCATATGCTAAATTTTCAGGATTGCGGTGATACACGATAATGAAAGCCAGCAGTGTTGCGATACCTATTAAGAACCCTCTTGATATAACCTTCCATCCAAGCTTCCTGGCAAAAACCCCTTCTTTCGGCTGCCGCGGCTTCCGTTTCATCACGTCGCCTTCCGGCTGGTCCATCCCGAGCGCCATGGCTGGCAGTCCGTCCGTCACCAGGTTCACCCACAAAATTTGAATCGGGACCAGCGGCAGCGGCAGTGCCAAGAGCATGGCAAAGAGCATGACTAAAATTTCTCCGACATTTGATGCCAGCAGGTACCGGACAAACTTTCTAATATTTTCATAGATATTCCGGCCTTCTTTAATCGCTGATTTGATGGTTGCGAAATTATCATCGACGAGAACGAGCGATGAGGCTTCTTTCGCTACATCTGTTCCTGTAATACCCATGGCCACGCCGATGTCAGCCTGTTTGATGGCAGGGGCGTCATTTACTCCGTCACCTGTCATGGCGACGATGTGGCCGTTTTCCTGATACGCTTTTACAATTTTCAACTTATGTTCAGGAGATACACGGGCAAATACATACACGTCATCGACAACACCTGCAAGCTCTTCGGCTGAAAGCTCATTGAGCATTTGGCCGTCCATGATTTTTCCGCGTTTCGGAAGCAGGCGCAAATCTTTCGCGATTGCTTTGGCGGTTTCAACATGATCACCCGTTATCATGACCGTTTTAATTCCCGCTTCCCGGCATTCTTTAATTGCCTGTCTGACTTCCGGCCGCGGCGGATCAATGATGCCGGAAAGCCCAAGCAAGGTCAGGTCTTTTTCAGCCTGCTCCATCGTCGGTTTTTCCCCGGCTTTCAGCGGTTTAAAGGCAACAGCGATCGTTCTGAGCGCTTGCGAAGCCAAATCTTTCAATACGGCATCCGCTTCTGACTTTCTCCCTTTAGTAAAAAGTTCAGCCGATCCCTCGTAAAAAATGTTGGCGGAACGCTGCATCAGTACATCTGGTGCGCCTTTGGTGATCACGAATTGTTTTTTGTCCCTGTCCTCCACGATGACAGTCATCATCTTGCGGTCGGAATCGAACGGAAACTCTTCTATCACCCGGTAATGAGATTGTACAAAGTCATTAGAAAATCCAGCTTTTCTTGCTGCCGTCAGTAGAGCCCCTTCTGTCGGATCGCCGTCAAGAATATATTCGCCGTCTTTTTTCTCAATAATCGATGTGTTACACAGCGCGCCATATAATAGCATCTGCTGAAGCGGTTTATGATGGTCTGCGCTTGTTTCTTTTCCGTTAAGTGTAAAAGCCCCTTTCGGCTCGTAACCGACTCCTGATACATTCCATGTCTTCCCGCCTGACCAAACGTGTGTGACTGTCATTTTATTCTGGGTCATGGTGCCCGTTTTGTCTGAACAGATAATAGACGCGCACCCGAGCGTTTCAACGGCAGGCAGTTTTCTGACAATCGATTTTTGTTTAATCATCCGCTGTACGCCGAGTGACAAAGCCACTGTGACGATTGCCGGCAGCCCCTCCGGAATGGCGGCTACTGCCAATGATACACCCGCTAAAAACATACTGTACAGGTCATGTCCTTGAATGACGCCGACAGCTACGACAAGAACGGTCAGCAGCAAAGCAACGACGATTAAGATTTTCCCCAGCTGCTCCAGCCTTCTTTGCAGCGGTGTAGAAAAAGTTCCCGCTGATTCAAGCATGTCAGCGATTTTTCCCATAGCCGTCTTCATTCCTGTGCCTACAACAATGCCGACACCGCTTCCTCGCGTGACGATCGTCCCCATAAAGGCCATATTTGTAATATCACCAAGCGAGACATCGGGCTTTTTTAACTTATCCGCATGTTTGACAACCGGCAGGGATTCTCCGGTTAATGCGGACTCTTCAATTTCAAGGCTCTTCGCCTCGACAATCCGGACATCTGCGCCAATTCGGTCGCCGCTTGCAAATTTTACAATATCACCGGGCACAAGCTCTTTTGAAGGGATTTTCGCCCAGCTCCCCTCCCTGAGCGCCATGACATGCGGTGTCGATAACTCTTTTAAAGCTTGCAGCGATTGTTCAGCGCGCCTTTCTTGAAAAAACCCAAGTATACCATTGACAAATACAATCGCAATAATAGCGATTGCGTCTACATATTCGCCCAGAAAACCGGAAATGAGAGTCGCCGCAAGCAGCACAAGCACCATAAAATCCTTAAACTGTGAGAAAAACAAAACAAGCGCTGATGTTTTTTTGCCTTCTTGCAGCTCGTTTGGCCCGTGCGTTTCGAGGCGCTTTTTCACCTCTTTCTCTGTTAAACCCTGTTTCATGGACGTGTTTGTTGCTTCTACCAAATCGGTTTGTTCCATTTCATGAAACTTCATTCGACTCGTCCACTCCCCTGCTTTCTTTAGAGATATCACTCTATAAGCAAGCTTATTCTGACTCGTCCCATTTCATGCTATAATTATCGAATGCAGGATTTAATAAGAAGAGGGTGTTTTGCATATGTCGTTTGATGGCATGTTTACATACGGAATGACACACGAATTAAATGAACGGATTACAGGGGGACGGATTACAAAAATCCATCAGCCTTTTAAACATGATGTAATTTTTCATATCCGGGCCAACGGAAAAAACCAAAAATTATTATTATCAGCCCACCCAAGCTATTCACGGGTGCACCTGACAAATCAGACGTATGAAAATCCGAGCGAGCCGCCTATGTTTTGTATGTTGCTGAGAAAGCACATCGAGGGAGGCTTTATTGAAAGCATTGAACAATCAGGCATGGACAGAATTATGATATTCCATATTAAAAGCCGGAATGAAATCGGGGACGAAACCTTCCGTAAGCTTTATGTTGAAATTATGGGCCGCCACAGCAATATTATTCTTACGGACGGGCTTGAAAATACTATTATAGACGGGCTTAAACATTTATCACCGTCTGTTAACAGCTACCGGACTGTGCTGCCGGGTTATGATTATAAAGTGCCGCCCGCGCAAAATAAGATGTCTCCTTTGGAGGCAACTGAGGATGATATTCTGCGGCATCTCAGCTTTCAAGAAGGCAAGCTTGACAAACAGATCGTTGATACGTTTTCCGGTGTCTCCCCGCTTTTTGCAAAAGAAGCTGTTTTCAGGGCCGGACTCGCTAACAAAGTCACATTGCCCAAAGCGCTTTTGGATCTCTTTGGCACAATGAAAGAATGTAAGTTCGCACCAGAACTTACAACGGCAAACGGGAAGGAATATTTCTATCTTCTTAAGCTGACCCACCTGAAAGGGGACGGACGCCGTTTCGATTCGCTCAGTGAACTGTTAGACCGTTTTTATTTTGGAAAAGCAGAGCGTGACCGGGTGAAACAGCAGGCTCAGGATCTTGAACGTTTTGTGGCGAACGAACGGAAAAAGAACGCAAATAAAATCAAGAAACTGGAAAGAACACTTCAGCATTCCGAGAACGCAAAAGAATATCAGCTCTATGGAGAACTGCTGACAGCCAATTTGTTCAGGCTGAAAAAAGGCGATAAAGAGGCCGAAGTCACAAATTATTATGAAGAGGAAAGCCCGCTCATCACCATTCCTCTGAATCCGAACAAAACGCCTTCCGAAAACGCGCAAGCCTACTTTACAAAGTATCAAAAGGCGAAGAACTCAGTTGCTGTCGTAAAAGAACAGATCAGCCTTGCAGAAAAAGAGATTGAATACTTTGATCAGCTCATTCAGCAGCTGTCCTCCGCCTCTCCAAGAGACATAAGTGAAATACGGGAAGAGCTTGTGGAAGGAAAATATTTGCGGCCTAAGCAGCAAAGAGGACAGAAAAAACAAAAGCAGCACACGCCTGTTCTAGAAACATATGAATCCTCAACAGGACTTACTATTTTGGTTGGGAAAAACAATAAACAAAATGAGTATTTAACAACAAAAGCCGCTGCAAGAGACGATATTTGGCTGCATACCAAAGATATCCCTGGTTCTCACGTAGTGATCCGAAACAGTGATCCGGATGAGCAGTCCATCCTTGAAGCAGCTACGATCGCAGCCTATTTTTCTAAAGCAAAAGAATCCGGCTCTGTTCCGGTGGATTATACAAAGATCAGACATGTGAAAAAGCCAAACGGCGCAAAGCCTGGTTTTGTCACTTATGACAGCCAGCATACCGTGTTTGTAACACCAGATGCTGATGTCGTGATCCAGCTGAAAAAAAGCTGATGTTTTGTAGATGTAAGGACTGACAGCATAGCATTCTTTCGCTCTGCTGCTTCGTAATTTGATCAAGGACAAAGAACTGCCGTGTATGCGGCAGTTCTTTATGTATTTCTTCTTTTTTTATATAGTCTCTCAACCTCAAGAATACATTCCTCGTCAACCAGCTGATCAATTTTTTCTGCAAGCAGCTTTGTGTGCTTCGGGCTGGCTCCATTTGTGGAAACTGAAACCTTAATATGCCCTTTTTGGACGATTTTCGGCATATACACGTTGCCAAGCTCTGCGGCACTCACACAATTGACAAGCTGAGAAGGAGAGGCGTTCTTTGCGATCTGCTCATTGACGCCTGCGTCATCTGTAGCGGCAATAATCAGAAATGCCTCGCGGAGGTCTTCTTGGTCAATTTTCCGCGGTATCCAACGGATCTGATGTTCCTCTGCCATCACCTTGATTTCAGGCAGCGCGCGCGGACTTATCAGGGTGATATTCGCCCCTTCGGTAAGCACCGTTTTCACCCTGCGCAGGGCAATCTTTCCGCCGCCCGCTATTACGACCTTCCTGTCACGCAGGCTAATGTGAAGCGGCAGCATATAAACCTCTGTCAAAATAAAACTGACCGTTTTGATTTTCTATGGTTTCATTCACACGATGTAAAAAGGCGGTTTTTACATGAGGATGAAAACCGAGATATGCGGCGAGATAGATATGCGGATTAACGTCTCGAAGCTTTTTCACTTCTTTCTCAATCTCACTCATCAGCATACCGGTGAACAGCAAGTACGGCACAACAAAGACCGGAGTGCCGTCACCTTGTTTCAGTTGTGAAAAAACGTCCCGATAATTCGGTTTGCACGCGGTTAAAAAACAGGGCATTACTTCTTTGACAGGCGCCATCCGTTGAAGGCGCTCGGCGATTTCTGTGACATCTTTTTTCACGGCGGGATCTGAACTCCCTCTGCCAATCAGCACGACTCGTGCGTTTTCATAAGGAGCGCCTGTTTCTTCTAAACGATTGCACACTGCTTTAACCACTTCATCGTCTACCCCGATCGGCTTTCCGTATGTGATGTTGACTGCAGGATAACGTGCGGCAGCGCGCGCAATTTCTTCGGGAATATCTTTTTTTGCATGAGCTGCCGTTAAAAGAAGCAGAGGCACCACCGCTATGTGAGTGGCGCCTTGCTTTATACATGTTTCAAAGCCCGTATTAATTGACGGCTCCTGCAATTCTAAAAAACTGATTTCCTGAATTGGCGCGGAGACATGCGCCTTGCATCCTTTTAAAAATGCTGCCGCTTCTTTTTGCGCCTGTTTCAGCCGGCTTCCATGACCAACGTATAATACTGCTTGTTTCATATTACAGCGCCTCGCTCAAATCTTGTTTTTTTACATCTGATTCAAACCATTCAAGCTTATAATGAAAATTCACAACATCACCAACGACAATTAAACTCGGATTCTTGATGTCTTTATTTATCACTGTTTCTGAAAGAGTATCCAATGTACAGATGACAGATTTTTGTTTATCCGTTGTGCCCCAATGGATAAAGGCTGCCGGTGTCGCACCGTCACGCCCGTTTTCTAGAAGAAGCCTTTCAATCTGCCTGACATTTTTGATTCCCATATAGATCACAAGGGTATCAATACCTGTCGCCAGCGCTTTCCATTTTTCCTCAAAGTTTTCTTCTTTTTGATAGTGCCCTGTCACAAATGCCACGTTTGAGCTTGCATCCCTGTGAGTGACGGGAATGCCGGCGTAAGCCGGTGCTGCGATGCCTGAGGTAATGCCCGGCACAATCTCAAAAGGAATCCCGTGTTCGGCAAGGCTTTCCGCTTCTTCTCCCCCTCTGCCGAACACAAAAGGGTCTCCGCCTTTCAGCCTTACGACGGTTTTTCCCTTTTTAGCATACTTCACCAGAAAACGATTGATGGTTTCCTGCTTCATGGTATGAAGATCCGGAAGCTTTCCGCAGTAGATCAGGTCGGCTTGTTCTTTAGCATATTGTAAAATATCTTTGTTTACTAATCTGTCGTATAAGATCACATCAGCTTTTTGAATAGCTTTCAGTGCTTTGATCGTCAGTAAATCAGGGTCTCCGGGACCTGCTCCAACGATATATACTTTCCCCATCAGCAACTCCCCCCGATCAGTTCGAAATCTTCCAGAACATATATCGTTCCGTTTGTTATTCTTTTCAGCCAGACAGATTTCAGTCAGATCGTCTTCATTCAATTTCATTCGCAGCAGCCCGAGCTCCATAAAGCTGGCAAAGATGAAATTGTCTTTCCTGTTTGTGAACTTGACATCTCACAAATAAAATTGATTCTGTCCTACCCTTTTAGTTCAGGTTCTTTTTCACAAATTCGATCAGCTGATTTTTGCACTCTTCGCGCTCATTTTGTCCTGAATCCAGAACGAGCTCCGGCGCTTTCGGCTCCTCGTACGGTGAATCAATGCCTGTAAAAAATGGAATCTCACCGTTTCGCGCTTTTTTATAGAGGCCTTTCGGATCTCTTTGTTCACAAATATCAAGGTCGCATTTAATGTAGATTTCATGAAATTCGCCCTCATCAACCAGCTGGCGAACCTGCTTGCGGTCTTCACGGAACGGCGAGATAAAAGCTGTAATCACAATGGTGCCCTGCTGAACGAAAAGCTTTGCAACTTCTCCGATTCTGCGGATATTTTCTTTTCGGTCTTCGTCAGAAAAGCCCAGGTCATTGTTTAAGCCATGGCGGATATTATCCCCGTCGAGCACAACCACTTGATAGCCCTGTTCAAACAGTTCTCGGGCTGCTGCATTAGCGATTGTTGATTTGCCAGAACCGCTCAGCCCTGTCAGCCAGAGAATAGAGCTTTGATGTTTATTTTTTTGCTGATATTCTTCTTTTGTAATTGAGGCTTCATGCCATACGATATCACGATTCGTCAATGTTGCTCCTCCTTAGGACACGCCTGCTTCTTCTTTTTTCTTTAATCCTTTGATCAATACTTCAACAACGTGAGACCGGCTGAATTCTGCAGGCGGCATGATACCGTCTCTCAGCATTTCCCTCACTTTTGTGCCGGATAAAATGACATGATGTTCCCTGCCGTGCGGGCATGTTTTTGCAGTCGCCATGTTTCCGCATTTTTCGCAGAAAAAGCTGTGTTCGAACTTCATTGGCGTAATGCCGAGTTCTTCCGGTGTGAACTGTTCGAAAAGCTCTTGAGCCTCGTAAGTTCCGTAGTAGTCGCCGACGCCGGCGTGGTCGCGGCCGACGATGAAATGGGTGCAGCCATAATTTTTTCTTACGAGTGCGTGGAAGATGGCTTCTCTTGGACCTGCATAACGCATCGCAGCTAAAAATACGCCAAGGAACACTCGATCTTTCGGATAATAGTTTTCGAGCAGCACCTGATAGCTTTCCATACGCACATCAGCCGGAATGTCGTCTGATTTTGTCTCTCCGACAAGCGGGTTCAAAAACAAACCGTCTACTGTTTCCAGCGCTGTCTTTTGAATATATTCATGCGCTCTGTGAACAGGGTTCCTTGTTTGGAATCCAACAATCGTTTTCCAGCCGTTTTCAGCGAACTGGCGTCTCGTCTCCTGCGGTTCAAACGTGAACTCAGGGAATTGCTTTGAAGCTTTCTTAATCAGCGTAATCGGCCCACCGACATACGTATCGCCGCGGCTGAAAAGTTTTTTCACACCCGGATGCTCAGGATCATTTGTTTTATAAACATTCACAGCTTCTTTTTGTTTATCAGGCACGTACAAGTCTTCAATCTGTACGATGCCGTATGTTTCTCCTTCATACGTTAACTTTACAGTTTCACCGATTTCAAGTTCTGCCGCTTTTTGCGAATCAACCGGCAGTGTAATTGGAAGAGTCCAGACAACACCAGATGACAAACGCATGTTTTCAACAACTGACACGTAGTCTTTTTCAGTAAAGAAGCCTTCAATCGGACTGTATCCGCCTATCCCAATCAGTTCCAAATCAGCAAATGAAATTAAATCAAGCTCTATTTCTTTCTGAATCTCTTTCACATTATACGTCTCATTTACGCGATTAACTAATGTTCCTCCGTGCGGTGCTAAACTCATAATTTATATTTCCTCCTAGTTAACAGATAAATAAACTCAGATTAATAATTAAATTCCTCCGCCCTGCTCATGAACCGAGCGGCTCTCTTTACGGATGGCTTTCATCAGACTGACTGCGCCGCCGGCTGCTAAAAGCACGCTGGCCATCATAAAGACTGAATAATAATCCCCTTTCAGAAACAGGGATACAAGCAGATATGATATGGATAATGATAAAAACGGCGAGACAACCCAGACTTTCAGCATGGTTCTTACCACTTGTTTATGAAATACATTGGGCCCGTTTTTCGCCATTCCAATTCCGATAATAGACGAAGACGTGACTTGTGCGAGCGGCACCGGCAGACCGAATACAGAGCTGATAATGACCAGTCCGGCTCCTGTTCCGGATAGCAGAATGCCTTCCCCTTTTGAAAATTTCGTTATTTTCTTACCGTTGGTTTCTAATACACGCCCGCCTAATAACAGTGCTCCAAGCGCTACAAATATTCCCCCGTACAAGGTACCTTTTGTTACATCTAAAACACCTGCGGCAACCAACGGGCCTACAGCGTTGGCGACGTTGTTCATTCCTGCCGAAAAGGCTTCGAAAAATCCGGCAAACAACAGGATAATTCCAAGTGTTTTTTGCTTTCTGGAAGATTTCACTTCAATCTTAAAGAATTGAAACAGCTTTGAAACGAAAAATGTGAAACAAAATGCGACAAACGGAACGAGAATCCAAAATACAACGATCATGAGTAAATTGTTCAGAAACAATACTTTATATGCCACTCCTACACCGACAACTGCTCCGACCGTTACTTCACTTGTTGATAAAGGAATCCCCAGTATATTAGCCGTAAAGAGCGATAATGCCGCAGCGCCGATAATAATACAAACGATTGTCAATGTAATCGATTGTTCCGGTATAATGCCAGAGCTGATTGTTTTCACTACCTCGCCGCCGCCGATGACGGCACCCGATAACACCCCGGCCGCACATATGAGCAAAGCGTACAGTTTCTTTCTGACAGCTCCTGATCCGTAAGCAACTCCCATTGAAGCCGCAGCGCCGCTTGCTCCGATATTGATTGCGAAAAACAAGCTAAATAAAATAGCGGCTAGTTCCATTGCGCAGCTCCTTACTCATGCAATCCGCATTCCGTTTTCGCCGAACCGTTCCATCTGCCGGCACGCAGGTCTTCCGCAGTAAACGCCGGTGAGGTGCAAGGCTCACAGCCTATGCTCGGATATCCTTGATCATGCAATGGGTTGTAGTCTAATTCATTCTTGGAGGTATATCTCCAAATGTCTTTCCATGTCCAATGGATAAGCGGGCATACTTTAATTGATTTGAATTTTTCATCTTTATTTAAGAAGTTTGTATTGGCGCGGCTTGGTCCTTGATCCCGGCGCAATCCAGACAGCCATGCCGGATGACCTGACAGCGCTTCTCTTAACGGAACAACTTTTCTGATATGGCAGCACTTGTTGGGCTCTCGTTCCCACAGCTTATCTCCGTGGGCCTCCGCTTGCTCTTCTACAGTCAGATCCGGTTTTTTCAAAATGATATTCAGGCCCGGATAACGTTCTTTGACACGCTCAATCGTTTCGTACGTTTCTTTGAAATGCAGGCCTGTATCAAGAAATACGATTTCCGCATCTTTTTTCACTTTATAAATTAAGTCAATAAGGACGATTCCTTCAATACCGAAGCTGCATGCGTAAACAAGCTGATCGCCGTAATGGCCGTACGCCCATTTTAATACTGACAGCGCACCTTTATAAGAATCATCTTCTTGAAATGTAATAGTCGGCTCTTCCCAAGTTTCATACGTAAACATTTTTCTTCCTCCTTTCGGAGACAAACAAACAGTCATTTTCTGCCGGTTGTCTTTACCAATAGTGATTTTAAACATCAGAATAAAGAGTAAGTATGGTTTGTTTTATAACACCTTTTCTAGAAAGATATTATTTCCGGCTGTTGCCAATCCCCACTTGGCAGCCCCTCCTTGCCTCTCTTAAAATAAAAAACTTTCAATCCAGCGGAAAGAAAGAAAGGAACTGCATGGCGCCCTTATCTTCCAAAATGGAATACATTTTGCTGGAAGTAGCACCTTACATCTTATGCAGGTTGCCGGGCTTCATAGGTCCAGTCCCTCAGCCGCTCTTGATAAGTTTTCTAGGATTTGTATTAAATTTTAGCACAATTCTAACAAATGTCAACCCGAGTTTTTTTATAGGATTAATAAAAATAAAAAACAGGCCAAAGGGCCTGTTTTACCTGCAATTTACTCATGTTTTTTTCAAATGATATGTTTTTTTATTGCTTAATCCAATCTGTTGACTCGGGATTCAATTTCCATGTTTGCAGCTTTTTTAAATCTGCTGAGTAAATTTTTTCATTTTGAAGGGCTACTTCTGTCAGCGTGTCATAGTCTGTCAGTGAATAGTACTGTATCTTTGCTTTTTCAAAGGCTTCACTTGCTTTAGGAAGACCATATGTAAAAATAGATACCACTCCAAGCACGTCACATCCCGCTGCCTGTAAAGCAGCTGCTGCTTCAAGCACGCTGCCTCCTGTAGAAATTAAGTCCTCAATAACTACCGTTTTTTGGCCTTTTTCTACGGCTCCTTCAATTTGGTTTCCTTTGCCGTGGGCTTTCGGCTTGCTTCTCACATAACACATTGGCAGCTTCAGGCGATCAGCGGCCAAGGCGGCATGGGGAATGCCGGCAGTTGCTGTCCCCGCGATCATCTCAGCCTCAGGAAACTGCTGCCGGACAAGCTGAGTAAGGCCTTGGGCCACATCATTTCTCACCTCAGGAAATGACAGAGTGAGACGGTTGTCACAATAAATAGGAGATAAAATGCCGCTTGCCCATGTAAAAGGCTCATTCGGGCGTAAAAATACAGCTTCAATATCTAACAGATGTTTGGCGATGACTTGTTTCATTGACTGATACCCTCCCATTCGAGTCTGATTGTTTCATAAGCTTTTACCGGGTTGTCCGCTTTTGTAATAGACCGCCCGACCACAATGGCGGACGATCCTTTTTCTCTTGCAACGGCGGGCGTCGCCACGCGGACTTGGTCATTTGCGGCATCTTCAGACAACCGAATGCCCGGTGTCACAGTGAGAAATGACGGCGCTACTTGTTCATAAATCGCTCCTGCTTCGTGAACCGAACATACCACGCCGTCCAATCCGCTCTCTTCGGCCTGCTTGCTGTAATGCACAACTGTTTCTAAAAGAGGATTTTTAATCAAAAGTTCTTCTTTCAGCATGTGTTCTGATGTACTTGTCAGCTGGGTAACCGCGATAAGTGACGGGCGTTTTTTGCCTGATGCCGTCCCTTCTTCCAATCCCTCAACTGCGGCTTCCATCATCTTTTTGCCGCCGGCCGCATGAACATTGACGAGGTCTACCCCAAGACCGGCCAGCCGTTTCATTGCTTTATTTACAGTAGTCGGAATGTCATGGAGCTTTAAATCTAAGAACAGCTCGCAATTGCGTTCTTTCAGAAGCTTAATAATACGCGGCCCTTCTTGATAAAAAAGTTCCATTCCAACCTTCACAAACAGCTGTTCATTGTGAAAGGGCTGTAAAAAGGCCAATGTTTCTTCTGCTGTGGCGAAATCAAGCGCGATGATAGGCAGGTTTTTGTTCATTCCTCCAGCTCCTTCCAATACATTCTTTCACTGATTGATATCCGTATTTCTGTAAAACATCAGGGAGCCGCCCGATGATTTCCGGACATGCAAAAGGATTTACAAAGTTGGCCGTTCCGACAGCAACAGCGCTGGCTCCTGCCAGAAGGAATTCAAACGCGTCTTCAGCTGTCTGAACGCCTCCCATTCCAATAATCGGAATATTGACGGCCTGACTGACCTCATATACCATCCGAATCGCTACGGGTTTTACCGCAGGACCTGAAAGCCCTCCCGTTTTATTGGCTAAAATCGGCTGGCCTGTTTTTAAATCGAGCCTCATACCGATTAAAGTGTTAATCATAGTAAGACCGTCAGCCCCAGCCTCTTCAATCGCAACCGCAATTTCTGCGATGTTGGCGACATTTGGGGAAAGCTTCACATAGACAGGCACTTGGGAAACTTTTTTTACCGCCTTTGTCAATTCCGCGGCCATTGCCGGGTTTGTTCCAAAGGCGATTCCGCCGGTTTTTACGTTCGGACAGGAAATATTCAGTTCAAGCGCATTTACATTAGGGGCTTTGCTGATTTGCTCCGCCACTTCAACATAATCTTCAACTTGAGAACCGGCCACATTTGCAATGATAGGTGTATCAAATTGTTCAAGCCAGGTCAGCTCGTTGTGTAAAACGCTTTCGAGACCCGGGTTTTGCAGACCAATCGCATTGAGCATGCCAGCGCCTGTTTCGGCAACCCTAGGAGTAGGATTTCCGAAACGCGGCTCCTTTGTCGTTGCTTTGATCATAATCGCTCCGAGACAAGATAAATCATAAAATCGGGCGTATTCTTTACCAAAACCGAAACAGCCTGAAGCCGGTATGATGGGATTTTTCAATTGAAGCCCCGGCAATTCCACCTTTAACATTACAGCGCCACCTCCTGAGCTTTAAATACCGGACCGTCAAGACAGACCTTCACATATGATGTCTCGCTCTCGTTTGTATGGCACACGCAGGCAAAGCACGCCCCGATTCCGCAGCCCATCCGTTCTTCCATTGAAAGATAAACCTCTTTATGGGCGTATTCTTGCTTTAATGCCTTCAGCATTGGTGTGGGACCGCAGCTGAGAAGAACGTCAAATTCGAGATTTTGCTCCCTGATTACATCGGTCACATAACCTTTTGTTCCATGAGTCCCGTCGGCTGTCGCTATATACGTGTCTCCGTATCGCCGGCATTCCTCTTCATAAAATACATCCTTAGCTGATTGGAAGCCCAAAACGTGAACCACCTTTACGCCTTTTTGTTTCAAGCGTTTTGACAGCTCTTGGAGAGGCGGGACTCCGACGCCTCCTCCTACTAATAAAGCTGTTTTTCCGGCTTCGATTTCGTTAACGGGAAATCCGTTGCCTAAAGGGCCAAGGACATCCACACGGTCTTCTTGCTGCTTTAAAGACAAAAGCCCCGTCCCTTCTCCGTCTTTTCGGTAAATAATCGTTACTTCATTTCTCTCTGTATCAACATCAGCAATACTGATAGGTCTTCTTAAAAGCGGAGTCACCGCTTCGCTCACTTTAAGGTGCAGGAATTGCCCGGGCGTTGTAAACGTCTGGACAAGATCCCCTTTCAGCACCATTTGATAGATTCGGTCTGCAACTTCTTCATTGGAACGAACGGTTAAATACGCTTTTTTCATATCGAGATTGCCGCCTCCTGGTTAGTGTTGACCGCCGGCATATGATCCGCCCGGAACGTCATGCTTTCTAATACTCGCAAGATGGCTTCTGCTGTGTCTAAAGATGTTAGGCAGGCAACGCCGTTTTCCACTGATTCACGTCTGATTCTGAATCCGTCTCTTGCCGGCTGCTTTCCTTTTGTGAGCGTATTGATGACAAATTGCGCTTCTCCGCTTCTTATGACATCAAGAAGATTCGGCCCGTCCTGACCAATTTTCCCTACAACCTTCGAAGGGATGGACGCATTTTTTAAATAACCTGCCGTTCCTTCCGTCGCCAAAATGTTGTAGCCGATCGCGTGGAAGCGCTTCGCGATGGCAAGCCCTTCTTCTTTGTCTTTATCCGCTACGGTTAAGAGAACGGAACCATAGTTAGGAATTTGAATGCCTGAGGCGATTAGACCTTTGTACAGCGCCTTTTCCACTGTAGAATCTTTGCCCATGACCTCACCTGTTGACTTCATTTCAGGGCCGAGTGTAATGTCGACTCTTCTCAGCTTCGCGAAGGAGAACACCGGCACTTTTACATATACGCCTTGTTGTTCCGGCTGAAGCCCCTGTTTGTAGCCAAACTCATCCAGTTTTTGTCCGAGAATAACTTTTGTTGCAAGATTCGCCATCGGAATTCCGGTGATTTTGCTCAAAAACGGAACAGTTCTGCTTGATCTCGGATTGACTTCGAGAACATATACTTCGCCTTTTGAAAGAACGAATTGAATATTGAGTAGCCCGACAATATTGAGTCCTTTAGCCAATGCGATGGTATATTGTTCGATTTTTTTCTTAATGTCTTCCGCCAGAGATTGCGGAGGATAAACAGCAATTGAATCGCCCGAATGGACCCCTGCGCGCTCGATGTGCTCCATGATTCCCGGAATCACAACCGTTTCGCCGTCAGATACCGCATCCACTTCAATTTCTTTGCCCGTCAAATATCTATCTATTAATACCGGGTGCTGCGGATTGATTTTTACTGCATTTTTCATGTAATGAAGAAGCTCTTCTTCGTGGTAGACAATTTCCATTGCCCGGCCGCCAAGCACGTAAGAAGGGCGGACGAGAACCGGATAACCGATATCGCTTGCGATTTTCACCGCTTGTTCAACTGAGGTCGCTGTTTTGCCTAGCGGCTGCGGCACTTGCAATGTTTCCAGCGCCTGTTCGAATTTATCCCGGTCTTCCGCACGATCCAAGTCTTCCAGTGATGTTCCGAGAATTTTCACCCCGCGGTTTGATAGCTCATCAGCAAGATTGATCGCTGTTTGCCCGCCGAATTGCACCACAACTCCCAGCGGCTGCTCGAGATCAATGATATGCATGACATCTTCTGCAGTCAGCGGCTCAAAATAAAGCTTATCCGAAATACTGAAATCCGTTGATACGGTTTCCGGATTATTATTCACGATAATCGCTTCATAGCCCGCCTGCTTGATTGCCCAGACAGAATGCACGGTCGCATAATCGAATTCCACGCCTTGTCCGATGCGAATCGGCCCAGACCCGAGAACAACAACACTTTTCTTCGGTGTCACGACTGATTCATTCTCTTCCTCGTATGTGCTGTAGAAGTAAGGCGTTTCAGATTCGAACTCAGCCGCACATGTGTCAACCATTTTGAAAACCGGTGTGATTGCGCCTTGTTTTCTTAAGCTGTAAAGCTCTGCTTCCGGCATATTCCATTCACGGCTGATATACTGGTCGGAGAAACCAAGCTCTTTTGCTGTTTTTAATACATCCAGGCTGCCGGCATTTGCTTTCAGCTCTTTTTCAAACTCGACAATACCGAAGAGTTTATGCAAATAAAACACGTCGATGGCAGAGAATTCATGAAGCTGTTCGACTGTGTAGCCTCTTCTGTATGCTTCGGCAAGATAGAATAAACGTTCATCTCCCGCCTTTTTAATCCGTTTTTCCAGCAGCTCGTTCGAAATATCTGCCGCATCCTTCAATTCAAGGTGGTGGACATCAGCTTCAAGTGATCGGACGGCTTTCAGTAACGATTCCTCAAGTGTGCGGCCGATCGCCATCACTTCTCCTGTCGCCTTCATTTGTGTGCCGAGTCTTCTGTTTGCCGATTCAAACTTGTCAAAAGGCCAGCGCGGAATCTTAGAGACGACATAATCAAGAGCAGGTTCGAATGCCGCATATGTTTTTCCTGTAACCGGGTTCATCATTTCATCCAAGGAAAGGCCGACTGCGATTTTAGCTGCAAGTTTTGCGATCGGATAGCCGGTTGCTTTTGATGCCAGCGCTGACGAACGGCTGACCCTCGGGTTCACTTCAATGATGTAGTATTGGAAGCTGTCCGGATCTAAAGCAAGCTGCACGTTACATCCGCCTTCAATACCGAGCGCGCGAATCAGTTTTAATGATACGTTTCGCAGAAGCTGATATTCGCGGTCGCTGAGTGTTTGGCTTGGCGCGACTACTATACTGTCTCCGGTATGGATCCCGACCGGATCAATGTTTTCCATATTACAAACGACTATGGCGTGATCCTGACTGTCTCTCATCACTTCATATTCAATTTCTTTATAGCCGGCAATGCTTTTTTCAAGCAAGCATTGGTGAACAGGACTTAACTTCAAGCCGTTTTCTACAATTTCTTTCAGCTCGATTTCATTGGAGCAGATACCTCCTCCTGTGCCGCCTAATGTATATGCCGGACGCACGATCACCGGGAAGCCGATGCGGCTCACAAAGTCCTCTGCTTCTTTAAACGAGTGGATAATGTCACTTTCCGGAACAGGTTCATTCAGATCATTCATTAACGTTCTGAACAAGTCGCGGTCCTCCGCCTGCTGGATCGCAGAAAGTTTCGTGCCGAGCACTTCTACGCCACACTCTTGCAAGACACCTTGTTCAGATAGTTCGACAGCCAGGTTTAATCCTGTTTGTCCTCCGAGAGTAGGAAGAATGGCATCAGGGCGTTCTTTTCTGATGATCCTCGTCAGAAATTCAGGTGTAAGCGGTTCAATGTAAACCCGGTCAGCCATTTCCGTGTCCGTCATGATGGTGGCAGGATTTGAATTGACAAGAATAACCTCATAGCCTTCTTCTTTTAAAGCAAGACAAGCCTGCGTACCCGCATAGTCAAATTCTGCTGCTTGGCCGATGATGATCGGACCTGATCCGATTACTAAAATTTTATTAATGTCTACGCGTTTTGGCATACCGCTTCCCCTTCTTTCTCTGTTGTTTCGATCATGTCGATAAATCTGTCAAATAAATGATTCGCATCCTCCGGTCCCGGTGAAGCTTCCGGATGGTATTGCACCGTAAATGCAGGTTTCGTCTTATGCTTTAACCCTTCAATCGTGTCGTCGTTGATGGCGATGTGTGTTACTTCAAGTTCTGTCTGAAGAATGGAGGATACCGTATAGCCGTGATTTTGCGCCGTCAAGGCTACTTTTCCGGTTGCAAGTTCTTTCACCGGATGGTTTGATCCTCTGTGGCCGAATTTCATTTTTTCTGTATCCGCTCCGCATGCCAATGCGAATAATTGGTGGCCAAGGCAGATACCGAACAGCGGAACTTTACCGAGAACGCCTTTAATCATTTCAATCGCTTCCGGGACGTCTTTCGGATCTCCCGGTCCGTTGGAAAGCATGATTCCGTCCGGCTTCAGCTGAAGCACTTCTTCTGCTGTTATGTTATAAGGCACGACGATAACATCGCATTTTCGTTTGTTTAATTCTCTTAATATGCCGTGTTTCATTCCGAAATCCACCAAAACAATCCGTTTGCCGCGCCCAGGACTTGGATATGCCGTTTTCGCGGATACTTGTGCTACTTGATTTCTCGGAAGCTCAGTTTCTTTCAGTCTTTTTTTCACCTCTTCAACCGACTCATCCACTGAAGCAAAGGTTCCTTTTAAAGCGCCTGCTGTGCGAATCATTCGCGTGAGCTTTCTCGTATCAATTCCTTGTAATCCCGGAATGTTTTTCATTTTTAAATATTCATCAAGTGTGTAAGCTGACCGCCAGTTTGAAGGCAGTTCACATAATTCTTTTACAATTAATCCTTTTACAAACGGCGTAATCGATTCAAAATCATCACGATTGATGCCGTAATTGCCGATGAGAGGATAGGTTAATGTGACGATTTGCCCGCAGTAAGAAGGGTCTGACAGGATTTCCTGATAGCCTGTCATTCCTGTGTTAAAAACGACTTCCCCCATGTTTTGTTCTAAGCTCCCAAATGCTTTACCTTCGAACACCGCTCCGTTTTCAAGTACTAATCTTCTGATCATTTGACAAGTCTCCCTTCTTCATAAGCAAGCTTTCCGGCTGCGATCGTTGCGACTGGCCAACCGTAGCAGCTGATACCGTTGAATGGTGTATTTTTTCCTTTTGACAGGAATGTCTCTTTATCAATGTTTGCTTCTCTTTCTAAATCAAATACTGTGATATCTGCAGTTTGGCCGACTTGAAGTGTTCCGTATGGCAGTTTAAATGCTTCGCAAGGCTTTATCGTCATATAATCAACAAGCTGTTTCAGCGACCATTGCCCGTTTTTGACAAAGTGTGTATAAAGAAGCGGGAACGCTGTTTCCAAGCCGACAATACCGAATGGAGCAAGCTTCATTTCCGTGTTTTTCTCTTCTTCTGTATGCGGCGCATGGTCGGTTGCTATAAAGTCGATCGTTCCGTCTAAAAGTCCTTCGATCAGTGCTTCTCTATCTGCCGCACCGCGCAGCGGCGGGTTCATTTTATAGTTTGTGTCCAGCCCGGGAATGTCTTCATCACAGAGCAGCAAGTGGTGAGGCGTAACCTCCGCCGTTACGCGAATGCCCGCTTTTTTCGCGTCACGAACGACTCGGACGGATTCTTTCGTACTGATATGGCATACATGATAGTGGCAATTCGCCGCTTCTGCTAAAAGAATGTCGCGGGCGATATGAACCGATTCACACACAGAAGGAATGCCGTTTAGCCCGTTTGCTTTCGAGAAGGAGCCTTCATGGACGCTGCCTCCGTAAATTAAGGAGTTATCCTCGCAATGCGCGACAATCGCTTTGTCAATGGCAGCTGCACGTTTCATCGCTTCATACATCATTCCTGCTGTCTGTATACCGACGCCGTCATCTGTAAAGGCAAATGCACCGGCTTGTTTCAACTCTTCAAAATTTGTCATTTCATCGCCGATTTGTCTGATCGTAATAGAAGCGTAAGGAAGAACTCTGACAGAAGACGTCTCTTGAATGCGGTTTTGCACCCATTCCATTTGCTCCTTCGTATCAGGGACCGGACGTGTATTCGGCATCGCCGCTACTGTTGTAAAGCCGCCGCGCGCTGCTGCTTTTGCTCCTGTTTTAATGGTTTCTTTTTTCTCTCCGCCCGGCTCTCTGAAGTGAACGTGAAGATCCACCAGTCCCGGTGATACGAATAAACCGTTTGCGTCAATGACTGTTTCGCCTTCTTTTACTTCCAGCTTTCCGATTTCTGAAATTTTTTCTCCCGTTACCCGAATATCCTGTTCTATTTTTTCACCATTTCCACCTATTACCCAGCCGTTTTTAATGAGATATGACATAATTTGCTTCTCCCCTTTTCACATTTGTTTCAAGCGCTCTTTTTAAAACTGCCATTCTGATAAACACGCCATTTTCCATTTGCCTGAAGATTCTTGATTTTTTTGATTCTACTAATTCAGGATCTATCTCCACTCCCCTGTTGACGGGTGCGGGATGCATGATGATCGCATGTTGCTGCATGTTTTCCGCCCTTTCCATCGTCAAACCGAACCTTTTCAAATAGTCTTCTTGACTGACAGCGGACTGATGTCTTTCATTTTGAATGCGGAGCAGCATGACAACATCTGAAGACTTTATCGCTTCGTCAGTTGAAACATACTTGCCGAATGGATTTTGTTCATCCTGCCACTCAGCCGGACCAGAGAAAAGAACGCGCGCACCGAGCCTTGTTAATACTTCCGCATTCGATCTTGCGACTCTGCTGTGCTTAATATCACCGTGGATGGAAACAGTCAAGTCTTTAAAACAATTGAACTCTTCATTGATGGTCATTAAATCAAGCAATGATTGGGTTGGATGCTGACCGCAGCCGTCCCCCGCATTTAAAATTGGTATATTCACCCGGCCGATGAGCTCCTTATAATACTCGTCTTCGCTATGCCTGATCACACATGCGTCTACTCCGATGGATTCAAGCGTTCTGATCGTGTCATAAAGTGTCTCGCCTTTTTGCACGCTTGTGCTCGTTCCGTCAAGGTTCAGCACGTTCATGCCCAGTTTCTTTTCCGCTACCTCAAAGCTGAATCGTGTTCTTGTACTTGGTTCAAAAAACAAATTAGCAATGAATTTCCCTGCAAGGTGGGTGTCTGTTTTTCCATTTTTGAGCGCTTTGGCTTCATAAATCAGGTTTTCAATCTCCGCAAGGCTTAATTCACTCATTGTCGTTAAATGATTCATTTTCTTTCCCCTTTCGTTTCAACTTTAAGGCCGTAAAAAAACCCCGGTCTGTTGACAGACTCGGGGTGCGGTTAAATAGAGGAGGAGCGTGCAGCTTTCTTCTCTTCATAACCCTTCCAAGCCTCTCTGGACTTTCATTAAAAGGTTTTCTTATCAATGATTTTGGTCGGCGGTGTCCGCCTGTTCTTCTTTTGCGTCCGGAAGGATAAGATTTAAGATGACTCCGACGATAGCCGCCAGCGCCATACCTGACACCTGGAATCCTCCCTCAGACACTTGAATGAATGCTCCGCCTACACCTATAACCAAAATGACGGATGTGATAATAAGATTTCGGTTGTTCTCATAATCAATTTTGTTGTCGATCAGCATTCTCAGACCGCTTGAAGCAATGATGCCGAACAGCAGGAAGGACACGCCTCCCATGACAGCTGAGGGAACCGAACTGATCAGCGCGGAAATTTTTCCGATAAAACCGAAGCAGAGCGCAATCACTGCCGCGCCGCCGATAACGAAGACGCTGAATACTCGGGTAATCGCCAAGACGCCGATGTTTTCGCCGTATGTCGTTGTTGGCGGGCCGCCGATCATAGAGGCGATAATTGTCGCCGCGCTGTCGCCCATGATAGAGCGGTGCAGTCCCGGCTTTTTAATAAAGTCTTGTCCGACAACCTTGCTCAGCACCATTTGATGCCCGATATGCTCAGACATGGTAACAAAGGCCACCGGCACCATAGCCGCGATGATTCCGAGCGTGACAGACGGCGTATAGTCCTTGAAAGGAATGATAAATTCCGGCACTGCGAACCATTTTGCATCAATGACCGGCTGAAAGTTGACAATACCTTGAGTCAGCGCGAACAAATATCCGCCGATAATTCCGATCAGCACAGGAATCAGGCTAAGGAATCCCCTTAGGTAGATGGCGCATATGATAGTGATCCCCAAGGTGACGCCAGCTACACTGAAATGCTTTAAGCTGTATTGAAGTTCACTTGCGTTCGGATCAGCATACATTGCCATGTTTACCGCCGTGCCGGCAAGGCCAAGCCCAATGACGATGATGACAGGTCCGACGACCACAGGAGGGAGAAGCTTCATAAGCCAGCCGGTTCCGAGCTGTCGGATCATCAAGGCAATCAGTCCGTACACAATTCCCGCCAAGAAGGCGCCGACCATTGCTGCGCCCGGCCCGCCCGTTGCTTTCACCAGTATAATCGGTGAAATAAAAGCGAAGGATGAACCGAGATAAGCCGGTATTTGTCCCTTCGTAATCAGCAGATATGCAAGCGTTCCAATTCCGCTCGTGACCAGCGCGACTGCCGGGCTCATTCCGACAAGCTTCGGCACAAGTATAGTGGAACCGAACATCGCAAACAAGTGCTGCAGGCTGAAAGTCAGCCATGAAAAAGGTTTTGGTACATCCCTAACGCTTAAGTTTACTTTTTTCTTACTCATGACAATTTCCTCCTGATAGAAGCCTTCGTTGTAGGATGACTCAAATTCTTTATATTAAAAAACCTCTTTGCTTTTTTTGCGCAAAGAGGTATACAAAGCCGGCCGCTTTCGTCGTTCGGCTTTGTTTACACCTCTTTGCAAACTCACTGGATTGCATTTAAAAAGGTATGCTATTCATTTTCATAAATGGCTACAAGGTCTGTTTCGTCGACTTCATGGAGCTGTACCATAACCTTTTCAGCCTTTGAGGTCGGAATATTTTTGCCGATATAATCAGCTCGGATCGGCAGCTCTCTATGCCCTCTGTCTACCAGCACGGCGAGCTGGACGGAAGACGGCCGGCCTACATCAACAAGCGCGTCCATCGCTGCTCTGACGGTTCTTCCTGTATACAGCACATCATCGACAACGATCACTTTTTGATCCGTAATATCAATCGGTATGTCGGCCCCTTTGACAAGCGGCTCTTCATTGCTCGTTTTTTTTGATAAGTCATCGCGATACAGCGTAATATCAATTTCCCCGACTGTCACAGCGTTTCCTTCTATCTGTTCGATTCGTTCGGCGAGGCGCTTCGCTAAGTAAATGCCTCTTGTCTTAATGCCGACAAGAATACAGTTATTCATTCCTTTATTGCGTTCAATCATTTCATGGGCGATTCTTGTCAAGGCTCGTCTTATCGCCTGTTCATCAAGAATAACAGCTTTCTGATTCATTTGCAGACACCTCACAATTCATTAAAAAACCCCTCTTGCCAGGGCAGAGAGGGGTTTAAGGGCAAACTGCGTGATGATACACGCATCCTGACCTATCCGTTATCCTTCTCAGCCTCTCTGGACTGTGTTAAAGAATCTATTCAACTTCGTTTATTATTTCAGAAAAGAATTCAACTGTCAATGACTTTTCCTTAAATTTTCGATAAGTTTCGTCATATCATCCGGAAGCGGCGCTTCAAATTCAATGTATTTGTCTGTTCTTGGGTGCTGGAAACCTAAAATACCCGCATGGAGAGCCTGACCGTTAAAGTCAATTGTTTTTCTCGGTCCGTATTTTGGGTCTCCCGCTAAAGGAAAACCGATATATTTCATATGAACGCGAATTTGATGGGTTCTGCCCGTTTCAAGCTGGCACTCCACCAAGGTAAAATCCTGAAAGCGTTCAAGGACATGAAAATGGGTAACGGCATTTTTGCCTTCCCGCACGACCGTCATGCTTTGGCGGTCCTTTTTGTCTCTTCCGATAGGTGCATCAATCGTCCCGTCATCATGCGATATAATTCCGTGAACAACAGCCATATACTTGCGGGTAACTGTTTTATGAACCAGCTGATTCACAAGTGATTCATGCGCCATATCGTTTTTTGCAACCATTAATAAACCTGAAGTGTCCTTATCAATGCGGTGAACAATTCCCGGACGCATCACACCGTTAATTCCCGAAAGGTCTTTACAGTGCGCCATCAGTCCATTTACAAGTGTTCCCGTTACGTGGCCCGGGGCCGGATGCACGACCATCCCCCTCGGTTTGTTTACAACCAGAACATCCTGATCCTCATAATAAATGTCCAGGTCCATCGGCTCAGCAAGCACATCAAGCGCTTCCGGCTCCGGCACCGTAACCTTCACCTGATCACCAGGCTGCATCTTATAATTGGCTTTCACCGGGCTGCCGTTGACTTTGATATGCCCATCCTTTACCCATTGCTGAACCTGGGTTCTCGACCAGTCTTTCTCAGCAGAAGCCAGAAATTTATCAATCCGCTCACTCTTTTGTTCCGGCAAAGCGGTTATCTCAAATTGATCCATGCTATTGCTCCTTCTTCTTTTTCCCGCTGTCTAACAGCATTTGTATAAATAAAAGCACAACGCCGACACACAAAGAGGAATCTGCGATATTAAAAATAGGATAATTGTAATTTACGATGATGACATGAATGAAATCCACGACTTCTTGTCTGACGGCCCGGTCAATAAAATTGCCGATTGCTCCCCCAAGCATTAATCCGAGAGAAATGCCGAGAAGCTTCTGCCCCTTGGTATAGCGCTGTATGTAATAAACAATCCCGATAATAACTGCAACCGTGATTAAATAAAAAAACCACATCTGACCGGCTAAAATGCCCCAAGCGGCCCCCGTATTGCGGTGGGATGTAATATAGAACACATGATCAATCACCGGGACGCTCTGCCCGAGTTCCATATTTTTCACGACAAGCCATTTTGTCAATTGATCGGCTAAGATAATAAGAAGTGCGATAACGTAATACAGCACAAACGTTCCTCCATTGTCCGGTTACTTTAATCCTTTATGCATTTTATCAATAAAAAGCCCAGGAGTAAAGGAATATCCGCTTGCCATCAGGCGCTGTGAGCGTGCTGAATTGATTGTTGTAAGATTTGTGCGATTTTTTAGGCGCTGTTATTCATACAGCGCCTGATCATATTCTATATCACTTGCTTTCCATAGCGGCAGCGTTTTTTTTTCAAATTGGACAGAATAAAGAAAGTCGTCTGCTGTTCGGGCTGTGGGAAGAACAGCCAGTTTAGAAAGCGGGATCGGTGCCCCTGTCGCTTCACAGCAGCCAAACGTTCCTGACTCGAATTTTGACAAGGCGAGAAGGACATCTTGCAGTTCTTCTTTAATGTGGTAGATCAGAGTTGCTTTTTGATTATCATTGATTGGGGATTCGGCGGCTGCAGAAACCTGAAAGCAAGAATACTCAAATAATCTTGTCTGTAATTCTTCTTTCATCAGAAGAAGTTCCGTATAAATTGCGGTCAGCTGATCATTCATCCATCACAACTCCTGCTCATAACGTAATACCTATATTGTTGCCCGGGAGCCTTCAAATGAAGCACATAAGATTTTTCCTTTCGTTCTAATCCATGTCAGCTTTGGTATACAAAAAACGCCCGGCATGCGCCGGACGTTTTGACTGATTATTTCTGATAGTACTTTTCAACAATTTCCGCATTGCGGAGCGATAATGTTGGGTATTTCGGATTGGCGCCCACATCTTTTGAGATGACGCGGGACCGTTCACACATTTCACCCTCTGCTTTTTCTACGACGATTTTGCCTGAGTCAAAGCTCTGAGCATCAGCCGGCGCTTCCTGTTCACTGATCGTCAGTTCAGAAACGATAAACAGCTGTTTCACATCCTCTTTGATCGCAGACAATAGTTCTTGTGAAGCTTTATTCGGATAAAGTGTCAAACTGGCTTCCATTGACTTGCCGATTATCTTTTCATTCCGGGCTGTTTCAAGCGCTTTTAAGACATCATTCCGCAGTTCCATAAAACGGTCAAATTTTTCTTCTACCGCTTCACCATTAGGAATTGCGACAGCTTCCGGCATATCAGTCAGCTGAACGCTCTGTTCCTCGACAAATGTGAGGTGCGCCCATAATTCGTCTGTCGTATGCGGCAAAATCGGCGCAGTCAGCTTCGCTAATGCAAGAAGGGTTTCATAGAAAACCGTCTGCATGCTCCGTCTGTCCGGATGATCTGCATGCTCAATGTAGACGACGTCTTTTGCAAAGTCTAGGTAGAATGAACTTAATTCTACGGTACAGAAATTATGGATACTGTGATAAACGACCGCAAATTCATATTCATCGTACGCTTTTTTCACTTTATCAATCAGTTTGTTCAGTTTCACCAAGATGTATTGGTCCACTTCACGAAGATCTTCTACAGCAACGGCATTGGCTTTCGGGTCGAAATCAAACAGGTTGCCATGCAGGAAACGGAACGTGTTGCGGATTTTTCTGTATACTTCGGCGACTTGCTTTAAGATCGCGTCAGATACACGAACGTCAGCCTGATAATCGACAGAAGATACCCATAATCTTAAAATATCGGCTCCAAGCTGCTTCATTACTTTTGCAGGAACTACGACGTTTCCGATTGATTTACTCATCTTGCGGCCTTCTCCGTCAAGAGCAAATCCATGGCTCAAAACACCTTTGTAAGGCGATTGGCCTGTTACGGCAACTGCGGTTGAAAGCGATGAGTTGAACCAGCCGCGATATTGGTCTGAGCCTTCAAGGTAAAGGTCAGCCGGACGGACAAGATCGTCGCGTTCTTCAAGCACCGCCTGATGGGAGGAACCTGAATCAAACCAAACATCCATAATATCCTGTTCTTTGGTAAACTTGCCGTTCGGGCTGCCAGGGTGTGTAAACCCTTCTGGAAGAAGATCTTTCGCTTCTTTTTCAAACCAAATGTTAGAACCGTGCTCTCTGAATAGTGCGGATACATGCTCGATTGTTTCATCTGTAATGATCGGCTCGCCATTTTCAGCATAGAATACCGGGATCGGAACGCCCCATGCGCGCTGTCTGGAAATACACCAGTCTCCGCGGTCACGAACCATATTGTGCAAGCGCTGTTCGCCCCATTCAGGAACCCATTTTGTTTCTTTAATCGCGTCAAGCAGGTCTGTTCTGAAATCTTTAATGGACGCAAACCATTGCGCGGTCGCTCTGAAGATTGTCGGTTTTTTCGTTCTCCAATCATGCGGATAAGAGTGCGTAATGAATTCAAGATTCATTAACGCGCCTTTTTCTTCAAGCTGCTGAGTGATTGCTTTGTTTGCATCATCATAGAACATACCTTCAAAACCAGGCGCTTCACTTGTCATAACACCTTTTTCATCAACCGGGCAAAGCACGTCTAAGCCGTATTTTTGGCCAACGATAAAGTCATCTTCCCCGTGACCCGGCGCTGTATGAACACAGCCTGTTCCAGCATCTGTCGTCACGTGGTCACCAAGCATAACGAGAGAATCTCTGCCATAAAGCGGGTGTTCCGCAACAATATTCTCGAGTTCTTTACCTTTCAACGTCTTTAAGACTTCATACTGTTCAAAGCCGCAAGCCGAAGCTACATTTTCAACCAACGCACTTGCTGCGACAAAACGGTCGCCACCGACTGAAATCACGCTGTATTCAAGATCAGGATGCACCGAAATCCCAAGGTTTGCCGGGATCGTCCAAGGCGTTGTTGTCCAAATGATGATGCGCTCTCCGTTTTCAAGCACGCCTTTTCCGTCTTTTACAGCAAAAGCAACGTAAATAGATGCAGAGCGTTTATCTTGATATTCGATCTCCGCTTCAGCCAAAGCCGATTCACTAGAAGGTGACCAGTTAACCGGTTTCAGTCCTTTATAAATGTAGCCGCGTTTCGCCATCTCGCCAAAAACACGGATCTGCTGTGCTTCGTATTCCGGTTTTAACGTTACATATGGGTTTTCCCAGTCGCCGCGGACTCCGAGACGTTTGAATTGCTCACGTTGGCCTTCAATTTGCTGCCAAGCGTATTCTTCACACAGCTTTCGGAATTCAGCAACTGACATTTCCTTACGCTTTACTTTTTTGTTTTTCGTTAACGCCGTTTCGATCGGCAGACCGTGTGTATCCCATCCGGGTACGTAAGGCGCATTGTAGCCGCTCATTGATTTATAACGGACGATAAAATCTTTCAAGATTTTATTGAGGGCGTGGCCCATATGAATATCGCCGTTTGCGTACGGAGGTCCGTCATGCAAAACAAATTTCGGACGATCCTTTGTCCGTTCTTGTACAAGACGGTAAATGTCCTGTTCTTCCCATTGTTTTTGCATCTCAGGTTCGCGGTTTGGCAAATTCCCTCTCATCGGGAAATCTGTCTTTGGCATCAAGAGCGTATCTTTGTAATCCATTTCCATTCCTCCATGAAACAAATTTTTCAGAAAATAAAAAAAGCCCTCTCATCCCATAAGGGACGAGAAAGCTTATCTCGCGGTACCACCCTTTTAGAAGAAACGGGAAACACACGCTTCTTCCTCTCGAGCATCGTAACGTGATGGAACGTCCTTTCTTACTGTCAGTTCAGAAAGGAAACTTAAGGGCTGATCTACATGTCTCCGGCTGTCTCAGGCTTACACCATCCCCGAGTCGCTTCAAAAGCCAAATTGAAACATGACTGTCCCTTTCAATCGTCTTTTCATCTGAATTTATGAACGTATTATATTCGACAAGCTGAGAAAATGTCAAGAAAATCAGAGAATTATTCCTTTTCCTCAAACACCGCGTCCACTTCGTATTCAAGAAGATGATCCCAATCATCGTTCTTCAGAAGGTCAAGCTGGGCTTCGATCAGCATTTGGAAACGTGTTCTGAACACTTTAGACTGCTTTTTCAGCTCTTCGATTTCCATAGCGATTTTTCTTGATTTTGACAAAGATTCGTTGATAATGCGATCTGCGTTTTTTTCTGCTTCCCGAACGATCAGCTTTGCTTCTTTCTGTGAATTGCGCTTTACATCTTCCGCTGCTTCTTGAGCAACCAGGATAGATTTATTAAGCGTTTCTTCAATATTCGCAAAGTGCCCGATTCGTTCATCAAGCTCGTTTACTTTTGCTTCAAGTTCCGTTTTTTTACGGAGAACAATTTCATAATCTTTTCTGACTTGCATGAGGAATTCATTTACTTCATCTTCGTCATATCCGCGAAAACTTTTTGTAAAAGTCTTGTTGTGGATATCATTTGGCGTTAATGGCATAATGCCACCTCCATTTTTACATTTCAGTACAGTTATCTAGTTCACATTATAAAGCAAATTTCGCACAGATGGAGAAAAAAACTGAAAAATCGACTCATTTTTGTTTTTCAAATGTGACTCTCCATTTGTCTTTTTTCGTTTTTCCTTCAATTTTGGTTAAACTGGATCGGCCGAATCCTCTGATGGAAAGCATATCTCCCTCCGCCAGCTGATAGGATGGGTCTTCGACTACCTTCCAATTCACCTTGACCAGGCCGTTTTTCACAAGTGTCAGCGCTTTTTGCCGTGACTGCCTGCTCATTGAAGCGCAAACGGCATCGAGCCTTAAAGAAGAAACTGTGTCATCCCTTATTTCGACATCACGAGCGGGGATTTGAAGGTCTGACAAACTAATTTTCTCAAGATTGACTTTGGCCTTGCCCGCCTGGGTGAGCTGACCTGCGACAAAATCCGCCGTTTCAGCCGTGACGATCAATTGCACAGCCGACTCTGCAAACACCAAATCCCCAAACTTTTGCCGCTTTAAGCCAATTCCCATTAAAGAGCCCAGCAAGGACCGATGATCAATGCTGACAAATTTCTCGGGATAGTGGACCTCAAACGCTTGCAGGCCAAAATCCGCTTCCTCCGGATTTGCATAATCAGGGTATAAAAGAGCCCTTTTCCGTTCAGCTCCGTCATAGCCGCCGAACAAGGCGAGCCCTACAGAATCTGCTTGTCCTATAACAGAGGCTACGATAACCTGCTCACGCGGATCCAAAAAATCGGTCAGTTTCATCCTGTACTGCTCCTGGACGATTCTTTTCCATTCAAGCGCCTGATCAATAAAAGGCTGCTCCTCTTTTCTGAAATGCTGATAAATATCGCTCATCGTCTTTCCCTTCTATGTAAAGAGGCTTGGCTGCTGCCAAGCCTCTATCAAACTGTCGCTTACGTATACATTGCAATCATTCTGTAAAGACCCCATAAGCCGCCGGTCGCAAATCGCAGCACAATAATCGCCACGATCGGAGAGATATCCAGCATAGCAATCGGGGGAATGATTTTTCTGAATGGTTCAAGATACGGCTCGCAAATATTCGCTAAAAATCGTCCGATTGAAGATTCCCTCGCATTCGGAACCCAGGACATGAAAATATAAATGATCAGAGCCCATGAATAAACAGATATTAATAAGCTTAAAACTGAAAAAATTTGATAAAGGATCATCTGCGCTTTACCACCTCTGATGTTCGTCTTCAGACATAAGCTCAGAAATCGTCCCTGATACATCTACATTGTCAGGCGTGCAAAGGAAAATATCCGATCCGATTCTTTGAATATCGCCGCCGATGGCATAAACCGTCCCGCTTAAAAAATCAACAATCCTTTTCGCCTGGTCATGCTGAATTCGCTGCAGGTTGACGACAACTGCGCGTCTGTTTTTTAAATGATCAGCTATTTCCTGCGCCTCCGCGTAGACACGGGGCTCACTCAACACTACTTTAGAGGATTTCTGGACACTTTGCAAGCTTACCACATTTTGTTTGCCGGCAGTCTTATTAGGATAAGCCTGCTTTTCTTTTTGGTCTTGTTCTTCATGTGTATCCTGCTCTGTATCAATATATTCATATTCGTATTCTTCATCATCCATCGAGAAAAAGCTTTTAAATTTATTTTTCATGCTCATTGCTGTACACCCCCTGTTTCATTTCCGACTAACGATGAGCCGATTCTAATATAAGTCGCGCCTTCTTCTATGGCAATTTCAAAATCATTTGACATGCCCATCGACAGTTCCGTACACGGAGCATTCGGCTGTTTAAGCTTTTGAACTTGGTCGCGGAGTTCGCGAAGCGACCGAAAACAGCTTCTAATCTTTTCTGTATCCTCAGTCAGCGGAGCCATTGTCATCAAACCGGCCACGATGATATGTTCAAAGCCGGCCAGCTCCTGAACCAGAGGGATGACTTCTTCTTGTTTCATTCCGTGCTTGGACGGTTCAAGCGACGTATTGACCTGCACAAAACAGCGTACAGGCCCTGTTGCGCGTTTTTCAATTTCATTAGCTAATGACAGTCTGTCTAAGGAATGAATATGTGACACGTTATTGACGACAGCTTTCACCTTCCTTGACTGAAGGCTGCCGATAAAATGCCAATCCGGATTACCTTTTACAATATCCTGCTTGCGAAGCAGTTCGGCATCACGGTTTTCGCCCAGGCTTGAAATGCCTGCATCCACCGCTTCCTGCGCTCTTTCAGCTGACACATATTTAGTGACTGCGATAATTGTAACTTCATCGGAGCAGCGGCCCGATCTGTTACATGCTTCGTTTATTCGTTCGTTTATATGTCGTAAATTGTCGATTACACGCAAGATCTTTTATGCCTCCTTCATTCCGATAAAGGACATCATCCGTCCCGTTTTTCCCTGATCCCGGCGGTGAGAAAAGAACAGCGGGTGTTCTTTTTCGGTGCATAACCCGCTCACTGAAAGATTTTCATTACTGATGCCGCTTTCTATAAGAATCAGTCTGTTTAATTCCTTCAAATCGAGCTGGTACTGCCCCGGTCCCGTCTCATTCACGGCGTGTTCCGCGGAAAAAGGGAGCGCGTTGACTTCAGTGATGACACGGTCATCAACCGTATAGCAGCCGGCGCTGATAGACGGGCCGATGACAGCCTGTATATCCGATAACCGGGAGCCTTCCTCATCTGTCCAGCGTTTGACCATTTCCCGGCCGATCTGTTTCACAGTCCCTTTCCACCCGGCATGGGCGATCCCGACAAGCGATCTGACCGGGTCATAAAAAAACAGAGGCACACAATCGGCAAAGCATAAAGCCATAAATACATTCTTTTCAGTTGTATAGAGCCCGTCCGTTGCTTTAAAAGCGGATGAGTACTCGCGAGCCCCTTTTCCGCCGTCTTTATGCGTTACTTTTCGGACATGATGTTCATGGGTCTGATCGGCAAATACCCATGATTGTAAATCAGTATCAAACAACCCGGCGATTTTTTTTCGGTTTTTAACAACATCTGCATCTTTGTCATGAACATGCAATCCTGTATTTAACGATTCAAAAGGCGGCTTGCTGACACCGCCGTTTTTCGTTGTAAATCCGGCAATGATCTTTGCGTTTTTTTGATTCGTTTGATTCCAGTCTTGTATCATGAGTGTCGAGGGGGTGGTGAGACTGAATGGGTGGTATGTATTCATGATGATCCAACCTTTCGACAAACATTATTGAAATGTGTAATTTCCCACTTATTTTACCACATCTTTATGCATTCGTTTAGCGGCGTTTTTCAAATTTAATGAATAAATGTGCCGGAAGGAAGCGGGTTTTCCGGCATTTAACAGAAAAAGCGCCGCAAAAGCGTTCAGTCTTTCGGTTCACTCAAACGAACCAGGATGACATCTTCCCCGATTTTAACTATATTTCGCCAAGGAATGATCATTTCCTCTTCTTTTCCGAAAAAACCAAGCACTTTTCCATTTCCGCCAAGAATGATGGCTTGAATTTTTCCAGTGGTGACGTTTATGTCGATGTCACCGATGCTTCCTAATTTTTTGCCGTTAGATACATTCACAACATCCTTTACCTGAAATTCAGAAATGCTGATCATTCCATCACGTCCTTTGTCCGTTCTTTTTCTTATTATATGAACGGGATGGCTGAACCTTGTCAAGCACGTGTAAATTTCATTGTTCTTTGCGGGTGCTGCACCATTTGATAATAAAGCTGAGCATAATCTTCGTATAATCAACGAGCTGATCAATTGAGACTTCTTCATTTACGGCATGGGCATTATGCAAATCTCCAGGACCGTAAATGACGCTCGGAATTCCTGCGTTGTAAAGCCAGCCGCCATCAGTTACTGACTGGGAAACATCTATAACCGGATTTGTTTGTTTAATATGCCGGTGTGAAGCTGTAAGTTCTGAAACAGCGGGATGGTGCGGGTCAACTTCAAGAGCGGGAAAAATTTCTCCTCTGTCTTCTATCATGGAAGAGCCTCCCCACGTAAAGACAGGTCGATTTTCTCTCAGCCACACATCACTATCACTCAATCGATTAATATGATCCTCTATCTCCGCCGCTACTTCCTCATGCGTTTCATTCGGATAAAAATGCACGGTGATCCATAAACGGCATTCATCCGCGATAAAAGCCGCGTGTCTTCCGCCTTCTATTACAGCCGGATTGATCGTGTTCGTGCCAGCCTTAAAGCCGGGATAGCTTTTCATAATCGCCCAGTGGCGCTCCAGCTCGCCAAGTCCGTGTATGATTTTAGCCATTTTTTCGATTGCGCTAGCCCCAAAAGTTCCTCCGCCCGCATGAATCATGTTCCGCCTTGTGCCGTCATGGAAGGTTTGGCGGCTTTTCAATTCAATCCACCCCGTGATGACGCCCCCTTGCCCTTGAATATGCAGATCACTTGTATCAGCAACAACGGCAAAATCGGCACGGTAACCTCGTTTGCAGCACTCCAGAGTGCCGGCCTCTCCTACTTCTTCACCGATGACAGATTGTAAAATCACATCTCCCGGCAGATCAATCCCCGCTTCACGAATCAATTTCAAAGCGAAAAGCACACTCGCCATCCCGCCCTTCATATCAGCTGCACCTCTGCCAATCAAACAGCCGTTTTTTTCAACAGGATGAAACGGGTCATGCTCCCAGCCTTCTTCATCCACCTCAGCCACATCCACATGCCCGTTAATAATTAAACTTTGATGGCTGCCTGAATCTGTCCCTTTTAAAACTCCCACTACATTGGGGTCTCCCGGATAAACCTCCCACTTATCAATAGAAAAGCCCATTTCATTCAAGAACCCGGCAATCCACGATTGAATTTTGTCTGTGTTTCTGGCCGGCGGCGCCGGTGTTTGAAAAGAAATTAATGTTTTCGCAAGCTCAATCAGTTCATTCTTTTGTTCCTCGGCCTTTTGCAATAAAGCATCTATTTGTTTATTCAATGTCATTCGCTCCTTTTTTGTCATATAAAAAACCGCTTCATTCTATATGAAACGGCTCATGAAAGCAGCGGAGCGCACACGTGCTGCGTACTCCGCTTTTTTTCACCGCTTCCCTCCGCTGGCATGATCCAGATCAGGTCAATCAGGGTTGAGACACGCGTCTCTCTCAGCTCAAAGATAAGCACCCCTAGGATGAATATATTTAATTATCAGGCATTTGTGGTTTGTTTGGCTCTTGTTAAAAACGGACGGCCATTATTCCATAATACGTTGATCGGCATATCGAAAAATGATGAAAGTAAATCGTCAGAAAGCATTTCCTTTATATCGCCTGCTGCAAATACCTCTCCTTCTTTTAATAGAAGGGCTTTATCGAATACAGGCAAAATTTCTTCCGCATGATGAGTCACATACAGAATCGACGGAGCATTTTCTTTTCCTGCGATGTATGTAATCGTGTCTAACAGGTTTTCCCGCGCCATAAAATCAAGGCCTGTCACCGGTTCGTCCAATATTAACAGTTCAGGGTCCGCCATAAGCGCTCTCGCGATCAGCGCCCTTTGTTTTTCTCCTTGAGAGAGCGTTTCATAACGGCGGTCCGCATAGCTGATGGCTCCCAAATCTTTTAAAAGATTGATAGCTTTTTCTCTGATTTCTTTACTCGGTGTTTCATATAAGCCAATTGAAGCATACGCCCCGCTAAGCGCAATTTCAAATGCTGAATCTGCCGGGTACAATTTTTGCTGAAGGCCGGCAGACACCAGTCCGATTTTCCGTCTGAGCTTATCACCAAGCTCAGTTTTTCCAAACTCATGCCCAAGCACCTGCATGTCTCCAGAAGTGGGAAAATAATAAGAGCAAAGCATATTTAAGAGTGCCGTTTTTCCCGCGCCGTTTAAGCCGTAAAGCACCCAATTTTCGTTTTGCTGCACTTTCCACTCTATATCTTTTAGAATCCATTTCCCGCTTCGTTTTAACGACACGCGGTCAAGCTGTAAAATCATTATGGTCCTCCTTTTCACAAAACCGCTGAACTGTTTCAATTTTCATGAAACTTTGTACGAACTAGGATACCTTACTTTTTCCGAAACGTAAACTGCCTAGGCTCCCCAATATAAAAAGCCTTTAAAGCAAGGGTTTGCTTTAAAGGCTTCATCATGCCCATTATTGATGAATGTTCTTATTCATTTGTTTGATTGCCGCCTTTTCAAGCCTCGAAACCTGCGCTTGGGAAATGCCAATTTCTTCTGCTACTTCCATTTGTGTTTTCCCTTGGAAGAAGCGTTTTCTTAAAATCATTTTTTCCCTGTCGTTCAGTCTTCTCATGCCTTCTTTTAAAGCGAGTTCTTCAATCCATTGTGTATCTTTATTGCGCTCGTCACTGATTTGGTCCATGACATAAATCGGATCCCCGCCGTCATTATAAATCGGTTCAAAGAGAGAAACCGGATCTTGGATGGCATCCAGCGCAAACACAATTTCTTCATGCGGTACTTCAAGAACTTTGGCGATATCCTCTGCTGTCGGCTCCTTGCTTGTCTCACTGATCAACCGTTCTCTTACCTGAAGCGCCTTGTATGCGATATCCCGCAGCGACCGCGAGACGCGTATCGGGTTGTTATCGCGTAAATACCTGCGGATTTCTCCGATAATCATCGGTACAGCATATGTTGAAAACTTAACATTATGGCTTAGATCAAAATTATCAATGGATTTCATTAGTCCGATGCAGCCGACCTGAAATAAGTCATCAACATATTCTCCTCTGTTGTTAAATCTTTGAATGACGCTTAAGACAAGGCGCAGGTTACCGTTAACAAGCTTTTCTCTCGCTGAATCGTCGCCTTCATCCTGTAATTGCCTGAACAGCTTTCTCATTTCTTCATTCTTGAGTACGGGTAATTTGGAGGTATCCACCCCGCAGATTTCGACTTTATTTCTCGACACTTTTTTCCCTCCCTACAGGAGCTGCTGTACAAAGTTAAGTATCTCCTTGGGTGGGAAAAATATGCACGATGATCAGGCAGAAAAATACAGTTGATTAGGAAAACCCTGTAAAATCAAGGGTTGCGTTTTAAAATTTTTTTACACCATTTTGTTAAACTCTTTCCTCAGCCTTTTGATGATTCTTTTTTCTAAGCGCGAAATGTAGGATTGGGATATTCCCATCATATCCGCTACATCCTTTTGCGTTTTTTCTTCCTCTCCGACAAGGCCAAAACGGAGTTCCATAATTTGTTTTTCTCTGTCGTTTAGCTGTTCAAGCGCTTTTTTCAGAAGCTTCTTATCAACATTCGCTTCAATATCCTTCGTGATGATATCATCATCCGTTCCGAGTACGTCTGAAAGCAAAAGCTCATTGCCATCCCAATCAATGTTAAGCGGTTCATCAAAAGACACTTCTGAACGGATTTTGTTATTTCTTCTTAAATACATTAAAATTTCATTTTCTATACATCTTGAGGCATATGTAGCCAGCTTGATCTTTTTTTCTGGATTAAAGGTGTTAACAGCTTTGATTAAACCTATGGTCCCGATGCTGATTAAATCTTCAATATTGATTCCGGTATTTTCAAATTTCCGGGCAATATAAACCACCAGACGCAAATTGCGTTCAATTAAAATTGCGCGAGCCGCCTGATCACCGCTCGGCAGCTTCAGCAGTAGAACCTGTTCTTCATCCTTAGACAATGGCGGCGGCAGTGCTTCACTTCCTCCGATATAGTACACTTCATCGCTTTTTAAACCAAGTTTCATCAGCAATTTATACCAAAGATACGTCAACCTTAATTTTAGTTTTTTCATCTTCCTCTCCCTTCTAAATGCCTCGCTTCTCGAGTATGATAAATAACGGACATTTAAGAACATCACGATACATGCTTAACAGCCTTGCCTGACAGCATTTTCGGATGAATGATCGCGTCGAATTCTCCGTCAGCCGACAGAACGGCGGTGCTGATGCCGATTAAGCATTTGTCCGCAGCGATCATTTCATCTTTCGTATAGATGGTGACATGATCAGGCTTCAGGCATAATAAAAATTGATTATCCTGCCCCACGCCCCGATAAGGAATGAGCCTGATTTTATCTAAATAGCGGAATGAATCATCAAACTGATCAATGACTTCAAGCGGGCTGAAGCTTCGGATCAAATGTGTCTCCTTCTCTCCAAATATAGGTTCCAGCTTATCAATATGAATAATCATGACAGGTGTTTTCGTCAGCGGATCGTACAGCTGGTTTCCTGAATCAACAAGCCCTTTAGCGTGAAGCGTTTGTCCTCCTATATCCGCTTGAAGTCTGACACGCTCCTCATATTGAATCGTCTTTGTCTCAATATCCTCGATTCTTTTCTTAGAAAAAAACCATATCGCGGGAAATCCGGCCACTATAAACATCCAGCTGACAGGATCGCCAAAACCGGTTTGATTTGTAATCATAACACCGTGCTGCATAACCGACCTTGTCTGTAATAAAGAGTGGGCGCCGATAATTCCTCCTCCCATTAGAAATGTCGCGAAATAAAAGGAAAACAAATTCTGAAAGAAAAATCGAAATCGTTTAAATCCAAAAGTAACAAGCACAATCACAACCGAAAAAGCCAATTTACCTGCAGGATGCTCTACAAACGGCGAAATTGGAGTAAACATGAAAAGCACGATACTGGAACCGATAAAGGCCCCGAATATCACTCTTCTTTTTTTTACGTGGCGTTTTAAGATAAACGCCGTCAGCAAAAGCAAAAGAGAATCAAAACAAAAGTTCAACAGCCAAATGACATCTAAATAGATTTTCACATCTGACCCCTTTCTTCTCTTATCTTTCACAACGCTGTTTTCTTCTCTTGTTTCATAAGTATAAAGCAAGCTCTGTGGGAAAGTCTGTCAATTAATGTTGAGAGAGAAATACAATTTTTAAGGGATATATGCTTAATTTGTCGAGAATGCGGAATTGGAATGTTTAATTGCGGAGGATGGCTATCTAAATAAAAAACGCTGCCTATGACGGCAGCATTTCATGATTATTTTTCTTCATTAATATAAAGTTTACCTTTGGCAACTTGTCTCGTTTCATTGCCATAATCGTCTCTTACAATCACTTCAACTTTGGCGCCATTTGCTTTAATAGAAGAAGTCGCCGTCCAGTATCCTTCATATTGCCCCGGAGAAATTTCTCTTAATGGCAGTTCTGTCGCGTTTTGGACACTTGCTCTTGCATTCGTCAGCGGCATTCTAATAACAAATGTCGCATCTAAATCCTTTGCACTCGAAAATGCAATTTTCACCGATTCACCGGCTTTTAACGTTTTATCCTGCCCAGGTACTAAGCCAGTAATGACCGGCTGATCATAGTTCACGTCAACAACAACTTTTTTGGTTGTTTTATTGCCTGCTGCATCAGAAGCGGTGACTTTCACTTCGTTGCTGCCATTTTCTAATAGAATGCGGGCTGAATACATTCCGTCTGAGATCGTTGCTTTTTTGCCGTTAACTTTTACCCATTCCAGATTGTCATCTTCAGCCTTTCCTTTTACGGTCAAAGCTTCTTTATTGATTTTGTCGCCGTTCTTTGGATTATCAATTGTTACTTCAGGCTTTTGCTGATCAAGGATGACTGTTACCACACTGGATGGTTCTGTCGTTCCGCTGTCCGTTGATCCCGTCGCGGTTAACGTATTTGCTCCCTCTCGGAGAGTAATGTCTGCTTGGAATGTCCCATCCGTGTCAGCTTTCGTTTCTCCTGCTTTTTGATCTCCATTATAGAGATGAACGGTTGTGCCGGGTGAAGCTTTCCCCTTTACAGTTACGTTCTTTTTATTTGTAAATGATTTATCAGCCGGAGATGTGATTTCAGGCACTTGAAGCTCGTAATCAACCAAGGCGCGGATCATAAAGTTCCCACCTTCTTTATCCGATTTTTTCCAAGTGCCGTCCGAATACTCCCAGTTCCGGTCTGAATACGGACCGTTCTCATCACTCGCCAGCCCCGGCACATAAGGATTCTGTTTTGCTTGGATATAGACAAGGTAGAATTCCTTATCTACCATAATCCCTTTCGAACTTAGGTCAACATTTGTCCATTCTCCGTTGCGAAGCGCTTCAGCGTTAAACGGTCCGGCAATTTTCTTTCCGGGCGCTCCATCTTTTCCGCTCGCATCAAATACCTCTACTTTAAATTCTGTTCCTCCTGGCTCAGGCCATTCCGTATCCCAAAATCTGAATAAACCGCCAGTGAGTATGCCTTTTTCTTTCCCATCGGCTAATGTCATTTTAACGGCCCAGCCATTACCTGCATTGAAAAAGGCATTCGCGTTTTCCGCCGTTCCGTCATCATAGCCGATTTCTCCAGGATAGCCGACAAACGGTTTGAGCTTTGTCTCCTTTGTGACATTCCCTTTCAAATCTACTGAAAATTCATTGCTGTAATAACCCTTAGCCGCAATCTTTATCGTATATGAGCCTTCGTAAGCATCTAATGAATATTCACCTTGTTCGTTGGTCACAGCCGGTTCAATGGCTGCATCCTCCACAACATAAACAGATGCCCCTTTTACCGGCTCTCCCGTTGCATGATTAACAACAGTGCCTTTTAAGGTTCCCGTTTTTAATTTTTCTAATGTAAAGTTTGCCTGCGCAGTTTGGTCTGCCTGGATGATAATGTTTTGCGTTTTTGATTGATAACCGTATGCTTCCGCCATAAGTGTATAGTCTCCAGCCTTATGTGAAAGCGTGTATTGCCCTGTTGTTTCATTAGAGTAAGTAGATTTTCCGGTTTCTAATACACTGACTTGCGCTCTGAGCGGCAGAAGGTTTGGCGACTTATCACTTTTTTTCCCGCTTTGCTTCACCGCTGTTTTAGCCGCCGGCTCAGCTTTCTTAGGATCTACCGCTTTTTTCTTTTGTTTTTCTGTCGGCTTTTGGACGCCCAGTTTGTTCTTTTTAGCTGTTTTGCCTGAAGACGCATCTGCCAGCTGAACATCATCAATGTACCAGCCGTCCTTTGCAATGCTTTCATCGCTTTGGAGGTTGAACATTACTTTGATGTTTTGTCCGCTGTAAGCCGATAAGTCAATTTGCTCATCGGTCCAGCCTGTTGTTTGTCCATTGTATATTCCGGCCTGAACCCATTCGTTTTCCCCTTCAGGAAGAACGAACACATAGCCGTAATCAAAATCTTCCTCAATGTTGTGCCAGCTTTTAAATTGAAGAAACAATTTTCCCGAGTCCGGCACTTGGATTGGCGGCATTGTTAAATTCATATTAGCTGAATTTGCATATTTCCCGGCCAAATTGGTACCGTAGACGTTTTCTCCGGAAGCTGCTGCATCAGGTCCTGATGCCGGCACTCCCCATTCCCAGTTGTTATTGGTTCCGTAGCTTGACCATCCGCCCGGCTTCGATTCAAAATCTTGCTTGTAACCAGCTGTTATGCTTGGCTTAACAGCCACTTCATAGGTATCTGATTCAACGGTGTTTCCGCCGAAATCTTGAATTGTCCATTTATAGTTTAAAGATGTCCCACTTATTTTTGGGATGTCAGCTTGGTAAGTTCCTTTCTTATGGTCTCCGCTAGTGCGTTTGGCAGCAAGCGTCGTCCATTCTCCTTTATCAAGCTTGTAGGAAAGCTTAACAGATGTCACGCTTACATTGTCTTCCGCTGTCACAGACAGAGGAAGATTGGCTCCTTCATAGGCTTCATCCGCTGCTTCATGCTGAAATGCGGGAGGCTCTTGATCGTCTCCCTCAACAGATACTTGGCCTTCTGCTTTCCCTAAGCCATCTGTCACGGCTGAGATGGCATCAAATGCATTCACAAGCCCGTGGCCGTAGCCGTTATTCGGTGAGTCAGGGAATGCGGAATCAGTCAGCGTTTCTGCCGTGCTTGTCAGTACTTCCTCTATTTCATCGACTGAAATCGAAGCATCCGCCTGCCTTAAAAGGGCGACTACAGCTGAAACGTGCGGTCCTGCCATTGATGTACCGTTCCATCCGCCTTCATATGTTTGGCCCGGCACAGAGGATCGGATGTTCACTCCCGGTGCTGAAATTTCCGGCTTGACTTCATCATAAGGAGAAGGACCTTGCAGCGAGAATTCAGCAAGCTTTTTATTAATATCGGTCGCGCCTGTCGCAAAGGCCTCCGGATAATTGGCAGGATTGGCGATTGACTCAGGACCGCCCGGGTTAAATAGATCTGTATTTCCCGCTGAAAATTCCGGGAAAATATCCGCAGCTATCCATGCATTCACCATGTCTCTGTACCATTCGTCAAGACCGGGACCTCCTCCCCAGGAGTTGTTGACGACATCAGGAGCCATTTCCGGATGCGGATTACCGTCTGCATCTTTAGGAGCCAGCATCCATTCACCCGCCTCCAATATGTCAGCGTCTGTTCCGCCATCTTCTGAAAATGCTTTCGCCGCTATCCATTTAGCGCCAGGCGCCACACCGATTTGATTTGAGCCATCCGGTTCGGAACCGACCATCGTGCCTGTCACATGGGTTCCGTGCTGAAGATCGTCAAAAGGAGCCGCTTCTTCCGATACAGCATCAAACCAGTTCATCTCATGATCAGGCTGATCAGGATTTTCCGGATGATAACCTCGGTATTTTTCTTTTAGGGCCGGATGATCCCATTCGACGCCAGTATCAATAGACCCAACGACTGTTCCTGTGCCGTCATAGCCAAGATCCCATGCTTTTGGCGCATCGATTTGTTCTATGTTCCATTCGACACCATCATTCGCTTTCACTGCTTTTTGTGTTTTTTTCATGTTGAAAGGGGCAGAAGAGGACTTATACAGCTGTCTTTTTTCGTTTGGCAGCACTTTCTCCACCTCAGGAAATTGCGCCACTTTTTCCATGACATCTTTTGAAGCATGTACAGCGATTCCATTTACAACATAGTAAGAATGGATATCATCTGCGTTTCCTTTGCTTTTTTGCTCTTCTAGGTATTTCTTTACATCCGCTTGGGATTCATCAGCTGTCATTCTTAGTGAAGATACAACGGCGGAGCGTTTTTGATACTCTGTTTTTGCATCGGACATCGCCTTTAATTTCGCATTTTTTTCAGCCGCCTTAGCGGCTTTTTTTATATCGGCTTTGTCCTTGAGTTTGATCAAAAAAGTTACTTTGTCATCTTTTTTAAAGCTGCTTTTTAGCGATTTAGAGATTTTATTTTGGATCGACTCAGCAGAATTGACCTTTTGCTTTAAAGTTGCTGCCTCTTTACTGCCTTGTGCTCCGGCTGCTCCCGGAAACAAAAGCGAAGTCACTACTACAGTGCTTAAGACAGTACTAACCAGCCTGTTTTTCGTTTTTTTCCTCAATATTTTATCCCCCTTCTTCTGCAATTCCTGTCTAAAAAATGTCGACCCTCCTTTAAATGTGAAATAGCTTGTCTAATCATTGCTGTATGTTAACTGTAGACAAATCCATATACATATATTGTCGTTTTCTGTCATGAGATTTCCATATAAGTGAAAATGAGTATATTGTCATTAATTACCTGTAGGTAAATTGATCTGTTTGATTTTATTGCAACTGAAGACGTAATAAAAAAGACCTTAAATATGGGGATCACATGAGGAGTTACAAATGAGTTAATAAAAAAGTACAAAAAAAGACAAAACCGAATGGTTTTGTCTTTTTGATTTATCCGCGTTTATTACGGTTTCTTAAGAATGTAGGAATATCAAGTGCATCATCTGCCGGCTGTGAAGTGTGGCGGCCTGTGTTTTGATGCTGCTGCTCTTCACGTTTCGGCTCGCGTTTTGGAACGCTTTGGTTCTGTGGTTTTATACTTTGGTTTAATGAAGGGCGCTGCTGTTTTGTAACGTCCTTCTCTTGCTCAATAAAACCAGTTGCGATTACTGTAACAACAATTTCATCTTTTAGGTTCTCATTAATAACAGAACCGAAAATCATATTTACATCTTGATCAGACGCAGAAGCGACAATGTCCGCTGCTTCCTGTACCTCATAAAGACTGAGATTCGTTCCGCCTGTAATGTTCATAAGCACACCTTGAGCACCGTCAATTGCTGCTTCAAGAAGAGGGCTGGAAATCGCTTTTTTCGCTGCCTCTGCGGCACGGCTTTCCCCTGTAGCAATACCGATTCCCATAAGGGCTGAACCTTTGTTGGACATAATCGTTTTCACATCAGCAAAGTCAAGGTTGATCAATCCCGGAGTGGCGATCAAATCAGATATACCTTGCACACCTTGACGGAGTACATTATCCGCTTCACGGAATGCTTCCAGCATTGGTGTGTTTTTGTCGACGATCTCTAAGATACGGTCATTAGGAATGACAATCAGCGTGTCAACTGATTCTTTCATTGATGTGATGCCACCTGCTGCCTGCAGCTGTCTTTTCCGTCCTTCGAATGTAAACGGTCTTGTGACAACACCAACCGTTAACGCGCCTAAATCCTTCGCGATTTGAGCGATAACCGGTGCGGCTCCTGTTCCGGTTCCGCCGCCCATTCCGGCCGTTACGAACACCATGTCAGCGCCTTTTAACGCTTCTTCAATCTGTTCCTTGCTTTCTTCTGCGGCTTTTTTTCCGACTTCAGGATTGGCGCCCGCGCCAAGTCCCCGAGTCAGCTTTGCGCCGATTTGCATTTTCACTTCTGCTTTTGACAGGTTAAGAGCTTGTGCGTCCGTATTTACCGCGATGTACTCTACTCCTTGCACTTCATTTTCAATCATTCGGTTGACCGCGTTGTTTCCGCCGCCTCCTACTCCGATTACTTTAATTGATGCTAAGCCGTCTATGTTTGTTTCGAACTCCAACATGCTAAATCCTCCTAATCTGCCGAATGACTATAAATCTATTCCCAAAACATGCTTAATATTTTTTTCATTTTGCTCTGTTTGTTGTTGTTTTCGGCTTGTGTTTTTTGTTTTCCTTTTGGCCGCTGCTGCACTTCTTTTCGATGATGCTGTTCCTCTGTTGAGACTGCGATTTCCTGTACAGCTTCTTCCGGCATTTTGAATCCGACTCTTCTGCCCTGAATTCTAGCATTCCGGCAAGCGAATTGGATCAAGCCCACTCCCGTCATATATTGGGGGTCTCTTACACCGATATAATTAGGGCTTGCCACTCTGACGTTGTTTTGCAGAACGTCCTGAGCCAGTGACAGAACCCCCGGCATTCCGCTTTGGCCTCCCGTGAGTACAAAGCCGCCGGGCAGATCGTTAATTCCCATGGCGCGAAGCTCGGAGCAAACGATCTGTAGGATCTCTTCGACTCTCGCCTCAATGATATCTGCCACTTCCATCTGAGTAAAAGTTTGTTTTTGATTTGTCCCGATGACAGAGACCTCGAACACTTCGTCTTCAGAGGCTTCATCATAGTAGGCATGCCCAAATTGTTTTTTTACTCTTTCGGCTTCTTCAGTAGATGTTCTCAAACCGATCGAGACATCCTTTGTGATGTTTTCGCCCCCAAGAGGTATCACATGGGTGGCAGTGAGATGCCCTTGCTCGAACACCGCAACTGTCGTTGATCCCCCTCCTATATCAATAAGAGCGACACCAAGGTTCTTCTCGTCTTTTGATAAGGCTGCCGAACCTGCTGCTAGCGGCTGAAGACAAATGTCTGTAATCTCAATACCGGCGCGTTCAACACAGCGGAGCAAATTATGTAATATGGTTTTTGATCCGGTAATCAACGTGCCTTCTACTTCTAAGCGGACACCAAGCATTTTTTTCGGATCGGTAATTTCATCTCTTCCGTCAACGATAAACTGTCTGGGAATAACATCAACAATCAGCTGTTCATGCGGTATCGACACAACCTGGGCCGCTTCCATTACGCGGCGAACGTCTTCTGTATGGATCTCTTTATTTTCGCTTGAAACTGCTACAACACCGTTCGTATCTTGAATATTGATATAATTTCCATTAACGCCGACAATAGCTTTTCTAAGCGGAAAACCTACCATTCTTTCAGCTTGGTCAAACGCTTTTCTTATAGAATGAACGGTCTCATCTATATCAACGATTGAGCCTTTTTTTATCCCTTCAGACGGTACATTTCCCACACCGATAATGTTAAGGGAATCATCTGTCATTTCTCCGACGATCACTTTTATATTGGACGTACCGATGTCAAGACTGACGTAAAGTTCATTGTTGTTCATTCTATGGCACCTCCTCACATTTCGATCATTTCTATTCTATTATTTGCAGAACAACAATACAATGAATGTGGCTTTACAAGTGTGTAACAAAAAATAACATCCGAATATTCTTTCTATCTGACTTTTCATCATTTATGTTTACTCAAAATATTCGTTATATCCTATGTATATCCTCTTTTATATCACATTTTTTTTATTTTTTTTAGAAACAGTCCATTTTGTTAGTAGATTTCTTCTGATAACGGCTATATTCTGAAATAATCTGACCCCAAATGCGAAAATACCTGCTAAATACAAGTCTACACCAAGATGGACTCCTAGAAAAGCTAAACTTATTGCCAGAATAATATTAAAGAAGAAACCGGAAACAAATACCAATTCATCGTAGACACCTTGTAAATGAGCTCTTATTCCGCCTACCAGTGTATCGAGTGCGGCAAGCACTGCGAGCGACAGATAATTTGAGTATTCACTTGGTATCGTAAAATTTGTCATCAGACCGATTGTAATTCCGAGCAACAGTCCAAGAACCGGCAGCCACATGACGACTCTCCTCCTTTTTTAATCTTTAAGCGGTTTCAGCTGCTGTACCTCAATCGCGCTGTCATAGGCCTTCACCTTTATGTTTTGCTCTGCTCGGCCTGTCTTCAATTCCAAATTTTCACCGGCAAATATGTCCTCAAGGGCAGACGCCTTCACCCTGCTGTACAGCTTGTCAGCATCGGCGCCGATCACCTTCACTGTCAGAGGGTAATGGTCAAGGCTGTATCCGTCAATTTTTGTTGTGCCGTTAATATCCCGAATCACGGTATTGTTGACGACTCTTCTGTCATTTATTGAAATATGTTCAGCACCAAAGGAATTCAGTTCATTGATCAGCTTTTTCAGCAAATCCGGCGGCGGATTTCCGGCCGGCTCACCTGTCAGGCTTTCAGAAAAAAGCGGATTGATGCTGATGGCAATTCCGCTACCTGTTATATCGGTTAATCCCGCTGTTTTTTTTAAGCTCTGAAGGGTATTATTCACCGCTGTTTTTTTTGACATTTCTTCCTGCTGGTCATACGTATTCAGCAGCTTATCATATTTGTTTATTTCCGCCAGAAGGCTTTCTTGTTTTTTCTGCTCCGCCGTAAGTTCTTCCCTGATTTCCCAAATGTCTCTTGTATCACGCACTTGGGGTTTTTTCAATGAATTAAACTGCACTGACAGCATTAAGCCGAATATCACCATCAGCACTGTAATACTTATGAAGGAGGGCTTTGTTTTCAAGCATATTCACCCGCTTTTTCGGTCACTCTTTGTTTTTCAGAAGTGCCTCCATTTGAATGTCCTTTTCTTTCTCGGCCGTTACAGAGATATGGTCCATGCCGAGCTGATCTATCAGCCCTCCGGCAATGTTTAATGCAGGAATCAGCACGTCAGGATCTCCAATCGCGGAAATGACAAATGGAGCCGGGTGCTGCACGCCGTCGACTGTCACGACCGGTCCGTTGCATTTGATATAAGAATCATGCGTCAGCCGCTGTCCATTGATCGAAACGGCTGACGCTCCTGAGATAAACAGTTCATTCATCACTTGGAAAATGTGGCTCTCATGAACGATGTAGCTGTTAACATTTTCCCCTTCAGGTATGTAAGAGGCATCTTCCAGCGTTACTTGGACGCCTTCCCCTTTCACGCCGACCTCACCAACGTACATTCTGTATTTTTCTACATCTTCCAGCACATTGTAGTATTCTGTTTTTTCTTTTTTAAGCTTATTCTCTGTCTGCCGGACCTTTGACTGCTTTTCATACAGCTCTTTTTTCAGTTCTTTATTTTGTTTCTCCTGTTTTAGCAGCTCGTCCCGCAAAGCGTATTCTTTTTTCCACTCTTCTGACTCAGCATTCGTACTCTTATTATCTTTTGTAAGCTGATATGAAAAAGAAATGAGAAAACCTACGATGAGCATGACGAGAGATATGATGACGGCTGATTTGCCTTTCAATTCTAATCTTCCTTTTTATCATCAGAGTTGTTTTTGCCAAATTCTTCAAAATAAGTAGCGACTTCTAAATGAATAATCCCTTTTTTATCGCCTTTCAGCTGAGAAATGATAGAAGGATAGGTTTTCATACGGTCTGCAAAGGTTTTAAGAGACGCTGTGACCACATATCCATCATTCATATACATCTTAATACGGTTATTATCCATTTTCGTAGGCGTATAGTAAATTTCAGAAATCGACTGTTTAAGAGATTCTGACAAAGCATCCAGCTGCTTAGCCATCTGAATTCTTTTTTTGGCATTCTTCCAGTTCACCAAAATAGGGCCGGCATCGTCCGGCGTCACTTCATTCGGCAGTACAGAGCCGTTTTCCAGCACTTCATAATATACATTGTCTTTTTGTAAATAAGCAATTGCTTTATATTCTTCGATAGAGATGTTGATTTTGTTGGGAAGAGATTTGCTAATTTGCGCTTTTTTAACTAATTTATTTTGCTGGATCTTTTTTTCTGTTTTTTTCTTGTCCAAACTCCAGAATTCAGTATCACCGTTTTTAATATCCGATAGCGAGAGAATCTCCTGTTTCGTTACATTTTCATTGCCGGAAATGGCGACTGATGAGATTTTGCTGATAGGCGTTTGCAAATACACAATAATAAGTGTCATGACAAAAAAAAGCAGAATAAACGAAATGAGGCGGCGATTTGCCTTCTGCTTTCGCTGCTCTTTTATTTTGGGAATCCGTTCTTCAATATTTACGATTTTTTCTCTTTCATGATCCGGTCTCATTGTCTGTTCACCTCATTCAAATGAAACAGCTGTTAAGTCTGTCTTATCCAAAACAAACGGCATACTATGATGCCGTTTGTCATTTGCTTAAAGTATATCACATGAACTGCTTGAGTCAGAGAATGAGTCAGCGATTTTCGCCGACGATTTCAACCTCTGTATGCATATCAATCTCGTATTGTTCACGTATGGTCTTCTTCACATAGTCAATAAGGTCAAGCACGTCTTTTGCAGATGCACCGCCGGCGTTGACAATGAAATTCCCGTGCATTTCCGATATTTTTGCTCCGCCGATTTGATACCCTTTTAGTCCCGCCTTTTCCACAAGGTTTCCGGCGTGGTTCGGAAGCGGATTTCTGAAGATGCTTCCGGCACAAGGACTTGAATACGGCTGCGTATTCTTTCTGTAGTCTTTATTGTTTTGCATTTGCTGCACGATGCCTTCACGATCCTTTTGCTCAAGCTGCAGAACTGCCTCGAGGCAAACGCCGGGACGTTTCTTTTGCAAAACAGAAGTCCTGTAGCTAAACTCCATCTCTTCTTTGGTCAGCCACTTAATTGTGCCATCCTCAAATAAAATATGGGCTTTCACAAGAATCTCGCTCATATCAGAACCGTGCGCTCCGGCATTCATATACACAGCTCCGCCGATTGACCCTGGAATGCCAGCCGCAAATTCCAGTCCTGACAAACCTTTTTTGCTCATTGATGTTGCAAGGCGGACAACTGAATAGCCCCCGCCGACAGTGACCTGATCCTCATCCAGTTCTAAATGGTCAAGACCTGCACCCAGTTTAATGACGACTCCTCTGATCCCTTCATCCAAAACGAGAAGGTTCGATCCTCTGCCGATGACCGTCCATTTGATGTCGTGCTTTTTAATAATGTCCATAATGTCTTTTACGGCTTCCACACGATTCGGGATGACCAAAATGTCGGCAGGTCCGCCTATTTTCATTGTTGTATGATTCGCGAGCGGTTCGTTTTCCAGAACTTTGCCGACTTCGCGGTCTTTTAATTCTTGTATCACTTTCTCCATCGTAAACCTCCGCATTTCCGTTTGCTCTTCTCTTATTTTTTTAGTTCTTCCAACACACTGTAAAGACGGGCAGCCGCATCCGGTACGCCGAGTGATTTCGTCCGCTCACTCATGTCCTTAAGGGTATCCTCATCCAATACAATCCGGTCAAGCGCATTGATCAGCTTATCACCGCTGAGTTCGGTTTCTTTCAGCACAATGGCTGCATCATGCTGACTGAGCGCTTGTGCGTTGACCTCTTGATGATTCGCCGTGACGTACGGGCTCGGGATGAGCACGCTCGGAATTCCGAGCGCCGTAATTTCGGCAATCGTCGTGGCTCCGGCTCTTGCCACAATCACATCAATCGACTTTAAGTATTCAGGCATTTGATGCAAAAATGGCTTTGTCACCATATTGCTTGCTGCGCCGCCCGCGCTTTGCAACTCGCCCATGACTTTCTCGAAATGGACTTCTCCCGTAATATACAGCACTTGGTATTCTCTCGTTTTCAGCGCTTCCTGCATCTCAACTACCGCGCGGTTAATCGCCGCGGCGCCTCTGCTTCCGCCGAAGATTAAAACGGTTTTTTTATCTTCTGTAAGCCCGAATTCAGCTAATGACCGGCCCGTCTTTATTGAGACGACTTCAGAAGCTCTCGGGTTTCCCGTAAATACAACTTTCTCACTTGGAAAATGCGATTTCGCTTCATCAAAACAAATCGCTACTTTATTAACATATTTAGAAAGAAACTTATTGGTGATGCCCGGCAGGCTGTTTTGCTCATGAATAATTGTCGGAATCCCCATTTTAGAAGCGGCATATACTACAGGTCCGCACACATAGCCGCCCGTCCCGATCACTGCATCGGGTTTAAAATCCGCTAAATACGATTTGCTTTTTTTAACACCTTTGAAGAAGCGCATAACGGTTTTCACATTTTCAAATGAAAGCTTCCGTTTAAAACCGGTAATTTCAATTGATTGAAACGGAATGTTTTCCCGCTCAACGATTTTTTTCTCAAGGCCGTTCTCCGTACCGATATATAAAAATTCCACATCAGGATGGCGTCGCTGCACCTCTTTAATAAAAGCAAGCGCAGGATAAATATGTCCTCCTGTGCCGCCTCCGCTAACTGCAATACGCATAAACCTCTTCCCCCTATTTCTCTATAACATAGCGATAACCCTGTTTTGTGGACAGGGTTATTGGCTTTTTGTTTTCTCACTCATAGCATGATTATATAATTATTTTTTGCGCTTGTTAAAGATTTGTATTAATATCTCGAATACCGGCTCACATTCAGCAGCACGCCTACAGCCATCAGCATCAAAGTCAAAGATGAGCCCCCATAGCTTAGAAATGGCAATGTGATGCCGGTTACCGGAATAAGACCGGTGACAACGCCAATATTGATCATGACTTGGATGGCGATCATGGAGATAATGCCGACAGCAACAAAGCTGCCGTACAAGTCGGGCGCCCCGAGTGCGATTCTGATTCCTCTCCACAAAAGCACGCTGAACAATAACAGAATGAGTGACCCACCGATAAAGCCCAGTTCTTCCGACAGTATCGCAAAGATAAAGTCTGTCTGCGGCTCCGGCAGGTAAAAGAATTTTTGCCTGCTTTGGCCGAGACCCATTCCAAACAATCCCCCAGGTCCGACAGCATATAGTGACTGAATGATTTGAAAGCCGCTGCCAAGCGGATCTTCCCACGGATTTAAATATGAGGTAATCCGCTTAATCCGGTACGGTGCCGACAGAACCAGCGCTGCAAATCCGCTGAGACCGATCAGCCCGAGAAAGACAAAGTGGGCGATGCGTGCTCCTGAGACAAAAATCATAACGATACAAGTCCCGACCATCACTGTCCCCGTTCCAAGGTCAGGCTGGCACATAATGATAAGAAATGCCGAAAAAACAATTCCAAGCGCCGGCACAAACCCGCGTCTGAACGATGTAATGTTTTTTTGTTTTTCTGACAGAAACTTCGCAAGAAACGCAATCATCGCAAGTTTCATAAACTCAGAAGGCTGAATACTGAACGCGCCGACGCCGATCCAGCTTCTGGATCCGTTCCGTTCCATGCCTATGCCTGGTATAAGCACAAGCAGCAGCAGAAAAAAACAGATAATCATTAACATTTTAGACCAAGTCCGCCATGTCCAATAATCAACATTCATAATAAAAAACATAGCGATAACTCCGATTCCGGCAAACAGCAGCTGCCGTTTCGCAAAGAAAAATGAATCGTCAAATTTATAATCCGCCCACACTGCACTCGCACTGTACACCATAATTAAACCTATTGTTAATAGCAATAACGTAATGATGACCAATAATAAATCAGGCGCTGTTTTTTTTGTTGTCAAAGCGATCGACACCCCAAGCATAAAGTCATTAGGGCTGCCGTATCCTGCCAGACAAGCCCTTACTTAAGCATATGCACGGCGTCTATAAACATGTCACCGCGTTCTTCAAATGTTTTGAACTGGTCCCAGCTTGCGCAAGCCGGTGACAACAGGATGACATCCCCTTCATTTGAGAGCGCAAACGCCGCCGATACTGCTTGTTCAACATTATCGACACGTTTGACATGTTGTATTCCCAGTTCAGCCCCGAGTTTTTCGAGTTTAGGAGCCGTCTGGCCGAAAGTAAGAATCGCTTTTACATTTTGCATATAAGGTTTTAGTTCGTCAAAACCGTTACCGCGGTCAAGCCCGCCGGCAAGGAGAAGAACCGGTTTTTCAAAGGCGGAAAGCGCCTTGCTGGTTGCTAATACGTTCGTTGCTTTGCTGTCGTTATAAAATTTACGGTCCTGAATCGTTGTCACGTATTGAAGGCGGTGCTTTACGCCTGTAAAGCTTGTAAGGACCTTTTTGATCGCTTCGTTAGACGCTCCCGCCGTTTTGACAACCGCAACGGCGGCCAAAATATTCTCAAGATTGTGCGCGCCGGGCAGTACGACATCTTCCAAAGAAAGAATGGCTTCGTTATCAAACAAGATCATTCCGTCTTTTACGCATGCGCCTCGCTCAAGCGGCTTTGTTGCTGAAAACGCAAGAGAGGCTGCTTTTCCTGCTTCCGCCAGACGTACAACAGTTTCATCATCTTGATTGACAACGGCCGTGTCTGATTCCAGCTGGTGCAAATATACGTTCTGCTTCGCTTTTTCATAGTTTTCTCTCGAATGGTGATAATCAAGATGGGCGTCAAATACGTTTAGAATAAGACTGATGTGCGGTCTGAACGCATGAGTCCCCATAAGCTGAAAAGAAGAAAGCTCCGTGACGATCCATTCATCTCCGTCAGCATGATAAGCGACCTCGCTTGCGACTGTCCCGATATTTCCAGCGATCAGCGCTTTTTGAGAATCAGCCTTCAGCATTTCATAAATAAGCGTTGTTGTAGTTGTTTTTCCGTTCGAACCTGTGATTCCGATAAATTTTGCATCCGTCACATAATAGGCAAGTTCTATTTCCGTCCAGACCGGAATACCTCTTTTTTCCGCTTCCTGCACCATGACATTTTCATATGGAATGCCCGGATTTTTAATCAGTACCGTAATGTGGTGCTGATCAAAAAGGGACGTCGGATGCTCGCCGCAAATCACGTCAATTCCTTTATTCGAAAGCTTCTGGGCGGGCTCGTTTTCTTCAAACGGCTTTTGATCGTTCACAACAACGTAAGCCCCTTTTTCATGAAGAATAGAAGCAGCCGCATATCCGCTTTTCGCCAGTCCGAGGACTAAAAAATGCTGATTCTGTAACACTTGTTCTTTTTCCACTTATAACCACACCTCGATGTAAATTCCTAAAACGGCAAGCAAAAGTCCCGCAGTCCAAAATGTGACAACAACTCTCCATTCAGACCACCCGACAAGCTCATAATGGTGGTGAAGCGGACTCATTTTAAAAATACGTTTTCCTGTCGTTTTGAAGCTGATGACCTGTAAAATAACCGATAATGTTTCAATGACGAATACGCCGCCGATAATAACGAGCAGAATTTCAAGCTTCGTTAAGATCGCAATAGTGACAATGGCCCCACCTAATGCAAGTGATCCTGTATCTCCCATAAACACTTTAGCAGGGTGCGCGTTAAATACGAGGAAGCCTAATACCGCTCCTACAACGGCAACCGAGAAAATCGCGACATCATATTGTGATTGGTTCCACGCTAAAATAGCGAAAGCTCCAAACGCAATGGCAGCTGTCCCTGACAACAGGCCGTCAAGACCGTCAGTCAGATTGACCGCATTTGATCCTCCCACAAGCATAAAGAGGACAAGGATAAAGTAAGCCCAGCCAAGGTCAAATGACAGATCAGTTCCCGGAAGGCGAATGTCTGTTGAGAAATTGCAGTAATGATAGACTGCATAAAACACAACGGCGATAATGATCTGCCCGATTAGCTTTTGTTTTGACGTTAAGCCAAGATTGCGTTTCATGACAACTTTAATATAGTCATCTAAGAATCCGAGCAGCCCGTAGCCGAGTGTAACAAACAGCAAAAGAAACATTTCAGGGCTGATCTCTGAGAATTTTTGTGTCATAACAATCGTTGTAACAATAATAGATAATATAATCATGACACCGCCCATCGTCGGCGTCCCTGATTTTTTTTGATGTGATTTCGGTCCTTCTTCCCTAATGCTCTGGCCGAATTTCAGTCTTCTTAAAAACGGGATAAGAATCGGAGAGAGCAGAACGCTGATTAAAAACCCCATGATAATTGTAAACAGAATAACTTGCTCAAGCATTGTTCTTGTCTCCTCCTGTTTCTTTCAAACGGCATACGTAGTTATCATATTCACGTTTTTTTTCCATATGTGAAAATCTTTTTAATTCCATCATTCATTAACATCTCTTTCCTATGAATTGATCTAATTTTTATTCAGTTCGACAATCGCTCTTGCTGCTACTTCGGCGTCATCAAAATCGAAGGTCTCTGCACCGATTTGCTGATAGGTTTCATGCCCTTTTCCCGCAATCAGTACGACATCGCCTTTTCTGGCATTGGCAATCGCAAAAAAGATCGCTTGCTCGCGGTTTGCGATGCTGTGATAGTATTCGTTCTCAACCCCCGCCTCCATATCTCTTAAAATCGCGAGCGGGTCTTCACTTCTCGGATTATCTGATGTAAAAATCGGTTCATCCGCAAGCTGAACAGCGATTTTTGCCATTTTCGGGCGTTTCGTTTTATCTCTGTCTCCTCCGCAGCCAACAACAACAAAGACCTTACCTTCTGTCATGTCTTTGCACGTCTTCAAAACGTTTTCAAGACTGTCAGGGGTATGGGCGTAATCAACAATGACAGGGAATTCCTGATTTTTATTGACTAATTCAAAACGTCCTCTTACGGCGTGCAATTCTTCGACAGCCTCAGCAACCGTTTCAAATGGGATACCGGCGGCAATACATGTCGCAACGGCAGCCAGCACATTGTACACGTTGAACTGTCCGACGAGTGAAATCGTGATGGGCTTTGTGCCTTTGTTTGTAACCAGTTCAAAGCTCGTGCCCTGTGCGGTTGTTTTGATGTGTTTTGCCATTACATCAGCGTCATTTTTAATTCCGTATGTAGAGATGTGTGCTGCAGTCACCTTTTCATAATACGCGCTTGCCTCATCGTCAGCATTCAGGATGGCCCGCTTCGGTTTTTCATGGTTAAACGCGCCGCCCAGCTGTGAAAACAGAAGGCTCTTTGCCTGCCTGTACTCATCCATCGTTTTATGATAGTCCAGATGATCCTGCGTTAAATTTGTGAATACCGCAATGTCGTAATCACAGCCGTGAACTCTTCCCATGGACAAAGCATGAGAGGATACTTCCATAATCGCAGTGTCCACATGCTTATCATTCATTTTTTTAAATGTCTTCTGCAGCGTGACACTTTCCGGTGTTGTGTTTTTCACAGGAAACGTTTCTTCGTCGATCTTGATATACATCGTTCCGATCAGACCTGTGCGTTTCCCCGCCTTTTTCAAAATTTCATCCACCATATGTGACGTAGATGTTTTTCCGTTTGTCCCGGTAATTCCAATCAGCTGAAGCTGTTTCGTCGGCTGGCCGTAAAACGCATCCGACAATACACTGAGCGCGCGCTGTGAGTTCCGGACAATGGTCACGGGAACGCTGACATCCAGTTCTCTTTCAGCCACAATGGCGGACGCTCCGTTTTCAACAGCCTTTTGCGCAAAATCATGCCCGTCCACCGTATAACCTTTTACACATACAAAAAGACTCCCTGTCTTTACTTCCCTGGAGTCCATCTCAATTGACGTTATGTCAGGGTCATGAAAGTCATTTACAGAAGGTTCGGTTGTTAAGTATGTAAGCAGCTTTGTTAGTTTCATCGTATCAAACCTCTCAAAATTCTATTCGTTCTTCTATCATGAAAGCCATGTTTATACTTTTAAACATACAGTTCATATTTTAGCGTAAAAAAAAGGATACATCCAGCTAATCTTGAAACTTATAAGCTTTTTTTCTTATCCAAACCAAAAGGCAGCCGGATTCAATCGGCTGCCTCGAATTTCACTCATTCTTCACTCAAATAAACACGAATCTTTGAGCCTTCTTTTACTTTCGTTCCGGCTGCCGGTGATTGTTTCACAATTTTGCTTCCTTTACCTGAGGAATCAATTTGCAAGTTGACAAGCAGCGATTCAAGATCCGAGACAGACATCCCTACAACATTCGGAACTTCTATTGATTTTGTGTCGGACCATTGATATTTTTTCTCAATTTGATTTTTTCTCGGCTTTACACCGATCTCAGGGAGACTGTCTCTCATGATATTCCCAACAATTGGGGCAGCGACGGTACCCCCGAACTGAATAGTGCCTTTCGGATTATCTACTGCAACATATACGACTAGACTCGGATCATCAGCAGGCGCAAAACCGATAAATGAAACGATGTGGTTGTTTTCAAGATACTTTCCGTCCTTTACCTTTTGCGCCGTTCCCGTCTTTCCTCCGACACGATAGCCTTCAACAAAAGCGTTGCGCCCGGTTCCTTCAGCTACTACGCTTTCTAACGCATATCTGATTTGTTTAGATGTCTCCTCAGAAATAACTTGTTTCTTTGCCACCGGCGATTGCTTTTTTACGGTTTTCTTTGTTACCGGATCTATCCATTCTTTCGCAATATAAGGGGTATAAAGCGTACCTCCGTTTACTGCGGCAGATACAGCCGCTACCTGCTGAATCGGCGTAACGGATACTCCCTGCCCGAAAGCTGTTGTAGCTTGTTCAACAGGACCTACTTTATCAAGAGGAAATAAAATCCCGGTTCCTTCTCCTTGCAAATCAATCCCGGTTTTTTGGCCGAAGCCGAAGCTCTTGATATATTTAAACAGCTTTTCCTTTCCAAGCCGCTCGCCTAGCTCAACAAAACCTGGGTTGCAGGAATTTTGGACAACCTCAAGAAAGGTCTGCAGGCCGTGACCGCCTTTTTTCCAGCACCTGAGACGGGCTCCGTCAACCTCTGTGTAGCCTTTATCATAATATTGATCTCTTTTTAAGTTGACCTTTTGCTCTTCAAGAGCGGCAGCGAGCGTTATGATTTTAAAGGTCGAACCCGGCTCATACGTGCTCCATACCGGCAAATTGCGGTTATACACTGACGAATCAACCGATTGATAGTCAGCCGGATCGAAATCAGGCCGGCTTGACATCGCAAGGATTTCACCGTTTTTCGGATTCATGGCAACAGCGATCATACCGTCGGGATTGTATTTCGCCTCCGCATTATCAAGCTCTCTTTCCATAATGGTCTGAACCTTTGAATCCACCGTCAGCTTCATGTCCAACCCGTCTTTTGGCGGGGTATAGTCGTCTGCTTCATCAGGCATTTTTTTCCCTTTAGCATCGGTATAAAACTTTACTGAGCCCTTTTCCCCTTTTAGATCATCATCATAATAAGCTTCAAGGCCGAGCAGCCCCTGGTTATCTATGCCCGCAAAGCCGAGCACATGAGATAAAAAGCTTCCGAACGGATAATGCCTGATGCTGTCTTCCGCCACGTAAACGCCTTTTAAATCAAGCGCTTTGATTTCTTTTGCCTTTTTATTCGAAATTTTCCGGCCTTCAGGGGTGATTTTTTCAATTGAGGCTTTCTTTGTCAAATGCTTGTATACTTTTTCTTCGGACATATTTAAGACTGCCGCCAGCTGTTTGCTTGTGCTGACCGGATTTTGAACTTGGCGCGGCACGACAAACACGGTCGGCGCGCTTTTATTCGTGGCCAGCTTTACGCCGTTTCGGTCTAAAATCTCTCCCCGCTCCGGCTCAAACGGAAGATTTCGGCTCCAGGAATCCTTTGCCAGCGAGGTCAGCTTGTCGCCCAGAACGAACTGAACATAGCCGAGCCTTGTATCAATGATCAGAAACACGATCACTCCAAAAAGCAAAACAAATAATAAACGTTTTCTAACCGTTACATTCGAGACGCGCAAGAGACCGTTCACTCCTTATTTAGGCTTGTTTCATTTTATGCCTTAGCTTGGACAGGTAGAACGGCGCTCTCACAAAGAAGGGATAAAAAAAAGAAAGCCTGCAACAGCGGATGATGCCGTTAGCAAGCTTTCTTTCTCAGTTATTCTGGATTTTCAAATTTCACCTTAATGACGGTATTTTCTTTTATTCCTTTGTTCTTTTTCACACTTTGGCTTACGGCGTATCCCTGCCCGTTCACCTCAATATGAACACCGGAAGCCTTGCCGAATTGAAGAACCTCTCTTCTCGACCAGCCCGACATATCAGGCATTTTCATCTTTCCGTCTGTTTTCAAAAAGACCTTCTGATTTGTCAGGACTTCCTCGCCCGCTTTCGGGTACTGCTCTTTCACCGCAACATCGCTGCCGATGACCACCGGTGTGAGATTCTCACTTTTTGCTTTCTGCTGAGCGGTCGTCACTCTTTGATCAGTCAAATCAGGCATGGTTTGAGCCTTTGTTTTTTCCTGTTCTGAATCAGATGTTTCAGTCGGTTCAATATTCAAGTAGTGCAGACTGTTCTTCATCGTCGGATTAAAAATTTCGGATACCGGATTGGAACCAGTTTCGTCATTTTCTAATTGCGGCTGCTGCACCGCAACATAGATAAGCAGTTCAGGGTCATCTTTTGGCGCCATCCCCATTACGGAGAAAATGTAATTATCACGCCCTGATAAATAACCGTTTTGACCGGCAATCTGCGCTGTGCCTGTTTTTACCGCTACATCAAAGCCTTCAATTTGATAAGGTTTTCCAGTCCCGATATCAGATGAAACGACCTCACCTAATATATTGCGGACCTTTTTAGCCGTATTCGCTGAAATTGGAGTTCCTGCTGATTCAGGCTTATTTTGATAAACGGTTTTCTTCGTGTCAGGATCAACGATATGGTCGATAACGTAAGGCTTCATCATTTTACCGTCATTGGCGATCGCTGTTGCAGCCTCCAGCTGCTGAATCGGCGTGACGGCAGAAGCTTGTCCATATGCAGTTGACGCTTTGTCAAATTCATATTTGAAGTTAATTTTACTCGATGCTTCTCCTGGCAAGTCAATGCCTGTTTTTTGATAGAAATTGAACTTATGGAGATATTCATTCAGCCGTGAATAACCTAACTTTTCATTGGCCAGTTTCGCAAAAGCAACATTAGATGACCTTAATACGCCATCATGGTATGTTGTTTTCCCCCAGCCTACACCATAGTTATGGTCTCTTACAGGTTCTCCCCCTACTTCATACGTTCCAGATTTATACTTTTCATTTGCATTAAACACATTTTCCTGCATAGCAGCTGCAAGCGTAAAAATCTTCATCGTAGAGCCGGGCTCAAACGAATATGAAATTAAGTCATTGTAATAATTCGTCACATCCCGGGTATTCGGGTCAAAGCTCGGCCGCTGTCCCATCGCAAGCACTTTGCCCGTTTTCGGGTCAACGGCTGCCGCCATGATTTTCTTCGGGTTATATTTTTTCGCCACTTTTGTCATACTGTCTTCTAAAAAGGTTTGAATTTTCTGATCAATGGTTAAATATACATTGTCACCATTTTTTGGCGCAGTGATATTCTCTTTGCTATTTGGGAGTTTCCAGCCGGATTTGTCACTTTCGTAAGTCACATATCCGTCTTGCTCCTTTAAGTACTTGTTCAGCACCTTTTCAAGCCCCATTGCACCTTGAATTTCGCTTGTTCTTTCATTGACCTCGGCATACCCGATTAAATTGGATGCAAATACGCCGTTTGGATAGTAGCGTTTCGTGTCACGCAAAAATGAAATTCCCGGAAGCTTGAGCTTTTCGATTTTTTCTTTTTGGGAAAATGATATATCCCGGCCCGCAGATCCGAATTCGACTTGTTTCACATCCTTATTTAAAATATCAAGAATGTCACCCTTGTCCATGTCAATGGCTTTCGAAAGTTCCTCCGCTGTTTTTTCTTTATTAGTGACGTGCTGCGGATGTTTAATGTCAGTTGTCATTTTCTTATCAAGGACAGCAACCAATTTATATGTGGCTGTATCTTCAGCGATGACTTTGCCGTTTCGGTCTAATATAGAGCCGCGGCTTGCTTCAATGGTCCGTTTCTTTTCATGCTGCTCGGTCGCTTTTGTCGCCAGTACTTCTCCGTTCGCTTTTCCTGTTATTTGTAAATATGCCATTCTCCCTAAAATAACAAAGAAAAAGAGAGCGAAACAAATACTGAGTATCGCTGCTCCTCTGTTCATAAATTTATTCTTTTTTGGCATTTCAATCATTCCTATATGTTTTTCACTTTTTTGTTTTTCAGCTTCAAGCCATTCTTTTCGGCAATGTCCATAATGCGTTCGGGAGTGCTTAAATCAGCAACATTTTTTTCGAGGTCACCAATCCGCTTGTTCTCAGAAGAAATTTTCTCTTCAAGTTTTTGCACCTCGATATTCGTCTGATATGCCGCGTACGCTTTCGATACAATAAAGAGTGAAACGCTGAGTACGGCGATAACGAATAGGACGAGCAAAACTTTTTCTCCGAGTGTAATGGAAGCCCTTTTTTTAACAATAACCTTTTTTTCCGGGCTTAACGTATGCCGCTGCTGTTTTTCTTGCTGGTAAGCTAAATTACTCATAGGCTGATGACCTCCTTTTAAGTTTGCGTTCGCAGTTCGTTATTTTCGTTTTTCGGCGATGCGAAGCTTGGCTGAGCGAGCTCGGTTGTTTTCTTCAAGCTCTTCTTCTGAAGCTGTAATCGGTTTTCGTGTTATAAGCTTTAGTTCAGGCTCAAATTCTTCCGGTATGACAGGCAGTCCCGGCGGGAGTTCCGGAAGCGACGACATTTCCTTAAACGTCGCTTTACATATTCTGTCTTCAAGAGAATGGAAGGTAATGACGGATACCCTTCCCCCGGGCTTAAGCACTTCAATTGCTTGAAGAAGAGCCTCTTCAAAAACCTTCAGCTCATCGTTTACTGCAATTCTGATGGCCTGGAACACCCGTTTCGCCGGATGCCCTCCGCTTCGTCTGGCCGGAGCGGGAATTGCGTCTTTTATTAGATCGACCAGTTGGCCCGTTGTTTGAATAGGCGACTTGCTTCTTGCCTCTTCAATTTTTCTCGCTATCTGTTTGCTGAATTTCTCTTCTCCGTATCTGAAGAAAATCCGCACAAGATCCTCATAGCGCCACTCATTTACGACTTCTTTTGCCGTAAGCGGGGCCGACTGGTCCATCCTCATGTCCAATGGAGCGTCATGATGGTAGCTGAAGCCGCGTTCCGGCGTATCCAGCTGCGGGGAAGATACCCCCAGATCAAATAAAACACCGTCAATCTCTGTAATCCCCTGTTCGTTCAAACAGTCTTTTAAATAACGGAAGTTGCTTTTAATAAGTATGAGCTGTCCCTTATATCCGGACAGTTTTTCTTTTGCATGCTGTAATGCTGTGTCATCTTGGTCAAAAGCGATTAAACGCCCTTTTTCGGATAACTGCTGTAATAAATATGTACTGTGCCCCGCTCCGCCAAGGGTGCAGTCTACATAGGTACCGTCCGGTTTGATTTCTAAACCGTCAACGGTTTCACGAAGAAGTACTGTCTTGTGTTGAAACATAGTGTGTTGGTCCCACCTTTTATCAGGATGAATTGAAATTGTGTTAGAGTGTTATGCACGAAGATTCATTATATATCAAACCCAATCATGTTTTCAGCAATTTCAGCGAATGAATCTTCTTGCTCTTCTGTGTATTGTTCCCAAATTACCTTACTCCACAATTCAATTCGATTCGAAACCCCGATGACAACACATTCTTTTTCCAGTTTGGCGTAATTCAATAGTGATGATGCAATATTTACCCGGCCTTGCTTGTCCAGTTCGCATTCAGTCGCGCCTGAAAAAAAGAAGCGGGTAAACGCGCGGGCGTCTTTCTTTGTAAGAGGAAGAGCTTTCAGCTTTTCTTCAATCAGCTTCCATTCGTGCATAGGGTAGCCGAAGAGGCATTGGTCAAGCCCTCTGGTAAGCACAAACATCTCACCTAAGCCTTCTCTGAATTTAGCAGGTACGATCATGCGGCCTTTTGCATCAATAGTATGCTGGTATTCACCCATAAACATGATCTCTAGCCCCACTTTCTCCCCTTAACTCACCACTATTCACCACTTCTCTCCACACATTTATTTTACACTGTTTATGTATAAAAAAAAACCCTGAACTAGTCAGGGTTTATTAAAACTTTATTTCAAAGTTTGACAACTTGATGTTGGTTTTGAAAAGAAAATGGCAGATGTTTGAATGTTGTGAAGAATTTTGGACCATACCTGTTTAAATAATACATAATATTCCATATTCTTTCTTGCGGAGCAAGAAGCGGTTTAATGCTGTTTTGTATTTTTTCATAGTCCCTCAGCACATAGCCTTCTTTTTCTTCAATCCGTTTGGTGACCGTACGTTCCAAAAATCGGAGCTGGTCTTGGATGAAAGCGGCGTTCTTTTGCAGTAAAGGCGCCATGCTCGAATCCACCTTTAGCGCTTCCTGTCTGATATTCTTATGGATGGTTTCTATTTCTGCTTTCGCGTTAGTGATAACCTCGGTAAACTGCTCTGGTATCTGACTCTCAAAGTAAGCGTCCTTTTGGCTCTTTGTGCCGCCTTCAATCGCTTCTTTCAAAGAAATGTTCCGTTCAGACAGCTTTTTCTCAATATGGCGCTCAACTATCGTAATATTCAGTCTCGGCACAACCGGCGGCATTTTAAAATCCATTAAACCGAATGCCTGTTTGAGCTCTCCCCAGTAATTCACTTCTCCGGGTCCCGCGATAAACGCTAAAGTGGGAATGAGATACTCCTGCATCAGCGGTCTCGTCACAACATTATTGCTGAATCTCTCCGGATTTTCTTCCATATGGATGTAAAGCTCATCTTCTGTCCATGTCAGTTCAAGCTCTCTGACGATAAACCCGGCTTTATCTTTTTCGATTAAAAAGCGTTCTGTTTCGTATTCATAAAATAGATTGGCCTGATCTTTTCCAGACTCAATAATCGGCTGATAACCCGTTTGATTCATAAGAAGCTGCTGTTCTGCTACCGAATTAGCCAGCTCGTCATTATGGCGCAAAATCTTTTGGAACATAGCGGTCTCGAGCTTTTTAATTCCCGGATCTCCCGAATTTAAGAGGACAAGCCCTTCTTCCTGGAACATAGCGGCGATCAGATGCTCGAAAAAGTCCGTAAAGGTCGTTGAATCCCTTAAACATCGTTTGACATGTTCAATGAGCGTGTTCGTGTGGTCTGTTTCTTCAAAAGAAGCAAACACTTCATCAATCCACATAGCACATTTCTCTTGATCAAGCGATGTATTTGCCGCTGAAGTTTTTTTCCAATAGGACTGGGGCAGCTTTTTCTTCACAGGGCTGTTTTGTTCTGACGTATGCACATAATTAATTTCTTCCAGGTCATGGTCTTCTCCGGCAACCCAAAACAGTGGGATGACAGGCACTTTCAATTCCTCTTCCTGCTGCTTTGCAAAAACAATGATTGAAATGATTTTATGTATCGTGTAAAGCGGCCCTGTAAGAAGCCCTGCCTGCTGCCCCCCCACCACAGCGACACTTGATGGGTCCTTTATTTTCTCGATAGACGCTTGCATGGCGGCGGAATCAAATTTGCTGTGATAAGAGGATAAATAGTCTGCTAATTCCTCTCTGGCAAAGGTACGTGCCGACACGTCATCAAGTCTTTCACGCCACATGCCTGAGTTGTGAATATTGTAATCAAAAAAAGAAGACATTTCTTCTTTTCCATCTATATAGTGCTGTACAAACACATTTTGACTCTTGATGGAAAGTTCAGTTAGCTGCATCTTCTGGAACTTCCTTTCTCCAATAAATAGTTAGTTTTCCGAAATGAGTATAGCATGTTCCCTCCAAAGCTCAAAAGACTTTGTCTGGTTTTTGCCGCAAAGCAGTAATGCTTCGGTACAGAAATTCAAAATGAATGGCATCATGATTGCCGATTTCTGCTTCCTTTAATAGATAGCCGATAATGGCATCAGCTTCTGTCAGCCTGCCGGCATATACATCAACAAGCATAGAAGAGTAATTGTCTTTTGTATTTTCGCAAACTGCGCACACCTGCTCCCAGGCTTTTTCCCGATCTTTCAGACCTAAAATTGTACAGGCTTCACGAAATATCATTTTCATATATAAGTAATAAGCCGGAGATGCCAGCAATTCCCCATTTTTCACACGCAAAAGAGCCGTTAACGGATTAATGCAGGCATTTATGATCAGTTTCCCCGTTAAAAGACGGTGCCAATCAGTTTCATAAACGATCGGAAAGCCCGGCGTTTCTTGTTGAAAAAAGGGATGCAGCGATTCTGGCGATGAATGACCGAACGCGCTCCATTTTACCGCACCTAAACCGGTGTGTTCAACAGCCGTATCTGATTTCCTTACAGCACCGTGCTCTACAATGCCGACATAAAGCGAATGGGCGGTCCTCCAATTCTGAATCTCATGGATATGGGCCATACCGTTTTGCAAAAATAAAATGTTCGTTTCTTTAATTTGATCCAGTTTCGGAAAAACAGCTCCGAGCTGATGTTGTTTGACAGTGACAAGAAGCAGGTCATAAGATGAATTGATTTCCGTGTCCGCTTCGCACTCTCCGCTATACTCTCTCCCTTCTTTATATAGACGGATGCCGTCAGAACGGATGGCTTCCGCTTGTTCGGCGCGTCTCGTCAGAACGGTCACCTGATGATGCAAGGATAGGTAGCAGGCACACAAGAGGCCGACCGCCCCCCCGCCGATAATTCCTATTTTCACAATGTCACACCCTATTTTACTTTTACGTATTATCATAGCAGATGTCTTGCCGAATTACTTGCCAGAGGTTCCGCTTCCCGCAGAATAATCAGAATCTTAATATTTGGATTTTTTGGATAATGCGTTTACAATATAAATAGAATGACAACAAAGGGGGAGATAAGCATGATGAAGGTAGAGCGCTTGCTCATCAACTACAAAACACTTGAAGAGTTCAAGAAATTCAAGGAATACGGGATGCAGGAGCTGTCTATGCTTGAAGAGCTTCAAGAAAACATCATTGAAAACGACAGCAGCTCGCCGTTTTACGGGATTTATTTCGGGGATACACTTGTCGCACGAATGAGCTTATATCAGGCAAATGGAAAATCAAATCCTTATTTTGAACATCATCAAGATTATTTAGAGCTTTGGAAGCTCGAGGTTTTGCCAGGTTATCAGAAAAACGGCTATGGAACGACGCTTGTTGAATTTGCAAAATCCTTCCGCATGCCAATCCGGACAAATCCAAGAATGAAGTCAACCGGCTTCTGGGATAAAATGAATTTTGAGCCGGTAAAATACGACATGGCGCGTGACAAAGGAGAAAATCCTTTAATCTGGCATCCGGAGATGGATGGGGAAATGACATCAGGGGAAACGGCATAACAAAAGAAAACCGGCCGGGCTGGACCCAAAAGGCCGGTTCATTTTCAGATGCGTTCGTATGAGCCTTGGTTTGATTTTTTGTTTCGCCCGTCTTCTTTGGACACCACCATTTTCCTCGCTCTGTCCATGATGTCGATCAAGGCCTTGTAATCCTCTTCTGTCATCTCCAGCTGATTCCGCAGCGTTTGATTTTCACTGCGTAAGTCCTCAAGTTCTTTTTGCAGCGCGTTTACTTGCTCTGTGAGCCTTTCTCTTTCATGATGAAATTCTTGTGCGGATGGCGCTTCTTTAAATTGTTCGAGAAATTGTATGACATCTTGTATCGATAGATCTCTATTTCTTTCTGGAGTTACGGGCGGAGCCTGCTTTACCGTATCAGGCATGTTAGCGGCGTGAACACCGATTTGCTTTCTCAATTCTTTTCGCTGTTTTTTAGCAAGTTCTATGCCTGATTGATATTGTTTCCTCACAAATGAATTCCATCTAAATCCGCAGGCGGCGGCCGTTCTGGTCAGCGCCCTTCCTACTTCCTCAAATGCGGAAAGCTGCGTTCCGCCCTCGCGAATATGGCGAAGCACCACCTCCGCCAGCAGCAAATCTTCATCCTGTGTCCAAGCATCTTGTCTCGTAATGGTCAATGCGATCTCCCTCCAAGTTAGCTCATTTACCTCATACATATGCGGATAATAGATTAGATAGACTATTTGCACTCACAAATTTTCCAGGAGCCGGCTTGAAGAGAAAAAGAAAAAAGCACAGGAGTTATTCTCCCATGCTTTTCTCATTCATTAATTGCTTTTTACATTTATGTCTTTGCCGTTGTATGATCCGCATGCTTTGCATACACGGTGAGACAATTTCATCTCTCCGCATGACGGACATTCTGTCATACCAGGTACATTAAGTTTGAAATGTGTACGGCGCAATCTTTTTTTCATTTTAGAAGTTCTTCTAAAAGGTACAGCCATTATTCCCACCTCCTTAAAGAGTTAAGATTCATCATCTTGTTTTAAGAGCTTTTCAAGACCTGCGAGCCTCGGATCGACCTGATTTTTCTTGTCTTCTTCCGAAATAACTTGCCAATCCTTTCCTTCTTGAGGAGCAGCTCCTTCTTTTTGAACAGATTCACAAAAGATTTGCATAGGGATTTCTAAAAGAATTTCTTCTTTTACGATCGGAGTTAAGTCGATAGTATCGTCTTCAACAATCTGCACGTCCTCATCTTCTATATCATCCGTCTTATGAAATATAAACAGTTCTTTTGTTGAAATTGTAAATGGATACGGAACATCAACAAGTGTTCTTGAGCATGGCAAAATCATTTCGCCTGAAATCGTAAAGTCAAACGAAACCTGTTTGGATTCAATATCCGCTCTTCCTTTCACCCGGACGGGAGAAATGCTGCGAATGTCAGAATTCAATGTTGTCATCTCATTTAACTCAACTGTTTCATCAAACTCAAAACTCTTTTTTGCCATTTGATGCAGCTGATAAATCGTCCATTTCATTTGTATCACCTCAGGAAAGCAACAAACATGATTATAGCTTTTATCAATGTTTTTGTCAATATTTTTTCTTTACAGCATAATGCTGTCATTAAAGCGCCGTTGACAGCTGAATATGCTATGCATACACTTAACAAAACAGCTGTGAAAAGTATTTCATTTGCAAATGTACCATACGTTTTCATTCATAGCAAGAAAGGCGGATAAATGTGAGAGCAGTCGGATTGGTTGTTGAATATAATCCCTTTCATAACGGGCATCTTTATCATGCCCAAAAAGCAAAAACGGAAACCGAAAGCACTGCGGCGGTCGCTGTCATGAGCGGACACTTCTTGCAGCGCGGGGAACCGGCGGTCGTATCAAAATGGGCCCGAACGAAAATGGCTCTTCAAAGCGGCGTCGACCTTGTTGTTGAGCTCCCTTATATGTATGCCGTTCAAAACGCGGAAACGTTCGCCGGGGGCAGCGTCAGGATATTGCATCATTTAGGCTGCGAGTCTCTCTTTTTCGGAAGTGAGACCGGACATATCGCTCCTTTTTTTGAAACAGCCAAAGTCTTTCAGGAACATGAAGACTTATTTCACCAATGTGTAAAAGAAGAATTGCAACGGGGAGCCAGTTATCCTTCGGCGGCGGCTGCTGCTTTCAGAACAATTCTAAAGGAGGAAAATACGCTGGACTTGTCGAAGCCGAATAACATTCTCGGCTATCACTATGTAAAATCGATTCAAGAGATCGGCTCTCTTATGCAGCCGTATACCACAGCCCGTATTTCTTCGGATTATCATGATGCCGACCTGCCTAAAGGAGAAACCCGTATCGCAAGCGCGACAAGCATTCGCAAAGCGCTTGAAGAAGAAGGTCTTGATACCTGCGGCGGCTTTCTTCCTTCCGCCTCTATACGGGAATTAGAAGATTATGTCCAAACATTCGGTCTGCGGCATTCTTCAGAGTCTTATTTTTCTTATTTAAAATACAGTCTCACTACTCTTTCAGCGCAGGAACTTCAGCAAATCTACGAAGTAGAAGAAGGACTTGAACACAGAATCCTTCGTTCAATCAGAAAAGCGCGTTCATATCAAGAGTACATGGAACTTCTGAAAACAAAACGCTATACGTGGACGAGACTGCAGCGCATGAATACGCATATATTAATGAGAACGAGAAAACAAGATATGCACCGTCTTCTTGAAGATTCCGAAATTCCTTATATCAGATTGCTCGGCATGACAAAAAAAGGACAAGCCTTTTTATCACAACAGAAAAAAAAGCTTTCCGTTCCGCTCATCAGCAAGCTGTCTTCATTTTCCCACCCCGCCCTCGATTTAGATATAAGGGCAAGCAGGATTTACAGCCTGCCTATGAACGAGCCGCAGAGAACCGTTTTTAATGACCAGGAATATGCGCATGCGCCCATCCGCTACGATGAGGATGAAAAGTGTTTTTTGAGTTCATAAAAGCACCTGAATCATCAGGTGCTTTTTGCTTTGAGCTTATTCAAATAGTCAATCGCGTCCTGCATCGTGTCAACGGAAACGATTTTCATATCCGAATCAATGTCTTTAGCTGTTTTTACTGCGTTTTTATAATCGGAATTGCTGGCTCCGTCTTGGTTTGGCGCAAAGAAAATGTCTTTGCCGGCTTTATCTGCCGCCACTACCTTTTGATCAATACCGCCGATCGGGCCTACCTTGCCGTCGACATCAATTGTTCCTGTTCCGGCAATATTATAGCCTTTTGTTTCATCCGTTTTGGTGAGCTGATTATAAATTTCTAGCGACATCATTAAACCTGCTGACGGCCCGCCGATATTTTCAATTTTAAAATCAATATCCGGCTTTACCTTTACATTCCGGTCAGTATATAAAGCCACACCTATTCCGGCTCGGCCCGGCTCCTCCGGGAATGCCTTCAGCGCGAGAGTGACTGTCTTTTCTTTTGTATCTCTTTCAATTTTAAAGGAAACCTTGTCCCCTGGTTTTTTACTGCTGATATAGTCGATCAATTTCTCTGCGGACTGATAGGTTTTTCCGTCGGCGCTGATAATTTTGTCTCCGACTTCAATTTTTCCCTTGGCCGGCATATTTGCTACGACAGAGCTTGCATAAATGCCGTTAAAAGAGTAGCTCACTTCTTTTCCCGCTTTTTGATAGGCTGCAATGACGGCATTTTCCTGTGAGCTTTTCATCATTTGCACCTGACGTTTCATATATTCTTCATCCGATTCTCCTTCTTGCTTAATGCTTTCGTCTGGGACAATTTCATAATACGGATGCATCTTTGCCCATAGATATGTATAGGGGTTGGCCGGGCCTACTTTCACAGTCATTAAGGATAAGCTCCCCTTTTCCGGATAGCCTCCTTTCACTTTAACGAGCGAGGCAAGTTCTGTCGCCTCTCCCGGTTTCGTCACGTAGTATGGAAGCTTGATGAATGTGACAGCGACAATCAGAATAAGGATGACGAACATCCACCGGAAATGTCTTTTCTTCATATGTATCAACTTTTTAGCCCTCCCAATTCTCTATTTCTTGTTTAATCTGCCTGATCAGTCCGTTTGTTGCCTTTTCACCGGCATGGATCACGTCTTCAATGTTTGCAAAAGAGCTTGAGCTGTATGTTTCAAGAGAAGGGCGAATGACGACATCTGCGGCTATCGTTTGATGGCGGACCAATTCATTTTGTAATATATCCATACTTTGCATGATTACGTCAAAAATATGTCCCGCTTTTTCTGTTTTTCTGACACGTGATACATCCGAAGCGATAATAATATCAGCTCCCATATCCTTCACGACAGAAACCGGAATCCGGTCAACTACCGCGCCGTCTACCAAAAGGCGTCCATCCATCCGCTGCGGAACAAAAATGCCCGGTATGCTTATGCTTGCCCGCACCGCTTCTGACACAGAACCTTTGTGAAACACTACCTTTTCACCTGTCTGTAAATCGCACGCGACAATACCCAGCGGAATTTGCAGCTCTTCAATAGGCTTGCCGAATGTATAAGCGTGTACGAGCTGCCTGACGCGGTCGCCTTTCAAAAAACCGAGCTTAGGCATCGTATAATCGGCATACAGCCGCCTTTTAAATGCCTTGGCGACTTTTTTCATTGTCTCTACATCATGTCCCGCGGCATGAAAGCTGCCCACTAAAGCTCCCATACTGCTTCCTGCAATCATATCAACCTGAATTTGATGCTTATGTAAACTTGAAAGCACACCGAGATGAGCCAGTCCCCTCGCTCCTCCCGAGCCGAGTGCTAACCCGATTTTAGGTTTGGCCAACGCATTTCCCCCCCTGACACCCTATATACGAATTCTATGGTCTAAACTGAACCCCTATGCTCGTATATTAGTACAAAGGGCCATTGGGACAGGATATGGTTTGGCCGCTCTAAGGTCTGTTACTTATTTTATCATGATATAAATTTGTGTGCATTTTTAGCGTCGGGGAGGTCAGAATGAACTTGTCGAAGATAAATACTTTTTTGATTGCTTCGTTTTTTATTTTTTTGACAGCGACTGTCATATCACACCCGCAGGCTTCATTTGATGCCTCTAAAACAGGACTTGCTATGTGGTGGGAAGTTGTCTTTCCGTCTTTGCTGCCGTTTTTTATTCTTTCTGAGCTATTAATCGGCTTTGGGATCGTCAGGTTTGTCGGCATGCTGCTTGAGCCTTTCATGCGGCCGATCTTTCGCGTGCCGGGTGTCGGCGGATTTGTGCTGGCCATGGGAATGGCATCTGGCAACCCGGCTGGAGCAAAGCTTACTGCGAGACTTCGGCAAGAAAAGCAGATTTCCAGAGTTGAAGCAGAACGCCTTGTTTCTTTCACAAACTCTTCAAATCCTTTGTTTATATTTGGCGCCGTGGCTGTTGGTTTTTTTCATAATGCATCTTTAGGGATTCTCTTAGCCTGCGCCCACTACCTCGGAAATTTAGCTGTAGGTTTGACGATGCGTTCCTATGGGCGAAAAGAAGAAGATAGCACGATGAGACATAGAGCCGTGCGTTTTCCTTCTCTAAAAGATGCATTTCATGCCCTTCACACCGCTCGCTTGGCAGAAAAAAGGCCCCTCGGAAAAATTTTGGGTGATGCGGTGACCTCTTCTGTCCAAACGCTTCTTATGGTAGGCGGCTTTATCATTTTATTCTCTGTATTCAACCGATTATTGTCAGTCGTTCAATTAACTGATATTCTGTCCATCTTCACAAAAGCGGTGCTTTCACTTTTTCAGCTTCCCGCCCAGCTGGACGTTCCCCTTTTGTCAGGCATGTTTGAAATCACTCTCGGCAGCAAGCTTGTCAGTGAATCCGATGCAGCGCTTTTACAAAAAGCAATCATCGTCAGCTTTATTCTCGGATTCAGCGGTTTTTCGGTACAGGCACAGGTGGCGGGCATTTTGTCAGACACGGATATCCGGTTTAAACCATTTTTCTTTGCGCGTATTTTACAGGGCATTTATGCGGCTGTATTTATTATCATTTTATGGAAGCCTCTCTATACCGCTCTAGAAGAGCCGTATCAGCATGTCTTTCAGCCACTCCAAAAGCCTGCCGCACAGGAAGCGTTCATAAACGGCTGGAATTTCCTCGTGGCTTCAGGCCCTGCGGTCACGTTAGGAGCGCTGTTATCATATGTACTGATTTATTCATTTCGATTAACGAACAATGAAAAAAAAGGATGAGAGCTTAAAAACAGCCCTCATCCTTTACTGAACTTATACTGAAGCGCAAGGTCGACTTCCGGCGGAACAAGCTCTGACACAGAGCCTTTATACTTTGCAACTTCTTTTACAATGCTTGAGCTTAAAAATGAGTATTGATTGTTTGTCATCATGAAAAAGGTCTCGATGGATTCATCCAACACACGATTCATTGATGTCCCCTGCATCTCATATTCAAAATCCGATACAGCTCTCAATCCTCTTAATATGACTTTTGCATTTTTCCTTTTCACATAATCAATGAGCAGTCCCTCTGAGGTCTCAACCGTTATGTTCGGTATATCTTTTGTGACTTCTCTCAGCAGCTCGCACCGCTCTTCTACAGTAAATAACGGTTTCTTCGAAGAATTGTTCAGCACACATACATAAACCTGTTCAAAAATGCCGGCTCCCCGTCTGATAATATCCAGATGCCCGTAGGTCACAGGATCAAAACTGCCGGGACAAACAGCTATACTCGCCACCTTACTCCCCCCTTTTTCTATAAATCGACACTCCTGTAAGCCCGTACATTTCCTGTCTCGCCAAAACAAGTCCGCCGATGGTTTCCGGAAGTTCAACGCCTTTGTCGTGCTCTGTCACGATGAATCCGTCATCTTCCAGCATCTGATGTTCGTCAATCGAGCTTAAAAGCGCTTTCAGCTTTTGCTCCTTATACGGAGGATCTAAAAAGATGCCATGAAATCCTGTCTCTCTTTTCGCAGCGGCATGCAAGGCGCGTTCCGCGTCATTACGGTAAACGTCCGCCGCTTTTATCAAATCTAATGTTTTTAAATTCGCCTTTACGGTTTGGATCGCTTTAAATTCACGGTCGACAAAAACGCAATGGTCAAATCCGCGCGAAAGGGCTTCAATCCCGAGGCCTCCGCTTCCTGCAAACAAATCGAGCGCTCTGCCCCCTTCAAAATAAGGGCCTATCATATTAAAAATAGATTCCTTTACTTTGTCAGTCGTCGGTCTTGTTGATGTGCCCGGCACAGCTTTTAGCGCGCGGCCTTTTTTTGATCCAGAAATTACTCTCATCTTCCACACCACTTTTTCTCAAGCTTATAGGTTTTCAGTCCGGCAAAAAGCCGTATGTAAATGATTTAAAAAAACCAACACTATCTTATCATAAAGCTATCACGCTCACAATGAGCGCCAATCCGGCGAGAATTTCTTTTCTTTTATGTATAGCGCGACTGCTATATGTCCATACTACATGCAACAGCATCTTTTGGGATGTTGTTGCCAACCGCGGAGAAGACTTACGTTTCCCCATAAGTTCTTCCTCCGGTTTCTCCTCTCCCTTTGCCTTCTCCCTTAACATGTTAAGGAATAGAAGGACCCCGCAGATGTCTGCGGGGATTTTTTTATTGGGCTAAATGCCGATTTTATAATCGTATTCTTTCGCCTTATCAAGTTTTGATTCGAATTCTAATTTCAAAAACGGTTTATAGGAAGGCTCTACTTTTTTCACAAAAGAGTAGGAGGATATCTTGTCCATCGTTCTTTCGAGCTGATTCATATCGCAATACAGCACAACGTATTTTAAACGTTTTGAGACATAATGGACATTCCCGAATTTTCTCAGCATTTTACTCTGCTTCAAGGAATGCAGATATACAATCATACCTTGGCGTTTATTCTCCAATTCAATCACCTGCCTGATTTTTCTTGTCTTGTTATGTAAAAGACGAGACTGTTCGTCTCGTCAGGATACTTTGCATCCGCAGCCGCCGCCTGAACCGCAGCCGCCTCCGCAAGAAGACAGACCGTCAAAGTAAGGGTTTCCCGTCGGAACTTTTATATGTTCGGAAACGGCGGTCCCAATCTCTATGCTGACTTCATCAAGAATTGACTGCAGCTCAGTCTCCGCTTTTTTAAAGTCCGCCACTTTGTCATTGAGGTCAAGCTCCCGTTTGATTTCCCTCATTTTTCGGGAAATTTCTCTATAGTCAGGATGATATTTGCCAAATCGCTGCACATCTTCATATTTGTCTTTTATATCCATAAAGGAACGAATAATCCGGCCTGCCTCTTCATCTTGCTGGAGACGCTTATAACAATTACGGTAATTTTCAGCCGTCTCTGACTGAAGAATCATGCCGGCAAGCTTCTGCGCCTCACTTTGAAGCCGCACGGATTCCATCGTTGCATACATAGCACGCACCTCCAGTTGTTAGTTTACCACGAAACCATCCAATTGGAAAATGTCTAGCGAATGAATACGTCCCACGTTTTTGAAATCTGTTTGTAATCAGGGTGGCGGGAGATTACCTCTACGGTCAGCCTGTGGTTCCCTTTGGACAAGTGTCTGACGATAAATGCCGCAGTATACTCGTTTCTTAGTTTCTTTCCGTCTGCGTAAACCGCTAAATAGCCTTGCTTGTCTCTGGCTGATGCCGGCCCCGTTTTAAAGTGGAAATCGTTCAGCATACATTCCACGTAAACGCGGGAATCCTTTATTTTATATGTAAGCCAATCGACTTGCAGCTCTTTTGGATGCGCTTGAGCTTCCAGTGCAGCTGCTTCCCCCAGCCCTCCTTTTGGAACCGGTTTATGAACCGAACAGCCGGCCGTCACCATACACACCACACATATACACCACAATATTTTCATAGAAGGTCTCCTTTTTATCATCTATGAGTAGCTTTTGCTGCCGGAGACCATTTTATGAATAAAAAAGACCCTGATCTGGGTCTTCTAATCTTGAGTACGCATAGCCTGAAACATCTGCACCATCATTTGCGCCATTTGAATGCCGTTTGTAAATTGATGGACCCGATGCGGAATGGTTTTTTCATAGTAATTCATCATTGCCAGCTGAAATGCGGCCAATTCATCCGGATTTCTGGCGAGTCTCCGATACCATATCGGCTGCTCTCTTATAAACCGTCTCCGTTCTTCATCAGCCATTATAAATTCCTGAACATCTTTACGCATGAATGTACCCCTCTATTAATCCTTTCTGAAAGAAAAAGGATGTTGTCCAGAGCCTGTTTGAGATTGTTTGGAGCCGCTGCCTGAGAACTGGCTGAGGAGATTTTGCAATGATGAGATCGACTGACTCATTTTATTAATTTGTTCATTCATTTGATTGACATCCATTTTTTTCACTGCTGTCACCATTTTGGAGACAAAATCATATTTATCGGCCTCTTCAGGCACCGCTTCTTGGCCCTCGGCCGGTTTATCTTTATATGGGTCCCATATTGGATCGTTTTCACCGAGCAGCACCCAATTTTCATACACGTCCTGCCAGCTTCTTTCTTCTTTTCGTACTTCTCTGATCAGCTTTGGATGCTTCTTGACAAATTGTTTAAAATCATTGATTGACTGATGAGCATGTTGATTCGCCACAATCCTCCCCCCCCTCGTAAATATATGCCTACTATAATGTATCGGGCCGGGATGGATTGTGTTCGCCTAAATTCATAGAAAAACGGAGAATGACTGCTGCTTTCTGTCATCTTCTCTTGGCGCATGAAGCGGCAGGCTATAATCTAACCGCGGGAGTTAACCTCCCGCGGTCCGAATCTGTCTGACTATTGCTTGATGAAATTTTGGGTATAATATTTGTGATCTACTCCGACGCCGAGGTGCGTATAATCCTCATTTAACAGCGCTTTTCTATGGCCCTCGCTGTTCAGCCATCCCTCAACAGCCGCCGGGCCGTCCACATAGTTATAAGCAATATTCTCCCCTGCCTGCTGAAACTCCACATCGCCTTTTTCCAAACGGTCTTTCAGTGTTCCGTATTTTTTGGAAACATGGGAGAAATAATCATTATCCTTCATATCCTCACTATGTCCAAAAGCCACTTGTGCGGTCGGTTCATCCCATGCCAGCTTTGCCAAACCATGTTTTACGCGAATGACATTGGTCAAATCGAGGATTTGCTGTTCGCTCGTTTCCTCTATTTCTTCCCATTCTTTGTCCGAAACCGTTTTCGGCTCAATCAATTCTCCCCGGTACACAACCTCATAAGGCCTTTGCTTCACAAAGGTTTCAGCATCAAACGCACGAATGCTTGACAGGCTGCCCTCAAATTTGTCCATATATAGCTGAACATATACTTTTCCCACTTTTACGGTAGGACGGGTATTGATATCTTCTTCTGAAAATTCAAATCTGTAGGAATTCCCTTTGTATTCCACATTCACAAACGGTGCAACTTGTGTGGTCTTAAATACTTCCCCTGTTGTTTCGCCAATTTGAAACGGCTTGGCATTTATACCGTTTCCTGAAGCAAACAAGGTGACAACTTTATCGTTCAGAACGCCGATTTGAACATATTGGTCTTTTCCCTTATTGTAGACCCACCATTCGTAATCATATGCGGACGGATCTTTACGTTCCGGTTCTCCCAATTTTTCCTTCAATTCATCTGCTGACTTGCCCATCAACGACAGTAAGCCTGATGTCGGCATTTTGATCCGCTTGCCGTTTTCCGTTTCCTCATTTGATACTTTCGGTTCGCTGTCATTTGTTTTCTTTTCAGGAACAGATCCATATTGAATAAACAGAACATAAGTTCCGGCAATAATCAAGAGAATAACGAGAGCTCTTGCTATGTTTTTCAACCTTTCACCTCCCCAGGATTGATTCACGTCTGCATCGAGTACAGTTTACATGATTCAATTACAATACAGCCTATTTTTTATGTCAATGAAATATGTGTTAATGAACAAAACCTTGCCGGCCGTTTTCATCATCTTCGGATATATCAGATAATGCACTGCCTGCACGTTCATTTGTTTGCTCAGACAAAGCCAGATCGCCAAGCGTCACAATACCGACCAGCTTCTTGTTCTTTGTCACAGGTATTCTTCTGAGCTGACGGGCCGCCATCAAATGAAGCACTTCATCCACCGATGTGTCTTCATCAACGCTGACGGGCTCTTTTGTCATAGCATCGGTTATTTTTTGAGAATTAGGTCTTTTCGAAGCGATTCCTCTTAATACCAGATCACGGTCTGTGACAATACCAACAAGTGTTTCTCCGTCTTCGTCAACTACAGGAACAGCTCCTACATCTGCGTCTTTCATCTTTACCGCAGCTTCATATACATTATCTAATACAGTGCAATATTGCAAGTCAGCCGTCATCAGTTCTTTTATTTTTGTCATCCTGAAAACCTCCTCCTTTATTCTACTGACATTGTCGTCAAGTTTTGTTTTTTACATACTTTCAACACAAGAAGATCCATTGAAAGTTTCATGTTTTCATACTATGATTGTCAGGAAAGGTAAATTTTATAAGGAGGGGTTGCGGTTGAAATTTACGGAAAGCGGACTTGAAGGGGTAAAGGCCGAGCTTAGCCGCTTGGATGATCTGATGGAAAGCAAAGGGCTGGTTCGAGCAGGTCAATGGGATTATGAAAGAGTGACCTATGATAAGAAGTTTTCTATGATTGAGGGAACATTTTATCTGCGCATTCAAGGTTATGCGGTAGAGGGGGATATCGGAAGAGGCCAAGCTGTCATTGAATTGATGACCCCTTTATTAGGCAAGCATTATTATCCGCACGGTGTGGAGTATGGAGACGCAGAAGAGTTTCCGATCCAAGTTGTTTCAAAGAGCAAATCGCTGATACAGGAAATATCCGATACCTTAAAAACCGTTCAACTGTAGGCTCTAAAAAAAGGTACAGCCTTTTATGCTGTACCTTTTTACGATAAATGATGCTGAATATACGGCGGTTCCTCTTGTCCGTCTTTTTCCCTCTCCTTTTTCACCCACTGAAAAAAGATAATAGCTAAGCAGGCGCCATACACAATTTCCTGTATGATCTTCATAATGACAGCACCAAGCTGCTGATCTTCAACCAGCGGCAGCGTATTAAACATTTCCGGACCTGTTAACGGGATTTGCCCCAGCATGTCAGCAGGAACACAAAGCTTCATCGCTTCCGCCCAGGCAGACGGTTCAGTATATGTTGCATACAAAGGGGTTCCGCTAAACATAATGAGAGCACAGGCAGGAGTGAGCAAGATGCCATCAGCCATAATATAACCGAGTTTCATCAGCCCGCTAAGCTGCGGCAGTTCCTTAATCTTGTGCACAAGTGGCCACCACATAAAAAAGGCTGTAATGAAGATCAGACAAGTCATCAGCGTATGATACAGCGAATCAGTTTTCACCAAATCAAAAATAAACGGAACATGATAGATTGAAAAAAGGCCATTAAACAAGAGTAAAGCGATTAAAGGCACAGAGAAGAATGAAAATACAGGCTTAACCGCCGGATGAAAAATGAGCTTTCTCCATGCCTGCGCAGGAATTCCCGCAATCAGCAGCGGAGGCACAACCAAATATAAAACCGCCATCTGCCCCATATGCGCGCTGAACATAATATGCCCAAGCAGATCAATCGGGCTTCCCTCAGCCAGATATAAAAAGGCCATTGCAAGGACAAACAATGCCTTCTCTTTCCGCGTCACCTGTTCATGACGTGAAGACAACCGTCTGCACAAAAGAAAATAAAGAACCGTGATCAGCACGAGAAAACAAAAAAGATAAGGGCTCCACATCGCGCGAAACCCAAATATCTCCAGATTATTGATGACCTTCACCTCCCGGCCGCGCCGGCTTTACCACCAAATAATGGTGACAAAAGCCAGCACCGTAATAAATGCGACAAATATCCCTGAATACAGAAATAAAGCCGGCGCTTCATGTCCTTTCTGATTCATATGCATGAAGTAAAAAAGCTGAAAAATCACTTGAATGACTGCCAGAAGAATAATAAACGGAATCGTAAACCAATTGCCGATATCATCCGAAGCCACAGTCAAAAATGCAACAAGCGTGAGACCGATCATCAAACCGAAGGATAAAACTTGGTATTTCATCTCCTCGGCGTTTTTCTTTTTTCGATAAGCAAGATCTGTACTTACGTTCCCTTTGCCTTTTCTATCGTCCATGTTTATCCCACCATCCCCATTAAATATACAACGGTAAAGATAAATACCCACACGACATCAATAAAATGCCAATACAGGCTTGCGACATAAAATTTAGGCGCATTATACAGGCTGAGCCCTCGTTTTGAATTACGGATCATAAGTGCGCTGATCCACAGAAGTCCAAACGCTACGTGAGCGCCGTGTGTGCCGACGAGTGTATAAAATGATGAGCCGAGAGCCGAGCTTGTAATCGTAAAGCCAAACTCATGCGTGTAATGTTTGAATTCATAAATTTCGACGCCTAAGAAACCGGCCCCTAATAAGAGTGTTAATAAGAGCCACAGCTGCATTTTCCCAAACGCGAAGTTTTTCATATGATACATCGCGTATACACTCGTTAAACTGCTCGTTAATAATAGCATCGTCGCAATAAAAACAAGTGACAAATCAAACATCTCTGATGTCGGCGGATCACTGGCATTCGAATTTCTGAGAGCAAGAAATGTCGCAAAGAGAGATGCGAACAGCACAGTCTCTCCGCCAAGGAAAAGCCAAAAGCCCAAAAATTTATTTTTCCCTTCCAGTGTTGCTTTTTCTGGAGAAGCGGGGAAGGTTTCCGCAGTCAGTTGTTCCTCTGTTTGCATCATGTCTTCACTCCTTTATCATCATTGGCTAAATCCTCTTTATGAATATGATAGCCGTGATCATCAATTACTGAGCGAAGCAGCATTGTAAAGAAGGTGATGCCAAGGCCCACAAAGATCACAGGCAGTCCCCAAGCGTGATCTGATCTGTATAACAGCCCGAACGCTGCGACAAAAAGACCGAAAGATATAATGAACGGAAGAATCGACCCGTTCGGCATGTGAATATCGTTTACCGGTTCAGCCGGTGTCATCGACTTGTTTCCGGCCTGCTTTTCGATCCAAAGCGGATCAAGTCCTCTGACAAACGGAAGCTGCTTAAAATTATATTCCGGCGGCGGTGAGGAGACAGCCCATTCAAGCGTTCGTCCGTCATGCCAAGGATCATTGCCGACATATTCGCCTTTAACTGATGTCCAAATCACGTTGACAAGCAAGATAACGACAGCAGCAGCCATGAAAAACGCACCGATCGTACTGATCAGGTTTCCGGCCTCAAGCCCCTGGCCGGGCAAAAAGGTGAAAACACGCCGCGGCATTCCCATTAACCCGAGGAAATGCTGGATAAAGAAAGTAAGGTGAAAACCGATAAAAAATAAAACAAATGAAATTTTCCCCATCGTTTCATGCAGCACTTTGCCGAACATTTTCGGCCACCAGAAATGCACACCGGCCAAGATGCCGAATACAACACCGCCGATAATAACATAATGGAAGTGAGCAACAACGAAATACGTATCATGGAACTGATAGTCTGCCGCCGCTGCCGCCAGCATGACACCCGTCACACCTCCGAGAACAAAGGACGGAATAAACGACACCGCGTACAGCATTGGAGTCGTGTATTTCACGTTTCCTCCCCAAATGGTCAGCAGCCAGTTGAAAATCTTTATTCCCGTCGGTATCGCAATGGCCATTGTGGCGACCGCAAAAATCGCGTTTGCTATCGGTCCAAGCCCTGTTGTAAACATATGGTGCACCCAGACCATAAAGCCCAGAAAACCGATTAACACGATGGCGAACACCATTGAGGAATATCCAAATAATCGCTTCCTGGCAAAAACCGGAATAATTTCCGAGAAAATGCCGAAAGCAGGCAAAATCAATATATATACTTCCGGGTGCCCGAATATCCAGAATAAATGCTCCCAAATAATCGTGTTTCCGCCAAGCTCCGGATTAAAGAAGTTGGTTCCAAACAAACGGTCAAGCATCATAAGGGCCAAACCGACTGTCAACGGCGGAAAAGCGAATAAAATCAGTGCTGACGCAACAAATGTCGTCCATGTAAACAGAGGCATTCTCATGTACGTCAAACCCGGGGCTCTCATGTTTATGATCGTTGCTAAAAAGTTGATCCCGGCTATCAAGGTTCCGAGCCCTGATATTTGCAGACCCAGAACGAAGAAATCAATTCCATGCCCTTTTGAATGAAGAGAAAGTGACGCATACGACGTCCATCCCGCATCAGGAGCCCCTCCCAAAAACCAGCTGAGATTAAGGAATACTCCTCCGAAAAAGAAAAGCCAAAAACCAAGCGCGTTCAAAAACGGAAACGAAACATCACGCGCTCCGATCTGCAGTGGTACTACCGCATTCATAAAACCAAACAAGAGCGGCATCGCTGCTAGGAAAATCATCGTGGTGCCGTGCATCGTCATGATTTCATTGTATAATCCCGCACTGACAAAATCATTACCCGGCTTAGCGAGCTGGATTCTGATAAACATTGCTTCAAGCCCGCCGATAAGAAAGAAAAACCCCCCGGCCGCTAAATAAAGAATCGCAATTTTTTTATGGTCGACTGTCGTTAAATAATCCCAAAGCAAAGATCCGCGCGTCCGCTTTTCTGTAAGCGCATTCAACATGTGTGACCTCCCCCAATATCTCCCTTTCTTCCCTTACTTGCTTCCTGCTTTTAATCCCTTTAAGTATTCATAAAGCGCGTCCATTTCAGCATCAGACAGCTCCGGATATGTTCCTGTCATTTTATTGCCCGGCTTGATGCTCTCGGGATCTTTCAGCCACGCCTTCACATTCTCTTTATTTGCATCTTTAACGCCTGCGACTTTTGATCTTTCCCCAAAGCTGGCCAAATTCGGCGCAGTTCTTGCCGCTTCCGCACGTTTGTCATTCGGTTCTACTGCATGGCAGCTCAGGCAATTCTTTTCCTCAAACAGCTCTTCTCCCTGAGTCGCCAGCTCGTTCTCAGATGTGTGTTTGTAGTTTTTCATTTCCTTCGTCCAATCCTGAAATTCATCGGCTGACAGCGGCTTCACTTTAAAATCCATCAGCGCGTGAGAAGGTCCGCAAAGCTCAGCGCACTTTCCGAAAAAGTATTCTCCCGCTTCTTTACTCCGTTTTGAATCGAAGGTCAAAAAGAATTTATTCTCGTTATCCGTATTTGTATCAATCTTCCCCCCTACCGAAGGAATCCAAAAAGAATGTTTTACATCTGAAGCTTTCAAGTTAAAATACACACGCTGGTCGGTCGGTACAATCAGTTCCTGACTCGTCACGATATCGTAATCAGGATATTCAAACTCCCACCAGTATAAATTGGCTCTGACATTCACAACGAGAGCATCCTCCGCTTTGCGGTTTTTCTTATCCATCGGTGATGTATCCGCAAGCTCCAGCGTATATAATACGACAGGGATGACTAGAACAATCAGCAGCACAATTGGAATCACGGTCCACGTGATTTCTAAAAAGCGATTTCCTTCCACTTGTTTCGGTATGGTGTTCTCTCCCACCCGAGCTCTTCTGAACCTCACAATGACATAAAAGAAAATGATGGACACCACTATGACGACAATGACCATAATGAGTGTACTAAGCACTGTCAGGTAATACTGTTTATCAGCCACCTCGCCGGCAGGCTTGAGTGTGGACAAAAACGGTTTTCCACAGCCGCTTAAGACAAGCGGCACTAAGGCTAATAATGAAATAAGACGCCAATGCTTTAACATTTCACCCAACCCCTTTTTTGATCAATACCAAGGCGGAAATCCAAGGCAGGATTCTTTCTTCAGCCAAATCAGACTCCCTCCGAATAAAGCACTTACATTTCCTCATTTCTTAAAATATGAGTTTTTTTACTCAAAATACCATCTATGTATAAAAGTAAAGCCGCCTGATCAAGCAAAAGGTCAAGGCGGCGTTTACGTAGTTGTCATTTCGTATTATGAAGCGGCAGTTAAGGCTCTGCCTATATTTTTAGAATAGGGTAAAGACGACCATTGCGACAAAATATATCGTTAAGTAATTAAGCGAGTAGACGAACATTAGCGTCGCCCATTTCATAATGTTCTTCATCCGGAAACCCATCAAGCCGAGAACAAGCCAGCCGATGTTTAACAAGGTCCCCAGGATCACGATCGGCAGACCGAGCCCCCCTAAGAAAAACGGGAGAGGAAGCAGACAGGCAACCCAGACAATAATTTGTCTTTTTGTGACTTCAAAACCGTGAACCACCGGAAGCATCGGTATATTCGCTGCCCTGTAATCTTCAGTTTTCTTAATTGCCAAAGCTAAGAAATGCGGAATTTGCCAAATAAACATAATTAAGAATAATACCCATGCCAGTACACTGATGTTTCCTTCAACTGCCGTCCACCCGATTAACGGCGGAACAGCGCCGGATACGCTTCCGACAACCGTATTAATCGTATAATGGCGTTTCGTCCACATCGTATACAGGACAACGTAAGTAAATACTCCGATAAACCCGATAACTGCAGCCATCACTGTTGTCATCAGCAGCATGATTAACCCTAAGGCAACCAGCAATATCCCTGACCACAAAGCCTGATTCGGCTGGATTTTCCCGGTAACCGTCGGCCTTACCTTCGTCCGTTCCATTAAATGGTCAATATCCCGGTCATAATAGTTATTGATGGCGCAAGAGCCCGCAATGATCAGAGAAGACCCTATTAATGTGAGAAGCACGGTATTTAAATTGCCTAAAAAGCTTAAACCGGAAAAATGAAAAGCAAGCCACATTCCGGTAAAGGTTGTAATTAAATTCGAATTCACAATCCCTATTTTGATAAGGGAAAGGAAATCTTTCCACGCTGTTGTTTCTTCAATTTGTCCGTCTATAGCTGTATCATTTAAAATTCTGGAATTAGCCATAACGTAAACCTCCCTTACTCAAACCTAAAAGCAGGTTATTCTTCATGAACCTGCAACTCTATCATACAAGATTATTCCTTGTAAAAAAACATCCTCTTAAATATTAAACGAGAAACAGGAATTTATTTGTGAACTTTTTATGAATTTTACCAAAGATGAAGGCGTTCACCATTTTAAATATGCCGTTACCTTAGTTCTATCAAACCCCGCATGAATAATCAAGGGTACAATTTCCAGAAGTCCGGATTCTATTATATTTTTGTGAACAAAAGGGTCTGGGAATTGCCACGGAACACATCTTCGCTTACACTTGGAACGTATATAAAATTGCAGCAGTTAGTTAAGAAGGTGGATACTTGATGAATAAGTTACTAAAAGCTCTCAGCGTATTAACAACATTTGTGATGCTCATCGTGCTGATTGGCGGCGCTCTCGTCACCAAAACAGGATCAGGCCAAGGGTGCGGAAGACAATGGCCGCTTTGTCACGGGCGATTCTTTCCTGAATTAAATCCCGCTTCTATTATAGAATGGAGCCACAGGCTTGCAAGCGGTGTATCAATTATATTAGTGCTTAGCTTGGCGTTTTGGTCATGGAGAAAAATTACGCCCATCTTCCGTGAGACAACATTTCTCGCTATCATGTCAATTATCTTTTTGTTTCTACAGGCACTGCTCGGCGCATTGGCAGTCGTCTTCGGATCAAACGCGCTCATTATGGCGCTTCACTTTGGAATTTCTCTGATTTCTTTCGCTTCAGTTTTGCTATTAACATTACTGATATTTGAAGCTGATAAATCGGCTAGAAAACTCGTAAAACCGCTTCAGATCGGTAAGAAAATGCAATTTCATATGATAGGCATTCTGATTTATTCCTATATTGTCGTCTATACAGGCGCTTACGTCCGGCATACGAAATCAAGCTTGGCATGTCCGGATGTCCCGTTGTGCAGCCGGCTGAACAACGGCATCCCGACTCAATTTCAAGAATGGGTGCAAATGGGGCACAGAGCGGCAGCCGTTTTGCTGTTTGTCTGGATCATCGTAGCCTCTGTTCATGCCATCACTTCTTATAGGGAGCAAAAACAAATCTTTTGGGGCTGGATCGCCTGCCTCACATTTGTCACATTACAGGCGCTTTCAGGAATTATGATTGTGTACTCCGAAATGGCGCTGGGCTTTGCACTCGCCCACTCATTCTTTATCGCCTGCTTGTTTGGCGTTTTGTGTTATTTCTTATTATTAATTGCACGCTTTCGCTACGAATCAAAACAATCGAACAATTAATTTATAGAAAAAGGCCAAAGCTGGTAAAAAGCTCTGGCCTTTTTTTATGGGATATGTCTCTGGGTCTTGTTTGCCATCATCATCCGGAAAACTTTCGCCATTCATGCACTGTCCTAATGAAATTCTATTCGGGAGATCATCCTGTCAAAACAGTATTAAATGTAAACCTGAAATCTCTGCGATGCTACAATTACTCTTTTTAAGTTTCTCTCCCTTGTTTACCCTTCTTTTACCGGAAATCAAAACAAGAGTGTATATCATCAGATATACACTCTTGCCACTCAAGCCTTTTCTATTTCAAGCAGAAGATCCCCTGTTTGAATCGGATCTCCGTTTTTCACATGTACATTTGTTATTGTTCCTGAGAAAGGCGCCTGTACAGTTGTTTCCATTTTCATTGCTTCGTTAATCATCAGATGATCACCTTTTTCCACCTTCGCTCCAACTTCCGTCAATAGCTTAATAACAGTGCCGGGCATAGATGCCGCAATGTGATTTGGGTTAGACCGGTCGGCCTTTAATTTCTCTTGAACGGAAGATTTAATGCTTTCATCCTTTATGACAACCTCACGCGGCTGGCCGTTCAGTTCGAAGTAAAGGACACGTGTGGCATCAGGCTGAGGCTCTCCAATCGAAACGAGCTTCACAATCAATGTTTTTCCGCGTTCAATTTCAACTTCAATCTCTTCACCGAGTGTCATGCCGTAGAAGAAAGTCGGCGTGTCTAATACGGAAATATCGCCATAGCTTTCAGCCGTTTTCACAAAGTCAGTAAATACTTTAGGGTAGAGCGCATAAGCCACTGCTTCCTGATCTGTGATTTCCGTCCCATGTTTTTCTTTAAATTCCTGTTTAATCGCTTCAAAGGATACTGGTTCAAGCAATTCACCAGGTCTGACCGTGATCGGCTCTTGGCCTTTTAAGATCAGTTTTTGAAGTTTTTCCGGAAATCCGCCGTGCGGCTGGCCGATATTTCCTTTAAACAGCTCCACAACAGAGTCAGGAAAATCCAGTGTTTCGCCTTTTTCGTAAACGTCATTTTCAGACAGATTGTTTTGCACCATATAAAGGGCCATGTCTCCGACTACCTTAGAGGATGGTGTTACCTTCACAATGTCGCCAAACATGTCATTTACACGTCTGTACATCGTTTTTACTTCATTCCAGCGGTCGCCGAGCCCTACACCCTTCGCCTGCTGCTGAAGGTTGCTGTATTGTCCGCCCGGCATCTCATGCTCATAAATTTCTGTATGCGGCGAGTTCATTCCGCTTTCAAATTCATTGTAGTATTTACGGACTGACTCCCAATACTGCGACAGCAACTCAACGCCCTGTACATTCATATTCGGGCGGCGGCCGTTTCCTTCCATCGCATGATAAAATCCGCTTGCGCTCGGCTGAGATGTTAAGCCCGCCATTGAGCTTACTGCCACGTCAACGATGTCCGCGCCTGCTTCTGCTGCTTTCGCATACATGTAAATTCCGTTGCCGCTTGTATCATGCGTGTGAAGATGAACCGGAATATCAACTGTTTCTTTTAACGCAGACACTAATTCATATGCCGCCTGAGGTTTTAACAGGCCGGCCATATCTTTAATGCCTAATATATGGGCTCCGGCTGCTTCAAGCTCCTTCGCCATAGATGTATAGTAAGCCAAATCATATTTAGAGCGGCTCTTATCAAGAATATCTCCGGTATAACAGATCGCCGCTTCTGCTACTTTCCCCGTTTTGCGCACCGCATCAATTGCCAGTGTCATTCCTTTTACCCAGTTAAGACTGTCGAAAATCCTGAACACATCAACGCCGGAATGGGCGGACTGTTTCACAAACTCCTGAATGACATTGTCGGGATAATTTGTATAGCCGACTGCATTTGAAGAACGAAGCAGCATTTGGAACAGCGTATTCGGCACTTCCTTGCGTAAATCCTCCAGGCGTTTCCAAGGATCTTCTTTCAAGAAACGGTACGCTACATCAAAGGTCGCGCCTCCCCAAACCTCCATACTGAAGAGTTCAGGCCATAACACAGACGTAGGATTAGCGATTTTCTTCAAATCGTTTGTTCTGATTCTGGTTGCTAATAGTGACTGATGGGCGTCTCTGAACGTTGTATCCGTTAAAAGAACAGATTTTTGCTCTTTTACCCAATTCGCCAGGCCTTCAGCACCTCTTTCATCGAGAATTTGCTTTGTACCCTTTTTAGGCTCTTCATCAATATTCACTTTAACCGTATGCGGCTTGTCAAAGGCAGGTTTTTCTGTTTTTCCAATCCCCGGGAACCCATTAACTGTCACGTTGCCGATATAAGTCAGCATTTTCGTGCCGCGGTCCTTTTGTTTAGGGAATACGAATAATTCAGGCGTTGTATCGATAAAGGACGTATCATACTGGCCTGTCAGGAATTTTTCATGCTTAGCCACATTTTCAAGAAACGGAATATTTGTTTTAATTCCTCTAATCCGGAATTCTTGAAGGTTCCGAACCATTTTTGCTGATGCCTGTTCAAATGTTAAAGCCCATGTGGACAGCTTCACGAGCAGAGAGTCGTAATACGGTGTAATAACTGCGCCCTGAAAACTGTTCCCGGTATCGAGGCGGACACCAAAGCCGCCGCCTGAGCGGTAAGCCATGATTTTCCCTGTATCAGGCATAAAATCGTTCAGCGGATCTTCCGTTGTGACACGAGACTGGATGGCGTAACCGATTGTGAAAATATCCTTTTGCTCAGGAATGTTTACTTCACGGCTGTGCAGTTCGTACCCTTGTGCAACTAGAATCTGCGTTTGAACAATATCGACTCCTGTAATCATTTCTGTAATCGTATGCTCGACCTGTACACGCGGGTTTACTTCAATGAAGAAAAACTCGTCGTTAGCAACCAGAAATTCTACTGTCCCTGCATTTATGTATTGAACATTTTTAGCGAGCGCCACTGCAGCTTCGCAAATCTGATCTCTCAATTCATTTGAGAGCGACACACTTGGTGCTACCTCGATGACTTTTTGATGGCGTCTTTGAACGGAGCAGTCTCTTTCATAGAGATGAACGACATTGCCGTTTTTATCCCCAATGACCTGGACTTCAATATGTTTTGGGTTTTCGATCAGTTTCTCTACATAAACTTCATCATTTCCAAAAGCTGCTTTCGCTTCAGATTTCGCACGTTCAAACGCTTCTTTAACTTCATTTTCACTTCTGACAATCCTCATACCGCGTCCGCCGCCGCCAAGTGAAGCTTTAATAATGAACGGGTAGCCATGGACTTGTCCGAATTGCTCAACAGCATCGAGTGTTTCTGCCGGTCCGTCGCTTCCCGGTATAACAGGGATTCCTGCTTTTTCTGCTTGCTCACGGGCTTTCACTTTGTCACCAAACATATTTAAATGCTCTGAAGTCGGTCCGATAAAGACGATCCCTTCCTCTTCACACCGTTTCGCAAATTGAATATTTTCAGATAAGAAACCATATCCCGGGTGAATGGCGTCCACCTGGTTTCTCTTTGCAATTTCAATGATTCCCTCGATATCCAGATAAGCGTCAATCGGCTTTTTACCTTCACCGACCAGATACGCTTCATCCGCTTTGTAGCGATGATAAGAACCTGAATCTTCTTTTGAATAAACTGCAACTGTACGGATATTCAGCTCTGTACAAGCCCGGAATATCCGAATAGCGATTTCCCCTCTGTTGGCAACTAAAACCTTTTGTATCAACTGTTGTTGTGACAAATTTCTCTCCCCCTTGTCCCATTTAATAATCTATAATAAAGGAATATCCTCCCCATGTATACACTTGTTTTTTACAGATAAACAGATTTTTTCACCTGTTTCTTTTTCAACCCCTTTGGTGATAAAGGCTCTTTCTTTTTCTTTTTTTCGAAATAGTCAACAAACATGCTGATATTGACCAAAATTCCCGTGCTGCCTAATAATAAAAGCAATGAAGAGCCTCCATAACTGACAAACGGCAGCGTCACACCCGTAATCGGAATTAAACCGCTGACACCGCCAAGGTTAATGAACGATTGAATGGCAATCATGCTGGATATCCCGATCGCAAGCAGGCTCCCAAACGGATCTTCACACTTGCGGGCAATATAAAAGCCTTTTAAAACGATAAAGCTCAACAGAAAAATAACAAATAAAACTCCAAAAACACCTAGTTCTTCAGCGATGACGGCCATGATAAAGTCGGTATGCGATTCAGGCAGGTAACCATACTTCTGAATGCTTTCTCCAAGACCGAGACCGAAAATCCCGCCCGACCCGATCGCATAATAAGAGTTGACAACCTGAAGTCCTGATGAATTCGCATAATTAAATGGGTTCTCAAAACTTTCAAAACGGGCTAATCTGCCTTCTGTCAAAATGCTGTCCAAATTAAAATAAACGAGAGGACTGACGAGCAGCAAAACAATTCCGCTCATGACCACAAGCTTTAATAGGGTTTTTCCGCTGAATCCCGAGCATAAAATCATGCACAGCGCAATCATCCCGATAATCATCGCTGTACCAAGATCGGGCTGAATGGCGATTAACGAGCAGATAATGACTGTGACAACCACCGGCGGCGCCACCCCGGTTAATAACTGGTCGATGTAGCTTTGTTTTTTGGCGTAAACAGCCGCAAGGTATAAAATGACTGTCAGCTTTACGAATTCACCGGGCTGAATGCTGATCCCAAAAATTTTAAACCAGCTTTGCGCATTACCGGCTACATGTCCGAATCCAAAGAGTGCAATCAACGCGATTAAAGATGTGAGCAGCATTATTTTTTGAAATTTCTGATTGGCGAGCGCCTTGTACGGGAATAACGCCATGATAATAAACAAAATACTTCCCGCTATGAAAAACAGCACCTGCCTATTAAAGAAAAAATCACTGTTCACTCCGTAGCGCGAAACAGCGGTAATCATACTGGCGCTGTATACCATCACTAAACCGAATCCGCATAGTAAAATAATTGCGAATATCAATGAGTAATCATAAGATTTTAACATTCTTTTTAACATAACATCCTCTTCCCTGCTTCCTGCTTCCAGTGAATATGTACCTTTTTTATTTTACTACAATTTATGAATCAGCACGAAGATTCTCTATAAGATTCGGATGAACTGTGCAAAAAAAGTCCGTCTTAACGAAGTGAATAAACCCTTATAATCGCGGTTACAAAAAAACCCAAACCGTTAATCGAGTTTGAGTTTTATCATTTATTTTCCTGTAAACGCGTCATGTAAAGCTGACAATTCGCGTTCCAATGTGGTTAAAAGCTCTTTTCCGTCTTTTTCATCAACTAATCCCAGACGGACAGCAAAATCGATCTCCCTCGACAGTCCGAACATTTGAGTATCCAAAACCTCTTCATAAAGAGGACATTGAGGCATCGTTAAGTTATCCATTTGTACTCGGATCAGCTTCAAAATCTTCTCAGCATCTAATTTCAGCAAATCTAGTGCCTTCTGCCGATGGTCAACTATCATCTCTGAAGCCAAAAGTATCCCTCCGTTCCCCAGGCGAGTACCTAATTCTTCTATTTATCATAAATGGTATCAGCTAAAATTGCAAGAGGATTTACGCAGATGTCATGATAATAGCGAAATTAAAAAATACTCAGCCTGTATGTCTCAGACATTAATTCCAAAAGCTTCACGCCCGCTATGCTGTTGCCTTTTTCATCTAAGGCCGGACCGAAAATGCCGATGCCGAAATCATATGGCGAGATGCCCATGATGCCCCCTGATACTCCGCTTTTCGCAGGAACTCCGATCTTGATGGCAAATTCTCCGCTTGCATTATACATGCCGCATGTCACCATGAAAGTTTTGCAAATTCTGGCAACATCTTTCGGGATGACTTGCTCCCCCGTTTCAGGATGTTTTCCGTTTAAAGCAAATACACATCCGATTTTGGCCAAATCAAGACTGTTCATCTCAATCGCGCATTGTTTGGTATATAAATCCATCACAGATTCCACATCACCATGAAGGATCTCATATTGTTTCATGTAATAACACATTGCCCTATTAATCATAGATGTTTTATATTCAGACTCCGCCACATTTTGGCAGTATGTTATCTTCTCATTGTTCGCAAGCCTTCTGATAAACGCAAGTAAATAATCGAGTCTGTCTTTTGCAGACTTTCCTTTGATTAAGCTCGTAACTACTAGTGCGCCAGCATTGATCATCGGATTTAACGGTTTGCTCGGATTCACCGTTTCCAGCTTTATAATAGAATTAAACGGGTCTCCGGTCGGTTCTTGCCCCACATAGCTGAATACCCTGTCTTTACCATAATCCATCAACACGAGCGCAAGCGACAATACTTTAGATATGCTTTGAAGAGTAAATGTTTTTTCTATATCACCGGCTGACAGACATGTATTCTCTGTATAATATATCGCCACAGAAAGGTCATTCTCATCAGCCTCTGCCAATGCAGGAATATAATCAGCCACTTTTCCCCGCCCTGTCATTTTTTTCGCTTCTCGCACTAGTGCTTCCAACTCATCATTATGCCGGCATACCATATGATCACCCTCGCTCTTCAGCAGTTCATTACACATAATTTGTTACGTAAAGTGACAATTCATGCGAAAACTTTTATACTTTTGAGAGAAGGAGGTCATAAGCATGAGTATCATACAAGTAAAAGGCAATGTTACATACCCGATTACGATTGATCCAAGCGTTTGGATTTTTGATGACCGCAAGTTCCCATTTGACAGTTGGAATAAAGAATCCGCAACCAGCTATCAAACGGGGGAAGAGCAAGAAACACTGGATACAGAGCGTCTGATCAGGGAAGGGCAAATTGCCCCGCCGACATTAAAAACAGAAAAGCGGTTCGAAAAAGAAAAACTGATGAATGGCAGCTTTGCGATGAAACTAGGCACTGTGCTGAAAAATGCCGAGCCACTGGAATCTGCTGCCCAATGTGTATTTATCACCAATACGGAAAGAATTTCTGTTCCGCTGGATAAGGCACTGGACAGTATTGTCCATTTTAGTGAAACCGGCAAACCGTTACAAGAGGACGGTCCCGTTCACATTTATTTTGCCGATCACTCAAATCGTGAGCAGCCGATCACCGGCCTAAAAGAATTAGAAATTATCTAAGGCATAAGCTACAGCAGATCCGCAGCTAGCTGGGCGAGTCCGGACCGCTCCCCTTTTAGAAGCTTGACACTGCCGGAAATATGCTGTTCTTTAAACCGTTCCACCACATATGCAAGACCATTATTTAAACTGTCTAAATATGGGTGATCTATTTGTTCTGGATCACCCATCAATACGATTTTACTGCCTTCCCCGACCCTAGTCAGTAAAGTTTTCACTTCATGCTTGGTCAGGTTTTGCGCCTCATCAATGATGATAAATTGATCCGGAATGCTCCTTCCCCTGATATATGTCAGCGCCTCCACTTGAATCGAACCGATCCCGGCCAAAATGGCCTCCAGCTCTCCCGGTTTCTTTGCGTTGAACAGAAACTCCAAGTTATCAAAAATAGGCTGCATCCATGGTTTAAGCTTTTCCTCTTTTTCTCCCGGCAAATAGCCGATATCTTTTCCGACCGGGACGATTGGCCTTGCGACAATGAGCTTTTTATAAATGCCTAAGTCTTCGGTCTGCAATAGCCCAGCCGCCAAAGCAAGAAGCGTTTTGCCTGTGCCCGCTTTTCCTGTCAAGGTGACGAGCGGAATATCTTCGCGCAGCAAAAGCTCTAGAGCCATAGTCTGCTGCACATTTTTCGGTCTGATTCCCCATACGTGCTCATCATCAAACACAAGCCTTTTAACGATTGTTCCGGTTTTGTCAGCTATGCCGACCGCAGAAGAAGATCCGCCCAGCTCATCCTTCATTAACGCAAACTGATTCGGATAAAACCGATGGTGCTTTAGATCCTTCGCCTCAATTTGGTTTTTCCCATAAAAAGAGGAAAAGAGTTCTTTATTGATATACAAATCTTTATAGCCGGCATACATGTCATCATTGTCCACAACCCGATCATTTAAAAAGTCCTCAGCCAAGAGACCGATCGCATCCGCTTTCACTCTCACCAGCACGTCCTTACTGACCAGTATGACAGGCCGTCCCTCTTCCTTTGTTTCTTCTTCGAGACTTAAATTTTTAGCAACCGCCAGTATACGATTGTCATTTGTTTTTTCAATAAATATTTCTTGAAGCTGATGGAAAGAGCGGTGGTTCAGCTCAATCCTGAGCGTTCCTCCGCAGTCGAGCGGCACTTGTTCATGCAGTCTTCCCTTCAGCCTTAATCCGTCAATCAGCTTAGATACGTGCCTCGCGTTCCTCCCAACTTCGTCCATATACCGCTTTTTTGAGTCAACCTCTTCTAAAACGACAGCAGGGATGACAACTTCATTTTCTTCAAAAGAAAAAATGGCGTTAGGATCCTGCAATAATACGTTCGTATCTAACACATAAATTTTACTCAAGTCTCAGCCTCCCGATATAAGGGTCAAAGTCCTTCCTGCTTCTCTTAGATGAAAAATGGTGAAGTGCCTGCTAAAATATATGTTTTTGTGAATAAAGATAGAAGGTTAATTCAACAATAAAATTATTGAATGCATTTCAAGGAGGGAACCTGCAAGTGCGAATTCTTTTCATTATCATCCAAGCTGTTCTTGTGCTGTCAGCATGTGCCAACCAACAGGGAGACTCTAAGCAGCATCTCCAAAATGATTCCGCGAGACAAGAGAATTCTAAACCGATTCATGTGAAAAACACTTCACAGGAAACCGCAGACAATACATCCCGGCCAGACATTGCAAAGCACCTTGTCAAGGTCACAGAGAGAGTGCCTGAAGTAAAAGATGCCACAGCCATCGTTCTTGGAAGATATGCGGTTGTCGGCATTGATGTGGACGACACCCTGGAGAGAAGCAAAGTTGAAACCATCAAGTACTCCGTCGCTCAAGCCTTAAAGAATGACCCATACGGCGCCAATGCCGCTGTCGTTGCTGACCCGGACACAGTCAGCCGTTTACAGGAAATGGGCAGGGAGATCACCGCCGGGCGTCCGGTCACAGGCATTTTGGATGAACTGGCTGCAATTGTCGGCCGAGTGCTCCCTGAAGTGCCAAACGACGTGACAGACAACGAAAAAGAGTCACAGACCGAACATAATAATGACCAACTTAATCAAAAGCAGAAAAAAGAACTGGATCAGGAACAAAACGACCAATCAGACAATCATATGAAAAAGAACAAAAATGATTAAGCTTTAAGCCAAACGGCTTAAGCTTTTTCTTTTTTTCGAAAAACGGAAATCCATGGTATAATGCTTTTCAGAGTGAAAGAGGTGATATTCAATGAGGGTTCAATGTTCTATTTGCGACAAGATTGAACAAATTGATGATGAAACACTGATGGCGAAACGGCTTCGAAACCGCCCGATTCATACATATATGTGCCAAGTATGTCATGAACGGATAAAAATCAGGACTGAAGAACGGTTGAACACCGGGCGCTTCTCTTTTCACCCTGGACAACCTAAAAAAGAAAAAGTGAAAAAATGAGGCATGGTCCGCGTATGAAACGCATATCAGCCCCAGGCCAGATTTTTTACTATTGATCTTAATTACCTTCACATAAAAAATGCCGCTCATTTCCGGCGCTTCCTATTACGATTATCATTCTTGTCAGAAAAAAATGACTTAGCCGCTTGGCTAAGTCATTTTTATTTACGATTCCGCCGACTGTTCTTTTTTCGACTGATGCAAACGGATTTTGTATATGATTAAAATCAGCGCTGCCACAACCAACCCCTCGGCGACTGGCAAAAACACACCCAAAAAGGTTAATACAGTACAGCCGAGCGCTAAAAACAAGTAGACAACGGCTGATTTTAAAATAGGAAGCCGCTTGGCAAAGCCGAGTTTAAATACGATAACAGCCAAAACAAAGATCGTTCCGTATAACAGCCACATGCCCGTTCCCGGCTGCTCATCCACTTTATAGAGAGCAGCAAAGAACGACAGGCGTTCGCTCACTTCATTCAAAAAGGTTCCCTCCCCTATAACGTGCAGGTACTACCTTTTCAAATTCTGCAAGGGATTAGGACAATCCTGCTGTTTTTTTCTTTTTAGCAGATTTTTCGCGTTCGTTTTTATTAAGGATTTTCTTTCTTAAACGGATGGATTCTGGCGTTACTTCGCAATATTCATCTTCATTTAAGTACTCTAAAGATTCCTCAAGAGACATGATACGCGCTTTTTTAATGGTTGTTGTCTGGTCTTTAGTAGCTGAACGCACGTTTGTCTGCTGTTTCATTTTACTTACGTTAACAACCAAGTCGTTGTCACGGTTATGTTCGCCGACAATCATTCCTTCGTATACTTCTGTACCAGGCTCAACAAAAATCACACCGCGGTCTTCAATTCCTTGAATTCCGTAAGCCGTAGATTTTCCGTTTTCCATTGAAACAAGCACACCTTGACGACGTCCGCCGACTTGGCCTTTTTGCATCGGCTGGTAGCTGTCAAATGTATGGTTAAGAATACCGAAGCCTCGCGTTAATGAAAGGAACTCAGTTGAGTATCCGATTAAGCCGCGGGAAGGCACAGTAAAGATCAGGCGGACTTGCCCGTTACCGTTATTGATCATATCAATCATTTCGCCTTTTCTTGCACCCATTGACTCCATAACAGAACCGGTATGCTCTTCAGGCACATCAATTTGAACCCGTTCTACAGGCTCACAGCGGACACCGTCGATATCTCTGACGATAACTTCAGGTTTTGATACTTGCAGCTCATAACCTTCACGGCGCATGTTTTCAATTAAAATAGACAAGTGAAGCTCACCGCGTCCGGATACCACCCAAGCGTCAGGTGATGCAGTCGGCTCTACGCGCAAGCTGACATCTGTCTGAAGCTGGGCTTGAAGGCGCTCTTCAATTTTACGTGAAGTAACGTATTTTCCTTCTCGGCCTGCGAAGGGACTGTTATTCACAACAAATGTCATTTGAAGAGTAGGCTCATCAATGCGAAGGATCGGCAGCGGCTCTTGATGCTCAACAGGACACACCGTTTCACCGACGTTAATATCCTCCATACCTGAAACAGCCACAAGATCTCCGGCTTTCGCTTCTTCAATTTCCACACGCTTCAAGCCTTGGAAACCTAAGATTTTCGTTACGCGGAAAGATTTTGCTGTTCCGTCAAGCTTCATTAAGGAAACTTGCTGTCCGACTTTCATCGTTCCGCGGAATACACGTCCGATTCCAATACGGCCGACATAATCGTTGTAATCAAGAAGTGCAACTTGGAATTGAAGCGGCTCTTCAGAATTATCAACAGGAGCAGGAACATGATTTACAATCGTTTCATATAAAGATTCCATGTTTTCATCTTGCTGTTTCGGGTCCAGGCTGGCTGTCCCGTTAATCGCAGAAGCATAAACAACAGGGAATTCAAGCTGTTCTTCAGAAGCGTCAAGCTCGATAAACAAGTCAAGAACTTCATCAATTACTTCTTCAGGACGTGCAAAATCACGGTCGATTTTGTTTACAACAACAACCGGGTTAAGGTTTTGTTCCAGTGCTTTCTTTAATACGAAACGAGTCTGCGGCATACAGCCTTCATAGGCATCAACAACAAGCAATACGCCGTCAACCATTTTCATGATACGTTCTACTTCTCCCCCGAAATCTGCGTGTCCCGGAGTATCCAAAATATTAATGCGTGTATCTTTATAATTAATCGCAGTATTTTTCGCTAATATTGTAATACCGCGTTCGCGTTCAAGATCATTTGAGTCCATAGCGCGCTCGGCGATATTTTCGTTGGCACGGAACGTACCAGCCTGATGCAAAAGCTGATCGACCAATGTCGTTTTCCCATGGTCAACGTGGGCAATAATCGCGATGTTGCGAAGATCTGTTCGAAGTTTCACATTTTCATCTCCTAAAATAAATAGATAACTTTCATATTATATCACACATCCTCTTTAAAAGCGTCACGTTTTTCTGTAAACTTATGATGAAGATGTAAAAAGGGGATGGCGGATTATGAAAAAGATCAAATGGGTTTTATTATTATTTGCATTCGCGGCAGTTTTCAGCATTATGCTGATCGGCGTCTCAATCGCCGAAAAAAGCGCATTAGGCATCATTGGAAGCATCTTGCTTGTCTGTGCTGTCATGGGAAGCGGATTCACTTTAAAAAGAAAAATGCGCGAACAAGGGCTGCTTGATTAAAAGCATTACCGTTCAGCGAAAAAATTAATCACAGAAAGAAAAAACACCGCTCTCTATAGCGGTGTTTTTTAAGTCTTATCTCACCCGAAAGCTAGTCAGGAAGCCGCAAAATAAATTCAGGATGTTAGTTCATTCAGCTGAGATTCCTATTTTTTAACAGAACAAATAGTCCGCCGGTAAAAGACATAAAATAACATAAAGCCCATTTTTCTTACACCATTCTCCCCCTATAATGGTTAATGTAACCAAAACATTCACAAAAAGGGAGAGAAAAAAATGAACAAACCATTCTTTAAAAAAGCCATATTAACAACTGCCGCTCTTACTTCAGCCACTTTGCTTGCGTTCGGACCTGACGCTTCCGCCAGTGAAAGAGCATTTAATTCCAGCACGTCGGTTGCGAATCATACTGTTGTAAACCAAGAGGATCTTGAAAAATTTATCGATATCTTAAATCAGTCTATATATGAAAAGGACGGCAAATACTTTTTTGACAGTGAAAAAGCAGTCGAATTGGGTCTGACAGAGGAAGAAGCTCAAGTTATCGCGAAAATTTGGGATACATCATCCGAATTCATTGAGATCGTATCACAGAGTATTTATATAGAAGATGGTGAGTACAAATTTGATGTTGAGAAAGCGCAGGAGCTTGGTTTCACGGAAAAAGAAGCTCTTATTGTCGATAAGATTTTCACTTCCTTCTCTCATAAAATTCAAATTCTTCAGGCATCCATTGTTAAAGCAGATGGTGAATATTCATTTGATAATGATGCAGCAATCGAAGCAGGTGCCACACCTGTACAAGTGAAAATTTATGAAAAGCTTTTCAGTTCTCTCTCTCAAGAGCAGTTGGCGGCTATATATAACGCGCTCCACCCTGAAGCTTAACCATCAAAAAAGCGCCCGGTCCTTATCGGCCGGGCGCTTTTTTATATTATATCAGCAGCTTTATGATGAGCATTGCAATAAAAACAGCACCGAACCAACAGGCTGCTTTTATCAGAAGCAGGCCATAATACCTTTGTTGAAATCGCTTTTCTTCCGTCTCTAATAGAACAACTTCCTCGTTCTCCGATTCCAGTTCAATAGGCTCCTTCATTAATTCATATAATTCTCCGCACTCTTCACAGTTACTTATATGCTCTTTTATAAACGTTTCCGTTTCTTTGCCGCAGTCACCTTCTATATATAAAGGGAGCAAATCTCTCACAAGATAGCAAGTCATATCTGTCCATCCTCCCCGCTCGCTGACATTCGTTTTTTCAGCTCCAGCCTCGCCCTGTGGAGAGTGGTTTTCACTTTGGAAAGACTCCAGCCCAAGATTTCCGCTATGTCTTCATAAGAAAGTTCTTGAAATTCCCTTAATATCAGCACCGATTGATGCTTATCTGTCAGTTGAGAAATTTGTTGCTTGAGCGTTTCGTTTTTGACAGTCCGAAAAAGATGCTGTTCAGGCAGCTCATATGTCGATTGCATAAGATTTTCATTTGCGCTGATATCAGAAAATTGGTATTTCACATCGCGCCGGTACCAATTGATAAACGTGTGATGGGCGATTGTATAAAGCCATGTCTTTATGGAAGAGTGCCCTTTAAACGAATCAAGCCCGTTAAATGCCCTAATAAAAGTATCTTGGGCTAAATCCTTAGCCGTTTCCAGATGGCGGGTCCGCCTGAATAAATAAAACGTAATTTCTTTATAATGCTCATGGTATAAGTGTTCAATTGAAATCTTTTGTTTCATTAAAAATAAAACCACACCGTCATCCAAATAGACAGCAATATAAAGAGAACATACAAAGAATAAACGTACATTTTCACATGTCTGATCTGGTCACGCTCATGGTCCCGCGGGGTTCTTGAAAACTCTTCTTTCAATTGCCGTTCTCTTCTTTCTGCCTTGTGCTGAAAGGCCAATTCGTGCTGCTTCATCCATTTCATCGTTTCTTCTTCAAGCTCCCCTTCTCGATAAAGCTCGTATAAATCTATAAAAACAGACTCTTTTTCTTTACTGTTCATAAAGATTCATCACCTCATTTGTTTCCGCATCGACCACATATGCATCGTGCCGGTTTGAGCCGAATGGCTGAATAATGACAAGCCAGGCATAAAAGCTCTCGCCGCCCTTTGTCGCTATGATGGGTTTTGTCCGTTTTTTGTAAATGATGTCCTTATAACCTGCGGCTGCTTTTTCATAAGCCTTCTTTCCGTCTCGATAGGTGTAGGGAAATGACCTTGGAGCCAGATAGCTGTCAGCCGTCATTCCATCTTGATCTTCAAATAGAGAAAATTCATATTTGGCTGCTGAATCACGGTATATAAATGTAAGATCATCTTTTGATTCTAGCTGTTCCTCCTGGTTGACATGTTCGGCGCCCAACAGAGTTAAAAGCTGTCGGCGCAAATTTTGATCATGAAGCGAATAGCCCAGACTGCGAGGCAGGGTCATTTCCTCCAATGCCCCGGACGCCGTGTTAAACTCAAGCTTTATCCCCTCTTTCGTCTCAACTTGCAATCGGCTTCCGATAAGGCTGTTAATATCCAGTTTTGTAATTTGATAAGCTGTGACAGGCTGCTTCAGTTCATGAAGCACTTTTTCTGTTTGAGCATAAATGTCCTTTTTTGTGATATGTACTTGCGGAAGCGATTCCATCTTATAGACCGAAGGGGTTTCGCTAAATCCCATCAGCGTTTCTTTTTCCCAATAAAAAGAAGCAGCTGAATTGATGTCAACCTCTTTTTTCTTCTGGGCAAATTGGTTTTTCAAGAAAAGCTGCACTACCGTTTGATTGTTTTCCTTCGATACTTTAACTTCTATGTTCTTATTCAGAATTCGGCCATTCTTCTCGAGAAAATGTATCGACTTTTCTATATACTCTTTATCTGTCAGCGTTTTTCCTTTTGGCTCTTTTCCATAACTGTAGTTTTGGATCATTTGTGATACTTCGTCAACTTCTGCTTCGTAACTTGCTGTTTTCAATTGATAAAAATAATGCAAATCCATATTTGTTTCTGATAAATACATTTTCTCCTCAGTCGGAAAAAATGATTTTAAGATTTGTACCGCCTTTTCTGAAGAAATATGTTCACCAACGTAGTCAGCTCGATCAACAACAGTCGGCTTTGAAAAAGCAAAAGCGGCATCCCCCATATTACATACCGGGTTTAAAAGTGCCGTAAAAAATAGCACTGTGCCAATCGTCAGCCACTTTTTCATCCGCGGAAACTTCTTTTTTGACCTCAGAAACAAATGATAACTCATCAAAAACAAGGATAAGGTAAGGTAGGTTGTATACGGAAATAATGCCCCGTAATCTTTTGCAAACTCCTCCGGATACGGCATGAGCAGCAGTACAAGCAATCCTATGACCAGCGTATAATAAATACCTAGCAAACGCTTATTTTGTTTCCAGTACAATTTAAAAAATAATAGATTTAATGTAGCCAAAAGTAAGAGAATCAAAGCAAATATTCCCAACGAAACCATGATCTCTTCCTTTTCCATATAGTCTGGATTCCGCTTCCAGTATGAGAAAAAACTGAAGACCACCTGTACAATCGGCATACTGACAACAGCAAGGTCAAAAGTATAAAACATCCCATGGCTATTGTTGTCACGCAGCATTAACATATAATGAAATGCCGCAAGCAGTACATATCCGTACATAAAAAAGTGAAGAAGAGGCAAAAGCTCTTGTCCCTCAGACGCCAAATAGGCACTGGTAAAATCGGTCGCCTTTACCTGATGAAAAAGTTCAATCGACACACCCGCTAATAAAATAACGCGCAGGACGACTCCTGAATAAAACAGCGCGGCCCGTTGATTTATTTTCGGGTGATACGTCAAAGCGTATAAAGCGGCAAGCCCGACGATTGACCATTGAATAATCAAAACGCTCTGCCTGCTTAAAATAAAATACCGCTCAAAATGCAATATATAATGACTGAATAACTCCAACATGTCCAACAATCCTTTACATCTTATTAAGGCCTCATTCGGTTAGACACACCACTTATTAAAAAGTTTCAATAAAAACAAAAAAGTCTCCCTCTCTAAACAACTCTTTTCTTTTATGCTCTGAATGTGCACAGGCTTACAAAAAGCGTCAAACGGCTTATTGAAAAAAAAGAGAAAACACAAATGTCTTCCAATCAAACACAAATAACGCATCTCGTATGACACTTGGCTTATTTCGATATTATTCAACAAAAGTAAACACAGGTCAAATATATCAATTTTGTCTAGTAATGTTAATTTTTGTTGTGAAACCTAGAATGCTCGTTTAATATAATGATATAAGATTTTTCAGTTTTTTCAAAAAAGGGGGATTTATTGTGGGTTTAGGTAAGAAATTGTCTGTTGCTGTCGCCGCTTCGTTTATGAGTTTGTCAATCAGCCTTCCGGGAGTTCAGGCTGCAGAAAGTCATCAGCTTAAGGAGAATCAAACGAACTTCCTGTCGAAAAACGCAATAGCGCAAACGGAGCTGGCTGCTAATAATGACGCAGCTGTAAAACAGTTTTTGAAAAAGAACAGCGCCATTTTTAAAGGTGACCCTTCCAAGAGGCTGAAGCTTGTTGAAAGCACGACAGATAACCTCGGGTACAAGCATTTTCGATATGCTCCCGTCATTAATGGAGTGCCTATTAAAGATTCACAAGTGATCATTCACGTCGACAAAGCCGATAATGTCTATGCGATTAATGGAGAATTACACAATGAATCTGCTTCCAAAACAGATAATAGTAAAAAAGTGTCCTCTGGGAAAGCTTTGTCACTGGCTTTCAAAGCAATAGGCAAAGCACAAGATGCTGTGTCAAACGGCAATGCCGGAAACAGCAACAAAGCAGATTTAAAAGCAGTTAAAACTGAGGATGGCAGCTACCGTCTTGCCTATGATGTGACGATTCGCTATATCGAACCGGAACCTGCAAACTGGGAAGTCATCGTTGATGCTGAAACAGGAAAAATATTAAAACAGCAAAATAAAATAGAGCATGTAGCTGCTACAGGAACAGGCACAACCTTAAAAGGAGCCACGGTTCCACTTAATATCTCTTCAGAAAATGGCAAATATGTATTAAGAGACCTTTCAAAACCAACAGGCACTCAAATTATCACGTACGATTTGCAAAATAGAGAAAGCCGCCTTCCAGGAACGCTTGTCTCAAGCACGACAAATAAATTCACAGCTTCATCACAGCGGGCAGCCGTTGATGCTCACTATAACTTGGGTAAAGTGTATGATTATTTTTATTCTAATTTTAAACGCAACAGCTATGATAACAGAGGCAGCAAAATCGTTTCTTCGGTTCATTTCGGCAGCCGTTATAATAATGCCGCCTGGACAGGAGATCAAATGATTTATGGTGACGGCGACGGGTCATTCTTCTCCCCGCTTTCCGGTTCATTGGATGTGACGGCGCATGAAATGACACACGGTGTCACACAAGAAACGGCAAACCTTATCTATGAAAATCAGCCAGGGGCATTAAACGAGTCTTTCTCCGACGTATTTGGTTATTTTAACGATACAGAAGACTGGGATATCGGTGAAGACATTACGGTCAGCCAGCCGGCTCTCCGCAGTCTGTCAAATCCAACTAAATATGACCAGCCTGACAATTATGCCGACTATCAAAACCTGCCGAATACGGATGAAGGTGATTATGGCGGTGTGCACACTAACAGCGGAATTCCAAACAAAGCTGCTTACAATACCATTACAAAACTCGGCGTTTCTAAATCACAGCAGATTTATTACCGTGCGTTAACAACGTACCTCACGCCTTCTTCCACTTTCAAAGAGGCGAAGGCTGCCTTGATTCAATCTGCACGCGACCTTTACGGCTCAACTGACGCCGCTAAGGTGGAAGCTGCCTGGAATGCTGTAGGTTTGTAATCCTTTGAAATACTTAACAAAGCCTGAGATGCAAATGTCTCAGGCTTTGTTGTTTTTAAAATTAATTGATTCCCCCTCTTTCATTCTGCGGGATCAAAACTTATTGGAAGAGCTTAAAAGCAAGCTCTGACTATGTGCACAGTGAGGTACCCGCTATTATAATTATGCATGGAGATCAGGATGATGTTGTTCCGTATGTGGAAAGCGCTGATTCCTAGACACTTACAACAGCAGTCCATGATACGGCTATGTATAAAGTAAAAAGGTGCCGAATTCGGTTTTACCCAAGCCCATACACTTGAAATTGTAAAAGTGATAATCTGACACTTTTATACATAAGTTTTTATTGACAAAATTATTTATTTGTGCTATAATTGAAAATTAAAATATTTATATGTATAATAAGATTCTCCTGGCCAGGGGAATCTTTTTTGTTTATGCGGGAGGGTCATTGTATGAAGGAAAATGAGTCCAGTTTAACTTCCTTAATATCTGCTTTTGGTCGAGCATATCACAGTAAATATGACACACCAAAAATTTTCGATGATTTTATTGCAAAAGATCTAATTTCTCAAAAAGAGTTTTCAGACATCAGTGAGAATATGATTCAAGGAATACAGTTCTTCAACAAAGATCTTGCTCAAAGGTTTCAAGATGATCCGGATGAAATTTTAAAATGGATTACCCAAGTCCAGCTTTCTCCAACGCCCTTAGCACGTGCTGCGTATTGTGAAAAAGTAATACTTCATGAGGTAATGTTAGGGTTAAAACAGTACGTCATACTTGGAGCAGGATTAGATACTTTTTGTTTCCGGCGTCCTGAATTGAAAAACAGCTTAGAAATATTTGAAATTGATTATCCGGCTACACAGGAATTTAAAAAGAAAAAGTTGGATAATGCCAATTTTAAAATCCCGGGTAATCTTCATTTTGTTCCGATGGACTTTACCAATAAGTTTTCTTATCAGCAACTGATAGATGAAGGATTTGAAAATAAAAAAACTTTCTTTAGCCTATTGGGCGTTTCTTATTATTTAACGAAAGAAGAAAATTCAAGGTTAATTAAAGATTTATTTGCCAAGGTCCCACCAGGAAGCTCTATCGTTTTTGATTTTGCAGACGAAACACTCTTTGAAGAAAAAGGCATGTCTAATAGAGTTAAAAATATGGTGAAAATGGCTTCGGCAAGTGGAGAACCAATGAAATCTTGTTTCACTTATTATGAAATCGAAAACATGTTAGAAAAATCAGGTTTGCTGATTTATGAACATTTATCACCAGCTGCGATCAATGACCTTTTCTTTACTAATCGGACGGATTATCTGTCTGCATTCGAAACGATTCATTATATCCATGCGATAAAAAAATAATATTTCAGTCAGTAACAAACTTGCCTCTCAATCTATCGCTAAAGATTGGGAGGCTGTTTATTATTTTTGCTAATTCACAGACCGGTACGTCTAACATGATAAACAAAGCCTAAAGAAAAGAAGCTGCCGTCACTCATACGGCAGCTTCATAAAGCCCTTGGAAAAAGCGATTTAAGTATCAGCTTCTGCCAAGGGCTTTACTAAGATGATAAATTGTTTGCCATTCTCATCTTTCTCTAGTTTCAACTGTTCAAAGCCGCATTGACTCAAAAACAGTATCCACTCATTCCGATTGATTGGAACCGCTGCAAACATCGCTTTATGTTTTTCATTAAGCGTTTGGCCGATCTGTTCAATAATCGTCCGGGCATATCCCTTTTTTTCTTCAGCAGGGTCAACTAACACTGTTCCAAGCCACGGCTTTCCATTGGAAGGGGCCCACTCAAGATGGTAGCTGACCGCAATAGGCAGACCGTCTTTTTCCCATACAAGCCATGACCCGTTATACATGGAATAGGAGAGCATATAGCTTGCTAAATCTTTCTTCTCTCCAAGCTCCTCCTCTTTCCAGGCAGGATGAGCTTCCGCAAGCTTTTCTAACAAGCTGAGGTCATCCTGTTCAAAATATCTATTTTCCAGCATGCAGGTACTCTTCGAATATCGTTCTATGTATGGAAGGATTTCCGGCCAATACACTGTGATTTTTTAAAAAGGTGAACGGTTCCCCGTCAATTGTCGTATATATGCCCCCCACTTCATTTAACAGGATACAGCCGGCTGCATAATCCCAGGGAGCGAGCCGCATTGTAATGTAAGCGTCAATTCTCCCCGCTGCGACATTAGCCAGTTCTAAAGCGGCAGATCCATAGGAACGCGTGCCTCTTACTCTTTTCACAAGCGGCGCTAAAACGCTTGGATCGATTCTTTTGTTCTCTGTCACCCATGTAGCGTTAATGGCAAGAATCGCTTCTTCAATGGAGGTTTCCTGTAAAGGAGCAAGCTTCGTTTCATTCATATAAGCTCCCTTTCCGCTGAATGCGTGATACAGCTCATCTTGCACCACATCATAAATTAAACCGATTTTGCCTTTTCCGTTTTCAAAAATTCCGATTGATATCGCAAAATGTCTCTGCTGGTGTACAAAATTCATCGTCCCATCAATCGGGTCGATAATCCAGACCACTCCGTCCAATGAATGGAGTTCGTCTCCTTGTCCTTCTTCTCCGAGTATGCGATGGCCGGGAAACGTTTCTTGAATGCGGTCAATAAAAAACTTTTCCGTTTCCTTGTCAATATTTGTGACTAAATCATTCGGATTTGATTTTGTTTCTATTGTCAAATTTTGATGCATGGATTGTTTTATTCTGCTGCCCGCTTCTCTTACCCACTTTTTCGCAATTTCATCAATTTCCGTCCAATTTGTCATGTCGCCGTACCTCTTTTCTATGTATACCTTTTTCTTTATTCTCTAGCATACTGATAATAACGGTAAAAAAGCAAGAAATATGAAAAAAATGCCTTCTCACGTAAAAACGAACCAGTCAAGCGGTTCGTTTTTACTATAGCTTTTAACCGTTCAGACGAATCCATTCTTTTCTGAGACGTTCAAGCTTGCGTTTGGTCAGATCAATTTGTTCATCATTGCCTTTTTGCAGAGCCTCATACAGGGTTGCCAATTCATAATCAACCTCTAGTCTCCAGACAGCTTCACGGTTGTTTTTCTCTTCCTTAAACCCTTCTTTCACAACTTGCCTCATTGTCTTTCGCCCCTTCCAGAGATCATTTGTGTGTTAAAAAGCATCCCATTTTCCCAAATCAATAATGATACTTCTTATATCGTATGAATCTTATAATCAGCTGTAACATGATTCTGAAAATTGTGTGTTTACCTACTCATTGATTACCACATTTCCCTTCAATTAAAACGTGCTCAATGTTTTTGCTGGTGATTCTATCTATGATAAAATATGAATACTTAGTTTAAGGAGGAAAATCATGACACACATGCGTTTTACGGAAGAAGACTTTAACACATTTACTATAGAAGGTTTGGATGCCCGTATGGAGGTGCTGAAAGAGCAAGTCCGGCCGAAGCTGACCGCTTTAGGAGAGCATTTCGCACTTTCTTTATCCGCTCTAACCGGTGACGAAATGTTTCCCCATGTCGCAAAGCACGCCAGAAGATCCGTCAACCCTCCTGCCGATAGCTGGGTTGCGTTTGCCAACAGTAAAAGAGGATACAAAAAACTGCCTCATTTTCAAATCGGGCTGTGGGAAACTCATGTATTTGTATGGTTTGCGATTATTTATGAGTCTCCGATTAAAGAGGAATACGGAAAATTGCTCGAAGCACAGCAAGACAGTATCACGAAAAAAATTCCCGGAAGCTTTGTCTGGTCAGCCGATCATACGAAACCTGGCGTGTACAAGCAGTCAGACATGGACAGAGAACAGCTCAAAACCTTGTTCGAACGATTACAAACAATCAAAAAAGCCGAGCTCTTATGCGGCATTCAGCTTCAAAAAGAAGAAGTGCTTCAGATGAATAACCAGGAGTTTCTTTCAAAAATTGAAGATGCATTTCAACAGCTTGCCTTTTTGTACCGACTGACCCAAAAAGTGACGCAAGCATAAGAAAAACGAGCCGTGACTTTCATCCGGCTCGTTTTCTTACATTTTAATGATCGCTTCTTCTGATCCCTTCGCTTGTTTTACCGTACGGTACGGAGAATATGTACTTTGCTCTTCGAACTCGCTGCATATTGTTTTTTCCTGTGCTTTCCCCGGCACTATTTCTTTAAAGCGTCGATAGGCACTCAGCAGTTCTTCACGGTTAGCCCCTTTTTCGTAGGCTAATTCAACCTGCTGAAAAAAAGCAATCACATCCACCGCTTCTTCTGTTGTCCAGTCCTCATCCATCGGATATTGGTAATTCATTTTCTTCACTCCTTATTCACTGCTTCCCTTTTAGGAAACATCCTTATTAGATCATAAATTGTTCTTTACTTTCTTTCAAGTTCGTAATATAATTCATTTGTTTTACGTCTAAAATCGGTTTGACAAACGAAATATAACACACACTAACGTTAAGGTATTATGAAGAAGGTGGGAAAACAATTGTCGCAACATGATACACCCCTATATACCGGGCTGAAAAAGCACGCAAGCAGACAGCCTGTCCAATTTCACATTCCCGGCCACAAAAAAGGGGCAGGAATGGACCCTGAATTCAGACAATTTATCGGCGAAAATGCGCTAAGTATAGATTTAATTAACATTGAACCATTGGATGACCTTCATGCGCCGAAGGGTATTATAAAAGATGCGCAGGATCTCGCTGCCAAAGCTTTTGGCGCTGATCATACGTTCTTTTCTGTACAAGGAACCAGCGGCGCCATAATGACAATGGTAATGGCGGTTTGCGGACCGGGAGACAAAATCATCATTCCGCGAAACGTTCACAAGTCAATTATGACAGCCATTGTATTTTCTGGAGCTGTTCCTATTTTTATTCATCCTGAAATTGACAATGAACTTGGAATATCTCATGGAATCACTCCGGAATCAGCCAAACGGGCACTCACTGAGCATCCTGATGCCAAGGGACTTTTGGTTATCAATCCGACGTATTTTGGAGTGGCCGCTGATTTGAAAAGCATTGTGGAGCTTGCTCATTCCTTTGATGTGCCTGTGCTCGTAGACGAAGCGCACGGCGTTCATATTCATTTCCATGATCAATTGCCGCTTTCAGCCATGCAGGCCGGAGCTGATATGGCAGCAACCAGTGTTCACAAATTGGGCGGATCACTGACCCAAAGCTCTATTTTAAATATCAAAGAAGGCCTTGTGTCAAAGGAAAGAGTCCAAACCATTCTCAGTATGATGACAACGACATCCACATCATATCTGCTTCTGGCTTCTTTAGACGTGGCAAGAAAACGTCTGGCGACAGAAGGGCATCAGCTCATTGAAGAAACCATTATGCTTGCCGGCCAAACGAGAGAACGGCTGAATCATATCGAAGGCATATATTGTGTAGGCTCCGAGATCATCGGTTCAAAAGCGGCGTACCATTATGACCCGACAAAATTAATCATTTCCGTTAAGGATTTGGGGCTTACAGGTCACGATGTAGAAAAATGGCTTCGTGAATCATATAACATCGAAGTAGAACTGTCGGATTTGTATAATATCTTGTGTATCTTCACCCCCGGAGACCGGACTGATGATGCAGAGCGTTTGGTGACGGCATTGGAAGAAATCGCCCGCCAAGCTTCAGCAAGTGATTGTAAACAAAATCAAACTGAGGTTCTTCTTCCTAATATTCCGTTACTCGCCATGACTCCGCGGGACGCTTTTTATGCCAATACAGAAATCATCCCTTTAAAAGAGTCTGCGGGACGAATTATCGCTGAGTTTGTTATGGTATACCCGCCCGGAATTCCTATCTTTATTCCCGGCGAGATCATTACAGAAGAAAACGTCAGCTATATATTTAAGAATCTTGAAGCAGGGCTTCCTGTCCAAGGACCTGAAGATTCAACGCTGCAAATGATTCGGGTTATAAAGGAACAAAAAGCCATACAATAAAATAAACAACAAAAAAGCATGCGGCTTTTACACCGCATGCTTTTATTATTCTTCTTCAAGATGACACTGACATTGTCCGCAGCACGTTCCATAAAACGTTGTAACCTTCTCATCCTCAAAGTAATGAATGGCTTCGTTACAGTCTTGGCAAACAATCGTTCCCATCTCTCATTCCCCATTTCTCTTTTTTTGAAAACGCTTAATTTCTTTTGTTGTTATTATATTAATATGTCACATTTAAAATGTCAACAACAAACTGTATGTCACATTTATTTTTTGAGGATGAAAAATGTTTATTAATCAGTTATTCAGCCGCTTGTTTTATTTCTCTTGGATCAATGATTTTGTATCCTTTATCTCTTAACTTTGTCACAATTTGCGGCATTGCATGATCTGTCCACTCCCGATCATGCATCAATAAATTAGCTCCGTCAGTTAAATAAGGGCTGTTCACCATGATATCAGTAAGGGCATCTTTTGATTGGTATTTTGTTTCCCAATCGTACCCGTACGTCCAATTCATTTTCACCATCCCCTCCTGCTTAATCAGCTTCTCACTATAATCTGTATTGCTTCCGAAAGGCGCTCTGAAAAATGCAGGCTTTTCTCCGGTTACATCCTCGACCATTTTATTCACACCGAGAATTTCCTCTTTTTGCTCTTTTTCCGACAAATCCTTTAAATTTTGATGTGTCATTGTATGATTGCCAATCATAAAACCTAAATCATAAATATGCTTTAATGCTTTTTTATTTTCTTCATTTTTTAAAAAATGTCCATTCACAAAAAAGATTGCTGATGCATTCAGTTTGTGCAATTGATCTGCAATGTCTGCTGAATGCTTATCAGGTGCGTCGTCAATTGTTAAGAGCACAACCGGCTTTTCTTCCTTATTTCCCTTCAGCTTCTGAACAGAAGCGGTGTCAGGATTGATTTCATACTTGGCTTCTTTTTTTTCGGCTTTATCGCCTTTCTCAGCTTTTTTCTTCTCGTTTTTTTGCTGCTGGCTCTCCTTATCGGACACATGAGAATGTGTTTTGTCTGTTTTTCCTTCCTCATTTGTACTGGTTTCAGAATTACAGGCTGCCAAAAGCAGCATCATCGTTATAAATACAAACGCTTTAAACATCAAAACCCTCCGTATTTCAAATTTATATTTTCCTCCAGTATAACGAAAAAATTTGATCAGAACGAAGAATAATGTGTCATCTGAAACGACTCACTCATACAGCCCATATGAAGGTTTTATCATCTGTCTTTAAAAACGGTTTCAATTATATAACATTTAGGTAACAAGCCAAGGATTAAACGGTTCTCATGATAGACTAGAACTAGTTTACCAATGGTGAAATACAAGTTTGATAATCTTATACAGAGGAGAAAGATAGATGCTATTTCGCGCGGCAATCCCCATTGTAATCACGATATTGGTTTTGTCAGGCTGCACTCTTTCGACTATCAGCCCAGTCAAAAAAAGCGGGGTCGACAGCATTCATCATACTCAAATCCTGTTTTTTTCTGATGAAGACCATATAGATAAAGAAGTTCCTTATTATGACGCCCTTCTTGATTTAGAGAAGGATTATCCTGATCATGTGGAAAATATGAAAGTTTATGATGATAAAAAAGGATGGGAAGATGAAATAGAAACCGTCCCGACACTTATGGTTGTAGATCAAAGTCATGTTGTAGTGAAGATAGAGGGATGCGTAAAAAGAAAAGAAGATATCATTAAGCCATTACAGCATGTTTTGGCAAAATAAAAACAGCCTCCGCACCTAAGCAGAGGCTGTTTTGTTGTATAATCTAACAATTATTTCACAATATGAATCGGGCTTCCGATTGCCACTTCAGCAGCTTCCATCGTGATCTCTCCCAATGTCGGGTGAGCGTGAATTGTCATAGCGATATCTTCAGCAGTCATGCCGCCTTCGATTGCCAAGCTTAATTCAGAAATCATATCAGAGGCGCTTGCTCCGGCAATTTGTGCACCGATAACAAGTCCGTCCTCTTTACGAGTGATCAGCTTCATGAAGCCGTCAGTTTCGTTAAGAGAAAGAGCGCGTCCATTCGCCGCAAATGGGAATTTAGCAGCAACGATTTCAAGGCCTTCTTCTTTCGCCTGCGCTTCAGTGTATCCCACAGACGCAAGTTCCGGTTCAGAGAAGACAACCGCAGGAATGCCGAGGTAATCAATTTCTGCAGGCTCTCCAGCGATTGCTTCTGCAGCGATTTTACCTTCGTAAGACGCTTTATGAGCAAGCGGCGGTCCGTCGATAATATCACCGATCGCGTAAATGTTAGGTACGTTCGTACGGCATTGTTTATCGGTTTTTACGACACCGCGGTCTGTCATTTCAACGCCGACTTGCTCTAAGCCAAGCTCGTCAGTGTTTGGACGGCGTCCGACTGTGATTAATACGTAATCAGCATCAACGGTTTTCTCTTCACCTTTTACTTCAAAAGTGACTGTTACGCCGTCAGCTTTTTCTTCAACGCTTTTCGCCATCGCTTTTGTATGAATTTCAACGTTGCCTTTTTTCTTAAGGTTGCGTTTCACAAGAGAACTCATTTGTTTTTCAAAGCCAGGAAGAATTTCGTCTCCGCCTTCTAAAATCACAAGTTCAGTTCCGAAGTTCGCATACGCTGTGCCAAGCTCTGTTCCGATGTAACCGCCGCCGATAACGACAAGTTTCTTAGGAATTTCTTTAAGAGCAAGAGCGCCTGTTGAATTCAGAACGCGATCGCTATATTTGAAGTTTGGCAATTCGATAGGACGAGACCCAGTTGCAAGGATCGCGTTTTTGAACGTGTATGTTTGAGCAGAGTTCTCATCCATTACACGGACAGAATTGCTGTCTACAAAATAAGCTTCGCCTTTTACGACATCAACTTTGTTGCCTTTCAAAAGACCTGCAACACCGCCGGTAAGCTTGTCAACTACAGAGGCTTTCCATTCTTGAACTTTTGTAAAGTCAACTGTTACGTTCTCAGCAGTAATACCCATATCATCAGAATGCTTAGCATTCTCATAACGGTGGCCTGCATTGATCAGCGCTTTTGAAGGGATACATCCCACGTTCAGACAAACGCCTCCAAGAGTTGCTTTTTCAACGACTGTTACTTTTTGTCCAAGCTGAGCAGCGCGGATGGCAGCTACATAGCCGCCAGGTCCCGCACCAATGACAAGAGTATCTGTTTCAATAGGGAAATCTCCTACTACCATAACATTACGCCTCCATTAAAATTAATTGTGGATCGTTTAGTAAACGCTTGATGTGATTTAACGCATTTTGTGCAGTTGCTCCGTCAATCATACGGTGGTCAAAGCTGAGAGAAAGAGCCAAGACTGGAGCAGCTACAATTTCACCGTCACGTACAATCGCTTTTTCAGCAATACGGCCGATTCCGAGAATCGCAACCTCTGGATGGTTGATAACCGGAGTGAACCATTGTCCGCCCGCAGAACCGATGTTAGTGATTGTGCAAGATGCGCCTTTCATTTCTGCAGGAGCAAGCTTACCTTCACGTGCTTTTGTTGCAAGGCCGTTGATTTCATCAGAAATTTCAAAGATCGCTTTACGATCAGCATTTTTCACAACAGGAACTAACAAGCCTTTTTCAGTATCAGCAGCGATACCGATGTTGTAGTAATGCTTCTGAACAACTTCATCTGTTTTATCGTCAATTGAAGTGTTTAGAACAGGGAATTTTTTAAGTGCAGATGTAAGAGCTTTAACAACATAAGGCAAGTATGTCAGCTTAACTCCTTGATCAGCAGCAACCTGTTTGAACTGTTTACGATGAGCAACAAGGTTTGTTACATCAATTTCGTCCATTAGAGTAACGTGAGGAGCAGTATGTTTAGAGTTAACCATCGCTTTAGCAATTGCTTTGCGGATACCGCTCATTTTTTCGCGTGTCTCAGGGAACTCGCCCTCAGGAGCTGGTGCAGCAGCAGCCGGCTTAGCAGCAGATTCTTTCGATGCTGTTTCTTGCGGCGCAGCTGTCTCTTGAGATGCTCCCCCATTCACGAAGCTGTCAATATCTTCTTTTACAACACGTCCGTTGTTTCCAGAACCTGTTACTTTTTTGATATCAACGCCTTTTTCGCGCGCATATTTGCGTACAGAAGGCATCGCGATAACGCGTTTATTCGGATCTGCTTCCGCTTGGTCCTGTTGTCCGGCACCAGTTGCTTTAGCAGGCTCTTCTGCGCGTTCTTCTTTAGCTACGTCTTGTCCGGCTTCACCAGTTGACTGAACTTGAGCTTCAGTTTTTGCGTCGCCTGACTCTTCGCTTCCTTTAAATTGAAGGTCTTCGTAACCAGGTGCATCAAACGTAATAATCGTTTGTCCAACAGTTGCAACTGTTCCCTCTTCAACTTTTAATTCTAATACTTTTCCTTTTACAGGTGAAGGAATTTCTACTACTGCTTTATCATTTTGTACTTCTGCAAGCACATTATCTTCGTCTACCTCGTCGTTTGGCTTGACAAACCATTTTACGATTTCGCCTTCGTGGATACCTTCCCCGATATCTGGAAGTTTAAATTCAAATGCCACAGTTCTCGACCTCCTAGTTTGATTAAGCAATTTTAAGTTTGAATCGTAAGCATTGAAAATTCAGAAACACACGCCTCTGATTATATAATGGAGGAAAAGATCAAGTCTTTTCCCCCTTTTTATGAAGTTTGATTAAAATTCAAGTACTTTTCTGGCTGTTTCAAGAACGTCTTTATGGTTTGGAAGCCATACGCTCTCAGCTTGAGAGAAAGCAAATACTGTGTCAGGCGCTGTTACGCGAAGCACAGGAGCTTCCAAGCTTAAGATCGCGCGGTCGTTAATTTCAGCTACTACGTTAGCAGCAACGCCGGCTTGTTTTTGAGCCTCTTGAACTACAATCGCGCGGCCTGTTTTTTCTACAGATGCGATGATCGTTTCAATATCAAGCGGGCTGACTGTGCGAAGGTCGACAACCTCAGCAGAAATGCCGTCTTTTTCAAGCTCTTCAGCAGCTTTTAATGATTCATGAACCATTGCACCGTAAGTGATGATGGAAAGATCAGTTCCTTCACGTTTCACATCAGCTTTGCCTAGTTCAATTGTGTACTCTTCTTCAGGAACTTCCTGACGGAAAGAACGGTACAGCTTCATATGCTCTAAGAATACAACCGGATCATTGTCGCGGATTGCAGAGATCAAAAGACCTTTAGCGTCATATGGAGTTGACGGGATAACAACTTTAAGACCAGGCTGCTGAGCTACAAGCCCTTCCAAGCTGTCAGCGTGAAGTTCAGGAGTATGAACACCACCGCCGAAAGGAGAACGGATCGTAACTGGAGAAGTCCAGCGTCCGCCTGAACGGTAGCGCATACGTGCCATTTGTCCTGAAACTGAATCCATTACTTCATATACAAATCCGAAGAATTGAATCTCCATAACCGGACGGAAATCATTTAAGCCTAAACCAAGGGCAAGACCGCCGATACCAGATTCAGCAAGTGGCGTGTCAAACACGCGATCTTCACCAAATTCTTTTTGCAAACCTTCAGTCGCACGGAATACGCCGCCGTTTACACCAACGTCTTCTCCGAAAACTAAGACGTTTTCGTCATTTTTCAGTTCTGTGCGTAACGCATCCGTGATTGCTTGAATCATTGTCATTTGCGCCATGGCTTACTTCGACTCCTTCTGTGTATAAGTTTCTAACTGCTCTTCAAGGTTGTAAGGCAGTTCTTCATACATAATATTGATTAAATCTGATACTTTTTGTTTTGGTTCTTCATCCGCTTTTTTGATGGCTTGCTTGATTTCTTCTTTAGCAGCCTCAATAACTTTCGTTTCTTCTTCTTCAGACCATAGGCCTTTGTTTTCTAAGAACGCGCGGAAACGAACAAGCGGATCTTTTTGTTCCCATTCGTTTTCAATTTCTTTCGTACGGTATTTCGTCGGATCGTCACCAGCCATTGTGTGCGGGCCGTAACGGAATGTAAGAGTTTCAATCAAAGTCGGGCCTTCGCCGTTTACAGCGCGTTCGCGTGCTTCTGCAGTTGCAGCGTACACAGCAAGTGCATCCATTCCGTCTACTTGAACACCGACAATACCAGCAGCTGCCGCTTTTTGAGCAATTGTGCTTGCTGCAGATTGTTTTTCAACCGGAGTTGAGATTGCGTAACGGTTGTTTTGAACAACGAAAATCGCAGGGGCTTTATAAGCGCCGGCAAAGTTGATTCCTTCGTAGAAGTCTCCTTGAGAAGCTCCCCCGTCACCAGTATAAGTAATTGCAACAGCTTTCTTGCCGCGTTTTTTAAGACCTAGTGCAACACCTGCAGTTTGAATGTACTGCGCACCGATAATGATTTGCGGAGAAAGGGCGTTCACATCATCAGGCATTTGGTTTCCTCTGAAATGTCCGCGAGAGAAAAGGAACGCTTGATACAATGGAAGGCCATGCCAGATTAACTGAGGCACATCACGGTATCCCGGAAGAACAAAATCTTCTTTTTCAAGCGCGAAATGTGTTGCAATTTGTGAAGCTTCCTGACCGGCAGTAGGAGCGTAGAAACCGAGACGCCCTTGGCGGTTCAATGAAATGGAGCGCTGATCAAGCACACGCGTAAATACCATGCGGCGCATAAGCTCTTTTAATTGATCATCAGATAAATCAGGCATCGCCGCTTCATTCACGACTTCTCCCTTTTCATTTAAAATTTGGAACGTTTCGAACTGCTTTTTAATGGCATCAAATTGCTTTTTACTGTCAACGATAGCTTTTTTCGTTTTTGCAGCCATACTAAAGTCACCTCTTCCTTTCTTTTAAACAGTCATTAGACGTGCATACCTTTTATACATACAAACTTAGGGTACCCTAAAGTATTAGCAGTAAGTCGTATATATTTTAGCCGATCCCCAGTTTGCCAAAACCTTTTATGTAGGATAGTCACATTCTATTCTGAACTGTATTATCTTGTAGTTTTAAAAAAACTAATACAACATCACTTAACATGGATTAGTTTACACTAAACAAAGAAGACCCGTCAATCGTTTTAATCATTGATTTTCAATAAATGTATTCGCTTTATATTTTCAATGGTCTTCCTGTGTTTCCCCACCTTTAAAACTGTACTAGTATACAGTAGATTTCTGTACTACAATAGAAAATTAAAAATTAAGCGAAACACATTTTTAAATAAAAAAAGAGCTGACCAGTCAGCTCTTTTTCACATCAAACCCTGCGGTGTTATATAACTCTTCTCTTGCTTGATTATATTTTTCCGTTTGCTTATTAAATTCTTCGCTTTGTTTGAGCACTTTATCATAGGAAGTGTTCACTTTGTCGATCTGCTGATCTAAATCATCCAATGTCAAGTCTTTTTTCTTCATAAGCTTATACAGTTCTTTGTCCAGTTTGATTGCCTTTTCATATTCCTTATACATGGAGCTGTAGGAAGAATATCTCTTCTCCATATAGGAAGCTGCATTTTCAGCTTTTTCTTTAATTTTCTCATCTTTAATATCTTCTGCCGATTCTTTTGCTGTTTTAAATTCCTTTTTGGAATCGTCAATACTGCTCTTTTCGGTTTTTAGATGATCCTCACGCTTGCTGGCATTATCAAGTGCCTGATTTGATAATGAAACGATCTTTTTATAATCATCCATATTCAATTGAATTACGCTGTCGTACAGCTTATTCTCATCCTTCTCCAACTTTTCTAATGTCTTCTGTTCTTTTTGAAACGGTTTTTCCAGCTGCACGACTTTTTCTAATGAGTCATGCAGCGATTCAACCGGATCCTGTTCCGCACAGCCGGTCAGCAGCACACTTGACGCGCCAAGCGCACAGATTCCTGCAAATATGTGTTTTTTATTAAATTTCACGCTGAAATCCCCCAATCTTGACATTTTCTACTATAGGATCTCTCGCGGATTTTGACAATAGCTGAGCTGTAATTGAATGTTTCGACAAACCAGTCCTCATTTATGCAGAGTCTCGGCGCTCAAAAAAATGAATTAAAAAAAATGAAAAATCAGGGCATATGACCATACAACTTCTGTGCTTTTACATAGGTTATAGTAGACGCTATGCCTACAAAAAAAGGCTGCGCGTAATTACAAGAGGAGGTTTTTTTATGTACGGTTATGGATATGGCGGAGGCTGTTGCAGTTACGGCGGTTATGGGTACGGTGGAGGCGGCTGCGGAGGCGGCTACGGACGCACATTCGCTTTAATCGTTGTATTGTTTATCTTGTTGATTATCGTTGGCGCTGCTTATTTAGGCTGCTAAACGCGGACGATTGACCAGCCTTAAAACGGCTGGTCTTATTTGATTCGTTGCGCCGCGCTAAAGAAATCCTTTATAATTTACATATTAAGCTTTAGGAGTGAAGTTTCTTGATTACTATGGAGAATATTGTGCGTGACGGACATCCCGCACTCAGAGAGGTTGCTGAAAACGTTCAGCTGCCTGCAAGTGATACAGAAAAAAAACAGCTTGCTGAGATGATTGAGTTTGTAAAAAACAGCCAAGATCCTGTGCTGGCTGAACAGCATCAGCTTCGGCCCGGAGTGGGGCTTGCTGCGCCTCAAATCAATATAAACAAACGAATGATAGCGATACACGCTGAAGACGCTTCAGGAACCTTGTACAGCTATGCGCTGTTTAATCCGAAAATCATCAGCCATTCGGTTGAAAAAAGCTATTTAACCAGCGGAGAAGGCTGCCTTTCCGTTGATGAGGCTATCCCCGGCTATGTTCCCAGGTACGCCCGAATCAGAGTGAAAGCAACGACGCTGGAAGGAGAAGAGATTGATATTCGGTTAAAAGGTTTCCTCGCTATTGTATTTCAACATGAAATTGATCACCTGAACGGCGTGATGTTTTATGACCATATTGATAAAGAGAATCCATTTCGGGAACCGGAAAACGCAGTCCCTATTGAACGGTAAATTAAAACGGCCGACACATCAGTAGTGTCAGCCGTTTTTTTATTTCAAAAGCCCTAATTCTTTTACAGCAAACGCGATCCCGTCTTCATCTACAGGTTTGGTCACAAAATCTGCGATTTCTTTCAATTCCGGCACTGCATTTCCCATGGCAACGCCCGTTCCGACAAACTCAATCATTTGCAGATCATTGAGCCCGTCACCGAACGCATATGTATCGCTGATGTCAAAAGGAAGCCGTTCGATCACTTTTTTAATTCCTTCCGCTTTTGATCCGCCGCGAGGAAGCACATCAGTGGAAACCTCATGCCAGCGCACGAAATCAAACTCGTTCATAGCCGTATACGCATTTTCTTCATGATCCCGGCAGAATAAAAGGAGCTGGAAGATTTCTTTTCCCTCATAAAATAATTCATCCAGTTCCGGATACTGAGCCTTTAAACTGCTGATCCCTTCGAATACGCGGGGATGCTTATCCATGTTGGTCTTCATGGTGTCTTCTGCCATAAACACAACAGGGTGCTTACCTTCGCCGGCTTGTTTTAACAGACGCTTGATCGCTTGTTCAGGCAGCGGATTTTTAAAAATGACTTCCCCTTCAAAGACAACGTACTGTCCATTGTAGGAGATAAACGAATGGATCCCCAGTTCATTCAAGATCGGTTTAACCATAAACGGCGCACGGCCGCTGGCGATAAACACATGGTGCCCCTGCTCCTGAAGCGCCGCAACTGTTTCCCTTGTACTCTCAGGTATATTTTTATCATGATCATATATCGTACCGTCGATATCCAGAAAGATTAATTTAGTATCCATGGCTGATTTCTCCTTTATCCCATTGTCACTTAGTACATGCTTTCCCACTCCCATCATACAGAAAGTTTTTATTCGGGCAAACCATTTCCTTTACTTTTTCATTTGAATCCCATAAATACCCATGAAAATTCACATCATAACTCCGCATACTATCCTTAAAGAGAATTGGCCTAGTTGATATGTTTTGTAAGGAGGTTTTCAGATGCTGCGCCGATTACGCAAAAAAATAAGACGACAATGGAACGGAATGCTCCGTAAAAAAGGCATTGCCTGACAAGGGATCCTTCGTTTTTCGAATGGTCCTTTTTTGCTCAAGACTTTTATTATATTCGGTTTTCGAATATAATAGAATAAGCGAGTCTAACATACGGCATTTAAGGAGAGATTTGGATGATTTATAAGGTATTTTATCAAGAGAAGGCTGACGAAGTACCTGTTCGTGAAAAAACAGCTTCACTTTATATTGAAGGCGTATCAGAAAGAGACGTCAGAACTAAGCTGAAAGACAAAAAATATAACATTGAATTTGTTCAATCTGTTGACGGTGCTTTTTTAGAATACGAAAAACAGAGCGAAAATTTTAAAGTATTGGAGTTATGAGCGGAATGAAATTTGTAAAAAATGATCAGGCTGCTGTTTTCGCCCTCGGAGGTTTGGGTGAAATCGGCAAAAATACGTACGGAGTGCAGTTTCAAGACGAGATTGTTCTGATTGATGCGGGAATTAAGTTTCCGGAAGATGAGCTTCTCGGCATTGACTATGTCATTCCCGATTACACGTATTTAGTTAAGAACGAAGATAAAATTAAAGGTTTGTTTATTACACACGGACATGAAGACCACATTGGCGGCATTCCGTATCTGCTCAGACAAGTTAATATTCCCGTTTACGGCGGTAAACTCGCGATCGGCTTACTTCGGAATAAACTTGAAGAGCATGGTTTATTAAGACAAACGAAACTCAATATTATCGGTGAAGACGATATTATTAAATTCAGAAAAACAGCTGTATCCTTCTTCAGAACGACTCACAGCATTCCGGATTCCTACGGGGTTGTTGTAAAAACACCGCCCGGAAACATCGTACATACTGGAGACTTCAAGTTCGACTTTACTCCAGTCGGTGAACCGGCGAACTTGACAAAGATGGCTGAGATCGGAAAAGAAGGCGTGTTATGCCTCTTATCAGACAGCACAAACAGTGAAGTACCCGATTTCACTATGTCTGAACGCCGTGTCGGTGAGAGCATTCACGATATTTTCCGAAAAGTGGACGGAAGAATTATCTTTGCAACCTTTGCTTCGAACATTCACCGTTTGCAGCAGGTAATAGAAGCTGCCGTGTTAAACGGCAGAAAAGTCGCCGTATTTGGACGCAGTATGGAATCGGCAATTGAAATAGGCCAAAATCTCGGGTATATTAATTGTCCTAAAAATACATTTATCGAGCACAATGAAATTAATCGGATCCCTGCAAACAAAGTAACGATTCTATGTACGGGAAGCCAGGGAGAGCCGATGGCCGCATTGTCAAGGATTGCAAACGGCACTCACCGTCAAATCTCAATTAATCCGGGAGATACGGTTGTCTTTTCTTCATCTCCTATACCGGGGAACACAATCAGCGTAAGCCGTACAATCAACCAATTGTACCGTGCCGGTGCCGAGGTTATTCACGGATCACTTAATGATATCCATACATCCGGACACGGCGGACAGGAAGAACAAAAGCTGATGCTCCGTTTGATGAAGCCTAAATTCTTTATGCCGATTCACGGGGAATACAGAATGCAAAAAATGCATATCAAGCTTGCGACAGATTGCGGCATACCAGAAGAAAACTGCTTTATCATGGATAATGGCGAAGTTTTAGCGCTTAAAGGCGATGAAGCTTCTGTAGCGGGCAAAATCCCATCCGGTTCAGTGTATATTGATGGAAGCGGAATTGGCGATATCGGCAACATTGTACTTCGCGACCGCAGAATTCTATCCGAAGAAGGACTTGTCATTGTAGTTGTCAGCATGGATATGAATGAATTTAAAATCTCAGCAGGTCCTGACTTGATTTCAAGAGGATTCGTTTATATGAGAGAATCCGGTGATCTGATCCATGACGCACAAGAGCTAATTTCAAACCATTTAGAAACGGTTATGGAAAGAAAAACAACTCAATGGTCTGAAATTAAAAACGAAATCACAGACACGCTTGCTCCTTTCCTATACGAAAAGACAAAACGTCGTCCGATGATCCTTCCGATTATTATGGAAGTATAAAAAAAGATGCACTCGACCTTGAGTGCATCTTTTTTATTGTAATGAAATATGTTGAAACGCCTTTACATCAAAAAGTCCTTTTGTCGTCATTTTTATATCAGGAATGACTGGTAACGCCAAAAATGAAAGAGTAAGGAAAGGATTGAAATCACCGGTGAACCCGATCAATGAAAGCTGTTCATGAAGAACATGCAGGCTGTCGTTTACCCATTCAGCAGATTGATCAGATAATAAACCTGCGATCGGAAGCGGAACGGAGTGAAGCTCTTTGCCGCCTTTTACGACCGTTAATCCGCCGCCGATTTCCTGGAGCTTATTGACCGCAGCTGCTATATCCGTATCGTTCGTGCCAACAGCTATAATATTATGTGAATCATGAGAAATCGTAGTCGCCAGCGCTCCGTCTTTTAAACCAAAGCCTTGAACAACCCCAAGCCCCGTTTCCCTCAATGCTTTATGCCGTTCAACAACAGCAATCTTTAATAAATCTTGATTGATATCTGGCTGAAACACACTATTGTCCGCATGGGCACTAATCAGCTTTGTTTCAAGCTGATTCGGGATAATACGAATGACACGAATATTTTTTTTCGGGTAAATGGGTATGACAAAATCTTGTTTGTTCAGAGGCGCAAGACGGACGGATTGAAGCAGAGACTGATCTGGTGTAATAGACTCCTGCTCGTTCTGATATACGTTTCTTCCTTTTTCCGCGATTGTTTGTCCTTTTACCATTGTCTTTGTGATACTGACATTTTCTAAGTTTGAAATGAACAGCAGGTCAGCATCATAGCCCGGTGCTATAGCGCCTTTTGTATCAAGGCCGTAGCATTCCGCTGCATTCAGGCTGCCCAATTGATAAGCTAAAAACGGATCAAGCCCTGCTTTGATGGCTATTTTGACCTGATGATTAATGCTTCCCTCTTCCAATAAATCATCCACATGCTTATCATCCGTACAGAAAAAGAATCGGCGGGCATTTTTTTCATTTACAGCCGGCAGAACATTGAGGACATTTTTGGCTACTGATCCTTCACGAAGCATGACATACATTCCTCTTCTGATGCGGTCAAGCGCTTCTTCTTTAGTTGTTACTTCATGATCATTCAGGACAAAAGCCGTTCTGTATATATTGACGAAATCTGTTGATAAGCCGGCTAGATGGCCGTCAATTCGCTTTCCGGCCAGCTTGGCATCAAGTAATTTATCCAGCATATCGTCTTCGCCTTGTCCGACTGATACATAATCCATAACCTCCGCAAGCCCCAATACCTCTTTCTCTTTATAGAAAGACTTAAGGTCTGCCGCTTTCAAGATGGCGCCAGATCTCTCGAAACTTGCGGCGGGAACACTGGAGGGCAGCATAAAATGTATATTCAGCGGCGTTTTTCGCGCCTGTTCAATCATAAATTTGATTCCTTTACCTCCGGCGACATTCGCGATTTCATGCGGATCAGTAATAATGGTTGTCACACCATGCGGCAAAACCGCTTTTGCAAACTCAATCGGTGTCACCATAGAGGATTCGATATGTACATGTCCGTCAATAAAACCCGGTACAATCATTTGGCCTTCTGCGTCTATTGTTTCTTCCCCTTCATACTGGCCCAGACCGATGATCACTCCGTCAGTAATGGCGATATCAGCTTGAATCCATTCTTGGTTAAAAACATCCATGATTTTTCCGTTCTTGATGACGGTATCAGCTTTTCTCCGGCGGGCTGAAGCATCAAGCCGCTTGACCAATGTTTCCTTATTCAATTGTGCCCCCTCCTCTTTTTATTTATATGGTACAATATGCTATCGGAACGATAATTCTTAGTCAATAAAAAACCGAAGAAATCGTACAAACATATTGAATGTTTTTATATTCAGATAATTAAGCGGCAAAAAAAACCGTTCATAGCGATCGAACGGCCTTACAGCTGATTTATTTTATGTGCAGCACTCTTTTTTCAAATCGGGAAATGTCGGTGATCGAACCAATCACAATTAAAATATCTTCTTTTTGTATCACTTCTGTTGCCAGCGGTGACACAATAACCTCTTTCCCGCGTTTAATGGCTACGATGTTTACCCCGTATTTGGCACGGATGTCTAAATCAAGCAAGGTATTTCCGGCCAGGCGGCTGTTTGCCACAATCTCAACGAGACTGTGCTCATCTGAAAGTTCTAAATAATCAAGAACATTATTTGAAACAATGTTATGGGCGATTCTTTTCGCCATGTCACGTTCAGGATGCACGATATGATCGGCGCCGATTTTAGAAAGTACTTTCTCATGATAATCGTTTTGCGCTTTCACCGTGATTGTGTTGACACCCAATTCTTTTAATATCAGAGTCGTCAAAATACTCGCTTGAATATTTTCACCAATGGCTACAATAACATGATCAAAATTGCGCATGCCTAAATTTTTCAAAACAGATTCGTCCGTCGAATCTCCGATTACGGCGTGAGAAGCGATTTTGGCATATTCATTCACCTTGTCCTCATCAATATCCATTGCCATAACCTCAAGGCCCTCTTCACTTAATGCTTTGCAAATGCTGCCTCCAAAGCGGCCAAGTCCAATGACTGCAAATTCTTTTTTCATAATGAAGCTCCTTTAGTTAACATATCATGATGAAAATTTTATCATATTTTTAACGAACATGCTGTATAGGCAGGGATTCTATGTGCCGCTTCAGCTTTTCAGCATAATCAGCTGACAAATACTGCTGCGCGCCCCGTTCAATTTCTCTGCTATAGTGCTCAGGCGGCGCGATTTCCGTTTTTTTATCCAGCACAAGAAATGTTAAACAGTCTGTGTACAAATGTCCGTCTGCCTCGACATCTACAAAAGCCGGACGATAAGTGCGCGAATCAACACCTTCTCTTTTATACAAATAAGAAACGGCTTCAAAAGGAAGGCGGTATAACACACCTTCTGCCGAGCCTCCGTCCTCTACAAGATCCGCCCTTGAACCATCTTCTCTTCTTAACGTAAATCGGGTTGAATATCCCGGAAGACTGGCTCCGCCTACCGGATGATTAAAATAATGATCGACCCGTGCCGTTTTAAAGCGTGCGTTGTCCATACATGAGCCGTAAGCAAAATAATACACTGGCTTTTGTTTGCGGCTGATCATCTGATATTCTTTCCAATCACCGCTTTTAATTTCGGTGTAAGAGGCGCATTCTTCTTCCTTAATGAAATAGGCATATGCTGTTTTCTTTCCGGTGTCAGTCTCAACGGTAACCCGCCGTTTATGATATCCTTCTTTCAGAAAGTCCAGTTTATGTATGACAGATTCATCCGCTTCATATACTTCTCCGCAAATATATGTATGTTCTGAAAACGCCGCAACCGGGCGCCCTTGTCCTGTATCGTACATCTTTCCCTTTATTCTTACCTGCTGATTAACGCATGTTGACTGTGATAAGACACCGTGACAGGTCTCATGCTTCCTTAATGTGCCGTATACAAACAGAAGTGAATTCATCCTGATCTCCCCTCTCACTTGTCTGACTCTAAAGGCAAAATAACATAAAACGTGCTTCCTTTTCCAGATTCGCTTTCAATTTTCAATTCACCTTTATGTTCTTTTAAAATTCTTAAACAAATCGGCAGGCCGAGCCCCGTACCCTTTTCCTTTGTAGAGAAAAAAGGCTCACCGATTTGTTTCATATTTTCTTTTGTCATGCCGCTTCCTTGATCTTTGATGCTGATGATTGTGTAAGACCCTTTTTTCTCAGAAGAAATGTTAATAACGCCGCCGGCAGGCATCGCTTCAATTCCGTTTTTGATAATATTAATAAACACTTGTTTCAGCTGATTTTCGTCTCCGTTAATTTTGCAGCTTTCCGTCAGATTAAAATTTTTCTCAATCACAATATTGGACAGTACCGCGTTTGTATCAAGCAATGTTGTCACTTGTTTCAAAATGCCGTTGATTTTATGAGGCTTAAAGGTAACCGTCTGCGGCTTTGCGAGAAGCAGCAGTTCACCGAGCACTAAATCAATCCTTTTAATCTCAGAAAATATAATGTCAAAATAATCTGTTCTGTCAGGATATTGCGTCTTCATGAGCTGAAGGAACCCGCTTACTGATGTTAAAGGGTTTCTCACCTCGTGGGCGATACCGGCTGCAAGTTCTCCTGCGATTGCCAGCTTTTGCGACTGCATCGCGAGCCGCTCATTTGTTTCGAACAATTTTTCTTCGGCGTTTTTCCGCTCTGTGATATCAGACAAAGTCCCCAAGCTTCCTGTGAACCGGTGATACTTGTCATAGTAAAGCTTATAATGTACTTCGCCCCAAAATTCCACGCCGGCTTTTGTGACATACTTTGCGTTAAACGTGCCCGAGGAAGCCTTTATTCTGATTTGGTTGCTGATATAGTCGACTACGTGTTTTTCTTTAATAAAGTAGTCATTATACATGGTTCCCATACATTCTTTGATCGAATAGCCTGTAATGATCACCCATGCTTGATTTAAATATGTAATTTCACCTTTTGCATTTGTTTGAAATACGATTTCTTGCAAATTATCCATGATGCGGTTCTTTTCATTAGAAAGATATTTGTACTTGCGTTCACTTTCTTGGACTTTTTCAATAAGCTGTTGTTTTTGATCGAAATAATACGCCATCATCCAGACACTGAAAATGACGACTGCTGAAAATAAAATATCAACAGGCCAGTTAATCGGATTTTTTTCGATATAATAGAATATATAATCCCAAAACAAAATAAAAATCATTGCCAGAGATGTGGAAATGATGCGTGCTTTGTATTTTTTCATACTCCCACCTGCCGCTTGTGTTTCTCTGTTTATTGTAACATTGTTTAGAAAACATTTGATTAAAATATGAAAAGTATCCCAATTATTTGGGGTTCCTTACCTGTTTTTCATCAAATAAAATCGCGCTTGCACGGCAAATAGACTAGCCATCAGACACCTGAACGCAAAAAAAGGCGGAGAATCGCCCCCCGCCTTTTTTACCACTTTTCACATTATGCTTTTAAAGCAGCTTGAATTTCGTCAAGCAGCTGCTGTGCTCCTTCTGGACTTAAAATGATTTTTCCATTGCCGTATTCTTTATTTTCTGTCGTAATTTCCCCTGTCATTAAACACACGCCGTGCGGCTTATATTTTTTCAAGACGATTTTATCTCCGTCTACAAAGAACTCAATACTGTCTTTAATCGCAATATCTAACGCTCTTCTTAATTCTATCGGCATAACAATACGGCCAAGTTCATCTACTTTTCTTACAACACCAATTGATTTCATAGAAATCCCCTACTTCCTTTAAATGTTTCTTTAGTCATCTAAGTTCAAGGCTAGACCTTAATACAACCTAGACGAATGAAACTTTAAAAAAGTTTCCTTTTTTCCACAGAAACAAGAGATATTTTTGACATTATAACGAAATGTTTATTACGTCAAATACATAATTCGTTGTTTTTTTACAAAAACATTTCATTCCCGACACCCACCCCCAAAAATCCCACAGTTTTTAAGAAACTTTAAATGTAAAATCATTTTAAATCAGGATAGAGATTGGGTGAAAAAATGTTTCAATCAACCGAAATTGGAATCGACTTAGGAACAGCTAATATACTTGTTTACAGTAAAAATAAAGGCATCATCTTAAATGAACCTTCTGTTGTCGCAGTAGACACGACTACAAAAGCAGTACTTGCGATCGGAACCGATGCAAAAAACATGATCGGGAAAACACCCGGAAAAATTGTCGCAGTCAGACCTATGAAAGACGGCGTCATCGCAGACTATGATATGACAACTGATTTGTTAAAACACATCATGAAGAAAGCCGGTAAAAGCATCGGCATGACGTTTAGAAAGCCAAACGTGGTCGTATGCACCCCATCAGGCTCAACGGCAGTAGAAAGACGCGCGATCAGTGACGCGGTTAAAAATTGCGGCGCCAAAAACGTCCATTTAATTGAAGAACCGGTTGCTGCTGCAATCGGTGCGGATCTGCCGGTCGATGAGCCTGTGGCCAATGTAGTGGTAGACATCGGCGGCGGAACAACTGAAGTCGCCATTATTTCATTTGGCGGTGTTGTATCTTGCCATTCCATCCGTATCGGCGGCGACCAGCTTGATGAAGATATCATCTCCTTCGTCAGAAAGAAATATAATTTGCTGATTGGCGAACGGACTGCTGAGCAAGTCAAAATGGAAATCGGCTACGCGCTTATTGAACATGCGCCTGAAACACTTGAAATTCGCGGCCGCGATCTTGTAACAGGGCTGCCTAAAACAATTATGCTTCAGTCAAATGAAATTCAAGGTGCAATGCGCGAATCTCTCCTTCATATTCTCGAAGCCATCAGAGCCACCCTTGAGGACTGTCCGCCTGAACTGAGCGGGGACATTGTAGACCGCGGCGTGATTTTAACAGGCGGAGGCGCGCTGTTAAACGGCATTAAAGAGTGGCTGTCCAGTGAAATTGTCGTTCCCGTGCATCTTGCGCCTAATCCGCTTGAATCTGTTGCAATCGGAACCGGACGTTCTTTAGAAGTGATTGATAAACTTCAAAAAGCCGTTAAATAAGCTTTTTACAAACTCAGAGGCAAATTTAATAAATCTTTTGCTTCTCTTTCCCTTGTTTCGTTCATATGGTGAGGAATGGAGAAACCATAAGGAGGAAACAAATGATCAGAGATTTGGGAAGACGAGTAGCTATAGCGATTATTTTGAGCGGAATTATTCTTGGGGGAATGAGTATCTCGTTGGCGAATATGCCTCCTTCACCCGCAGGAGAAACTGTAAAACTGAATCATCCGTAAGAGGCGCAGCGCTTGCTGTGCCTTTTTTCAATCACACTCCTTTCTTTTCTTTTCAAGAGAATATTTGATATGATGAGAAAAAGGATTAGGAGGAATGAACCATGGATTCTTTTTCAAAGAAATTAAGCACATACGCCCTGCTGGCGGTTGAAGTCGGCGTTAATGTCCAAAAGGGGCAGCATGTTGTCGTAAATGCATCTACAGAGGTGCGGGATTTTGTCCGGCTAATTGTAAAACACGCTTATGAAAAAGGCGCAAAACATGTGACAGTGAACTGGCAGGACGATGAAGTATCAAGATTAAAATATGAATTGGCGCCGCCTGAAGCCTTTGACGAGTATCCGGAGTGGGAAGCGAAAGGCAAAGAAGCGCTTGCTGAGAAAGGTGCTGCCTTTATTTCAGTCGTATCATCAAGCCCAGATTTATTAAAAGGGATCGAATCAAAACGAATTGCGGCTTTCCAAAAAGCAGCCGGTAAAGCATTACATACATACAGACAATATATTCAATCAGACAAGGTCAGCTGGACAGTCATCGGCGCAGCATCGGCTGGCTGGGCATCAAAGGTATTCCCCGGTCATTCAGAAGAAGAAGCGATTCAGCTACTGTGGGAAGAGATTTTTAATACAACACGGGTAAATGAAGAAAATCCGGTTCAAGCATGGAAAGAGCATGATCAGACTCTTCATGAGAAGGTCGATCATCTTAATGCGAAACACTACAGCGCTTTGCATTATCAGGCAGAAGGAACAGACCTGACGATTGAACTTCCGAAGAAACATGTGTGGGCGGGAGCAGGAAGCATTAATGAGAATGGAAATGAATTTATGGCAAACATGCCGACCGAAGAAGTGTTCACTCTGCCTCAAAAAGACGGTGTAAACGGAACCGTATCGAGCACCAAGCCTTTAAGTTATGGCGGAAATATTATCGATAACTTTACATTAACCTTTAAAAACGGCCGTATTGTAGATATTAAGGCGGAAAAAGGAGAAGACATTCTAAAAGAATTAGTTGAAACGGATGAAGGCTCCCATTATCTTGGCGAAGTGGCGCTTGTGCCTTATGATTCACCGATTTCAAAGTCGGATATTCTTTTTTATAACACCTTATTCGATGAAAACGCGTCAAACCATTTGGCGATCGGCAGTGCTTATGCCTTTAATATTGAAGGCGGAAAACAAATGTCTCGTGAGGAACTCGTAAAAGAAGGCCTGAATGAAAGCATTACACATGTGGATTTTATGATAGGGTCTAAAGATATGAGTATTGACGGCATTACGGCAGACGGAAAAAGAGAACCTGTTTTCAGAAATGGGAATTGGGCATTTTAAACAAAAAAGGAGGCTGACCGCCTCTTTTTTTATTTCGTTTCCGCCTCATAGATTTGTAAATTCGCATAGACGGTTTCCAAAACGGGCGCTTTCAAAGATAAATCCCTTGCTTTTTCCAGCAAAAATCCGTGCAGATGGTCTCCTTCTGTTGTTTGTCCCTTTTCCATGTCCCGCAGCATAGAGGATTTCATTTGATAAGACATTTTTGTCATCGTGCGGTAGCTCTCTTCCTCTAGATCAGGATCAGCCGGAACCCCCTCCGCACGCAAAATTGCACCAATTTCTCCGATAAGGGTTTTCGCAGTATTTCGGCCGCTGTCTGTTTCCAAAATGGGTCCGAGCGGCTTTTGAAATAAAGAAGTGATCCCCGCCTGAGCTGCAATAAACAAATACTTCTTCCATATGTCCTTCTCTATATTTCTGCTTATCATGACCTCAGCGTTAACGTTGGCAAAAACCTTCTCAAGCTCTTTCATTCTCTCAGTCTGTTCGCCATTCCATTCGCCGAACACAAAACGGTGGGAAGCGCTTGTATGAATTACTTCACCCTCCTCATTTAATGCACTTTCGATAAAGCAAAGACCTCCAAGCACCCGGCTTTTCGCAAATGCCGCAAACAGCTGCTCGTAGTGCTGATAGCCGTTTAAAAAAGGGATAATGACCGACTCAGCGTGGATAAAGGGTTTGACATCCTCTATCACACGCTGTAAAGAATAGGCCTTAGAGGCGATAATGACAACGTCGAAAGATCCGTTTTCCCCTGCCTGAATTAAGGAAGGCTGAAACGAAATATCACCTTTTTCGCTTTTAATAACAAGTCCTGTTTTCGTTAACTTCGCGGCTCTTTGCTGGCGGACGAGAAACGTAACGTCATTCCCCTGCTCCGCCAGCCTTCCGCCGATATATCCGCCTACTCCGCCTGCTCCTGCCACTAAAATTTTCATTGGTAACAATCCTTTCTCTATATGTATTTATTTCATTATAGTGAACTCTCTGAGTCTCGATAAGTCCTTTCTTGTCTTTCATATAAAAGTTTACAGTAAAAACAGACAATAATGAATTTTCCTTTAATAAAATGTCCCATTTTTCATTACAACGGCCTCAGCGCCCCTGAACACTTTAAGTGAAAAAGAAAAAAAGCAGAGTTTCCTCTGCTTTTTTGGTTAGGCGTATAATTCTGAGAGTTTTTGCTGTACGTCTTTGCTCTCTAAGAATTCGTCATAACTCATTTGTTTGTCAACAATGCCCTTAGGTGTTACTTCAATAATACGGTTGGCAATGGTTTGAACAAACTGATGGTCATGTGATGTGAACAGCATGGCTCCTTTAAAGCTGATTAAGCCGTTATTCAGAGCCGTGATGGATTCTAGATCTAAGTGGTTCGTCGGCTCATCGAGTATTAAAATATTAGCGCCTGAAAGCATTGCTTTCGAGAGCATACAGCGGACTTTTTCTCCACCTGATAATACATTTGATTTTTTAAGCACTTCTTCACCCGAGAATAGCATCCGGCCCAGGAAGCCGCGCAGGAAGCTTTCACTTTGATCATGAGGCGAATATTGGCGAAGCCAGTCAACAAGGTTCACATCGCTGCCGTCAAAATATTCGCTGTTGTCTTTAGGGAAGTATGCCTGAGACGTTGTGACACCCCATTTGTATGTGCCGCTGTCTGCTTCCATTTCCCCGGAAATGATTTTAAATAACGTAGTAACAGCTAATTCATTGCGTCCGGTAAACGCAATTTTATCCTCTTTATTCATAATAAAGCTGACATTGTCAAGTACCTTTACTCCGTCAATTGTTTTTGTCAGACCTTCCACCCGGAGAACATCATTTCCGATTTCTCGTTCCGGCGTGAAGTTGACATAAGGATAACGGCGTGAAGACGGTTTAATATCATCAAGAGAAATTTTATCAAGAAGTTTCTTTCTTGAAGTAGCCTGCTTTGATTTAGACGCATTTGCGCTGAATCTGGCCACAAACTCTTGCAGCTGTTTAATTTGCTCTTCTTTTTTCTTATTCGCTTCTTGTGAAAGCTTTAAAGCAAGCTGGCTTGATTCATACCAGAAATCATAGTTGCCGACATAGATTTGAATTTTGTTAAAATCGAGATCAGCAATATGGGTACATACTTTATTTAAGAAGTGACGGTCATGTGATACCACAATAACGGTATTCTCAAAATTAATCAGAAATTCTTCTAGCCATTGGATAGCTTGAAGGTCCAAGTGGTTTGTCGGCTCATCCAGCAGCAATACATCAGGTTTCCCGAATAATGCCTGAGCCAATAGAACTTTCACTTTCTCTGATCCGCCCAAGTCTTCCATTTTCTTAGAGTGCAAATCCTCTGAAATACCAAGCCCTTTCAGAAGAATTGCAGCTTCACTTTCAGCTTCCCAGCCGTTTAACTCCGCAAACTCGCCTTCAAGTTCAGCGGCGCGAATGCCGTCTTCATCAGAGAAATCAGGCTTCATGTAAATCGCATCTTTCTCCTGCATCACTTCGTACAGACGTTTGTGGCCCATAATAACGACTTTTAATACTTCATGCTCTTCATATTCAAAGTGGTTTTGCTTTAAGATGGCAAGGCGTTCGCCCGGACTCATATGGACATCGCCCGACTGAGGTTCAAGCTCTCCGGATAAAATCTTAAGAAACGTTGATTTACCCGCACCATTCGCACCGATTAATCCGTAGCAGTTGCCCGGCGTAAACTTAATATTTACATCTTCAAATAACTTACGATCCGCAAACCGTAAGCTCACATTATTTACAGCAATCATTTATAATCCTCCATCGTATCTATCATCAATAAAAGTATACCATGAATAAGAAGGAAGAGAAATGCCTCCTGCTAAATGGAGGCCGAAAACACTTACACAACAAGGGATGCAGCTATGTTACAATAGAAGAAAAGAAGTGGGTCAATGACCATAGTAACGGAGGATTACGTTGAGGCTCTTAACACTTACAGAATATTGTTTACTTATCTTTTTTACAGGCGTATATCTGGCCGTAACAGGGTTTACCGCCAAAGATATCGGCTTATACATCGGTATTGCTTTTATATACACATTTTCGCACATATTTGCGAAGCGCTTTTGGCAAAAACGCGGGAAAGAACAAAAACAAATTCACCTTTTCTTCAGTGTGTTAGCCATTATAGGCTCCGTGTTTGTAACCGTATTGTTTATCGCAATAGCTGCCTCTTTTTCAATGTAAAAAAACGCCTGCTGACTCCGAAGTGAGTACAGCATGGCGTTTTTTATTTTGTTTGGCGCATTTCGTTAAATGGGAAGAAGACAAACTTAGAAGTGCCGACAATCCGATCTTCGGCAATAAGCCCGAGTCCATTCCTGCTGTCCATCGAATTCAGGCGATTATCACCCATTACAAAGTACTTCCCTTTCGGAACCTTGACAGGTCCAAAATCCCCGGTAAGATTAACACCCAGCTTTTTCGCATCTTTTTTATTATTAGACAGATATGACTCCTCTATCTTTTTCCCGTTTATATAAAGCGTGTCATCCTTCATCTCTACGGTTTCTCCTGGCTTACCGATCAACCGTTTCACATAATGCACTTTTGATGAATCGCCGTTAATAATGACGATATCTCCCCGATTCAGCTCTCCGACATAGTTGACGGTTTTATTTACAAACAAACGTTCCCCGTCATGCAAGGTTGGATACATGGATGAACCTTCCACTAAATACGGTTCAAACAAAAAGTGGCGGATTAAGAGTGCCAAAACCACGGCAATGACAATCGCTTTTGCCCATTCCCAATACGTATTGGATTTTTTTTTCACCGGTTTTTCAGTTTTAGGATTTTTCTCTTCGGTCAAAATGGTTCCTCCTAGACGATCACTATTTCAGTTGATTCTCATTATCTTTACTTTATCACAATTCATCATAAAATACATAACCTAACCATGCTGCCAAATAGGCTGATGAAGAAAAAGCGTCCCCTAAAGGACGCTTTTTTCATCTTATTGTTCTGTAACAGGTTTTTTAAATATCCCGAGAAGAACGGCCGTTATGACAGCACCGATCACAATACTCAATAAGTAAAGCAACGGATGGTTAGTAATAAAGGCTACGAAAACTCCTCCGTGAGGTGCAGGCAATGTCACCCGGAAAAATTCTGTCAAACCGCCCGCTACGGCTGCGCCGATAACGGATGCAGGAATGACGCGAAGCGGATCAGCTGCAGCAAACGGGATCGCCCCTTCTGTTACAAAAGCCGCTCCCATGAAATAACATGTAACCCCTGCTTCACGGTCACGTTTTGAGAATTTGCTTTTGAAAAACGTTGTCGCAAGTGCGATGCCAAGCGGCGGAACCATACCGCCTGCCATAATTGCCGCATGAGGCGCATAGTTTCCTGCGTCAATCATCGCAATTCCGAATGTGAAGGCAGCTTTATTCAGCGGGCCTCCCATATCAATTGCCATCATACCGCCTAAAATAATTCCCATAAGCACAAGGTTGCCCGTGCCGAGGCTTTCAAGCCAGTTTGTCAAGAACGACATAAAAGCAGCTACCGGTGTGTTGATGACAAAGCGCATAATAATACCGGTTAAGAAAATACCAAACAGCGGGTAAAGCAATACTGGTTTTAATCCGTCAAGTGACTGAGGAATACCGGCAAACACTTTTTTAAGCAGAACGACAATGTAACCAGCCAAGAACCCTGCGATCAGCCCGCCTAAAAATCCAGCGTCTGCCTGATATGCCATGAAACCGCCGACCATACCTGGGGCTAAACCCGGACGGTCTGCGATGCTCATTGCGATAAATCCGGCAAGAACAGCCACGATTAATGCTAACGCATTGTCGCCACCAATAAACTTAAGAGCAGCCGCGAATGCATTGTAAGTCGGATCATCTGGTTTGGATGAATTAATCCCCCAGAAGAACGAAATCGCAACGAGTATACCGCCGCCTACAACGAACGGAAGCATGTTGCTGACACCGCTCATTAAGTGTTTATAAAACGTGTTTCCTATGCCTCCTGATTTGCCTTTGGACTCAGCTTCTTCACTGCCGGCAGAAGAACCGCCGCCGCTGCCCTTATAGATAGGAGCATCCTGATTTACGGCTTTTTCGATCAGTTCTTGCGGACGTCTGATCCCTGCAGTTACAGGCACTTCAAGCACGTGTTTTCCTTTAAAGCGTTCCATTTCAACCTGCTTGTCAGCAGCAACTATAATGGCCGGCGCGTCTTCGATTTCTTGAGCCGTCAACGCATGCTTAATTCCGCTAGAACCGTTCGTTTCCACTTTGATATCAACGCCGAGCTCTTTTGCTTTTTCTTTGAGCGCATCCGCTGCCATAAATGTATGGGCAATTCCAGTCGGACAAGCTGTGACCGCTAAAATTTTCCCTTTTGATGATGGAGCTTGCGGCTCATTTTCTTCTTCCTCTTCATCGTCATCTTTATCATGTGCATTGATGATATCAATGATCGCATCTTCTGTTTCAGCCTCGAGCAGCTGTTTGCGGATTTCTTCCCTCATTAAAAGAGTAGAGAGTCTTGATAACGCTTCAAGGTGGGTGTTATTTGCGCCTTCAGTAGCCGCAATCATAAAGATCAGATGCGCAGGCTGTGCATCAAGTGACTCATAATCAACACCCTCTTTAGAACGTCCGAATGCGATAGCTGGATTTATGACGCTTGCTGTTTTCGCATGCGGGATGGCAATCCCTTCGCCGATTCCTGTAGAGCTTTGGCTTTCACGGTTTAAAATTGCTTCTTTATAAGCTGCTCTGTCATTCAGTCTTCCGGCTTGGTCAAGTACTGTAACCATTTCATCAATGACATTTTCTTTTTCTTTGCTTTCAATGTTCAGCTTTATCGTATGTTTCGTTAACAGCTCAGTTATTTTCACTTTCTTTCCTCCTCTATAGACGTGTGACCTGAACTTCCGGGAGAAGCTGCTGTACAAATTCTTCTGTTCCGAGTTCTTCAGAAAATGCGGTTGCGCTTCCGGAAGTAACCCCTAAACGAAATGCCTCTTCAAGCGGCAGCTGTTTCGATAGACCCGCAAGGAAACCTGCTACGACAGAATCGCCTGCTCCCACTGAGTTCACTAATTTCCCCTTCGGTACATTGGCAAAGAAAACAGCGTCCTTTGTAAATAAAAGCGCACCGTCTCCGGCCATTGATACGATCACATGTTCAGCACCTTGCTCAACAAGCTTCTTCCCGTAAGGAACAGCCTGTTCAACAGTTTCGATTGTTGTATTGAACATTTCGCCAAGCTCATGATGATTCGGCTTCATTAATAACGGTTTCATGTCAGCTGCTTTCGTGAGCGCTTCGCCTGAAATATCTAAAACAACGCGGGCGCCCTGCTGCTGGCATGCTTTTGCAATTTTTTCATACGTATCTTGCGGCAATGATGTCGGGATACTTCCCGCAAGGACGACGATATCTTCTTCTTCAAGCGCTGAGAACTGCTCTAAAAAGGTATTGAAATCTTCATTTGTTATAGACGGCCCTTGTCCATTAATTTCCGTTTCATCACCGGTTTTCAGCTTTACATTGATACGTGTATCTTCTTTGACCTCGGAAAATGCTGTTTCAAGTTTTTCCTGTTTTAAAAATGATTTGATATATTCACCGGTAAATCCGCCGACAAATCCGAGTGCTTTTGACGGAACATGATGTCTGTTAAGCAATCTTGATACGTTGATTCCCTTACCGCCTGGATATTTCGTATCATATTTAGAGCGGTTCAGCCCTCCGACGATAAAATCTTCAACGTGCACAATATAATCGACAGATGGATTAAGCGTTACAGTGTAAATCATGGTTTCACTACCTTTACGACAGTTTTTTCTTGGTAATTATCGAATGTGCATTCCTTAGCGTCAGTGGTAATGATTGTTGCGTCGCCTAAGCTGGCAAAAGCTGAAAATGAAATTTCTCCAAATTTCGAAGGATCTGCTAACACATAAGCGTTTTTCGCCTGTTTGACCGCTTTATGCTTTAAAAGAGATTCATCAGGGTCCGGAGTCGTATAACCGGCTTCTACATGAATGCCGTTGACTCCCAGAAAACTTTTATCGAATCTGTACTGCTCCATCGCAGTCAGGGCAGTGCCGCCGATCATTGCACCCGTCCTTTGCTTGACATAACCGCCAAGCAAATAAAAAGTAATCTCTTTCCTTATTAAAGCGTCAATGTGCATGATCCCATTTGTGACAACGACTATATCTTTACTTTTATCCATAAATTCAATCATGTGTAAAGTTGTAGTGCCTGCATCAAGATAAATGCAATCACCCTCTTCCAAAAGAGAAGCCGCTGTTTCAGCGATTTTCAATTTATCGTGAAGGTTTTTGGATGATTTTTCAAGCATGTCGGGTTCAAGCCGAATGTCGGAAAGCTTTGAAGCTCCGCCATGAACACGCTTTAAAAAGCCGCGTTCTTCGAGCGTTGATAAATCCCTTCTTATCGTTGATTCAGAAGCATTTGTCAGGTTTATCAGCTCTTGGATTTTAACCACATCGTACTTTTCGATCTGATCAATAATCAGTTGATGCCTTTCAGGAGTTAACATGCTTCACCTCCAATGAAAACGTATTCATTTTGGATACAATCTAATTGTATTCGCTTTTTTTACGTTAGGCAACTAAAATCATTCAAATTCATTCAATAACTATCAAAATCTTTCACATTTGTTCATATTAACGTATACAAGTATGGTTTGTAAACTGTAAATTCGACAAAAAGAAGGACGATTGTATGACAATTTTCTTCTTATCATAAATAAAAAAATCTATTATATTCATTTGATAGTAAAAAACGCATACATAAAAAAAACCCCATGCTTTGCATGAGGTTATTCGTAACGTAAAGATTCAATCGGATCTAAGCGCGCGGCTTTATTTGCAGGGAGCATTCCGAAGATGACGCCGATGACCATACTGAATAATACACCGCCTAAGACGACCTCCCATGATACAAGGGACGGCCAGCCTGCAAACATAGAGACAAGCGAGGCTCCTCCATAGCCGATTCCGATTCCAATCAGTCCTCCGATCAGAGTTAAAACGACCGATTCTATTAAGAATTGAGTTAAAATTTGCCCCCTTGTCGCTCCCAGTGATTTTCTGATTCCGATTTCCCGTGTCCTTTCTGTAACTGACACAAGCATAATGTTCATCACACCGATTCCTCCGACCAAAAGAGAAATACCTGCGATTGAGCCGATAATCGTCGTCATGATTGTCGTCACTTTACCGATGCCCGCCGCAAGCTCTTCCATATTCATTACCTGGTAAGAATCTTCCGTCCCGTGATGATCATTCATTAGCTGAACCGCCTCTTTACCGACTTCTTTAATCATGTCGGCTGATTCGACTTGCAGAGACACATTGCTGTAATCGCTTGTGCCAAAAGAGGTTTTCATCATCGTAAAGGGCACGTACATTTCACTGAGCCCGTAAGCCAGCAAACCTGTTTGTTTTTTGAGCACCCCGATAATTTCAACTGGCTGCCCATTAATCCAGACGACTTGACCGAGCGGAGTTTTTTTATGAAATAATTCTTCCGACATTTTTTGAGAAATCACACCCGCTCTTTTTCCGGAAAGAAAGTCATTATCCGTAAAGCTTCTGCCCTCTTCAATGTCTAATGAATTTACATTCATATATCCGTCATTAATGCCGTTGATTGACGTATCAGTTTCTTCCTCCCGATAACGGGCAGTCATATTACCGGCATAGGAAGCGACGACTTGTTTTACGCCTTTGATATCTTTCAATCCTTTAATATCGTCTTCTGTAAAACTTGCTTCCTGCATGGCATTAGGGTTACTCGCAAGCTCTTCATCACTTGGCAAATAATATAATTCTACCGTGTTTCCGGGCCCGCTGATGGATTGCTTCAGCATTTGTTCTCCGCCCTGCCCGACAGCGACTACGACAATAACCGAACCAACGCCGATAATGATACCGAGCATTGTCAAGATGGAGCGCATTTTATGCGCCAGCACGGAACTGAGAGCCATGCGCAAATTTTCTAACAGGCTCATTCTCCCACTCTCCTTTGTTCTTGGAGAGGGACAATTTCACCGTCACGCACGGTAATCACCCGATTTGTGTAGTCAGCAATTTCCGATTCGTGGGTGACGAGCACAATTGTCGTACCTTCCGCATTTAACTCCGTAAATTGTTCCATAATAGCGGCACTTGTTTTTGTATCAAGCGCACCTGTCGGCTCATCCGCTAAAATTAATTTAGGATTATTTACAATGGCTCTCGCAATGGCTACCCTTTGCTTTTGCCCGCCGGACAGTTCATTTGGCATATGAAGCATTCTGTCCTTTAATCCGACTTTTTCCAGCGCCTTTTCAGCCCTTTCTTGCCGTTCTTTCTTATTAAAACCTGAATAGATCATTGGAAGCTCGACATTTTTTTTGGCGTTCAGACGGGGGAGCAGCTGAAACTGCTGAAATACAAAGCCGATGGATTTGTTGCGGACAGCGGCCAGCTCTTTATCTTTATAGGAAGAAACATCCTCTCCGTCCAGCCTGTAAATGCCTGATGTCGGCCGGTCCAGACAGCCGATAATATTCATGATCGTTGATTTGCCCGAACCGGACGGCCCCATAATAGAGACATACTCTCCTCTTTCAATCAAAAGATCAATCGAATGAAGAACATCAAAAGTCTCCTTGCCGATCTGATAGCTTTTTTTCACTTTAGAAAGCTGAATCATTAAGCCTTCACATCCGTTCCGTCGGCAACATCGTCAGAAGGATTTAAAATGACTTGATCATCTTTTGAAACGCCTTCTTTAATTTCCACCAAATCATCTGTTGTTTCACCGACTTTTACTTCCGTCCGCTGGGCTTTGCCGTCTTTTACTACGTATACATAGTACGTATCATCTTCCTTTTTCACAGCTTTTGAAGAAAGGGTATTCGCTTTACGCTTATTTGTTTCGATGTTCATAATAAATTTGAAGCCGGGCTTGCCTTCCGGAAGGCTGCCTTTTATTTTGACTTGAAGCGGATACTGAACCGCCTGCTCCGTACCTGATGCTGCGGCGTTTTCTTGCTGGTCAGGGACAAGGCCGACCGCGGATACCGTGCCTTTCCATGACTTATCCTGAATGACATCTGATGTCAAGGTCACTTTTTGGCCTTTTTTTACCTTTAGCGTATCGTATTCAGACAGCGTACCAGAAACGATGAGGTCTTTAGGATTTCCAATATGTATCACCGGTTCTTGAATGTCGGACTTTTTCGAGGCCGCCTCTTGGTTGACTGAAATGACGGTTCCCTCCATTTCACTTTTCACCTCAAGGTCTGCCACTTGGTTTGCCAGCGATTGCTTTTGCAGCTCAGATTGCTTTAATTCAATTTGGGCGCTCTTTTCTTGCATCTCAAGCTCAGTGCGTTCTGACTCTATTTGTTTTTTCGCTTCCTTTTCTCCCAGCTGCTTTGTCAACTCTTTTTCTTTACTATTTAATGCATTCTTCTTTTCATTTATTTGATTAATTTGCAGCTGATTGGACTCGGCGGTTAATGCGTTTTGCTCCTTTTCCAGGTTCAGTTGTTCATTCTCATAGCTGATCAAAGCCGTTCCCTTTTCGACCTTGTCCCCTTCTTTTACCTTAATGTCTGTAAGAGTCCCTTTGTCAGCTTCATAAAATACATATTGTTCATTAGAAAACTTCAAAGTGCCGGGGACCATAACAGTTGTACCTATTTCCTTCTCTTCCATTTTCCCGGTTTTTATACTCTCCGCAGTGCTGCCGCCCGTTTGAGCGGCAGATTTATATATGTTGATTCCGATAAACAGTGCGACAATGGCTGCGATTCCGATTCCGATCCAAAGTTTTTTCAATGATCATACACCTGCCTGTGAATTGAAAAAGCCTGTAATAAATGAATATAGCAGCATAAGAGCAAACAAGACAATGACAGAAATCCATGCCGATTTCTTAGAGATTCCGCCTGTTTTTTGCAGACCGATAGCCAATAAAACATATCCCCAAATGCTGAAAATTTCAAATGCGCTTAAAGCACTTGTTAACGGCTGATCAGAAGTAATTAAACTCGCCAAGGATGTGACGCTATAAAAGGAATTTGCATCAGTAAAGTACAGAACGATTCCATTAATAAGCAAGCCTAAGCTGGTAATAAAAGAAATAAAAAGTGTGAGAGATAACATTTTTTTATATGTTGTAGTTCCCCCGGATATTTTTACACAAAGCCAATAAATAAGCGGCGCAATAAACAGCGTGGCAACGCCTGCAAAAATACCGCCAATGATTCCTCCTATGGCAGCAAATGATTGAGCCATTTCTAATTCCTCGCCTGTCAAACCAGATTTTCTCATCAAATCCCCATAGTCCATGCCTAATCCCTGCAACACAGTTCCAACGATAATCATTGCAAGAACGATAATTAACGGCATTCCAATAACAGGCTTTACTCTCATTCTCTCAAACTGGACACCCGGGCTTGTAATCACTCCGAAAAGTGACGGTTTTTCGGTTTGAGCCTCGTGGCCTTTTTCTAGATTGGTCTCCATTTTATAAAACCTCCTATGTATTGTTCTGAATGTAAATACGAAAATTCAGAAAAAAAGTTTCATTTTTTCGTAAACATCCATATTTATACTAAAAGTGTATCACAAAACCAATTTTGCGAAATTTAATTTTTATTAAAATTGAGAAACCTTCAGACAATAGCTCTGAAGGTTATTTTAGATCTCAGGATACGCTGTATTGTGCTTTCACAAGCCCTGAGTATATACCCGCTTTGTTCATTAATTGTTTATGGCTGCCTTCTTCGATTTTTTTGCCATGGTCAAGGACGATAATCCGGTCGGCGTCGCGGATTGTAGAAAGTCTGTGGGCGATCATTACAGCCGTGCGCCCGTGCAGGAGGGTTTTCAGCGCTTGCTGGATCTTGACCTCCGTTTCTGTATCTATACTTGCCGTGGCTTCATCAAGGATCAGAATTGCCGGGTCGGCAAGAAGCGCCCGTGCAAAGGAAATGAGCTGGCGCTGTCCTGCTGATAATGCGCTCCCCCTTTCTTCTACCTCGGTTTTATATCCCATTGCTAATCTTGAGATAAAATCGTCTGCCCCGACGGCTTTTGCGGCTTTTATAACCTCTTGATCCGTAGCATTCGGTCTTCCGAATCGAATATTTTCCATAATGGTGCCGGAAAAAATAAATGTGTCTTGGAGCACTATGCTGATTTGCGAGCGCAGACTGGATAGAGATATATCAGTAATGGGAATTCCGTCTATTTTTATTGTGCCGCCAGTCGCATCATAAAAGCGGCTGATTAAATTGGCAATCGTCGTTTTCCCGCTGCCCGTATGACCAACCAGCGCCAATGTGGTTCCGGCAGGGATTGAAAAAGAGACAGTATGAAGAGCTTTCCGTTTGTGATCGTAAGAAAACTCAACATCCTCAAACTCAACGTTTCCTTTTAATTTCTTGATGTGGATTGCATTTTCTATTTCTTTGACGCTCGGTTGTTCGTCCAAAAACTCGAATATCCGTTCAGAAGATGCCATTCCCATTAAGAGCTGATTGTACACTTGACCAAGCCGTGATATCGGTTCCCAAAACATACCTAAATAAAATGCAAATGAGACAAAAATGCCAATCGTGACTGTGCCATTCATAATCAGCGTCGCTCCATACCAAATCAAAACGGCTGTTCCTGCCGCGTTTGTCAGTTCCACAAGCGGCCGGAACATCGCATTTTTTCTTGTAGCATCCCGCCAAGATTGATAATTTTCATGATTCACTCCATCAAAATAGGCCATATTTTCTTGTTCTTGTGTATATGCCTGTGTCACCCGGATACCTTGGATGCTTTCGTTTAGATGCGAGTTAAGCTTGGATTGTTTTAGTCGCACCGTTTGCCATGAGCGGCGAATTTTTCTGCGCAGGCTTGTTGAAATGAAAAACATGATCGGCAATGTAATCATGATCGCAATGGTCAGCTCGGGGCTCAGCGTGAATAAGATCACGACTATGCCGAGAAGAAGCAAAAGATCTGTCAGCAAATTGATCACGCCGCTTGTAAAAAGTTCCTGAAGGGAATTGATATCATTCATGATTCTGACGAGGATAGACCCTGCGGACCGCTGGTCAAAGAATCTATGAGACAAGCGCTGAACATGTGTGAATAAATGCTGGCGCAAATCATAAATGACATGTTGCCCAAGCTGGTTCATCCAGCGTATTCTTAATATGTTAGCCGCGTAATTAACCACGTACAGGCCGCTGATGATCAAGATAAGCTGTAAAAGGAGCTGGGGGTTTTGCCGGGAGATCGCGTGATCCAGCACATAAACACCAATTAAAATGGGAATGAGGAGTCTGACAGCCGTTCCGATGATCACCATAAGAAAAGAAAGCGGCAGGATATTTTTCCGATAAGGTTTAACATAACTTAGCAGCCGCCACATCTGCGCCCAGTTAAAAGGCTTTTCAATAATTTCATCCGCGGTGTAAAAAAACCGCTCCATGATCGCTTGTTTTTTTGTTCTTTCCATAAGCCCCTCCTATCCGACCTGATGCGGCTCATTCACTATTTTCAGATCTTGATATTGCAAGTCATAAATTCTCTTATAATAGCCATTTTGTACAAGAAGCTCTTCGTGTGTTCCTCTTTCACGGATTTCCCCTTTGTTCAGCACAAGAATTTCATCAGCATGCTTCAGGGAAGAAATTCGGTGGGCGATAATAAAAGTCGTGCGCCCTTTCATGACTTCTTTTAAAGCAAGCTGAATTTGATGTTCAGTTTCCATATCAACCGCGCTTGTCGCATCGTCCAATATTAAAATGCTTGGATTCAAACAGATCGCCCTTGCAATGGCGATCCGCTGTTTTTGTCCTCCGGAAAGGCCCATGCCTCTTTCGCCAAGCATCGTGTCATACCCGTCAGGCAGCTCTTTGATAAAATCATGTGCTTGCGCCCTTTTTGCAGCCTCCACAATCTCCTGCATCGAAGCGTCCGGCTTTCCGTATGAAATGTTAGATTTAATAGTAGAAGAGAATAAAAAAGATTCCTGAAGCACAACTCCAATGTTTGAACGAAGAGTTTTTAATGAGTAATCTGTCAGCGCTTTGCCGTCGATAGTGATGGTGCCGTCTTCCGGGCTGTAGAATCGGGTGAGCAGCTGCGTGATTGTGCTTTTTCCGGAGCCGGTTGGCCCGAACAGTCCGACTACCTTTCCCCGTTCTGCTGTGAAATTTATGCCTCGAACTGCATGGTCCTCTTTTACGTACCGAAGCGAGACCTGTTTGAACTCAACATCACCCGCCAGCTTTTGAACTGCCAAAGCATGAACCTGATCGCTGATGTCTTCTTCCTTTTCAAGAATATCCAGCAGTCGCTCTCCAGATGCTTTTGCCTGTGAAAACATATTAATGACAAAGCCAAGGTTCATAATCGGCCACATCATATAGTTGACAAGACTGAAAAAAGCCACAAGTTCACCGGGATTCAGCTGATTTTGCATGACTAGGTAGCCGCCGTAAGACAGGAGGGCAACTAGACTAATATTGCCGATAAACTCCATCAGCGGAAAGTATGTCGACCAAATCGAGGAAGTCTGTAAAAATGTAGCACGGTACTCTTGATTCGCTTTGTTAAAACCGCTGATCTGAAAATCTTCTCTTGAGAGTGATTTGACCGTATTGATGCCGCTGATATTTTCCTGAACCTTCGTATTAAGACTCGCAAATGATTTTCTGATTCCCCTGAAGGCGGGATGAACTTTTTTATCAAACCGGTAAACAGCTACTGCCAAAAACGGGAGAACTGCAATGGTTACAAGGGTCAAGGGGACAGAGTAGTAAAACATAACAGATAAGCTGATCGCCACAAGCAAGACAAAACGGATCAGCTCTGAAAGCCCGTATGACAAGAAAAAACGAAGCCCTTCTACATCAGCTGTCAGCCTTGACATAAGATCACCTGTTTTGGCGTTATCATAATAGGAAAACGGAAGTTTCTGCAGCTTTCCATACAGACCGTTTCTTAACCGATAAACAGATTTGATTCCAAACAGATCACCCAAATATTGATGAAAGAAGGTGGCTGTTCCTTTCACCGCCATTACAGCGATAAAACCAAGACTGACCCACGCCACGAGCTGATAGCGTCCGCCGATTACAATTTCATCAATTGTAATTTGCAGGATGATCGGATAAATAACTGTAATAGCCGTCATCAAAAGCATTGCGGCAAGTGACCATATAAATACTTTTTTATACGGCCAGTAAAAATGTCTCAACTTTTTAAACGTTTCCATTCTATAGCACCTTTCTCTTTAGGAGTTTGTGATCACTATATCGATTACCAAAATCAATTTCCACTATATTTTAAAAATTCAGACTTAATATGGAGGTTTTTTCCGCCTTTTAGACGGAGGGTTTATGTAAAAATCAATGCCTACAGAACATCATTATATGCAGGGGACAATGCCATTTATGCAAATAAAAAACCGGGCGGCCTGAGCTCATTGAAAGCTTTGCCGTCCGGTTTTCTTCATCCCCCGCTGACAGGAGGGATGAAGGCGATTGTGTCGCCCGATGTTAAAGGAGTATTTTCTTTTGCGTATATTTCATTTATGGCTACCATTGCTGTGTCAATGGACTGAAGATCGTATTGTTCCCTCAGCAGGCCTTTTATTTCATCTGTTGTTGCCCGATCCTTATTGTACTCAATCATTTGGGTACCGGCCTGTTCAGCCAACCCCGCAAATAAAAGGATTTTAATCATTTGCCCCGTCCCCTTCTATATCAGGCTTTCCGTTTGGATAGGGAGTTTTCTCCAGTTGATCGCCGATCCACTGTTCACCGTCTTCCCATATTTCTTTTTTCCAAATCGGAACAATTTGTTTTATTCTTTCAATGGCGTATTCATTTGCTTCATAAGCAGCTTTACGATGCGGAGATGACACGGCAATCACAACCGCCGCTTCCCCGATATCCAGCACGCCGACACGGTGGGTGATAGCAGCAGAAGCCCCCGGCCATTCAGCCTCAATTTCAGCTCCGATTTTCGCAAGCATTTTCACAGCCATCGGTTCGTACGCTTCGTATTCGAGACGAACGGTTTTTCTTCCATGTGTCCATTCTCTGACTGTCCCGATGAATGTAGTAATCGCCCCTGCTTCCCGTTTCTCGACTTTCTTTACAATGTCTTCCGCAATAATTGGATGCTTCGTAATCTGAAAACGTTCCATTGCAGATCCTCCCTTCAACTGTGAAAGCACAAAAGCGATGGCAGCCGGATCATCCGCATGGAAAACTGGTGCTCCGCTCTGTACTGTCACATGTTCTTTCTTTCTGCAGATAACGGCAATAATGTGATCCAGTTGTTGAAGTTCACGCCATTCAGACGTTTCTTTTAAGATGACGACTTTAGGATAGGAGGCTTTTTTAAAGCCTTCTACGAGAAGGCAGTCCACATCGAGAAAACGATATAGCTCGATTAACTGGTGAAGATCCCACTGACGCCGGGCAGTGAGCTGCAAAACGCCTGCCCCCTCCACAGCTGATGCTGCGGCTCCAGCCTCCGAATAGCGATCTGTATCTTTTCCTTCAGTAAACGCCTCTGGCTCGCCTCCATGCCCGTGATGCTTCAGACAGCCTGCATGTAGTCCCTGTCTTGCAGCTTCTCTCAGTACACGCTCAATAAAAGTTGTTTTTCCGCTGTTTTGATACCCTATGATTTGGAGGATTGGGAGAAGGCGGTCCAAGGCCATTCACTTCCGTTCTCTTCTCTGATCAAAAGCACCTTAACCGTCCGGCCTGATTCGTATCCCCTTGTGCCGCCCGGTAAAATAATAAAAGCATTGGCTTCTGCAAGCGATGTCACAGAACTAGACTTGTCCAAACCAACCGGAGATGCCGCAAGTTTACCGTCCTGATGATATACAAATGCGCGAACAAATCTTGTAAATGGATTCGGTTTTGGAAAGTCCTTTGTTAAGGTGGCTTCGGCGCATATCGAATGAGGCTTATCATTCATCAGCCATGTTTGAATCATCGGCTTTACAAACAATTCAAAACCCACATAGCATGCGGACGGATTTCCTGACAAGCCAAACAAAAGCATGTCATCTGCATGGGCAACCGTTGTCACGCTTCCGGGTCTCATCGCTACTTTATTAAAGAGAACGTTTGCTCCAAGCCTTTGATAGATTGCCGGCAAAAAGTCAAAGTCACCTACTGAGACACCCCCAGTCGTCAACAGGAAGTCGACTTTTTTCATCGCTTCTTTTACCGCTTCATAGCTTTCATCAAAGTCATCGGAAATTTTCCCCAGATACAGCGGAAAAGCTCCGGCTTCAATGACTTGCGCGCAGACCATTCCGGCATTGCTGTTGCGGATTTTTCCCGGTTCGAGCGGATCACTGACATTGAGAAGCTCAGTTCCGGTTGCTATAATGCCGACGACAGGTTTTCTTACAACAGGCACGGAGGCATAGCCAAATGTCGCTAAAAGAGCTGTTACTCCGGGTGTTATTTTTGTTCCCCGTTTCAGCAATGAGCTTCCCTTTTGCGCGTCTTCTCCTGTTTTTGAGATGTTATCTCCCGGCTTGAACGGACGCTTTAAAGACATGTAAGTCTTCCCGCCTTCTTCATCCGATTTCGTCAGCTCAAGCATGACCACTGCATCCGCTCCTTTTGGAATTTGAGCTCCTGTCATTATGCGGACTGCCTGAAACGGACCTAGTTTTTTTTCAGAAACCGCGCCAGCTCCAATATGGTCAATAACTTCGAAACGGACTGCCTTTTCACGGGTGGCAGAGGCCGTATCACATGCTCTGACAGCAAAGCCATCGTAAGGAGAACGGTCAAAAGCAGGCACATCGTGATCCGCTTTTACATCTTCAGCTAAAAAACGATGAAGGCTGTCTTCAAGCGGCACCCACTCTGTCTTTCCTTGTTTTTGATATTCACTGACGCGCCGCACTGCTTCATCTACCGGTATCGGCTTTCTTTTTTCTAACATTTAAAAAACCCCCTGTTGTTACATTCCAATTAGTCTCGCCAAAACAGAGTTTGCTTCTTTCACTTCTTTTGTTCCATGCACAAGAGCCCTTCCATCGTTAAAAATGACGATTCTGAACCGTTCATAGACAATATGAAGCAAGAACTCATTAGCTTCTACCTTGCCGATTTTCTCCAAACGCTGAACTAGCTGCTGCTTTGAAATTCTTTTCAGAGCCTCTGATCTTACTTGAACGGTATCTCTTCCGCATAGAACGGCTGCCTTTGGCATATTCCATTCTTGAAGATACGGATAAATCTGCTGAGACCCGCACGAAGGGCACTCATTCCGCTTGATTTGTTCTACATCGACTTTCATATGTAAATTGTTCCATACATCAAAGGTCACGAAGCCGCGCTGAACGGCCCCTGATTTTCCCGTTAACAGCTTAAGCGCCTCAGCCTGCTGATATGCCGAGACAATCTGAACGGCCGGCGAAATGATCCCCGCCGTATCGCATGTGGCCCCTCCAACCGGGATTTGGTCAAATAAACACGATAAACAAGGGGTAACACCGGGAATGATCGTCATGAACATGCCTTGGCTGCCTACACAAGCTCCATAAACCCAAGGTGTCTTCGTTTTCTGTGCCAAATCATTGATAATCATACGCGTTTCAAAATTATCGGTCGCATCAATCACGACATCTGCTTGCCGGATGAGCGGTTCAAGTGTTTCTGCTGTTCCCTCAGCGACAAGTGCCTCAATATGTATATCACTGTTTATAGATGTAAGATGCTGCTTAGCCGCCATTGCTTTCGGCAATCGATTGTTTGCGTCATCCTCTGTATAGAGCTGCTGCCTTTGCAGATTGCTCCACTCTACATAATCCCGGTCAATGATCGTGATGTTTCCAGCTCCCGCCCTCACGAGGCCTTCTGCGCCGGCCGTTCCAAGCGCACCGGCGCCGACGAAAAGCACATGGCTGCCAGCCAGCTTTTGCTGACCCTCTTCTCCTATTGGCTTATATCTGGTTTGCCGTGAATAACGCTCCTGCATCAAACTTGCTCCCTCTGCTTTTTTATCTCATCATATCATGTTTTCACGCTGTCAGTCCTTGGAGAGGCTTGTCAGTACTGTTCATCCATTTGCTGATAATCACAGCGTGAATTTATATTCATAAACTCTTCCGGTTTTGCGCCAATCTCTTCAGCATCCACATAGCACACTGAAAGCTGGTGCAGAAAGTCCGATATCTTTAAACGCTTTTGAGAAAGCTGTTCGTAAAGCAATGAACTGATCCGCTTATGGTACACCGCCATAAGCGGCTGCTCTCTGCCCTCAGAAACCGGAACCACGGCGTCTGTTCGTTCATTCAGAACACTTTTCAATGCAAGAAGAGTGCTTCTTTTTATAAGGGGCGTATCACAAGAAAGAACAGTATAAACATCACCGTCCGTTTTTTCAAATGCTGTATATATGCCGGCTAACGGTCCTAAGCCTTGAAACGGATCCACATCCCGAAACACGTTTTTTTCCCCGAATGCTTGAAATCTTTTGATCAGCTCCGGATGGCTGATGATGACCGGATTTTTATCTCCTAAAGCCGTTTTGCCCCATTCGTAAAACATCTTATTTCTCCAGTTAACAAATGCTTTCGGTTCTCCAAATCGGCGGGAAGCTCCTCCTGCCAGCAAAACGTTTACATGTCTCATAGCATCTCTCCTATATAATATAAAAAGAATAGCAAATGCTCATTGGCAAAGACAATCTTTAAATGCTTGTCTGTTTATAAAAGAGGCATAGCTATCCGGCTTTTGCATATTTTAGTGTTAACATCACGAGGGAGATGGTTCGATTGAAAATATCAGGTCCTTTTTTCCATGACATGTCCCAGGAGAACCTTTATTTAAAATCAGAGCTTGCCAGATGCCGTAAGTTAATCGCAGAGCTCGAGGCAAGCTATTTCCATCAGAAAAATAATAAGCTGATAAAAGAAAACTCAAACATGAAAGAGAAGCTTCAAGCACTGACAGCTGAATTAGAACAAATCACAACGAAAGAAAAGCATGCATTAGATACAAGCCAAGCATTAAATCATGTGAAAGCTGAACTTCTTGATAAAATCGTCACCTTGCAGGAACTTCTTCAAAACGAAACATATAAACGCAAAAAAGAGATTGATGAAAAACATCGCCTGCACATCACAAATGTAAGATTCGAGGAAGAAAATAAAAATTTACATATACAAATTGACGCCCTCAAGACCGCCATCCAAAACGAAAAGGCTGAACTATTTAAAGCCAATCAGCAAACAGCCGCCGTAAAAGATGAAAATATCAAGCTCAATGTACAAATCGCGGAAAAAGAATTTCAGTTAGAAAATATTAAAATAGAAATTGATCATATAAAAGATCGAATACTAGAAACAAAAGAAAGGCTGCTTCAAATAGAAAAAACGAAAGAAAAACTATTTCAAGAAACTATTTTATCCTACAAACGGCAGCTTGACGAAAGTGACGCCTGGATTGCTTCTCATTTTGCAGATATTGATAGCCACTCGCGGCAAACAGAAGAAGCTCTTGAAGAAAATCAAACTGTTTTTGAGCATTCTGAGCATGTAGAAAACATTTTAGAAGATGTGACAGAACAAGTATTTACGCTCCAAAAACAGCTGGATCATACCCAATCGCACGATCAGTCTCTGGACGAAAAGCTAGCGGGATGGAAGGATCGCGCGGCAGAGCAAAAGCCGTCTCAAAAGTGGGTCTACAAGCTTGAAAAAAAGAATATATCCTCTCATAAAAAGCCCAAATAGCACCAAAAAACTGCTTGATTCAAACCAAGCAGTTTTCTTTATAGATTATTCAGTCACATTTTCAGCAGAGTCTGAAGCGATTTCGCCTTCTAAAATGTACTGGCCGCGATATGGCTTTTTCACTTCCGGATACATTTTAATTAAACTTTGCATAAACGTTGTCATATTAGGGATTTCAAGCCCGCTTTCCTTCTCAATTTCCTTTTGAAGTTCAGAGCTTTTGATCGCTGCGTTATGGCGTTTTAATGTTTTGATTGCCGCTTCACGAAGCTTTGCTGCCTTTGAACCCGGTCTTGCCGTTCCTCTTCTTCTTCTTGTCGTTCCGTCCGGAATACCCGCCGGAATAGAAGAGATGGATTGCGGCTGCGGCTGTGATGCCTGCTGCGGCTGATAGCTTCTGATCTCTTGTGCTGCAAGTTCGGCTAGCACAGGAAGAGACTCACTTTTTCTTTCCGGGCGAAAATCTTTTTTTGTTTCCGCTGCTGAGCTTCCATTACGGTCAAGCTCTCTTAGTTTTGCATATATTTTGTCACGCTCTATTTGATATTCACGGATGACTTTAACCTCAGCCTCATTTAACTGTTCCAAACGCAAGCGTAAAGCTTCCCTCTCATTAAACATCCATTTAACCCCCTATCAAAATTATCATGCTTTATTTAAGATATTAGATTACAAAAGTAATTTTATCAACTATTATTTTATCATTTTACTATTATATTTACTCTATGAAAAATTCCCTATTTTCTGAAAATAAAACTTTTATCAAAAAATCCTTTATTCATGGGGTTTGTAGGTCCCTATTCTCTTTTGCCATAAAGTTGAAAATATATCTTAAAATTACTTCTTTAATGAAAAATAGTGCAATATCTACATTTTTCGGTTCATTCAGTGAAGAACCTACATTTACAAACAACAAAGCGCTAAATGCTGTCAATTCCTAATATTGGAGGGTTAAAGCGCTTTTTTGCGCCTTCAGTTCTCAACATCCAAATATGGAAAAATAAACTTATTACATTTTATTCATTTACTAATTTTGGAACCAGTCAATTGATATAGAAATAATACATACAAAAAAACCTGACGTTGATCAGGTTTTTTGGATAAACTTAATTATTCGGCTGCTTGCTCAGTTTCAGCGAGTACGCGATTCACGCGCTTCTCAAGCATTTTCATTCCGCTGCCGCCCGCTTGGAAGTGGCGAAGCTGGCCTGTTTTATCAAACACATAGTACGCAGGCACATACTCATTTTCAAATGCTTCAGTTAAAACATGATCACTGTCGACAAAAATAGGCTGGGAAATATCATGTTCCGCTGCAACCTCTTTAATTTTATCAAGGTCTAAGTCGTCTTCAGAACGCGGCATATGAACTGCCACCACGTTTAGCTTATCCTTATATTTGTCACGAAATTCGTTCACTTGCGGCATTGCTTCTTTACACAAATGGCAGCTGATTGACCAAAAATGAATCAGTGTCGGCTTTTCACCAATCAATTGCTCTTTGGTTACTTCACCGTTAAACCATGCTTTTTCACCTGTCAGTTCAGGCATTGGTTGACGTAATTTCATCTTTTTTCCCTCCAATAAAGTAAGAGTCAAAAAGGCCTAACGAATTTGTTAGACCTTCTTTCTCTTTTTCGCTGTTAAAAAAGAATTATAATGTTTTTTGGCCTGGTTTCCAGTTAGCCGGGCAAAGTCCGCCAGTTTGAAGCGCTTGAAGCACACGCAATGTTTCATCAACGTCGCGGCCGATGTTGTTATGGAAAACAGTTTGGTATTGAAGTTCGCCTTCAGGATTGATAATGAACAATCCGCGAAGCGCTACGCCTTCTTCTTCGATTAATACACCGTATTCGCGTGATACTTCATGATTCGTATCAGCAGCCAGCGGATATTTCAATTCGCCTAATCCGTTTTCTTTACGGTCAGTGTTGATCCAAGCCAAGTGAGTGTGGATAGTGTCAGTAGAAACACCGATTACTTCCGCATCAAGATCTTCGAATTCATCATAACGGTCAGACATAGCTGTGATTTCTGTCGGACAAACAAAAGTGAAGTCCATTGGATAGAAGAAAAGCACTGTCCATTTGTCATTTTTCATGTTTTCTTCAAGATTAACCTTACCAAATTCCTTGTTTGCAAGAACTGCTTCCATTTCGAAACGAGGAGCTTGTTTACCTACCATACGTTCTGCCATATGTAAATCCCTCCAGCAATATTTTTTGGCTTTAAAGCCATATTAAAATGAGAATAGAGTTAATAAATTCTCATTTAGTTAATAACTTCACAAAACAATTATAACGGAGTTAGTTTTTTTAGTCAAAATTAAAAAAGAATGAATTTAATTAACATCCCCTAAAGGAATACTACAAAAAGTTTAACACGTTCCTGAAAGGGGAAACAAACTTTTAGCTTTCAGCAATATACATAGGAAAGGAAGACACCAATGGACGTAATAAAAGACTACGACTGGCCCGGACTGTTAACGAATGCCGGCATTTTATTATTAAAACTGCTGGCGATCATTCTCATGTATTTAATCGTCCGTTCTTTAGGCAGTAAAATCATTAAACACTTATTTCAGAAATTCGAACAACAAAACAACCTGTCCTTAGGGCGGGCTCAGACGCTGCAAGGGCTGACGCTTAACGTGTTTGCTTACATACTGATTTTCATTTTCATCGTGATGTTGCTTGATTTATTTCATTATGACCCGACTGCCCTGATCGCCGGGGCTGGAGTTGTAGGGCTTGCTGTCGGCTTCGGCGCACAAGGGCTTGTCAGCGATATCGTCACAGGTTTCTTTATCCTTTTAGAAAAACAGATAGATGTCGGCGATTATATAACTGCTGCCAATTTTGACGGAATTGTAGAACAAGTCGGTTTAAGAACCACTCAAATCCGCAGCTTCGACGGAACACTTAACTATGTGCCGAACCGGGGAATTATAAATGTCAGCAATCATTCCCGGGGGACGATGCAGGCATTGGTTGATATCAGCGTGCCGCTAGAAAAAAATCTCGACGAGACCATTCATATACTTCAGTCCGCCTGTGATCAAGCTGCTGCCGGGCTGCCGCAAATAAAAGAAGGTCCTAATGTGATCGGCGTTCAGGAATTAGGTGCTTCGGAGGTTGTTATCAGAATCATTGCCAAAACAGAAAACATGGAGCAATGGCGGGTGGAACGGGTGCTTCGAAAAGAAATGAAAGACGCGCTCGACCGTTATCACGCCTCCTCAGCCCAGTAAATACAAAAAACCGAAGCCTTGCTGCTTCGGTTTTTAGATTAATGAAATTTCTTTTCGACCTCGCTGCAAATTTCATCAGCAGTCATACCTGAAGCTGTAATAACAGATGCCTGTGTCGATGTGTCTGCTATTCCTTGCACATTGCTGTCAAGACCGGTCACGACACAGCAGTCACATCCGGCTGCGTCTTCCGGTGTTTTCATCATGACAACGTCATAGCCTTTTTCTTTTAAAGCTGCTTCTACATCAGTCAGTGATTGTTCAATCCCGATTTTTTTCGTCATATAGAACACCTCCGGTTATTAGAGTGCTCATTTTATGACATATTATTCTTCAAATCGGACTTAATTGGCATAAGCTGAAAAATAACCGGTCATAACATTCACTGCCGTTTCTATTGCGTTTTCGTCAGGGTTAAGCTTAGCATGATGAAGACCATGGGACGAATCAGCACCAAGCCAAAACATGAAGCCCGGATATTTTTTCAGCATGTAGCCAAAATCCTCTCCGGTCATGGCCTCCTTAGCTTCAATTACATTTGCCAGCTGATGTTCGGCCACAAATGACATAAACTCTTCTGTCAGTCCGCTTGTGTTGTACACTTGATGATAAACAGAAGGATATGTGACTTTGCCAGTGCAGCGGAATCCGATTTCTATGCCTTTCACCAGGTCCTCAATTCGTTCCTTCACCTGCTTCATCGCTTTTTCAGAGAGTGTACGGATCGTTCCTTCTAAGTGAGCTGTTTGCGCGATGATATTTTGAGCCGATCCTCCTGTAATGGTGCCGATTGTAACAACGGCGCTGTCAAGCGGATCTGTATTTCTTGCAACAATGGTCTGAAGCTGAGTGACAAGCGAGCTGGCCGCTACCACCATATCCTCTGCTAAATGCGGATAAGCGGCATGTCCTCCCTTGCCTTCAAGATCAATGACTAGTTCAGACGTATTGGCAAAAAGCAACCCGCTTTTTGTGGCAATGGTTCCGACCGGAAGTTCCGGCGCAATGTGAAGCGCCGTGATAAAATCCGGCATCCATTTTTTAAGCACATCGCTCTCAAGCATTGGTTCCGCGCCTCCAGGGCCTTCCTCAGCCGGCTGGAATAAAAAGAGCAGATCATGTTTAACCGGCTGATGGACAAAATGATCAATAATGCCGAGCGCAATCGTCATATGTAAATCGTGCCCGCAAGCATGCATTTTGCCGTGATGCTCGGAAGCAAATGGAAGCCCGGTCTGTTCCTCGATAGAAAGCGCATCAATATCCGCTCTGTATGCGAGCATTTTTTCCGGTGCAGTCCCGTTAATTTTCACAAAAAGCCCGGTTCTCCATTTTTCGATTTCAATTCTGTCTTTCGGATATTCGTTTAATACATTTAACAAGTATTGCTGTGTTTTGTACTCCTGAAACCCAAGCTCAGGTATCCGATGCAAGTCTCTGCGGATTGCAATGAGCTGATCGATCTTCATTTTTATATACCTCCTGCCTATACGAATAAGGCGTGGATTTGACATCCACGCCTCTTACTATCAAACGGTTTCTTACAGTTGGCGTAATTCCTGTTTGATTTCAGTTTTGCCTTTTGTTTTTTCATCAATGTCTTTGATTTTCTTTGCAGGTGTACCCGCAACAACTGTATATGGTTCGACATCGTTTACGACGATCGCACCGGCTGCAACGACAGCGCCTTTACCGACTGTAACACCTTCAAGCACAACAGCGTTTGCGCCAATGACTACGTCATCTTCAATGACAACCGGCTTGGCAGATGGCGGCTCAATAACGCCGGCCAATACAGAACCCGCTCCAATGTGGCAGTTTTTGCCGACAGTCGCACGCCCGCCAAGCACAACATTCATATCAATCATTGTGCCTTCTCCGATGACAGAACCGATGTTAATAGAAGCTCCCATCATGATAACGGCATTATCGCCGATCTCCACTTGGTCACGAATGATAGCGCCTGGCTCAATTCGCGCTTTCACATCTTTTAAATCAAGCATAGGGATCGCTGAATTGCGGCGGTCATTTTCAAGAACGTAGTCCTCGATTTTACCTTTGTTTTCTTCGATAGCGGATTTGATTTCGTTCCATTCGCCAAATACCACACCAGTATTTCCGTTAAGGAATGCTTTTGCTGACGCGCCAAAATCAATTCCTTCAAGATCACCTTTGACGTAAACTTTTACAGGTGTAGATTTTGTACTATTTTGAATAAATGAAATAATTTCATTTGCATCCATCATTTTCATATGTATTGTCCTCCTTCTGATTTTCTACCTCATTACTGTAACAAAGGAAAGATACAAAGACAAGAAAAAAAGGAAACAGCCGGGCGGCTCGTTTCCTTCATGCCATTATCCTACAGCCAATCCGCTTTGAATGGCAAATTGTCTGCCAAACTCGAGCAATTGCTCTTCCTCTTCCCCTTCAGGATTCATCTCGATTTTAATTGAAGGGAGAATAACTTCTCCGCCCCGTTCTTTTATTTTTTCTTCAAGCGTATCAACTGCCCCGCAGAAAAACTCATAAGAGGTATCGCCGGAACCGAAAACAGCAAACTTTTTGCCGGCAAAATTAAGCTCTTCCATATCATCGGCTATATCTAAAAATTCATCGGGAAGGTCACCGTCTCCCCATGTATAAGCGCCCATAATAATATGATCATAGTCATTCAGAAGCCCCGCATCTATATCCATCGCTTCATAGCGGTCTACCTCCGCTTCAGCGTCCTTCAGTCCTTTTTCAATTAAATCGGCCATTGCTTCCGTATTGCCTGACATCGTTGCGTAAACAAGCAAAATATTCCCCATATAAACTCCTCCTCTATAAGATGTGTAAGCTCTTAGTGTGTGATTGCTGATTCCTCGTACGGCCTGACGAATTTGCATTCGTATAAACCAGCACAAAAGAAGTTTTCTTTTTGATTTGCCACTCTCAATCCGTGGCCCTTGATGGTGTCGAACCATTTTAATTCATACGCTTCCAGGTCAACCTGATAAATTCTTGAGTAGCCGTCCTCGTCCTGAGTTGTCGTCACATAAATAATTCCGTCGTCTTCAGACACATCGAGAAAAGACTCTTCACTCCCGATATTGCCGGAGTGAATCATATATTCTTCGTGCGTCTGCACATTCAAAACGGTGACAACCCCTCTCTTTCCTTTGACAGAACCCATTGCGGAAACAAGCCACTTCCCGTTAAATACAAGCATAGATGCTGTCATACGGCACTCTTCTTTCTTGATCATCCTGATGCCTTCGCGCTGAAAATCGTACGCCCAGATCCCTCCGTGCATGTTATGTATTTGCGTGCCGATAAAAAGGGTGCCCCCATGCAGGCATAACGACCGGATAACAGGCGGATGTAAAAATGAACTGAATGGTTTGGCAACCTGCCAGGAAACTCCGTAATCATCTGATAAATAAATGCAATGCTTGCCGTGAGCGCAAACAAATCCATCTTTTTGGCCGGTTATGGCCCATACTGTCGCGTTTGTCGGAAAACTGGACATCGTCCAGCTTCTCCCTTGATCAGATGAACGAATGACCGTCCCTTTTTCACCGACCCCGAATAAATAAGGGCCGATGTAAGTGATGGAATGTATTTTACTCTTCAAATGAAAAAGCTTTTTCCACCCTGTCTCCAGAGAATAATGAAAAATCCCTTCCTTTTTAACGGCCACAAAATATCCAGAAGACTTCGATGCGGTAACGGCGGTGGCGCCTTTATGAAACATGGCTTTTCCCCTTGTTATGGTGAGCAGCCCACGCAAGAAAACCGCGTGTGAATTCTCTGCAGCATTCTGTATCCTCATCTGTTTCCGGAGCGAGCTCTATTTTCAGCGTTTCTTGATAAACCGCCGCTCCCGTCTTTTCCAGCATGCTGCTGAACAGATTGACGGCTTCACAAAATTTCGGATAGGAATAATCTCCTGAGCCGAAGCAGGCTGTTTTTAAGCCATTAAGCTGAAGCCTTGAGACCTCTTCATAAAAATCCTCTGCTTCGTACGGAAGATCTCCGTCTCCCCACGTATATGTACCGATTAAAACATAATCATATGACGAAAGAGACTCCGCTTCCGTGTCGTCAATCTCTATAAAATCTATTTCCACATCATGCTCTTGAAGCGTTTCTTTAATAATTCCGGCAATGTCCTCTGTGTTTCCGGACATGCTTGCATATGTAATCAATGCTTTCGGCATTTGTACCACCTCGGTAATTGATAATGATTTTCATTAATTCATACCATTACTTTAAATGATAATGATTTTCATTGTCAATGATAAAATAAAAAAAGACAGCTCCTGGGCTGTCTTAAAATGGACGATCCTGTTTCAGCATATCCTTTATCACTGCGACAAAGGCCTGAACTTGTTTCAATTCAAATGCGGGTTCATACCCCAAAAGCCAAGTGTCCCTGCCGATTGGGTTTCCTTTTAAGTCTAAGAGAGGCATTTTATTGACTTTGTCTTCATCCTGAAGAGTGACAGAGGGGAGAATCGCGTAACCAATACCATGGAGAGCCATCTGCTTGCACGTTTCAATCTGATCAACCAAAATGGTCTGCTTCGGCGATGTTTTGAATTTTTGATACCACCAATGCTGTATTTCCTGAAAATAGGTGCTGTCGCTTTTGAATTGAATAAAGGGCCGTTCGGTATGCGCAATGTCATCAATGCAGGAAATTTCTGTATCGACCAAGTATAAATGATCTGTCATTAAATAATCCTTGCGCCCCTTCCACTCAGGGTTTCCCCGGATAATGCCGATATGTACCTGATCTTCGTAAAGGCTCTTCAGCATTTCACTGCTCCATCCGGTAATGAGTGAAACCTTTGCATTCGGGTACTGCTCGACATACGTTTTCAGCACCTTCGGAAGCCAGTGCTGGCCAATAATTGAAGCGACGGCTAGTTTCAATGTGCCGTGTATTTCTCCTTCAAGCTCATCAATATCTTCCCGTATTTTCTCTTGCTGGTCGGTCACATCATTTGCAAATTGAATAATTTTTTCACCGGCTGGGGTCACGGTCAGCCCTTTTTGGGAACGAAGAAATATTTTAGTTCCCCACGTTTTTTCAATGGTTTGTAGACGCTGCGAAAGTGCGGGCTGTGACACGAAAAGCCGTTCAGCAGCCTTCCTCATGTTTAATTCCTCAGCTAAAACTACGAGCATATGAAGCTCTTGAAGCTGCATGTCGGCCTCCTTTTTATAAAAACAATAAGATTTTCTTATCTCTTATTTTAATGACATCGGCAATTCATAATCAAGTTTTTTTACATAGTCATATGTATGCGTTTTCAAATAACCGGTCGGATATATAAAAAATAGGCCGATAGCAGCCTACTTATTCAGTGACCTTATATGTTTATGCAATTCCTTTAAAACCACTCTCCTCGTGAAAATGCCTTCAAATACCTGATCGTCATTTTCGACACAAACAAACCCATTGTTGATCACCATGCTGAATCCTTTTATGATTGGATCGTTTATATGAAGCCGCGGAATATCTTTAAGCATTACTTCCTCGACGGTAATCTGATCAAGCTTTTCAAATTCAATTCTCTCCAGCCCGAAAATGCTGTTCATGATCATATTCGTTCCGATCAATCCATGCAGCCGGTATGAGGCATCAAGAACGGGAATCGCTGTATAGCCCGTCTTTGTCAGAACAAGAAGGGCGTGCTCCAGATTATTGCCGACTTGAACGTGCGCCACTTTGTCCGCTTCAATCATAAATTGTTCGACCGTTGTTTCAAGAAGCTGATCTGATTGTAAGCTAATCATGTCACTTCGTCCCCTTTACGTTTTCATCAACATATTTTTTCCCTATACTACTATAATATAAACTTTATCAGTATTTGTCGAAAAGTTTCCCTCAACAAAAAAGATACTCATCAGCAGAGTATCAAATTATAGATCTGTCATTAATTTTCAAATCGAAATCGGTCATAAAGAGTCACGAGTTTTTTATAGGTTGTTCCATCAACGTTTTTTGTGCCTGTTTCTATATCATTGATTTCACTGCTCAAAAGCTCGATTGCATATTCGTGATTGATAAGGACATTCAGCAGAAGTTTCTGTTCTTCTTCCGTAAATCTTTCACCGATAAGACTCATTCGTAACCAGGCCCCCTGTTTTTTTACTGAATACCTCTGAAGGTAAGAATGATCTTACTTTCAGCCTCTACCGCTAGGATAAGTAAACAGAAAAAAATCGTCAACCGCATATTTCGACATTTCATTTGGTTTTTGAGAGACTATTATTTTGTGTAACGATTTGCATAGCTAAAAGCTGTATATGAATCAGGTTTGATTTTTGCTTCAATTCCCATTGAAGTGATGCGGCCCGTCATTTCCTGAATCAGTTCTTTCGTCAGCCCTTTTTTTCCGATATCCAAATGAACCTCAAAGGTAAGATCTGCTCCCTCGCCTGTAAACGGAAGGAGCAGATCCGTAATATCCATAAAGTATTCATCAAGGATATGGGCTGCTGCCTCTTGGCTGTACGCTGTTTCTAACGAGATCTTTTCCCGAAGGCTATGTATGGGCCTGTTCACTGCATGATTTTTCAAACAGCCCCATGCTCCCTTGCCTGTACGATGCAAATGTAACGCTGTAATAAACTTTGTGTGATCACGGTAAACCTGAGAATCCGTCCCGATTGATAAAACATAAGCAGAACGGGGATCTCTTTCAATAAAGGTTTTCATCCGTTGAAACACATCGTGAAAGGTCATCTGTGCTTCAGAAAGATTATAAAAAAGAAAAGAATCAGCCATCGCGACACTCCTTTTCAATTATCTTACATCCATGAAACAAGTATGTTCCTTTACGCTTTATTCTATTACCCGCTGCTGCAGAGACAAGGTATCCTTTAATTACTGAAGAAGTTCAAAGATTTCAATTGAAATCATGTCGATGTTATCAAACGGGAATGTGTTTGGTTTTTCACCTTTTTGAAAAACCGTAAGTTCGAACGTTTGATTTTTTTCGAAATATTTTACACTGCATATTTTTTCGCCATTTACTTCAAAATAACGCTGCATTGGCTCGCTGGCCGCTTCCGCCGTTTCTTGCAGGCTTTGCAGCCTAGTGATGATACCCATTAATTGTGACATTCTAAAAAAAGACTCCTTTCAAAAAACAACTTCAAATCAACAAGTATTTATTATAATACAAGTTCTATTGAGCATCATACCATAAAGTTAGACAGGATGGCATTTTCCCTGCGGAATTTAAAAAAAGAAAAAAGCGGAAAAAACTGTTTTCCGGCATAGTTTGAGACTTTTTTTTGAATGTCATGCATACAATTATGATTTTTTTGATATTCCGGCGGAGCTCATCAGCCTTTTTGCAATCTCATCAAAATCCTCTTTTGAGATGCCCGGGGCAAATTCCTCAGGCACCTCTCTGTGTTCCGGAACCGGAGCGCCTTGAGGAGTTCCTTCAATCACTTGAAGAGGCTCCCCGTCAATCGGATGCTCTCCCTTCCAAATTTTATTGATATCTTTATAATCCGTATCGCTGAATGTATAGAGTTTTGTATGAATGCCTTGTTCTTCAAACTTTCTGGCTGTGTCAAAATGCTTATTATCAAGATTCGGGATCGGCAGCATTTTCCCGAGATCAACCCCTGTGGCAACTTCGAGAGCTTTTGCATATGCGACAATATGCACTCCGCCTCTGACCAGTAAATATCCGATCATTTCTCTTGCAACGGGATGATCCGTCATTTCATAGACTCTCATTTTATGGGTCCTGGCCCCGCACTCAAGGAAAAAGTTGTGAAGCAGGTCTAGCACAAGGTTTCCGCTGTTGAACACATTTTCGCCGGTCCAAGCTTTTCCCATTGAATCAAAAGGATAGGAAGTTTGGGCCGTTTCAATGAAATTCTGTGCATTTCGTTTGTTTTTTGCGTCTCTCATCGGAGTTACGTCAGGATCCCCTTTAAAAGTTGTCCCTGTCAGCATTAAAGTAATGGTGTTGGACACCAGTTCCACATGTCCGAATTCCTCGGCGGTAATGCTTGATACAAGATCATAAAACGGTTTTAATTTTTTCTTACTGCGAAAGTTAAACGATTGGAACATGTAATTATTTAAAGTGGACATCTCGCCGAATTTGCCGCCCAGAAGTTCTTGGACAGCGGCCGCCGCATTGGCGTCGGGATGCTCAGGTGCAGGCAGATCAATTAATAGTTTATTGCTCCTTTTAATCATTTGATTTCCTCCCCAGCGTTCATCACTCACCACTAGTAAGGTTTATTTAATGCACGGTTTGTCTTATACCTGGACAAATAAAAAACTTGGCGGGGGTAGCGCCAAGTTTTTCGGATCTTGATCTGATAGAGGGGTTGGGGAACAGAGAGTAGCTTCTCTCTATAACTAAATGATAATGATTATCAGTCTCGATGTCAATTGTTTTTTGAATTTTTTTTAAAAAACTCTTCAGAATCGGCCAAAACGCCAAACATAAAAAAGCGGCTCTTCAGCCGCTTTAAATTAATCCGTCCTGCTCGTATAAGTAAGAATAGGGAAGGTCAATAAACAGATACATATTGTCATCCATTGGATAAGAAAACGTTCTGATCATCTCGCCTGTTTCAATATCACTGTACAGATCACTGAAAAATCCTTTTCGCGAATTTCTCATTCTCATGATATTTTCCAGGAAATAAGGACGCCAACTCCAGTTTTTCTCCACATATTCCGGCTGATAGATCCATTCACCGGATTGTTTAAAGACATTCCCTGTCAATTGGTAGCCTTCTTCGTCACACATATAAATTCTAAAGCTGCAATCGGTCAGTTCTTCCGCCAGCTTTTTAATAAAATCGTCATCGTCTTGACTGGATTTCTTCAATGTTGAAACGACTTGATGGACACGCTTATAAAACTGTTCAGAATGCTCATAAACGGTTTCCAGCTTCTTTTTTTCGTGAGTGATAAACTGATGAAACTCAGCCTTCAGCCGGTCCTTCAGCAAGTCCCTTTCCAAAAAGCGGTCAGAGGGAGACTGCAAGTAAAAACCTTGAAAATAACGGCCCCCGTTTCTCCAGGCGTATTGGAGCTGAAAGTTCGCCTCAATGTCTTCATAAAGCAAAACGGCGCCGATTTTTCTCGCTAACAGAGAAATGCTGTACAGCACATGTTCATATGACGGCGACGGCTGTGATATTTTCAGTGCCTGTAAGTCGATTTTAAGCAAATCTGGTGAGAGAAGTGCAATTCTATCCAAGTTGCTGCTTTCTTTTCCGATATTATCAACTGCAATTTTAATTCCATATGTACGATAGTAAGCAAGCATATGGTAAAGCTGCTCAATATCTCCTTCAAAATTATGCTCCGTAATTTCAAGCACAAAACGATGAAGTTCGATCCCTTTCGCTTCATATTCTTTCAGAAGCTCCAGAAAGCTTTCGCCGTGATCAAGCATCAAGAGATTCGCATCTTGATTCATAAAAATCAGCAAATCCGAATCTGCGTCTAAAAAACGGTCAAGGGCCTGGCGGATGATCCTATTATCAATCTCTAATTTATATTCTTCGGGGATCCCTGCGTCTAAAAAGAAGGGCCCGAGACTTTGAATTTCTGAATCTGCCAAAATACGTCCCAGTACTTCATATCCTATGATTTTCTGCTCCTCGGCACTGAAAATCGCCTGGTAATATGGGATGACATCATCAATGTTCGTTAAAATATCAAGTGGATCCAACATGTTATCACCTGCTTCTCTATCTTTGTCTGATTATACACACAATTATATCGACACCACAAATTTTTTAAATTTATATTGATAAGAGTTTAGGTAGTGCAGGAGTGTCTGAGGAGGAAGGAATGATTTTGAGTTTTATATCTTCATAGATTGCTTAATCCGGGATCTTATTTATTTTTTAAAAAATAATTGAGTATCAAATTAATGTGTTTCTACCAGCCTTGTTGGCAGAGATACATATCAAACTGCCGGCGTATCACCTTCGGGCCCAGCCTTTTTTTCCCTTAATTTTAAAAATTATATCATAAATTTGAACAGAAAATAAAACAAGCGAACTATCAGCTTATGTTCGCTTGTTTGCAGCTTTTATTCAGATATCATTTTCTTCTCAATAACACCTCTAAATGCTTGTGCTGTTATTTCCCCAATATCTTCACTATAATCCGGTACGTCAAAAATTTCTTTATAGGCTAATCTAATAGGAACAACAACTGCATCAAGGAAAAACTTATCCAATAGATTAAAATTGATTAAGAAGAAGGTTATTTTCTAAGGTTCATAAATGAAATGTGTAATTAAAACGGATAAGGATTCAGCCATTGGCCTCCATCCATCGTCACACATTCCCCATTCACGTAAGATGCTTCATCAGACAGCAAAAATGAGGCAAGCCCAGCAATTTCCTCAGGAGTGCCGAGACGTCTGAGCGGCACACTGTTCAGCGTCCGGTTCATCGCCTCTTCTGATTCCCACAGCTTCTCTGCCCCGCCGGTGCGTTCGATCGGGCCGGGAGCGATGGCATTTGTGCGGATGCCGTATTTGCCGCCCCACTCGACAGCAAGCGTTCTTGTCAGAGAAAGCACTCCCGCTTTGGCTGCGGCCGAATGGACGACGCCGGCCCCCGCTCCCCAAGCGTAAGTCGCAGCCATGTTTAGTATCGTTCCTTTTTGCTGCTGTTCAATCCAGTGATGGGCTGCAGCCTGGCTGCAAAAAAATGTACCATTTAAGACAATATCAATTACCGCCCTCCAGCCATTTGGCGTGAGCTTCTCAGCCGGACAGATAAAGTTTCCCGCCGCATTGTTAATCAGCGCGTCGAGCCGTCCGAAGGTTTCGACCGTTCCTGTAACCATTTCCTTAGCCGCCGATTCAGAACGGACATCCATTTGAAAAAAGGCGGCTTTGCCTCCAGAGTTTTCAATCTCTTTTTTCGTTTCTTCAAGTGCAGCGAGCGTTCTTCCCGTCAGCATGACGCTCCAGCCAAGCTCAGCCTGCTTCTTCGCAATCGCTTTTCCCATTCCGCTTGATCCGCCAGTGACAATGACCACCTTTTTTTCCATAACGTTCTCCCCCTAAATAATGAATGAATAGCCATTCAATTTGATTTTAACATAATGTCACGCATTCCGTCATCAGATGCTGAGAAGAGATTTTTCATAAGCTCTGATGATATAATGGAGAAACTCTACAAAAGGTTGGATTACCCATGCGTAAATTATCAAGAAGACAGTTTTTAAAAGGTGTGCTCGGCACTTTTGCAGCCGGCCTGCTGACTGCGGGAGGCGGCTACGGCTATGCCAGATACCTTGAACCCCAAATGATGGTTACGGTCAAACAGACCATTAAAAGTCCTCTTCTTGCCGGCGGTTTAGATCAATTTAAAATTGTGCAATTCAGCGATACGCATTTAAGCGAAGCGTTTTCTTTGAAGGATCTGAAAAAGACCGTACTTCATATTAATGATCTTCATCCGGATTTAATCGTCTTTACCGGTGACTTAATTGATAAACCTCATATTTACCAAGACCATTATCCAGCGCTTCAGACGTTAAAAAAGCTGAGCGCGCCCTTTGGCAAGCTTTGTGTTTTCGGCAATCACGACCATGGAGGCTATGGATCTGCAGCTTACGAAAATCTTATGAAGGCTGCCGGTTTTGAGGTGTTTCGCAATGGACTGAAGACGATAAAGCTTTTGGACGGAAGTCAATTGGACATCGCAGCTCTTGATGACCTGATGCTCGGAAAGCCCGATTATAAAGGAACGCTTTCAAAACTGAGAGATGATGTTTTTGCCATCTTGCTCGTCCATGAGCCTGATGCCGCATTGAAAGCGAAAGCATACCCTGTTAACCTTCAGCTTTCAGGCCACACACATGGCGGTCAAATACAGCTCCCGTTTTACGGACCGCTCATTACGCCGCCCTATGGAAAAATCTACACTGACGGAATGTATAAAGTTGACGGCATGCAAGTGTATGTCAACCGCGGGCTTGGCACGACTAGACTCCCTTTACGGTTTCTTGCCAAGCCGGAAATTACAATTTTCGAATTAAGAGGAACTGATTAGATTTTCATTATGTCTTTGTCCTCATGCATAAACACGATTCTCATCAATAGTTATATAAAATAATGAAGAAACAAAAAGAACCATTAAAGTTAAAGGAATGGTTCTTTTTGCTTTTAAAAAAGGGAGATGACTCAACTGCTCACTTATCGAGTGAAACAGGGTGAAACATTAGCCAGTATCGCAGCGGATTTCAGAATAGACCAAGCGGCTTTAGTGCGTGCAAATCCTTCTCTGCAAACAGGTATCCTCCTCGCAGGACAGATTATTGTTATACCCGGGATCCCAAATCCGGATTCCATTCCGTATCATATCGTTGTTTCTATCGGCGGCAAGACACTCCGGCTGTTTCAGAACAATCGGCTGATCAAGACTTATCCGATAGCTGTAGGAAAAATACTGACAACAACCCCAACGGGAGAATATTACATTGTCAATCGGCAGCCTAATCCGGGAGGTCCTTTCGGAGCCTATTGGATGAGCCTTTCAAAACTGCACTACGGCATTCACGGAACGAATAATCCCTCATCAATTGGCAAGGCTGTATCTAAAGGCTGTATCCGTATGTATAACAAAGACGTTGTTGAACTCGCTTCTATCGTTCCAAACGGAACAAGAGTAACCATTAATCGGTAATATTCACTTATTAGTTTGAAAAACAAGCGGTTTATAATATGATAAAGTGGGACCTTTAGGGTAAGGAGCGTTTTTATGGATATATTTAAAAATCGTAATTTTGTTCGACTTTTTTTCGCAGCACTTGCTTCTCAAATGGGAACGACAGTAGGCAACATGGCGTTTGCTTTCTTCCTGCTGGACCGGTTCAGCAGCCAGCCTGCGTATGCCACTTTGGCTGAGCTTATGTATTCTCTTCCGACGGTGTTTGTGTTTCTGGTTGTCGGAGTTGTAGCTGACCGGTTTGACAGGAAAAAAGTCGCCGAGAATTGTGATTGGATCAGAGCCGGACTGACTGTCGTTCTTTTCTTCACTTTATTTACCGGCAATATTCCGCTTGTGTTTTTCATTTTATTTGTCAGAAGCGCTGTCACAAAGTTTTTTTATCCGGCCGAGGCAAGTCTTGTACAAGCTATTTTACCGAAGGAGCAATATGCAAAAGCAGCGGGGCTTAATCAGATGCTCTTCAGTATATTTATGGTATTCGGTGTCGGAATCGGAGCGTTTATGTACAATACCATCGGCATCCACGGCGCCATCTTGCTTGATCTTGTAAGCTTTATCGTATCGGGTTTTCTCATTCGTGCCTGCCAAATACCTTTAGAGGCCAGACAGCCTAATGGAGCGTTTAATTGGAGAAAGGCTTCCGTTAAAGATTCTTTAAACGATTTTAAGGAAGGCATTGTTTACATTTTAAAAAACAAATTGCTCGCCTCCCTGATATTTGGCTTTTTTGTATTCGGCTTTGTTAACGGGGCGTTTGCCGTGCTCCCGATGTTCACTATGAAATATGGACTGGCCCCTGACCGTTATGAATGGCATACTTCCGTGTTTACGGTCGCCATCGGGTTTGGGCTCTTAGCCGGCAGTGTGATCGGGACTTTGGTCTCCAAAAAAATCAAGCCGCATTTTTTAATGTCGGTTCCCATTTTGATAGCAGGATTTCTTATTTTTCTGCTTGGATATACAAATGTGCTATGGGTTTATTATGCTACTGCTTTTGTACTGGGAATGTGCATCGGCCCTGTCAATATTGCCATTGGAGGCTGGATGCCAAAGATTGTTCATCCGAAATTAATGGGCCGTGTAAGCGGGTGGCAAGACCCGTTCATGATGTTTGCCCAATCCATGACACTTGGCTTAGTCGCTCTTTTATTTCCAAAGATCGTTCCAAATATAGATTACCTTTATTATGGGATGGGAGCGGTTATTCTTCTTGTTTTTATTTTCTATTTCATTGCACTGCCAAAATTCAGTGCTCAGGCTGCTGAGATCGATGTTCAGGAAAAACTGGGAACTCAGCGAAAAAAAAGAATAAAATCCGTATATTAAAGGGTAAAAATGCGCTGTTTTCCAATGAAAAAGCGCATTTTTATATTCAATATTTGCATTTCAACTTTAAAAAAGTATAATCTAATCATAAGAACTTTGATGAATTGTAAAGGAGAGTAATAATGGACGACCATGCATATACGAAAGATCTGCGGCCAACCATCGAAAATCTTTCAAAAGCTGTCTACACTGTGAACCGCCATGCAAAAACCGCCCCCAACCCTAAATACCTTTATACTTTGAAAAAACGGGCTTTACAAAAGCTGGTGAAAGAAGGTAAAGGAAAGAAAGTAGGGCTTCATTTTTCAAAAAATCCAAGGTTTAGCCAACAGCAATCGGACGTGCTCATCTCAATCGGAGACTACTATTTTCACATGCCTCCAACAAAAGAAGACTTCGAACACCTTCCGCATTTAGGTACGCTAAATCAATCGTACCGGAATCCTAAAGCTCAAATGTCTTTAACAAAAGCGAAAAACCTTTTGCAAGATTATGTCGGCATGAAAGAAAAACCGTTTGTCACAAATCGGCAGCAGCCAACTTACCATAAACCTGTTTTCAAAAAGCTTGGAGAAAGTTACTTTTAAGCCGAAAAAACAGCCGATGCATTTTTACGCATCGGCTGTTTCTTTACGGATACTAATCAATCACATACGTATCGACCTTTTTAATTAAATCGCTGATTTCCGGCTTGCTTATTTGCTCGTCGGCACCTACGACTTCACCGCGATGCCGCAAATCGTCTGTTATTAAGGACGAGAAGATCATCACCGGAACATCAGAACTTCGCGGATTATCCTTAAGCAGCTTTGTCAGCCTGTGTCCGTCCATCTTCGGCATCTCAATATCACTGATGATCATATCAACCTGTTCGGAGAGGTCGCCTCCTTCTTCCGTTAAGCCCATGATATGTTCGTACGCTTCTTTCCCGTTTTCAAATGACGTAATGTCGTTATAGCCGGCTTCCTTTAATTCGTCAGTCAAAAGGCGTAAAAGAAGCGGTGAATCCTCTACAATAATGAGCTTTTTGCCTGTTCTTCTTTCATCAAAGCCCTCTTGGTGCACATTGTACGTTTCAACACCTGAATCCGATTCAATATCATAAATGATTTTTTCGTAATCAGGCAGAAAGATCATCGTTTCTTCCAATTTAATGATTCCGGTTAAATGCCGTTCCATTCCCTGATTTAAGGAAGTCGGTTTTTCTATTGACTCCCAAGATACCCTGTGGATTTGAGAAACAGAGCCGACATGAAAGACGATTTTCCGTTTGTTAAACTCTGTCACGATATATTTCTCATCTTTAGACCCGCTGCCCTCAACGCCAAAAAACGAAAACAGGCTGATGACCGGAAGAATCTCCCCTCTTAATTTGATCATTCCTTCTACATGCTGGTGGGAGTGCGGCACAGAAGTGACCCCGACGGGCTGGATAATTTCTCTGACTTTCATGACGTTAATGCCGAACGTATTCTCTCCGACGCCAAATTTCACAATCTCCAATTCATTAGTTCCAGAATCTAATAAAATGTCGTGTTGATGTAAAGACAATTCAATCCCTCACAATTCGCTTTCAGTATTGTACTGTATATATCGGACAAAATAATAAAAAGTGAATGGCGCACTGCTTCAAATTGCGATTCCTGTTCATTTCAGCCGGATTTTTTCAGAAAAAAGATACTTTTTGCCTGCTATCCATTGACTTTCAATCTGTCCATGGTACAATAGTCAAGGATTTTTTGAAAGAAGGGTGTAAATAATGGGTACTTTAGTAATATTCAAACAAAATGAAATGACTGTTTTAGAGGAAGTCAGCGAAAAGGCTTATCTCGAAATGAAGAAAAAAGCCGCTGAACAGCATGAAGAGCATCCCGCGTATTTGATTTGGCACGAAGACCTTCATTCAGAATATGGTTATTGATCAAATTTACACATATAAACAATAATAGATCATGATACAATAAAGACAATCATACTTGCTGGTTGTCTTATTTTTTTCTCTGATAAGAGGTATGTTTTAAATACTCCGGCATACAATCAAATATATATCAGCTAAAAAGATGACAAATGATCAGCTAATGGTAAAATAGGATAAAAACTCATTATATATTTTAAGGTGATGAATTATGGAACATTTGCTGAACCCGAAAGTTAAAGAGATTGAAATTTCAGGAATACGCAAATTCTCAAATCTTGTAGCTAGGTACGATAATGTCATCTCGCTCACGATCGGTCAGCCTGATTTTTTTACGCCGCATCATGTAAAAGCTGCCGCCAAACAGGCGATCGATGATAATGTCACTTCATATACACCAAATGCCGGCTACCTTGAATTGAGACAAGCTGTCCAGCTTTATATGAAGAAAAAATACGATTTCAATTATGAAGCTGAAAGTGAAATCATCATAACCACGGGAGCAAGCCAGGCGATTGATGCTTCTTTCCGGACGATTTTGTCCCCGGGTGATGAAGTCATTTTGCCGGGCCCTATTTACCCTGGTTATGAGCCTATCATCAGAATGTGCGGCGCTACACCTGTATTCGCGGATACTACCTCTCACGGCTTTAAGCTGACGGCGCGGCTGATTGAAGAAGCGCTGACGCCTAATACAAAATGTGTCGTGCTTCCTTATCCGTCAAATCCGACCGGCGTTACACTGTCTGAAGAAGAGCTGAAAAACATCGCTTCTCTTTTAAAAGGAAGAAATATCTTTGTCCTGTCTGATGAGATCTACAGCGAATTGACATATGACAGGCCCCATCACTCAATTGCGACATTTTTAAGAGATCAGACGATTGTCATTAATGGTTTATCAAAATCACACAGCATGACTGGCTGGAGAATCGGCTTTTTATTCGCCCCGAAGGAAATCGCTAAGCACATTTTAAAAGTGCATCAGTATAACGTGTCCTGCGCTTCCTCCATTTCTCAAAAAGCGGCGGTGGAGGCAGTCACCAACGGAGTTGATGACGCCCTTATTATGAGGGAGCAATATAAAAAGCGGCTCGACTATGTATATGACCGCCTTGTCTCAATGGGACTGGATGTCGTGAAGCCATCAGGAGCATTTTATATTTTTCCTTCGATTAAATCCTTTGGAATGTCGTCATTCGATTTTAGCATGGCTCTTTTGGAGGATTCTGGCGTCGCTCTTGTGCCGGGCAGCTCATTCTCAGAGTTTGGCGAAGGATACGTGAGGCTGTCTTTTGCATACTCGTTAGATACGTTAAGAGAAGGCTTAGACCGTTTGGAATTGTTTGTATTAAAGAAAAGAGAATCAATGCAGACTGTATAAACAACGGCTTTAAGCCGTTGTTTTATTTTTTTGGAAATGAAATCTTAAATGACGTGCCTTTTTCCGGCTTGCTGTCTACCTGGATGGTTCCTTGATGATTTTCAATAATATTAAATGTAACCATAAGTCCGAGTCCCGTTCCCTTTTCTTTTGTTGTTAAAAATGGTTCTCCTATACGCTTCAGTACCTTTTCAGGGATGCCCTCTCCCTCGTCTTTAATAGTAACGTGGACGGAATGCTCATCCTCTGTCGTGTCAATTTCAACTGTTCCCCCGTCAGGCATTGATTCCACAGCGTTTTTAATTAAATTGATGAACACTTGTTTGAGCTGATTCTGATCACCGTTAATAAAAATACTTTCTCTTTGAAAGGCGGTTTTAATGAATATTCCATTTAAGTTCGCCTGGGTTTCCAACAGGGCTGTCACTTCGCTGATCAATTTTTTAAGGTTTAAATGCTCTTTATAGGCATGCTGCTGCGGTTTGGCAAGCATAAGCAGTTCGCTGAGAATCAATTCAATTCGGCTCAGCTCAGAAAATACAATGTCAAAGTAATGATCATTGCCCTCCATCGTCGGCTTCATAAGCTGTAAAAATCCTTTAATCGCTGTGAGCGGATTGCGTATTTCATGGGCAATTCCAGCAGCAAGCTGCCCTGCGATCGAGAGCTTTTCAGATTTAAGCATTAACTCCTCGGTTTGCTTGCGCTCAGAAATATCCCGCAAAATCACTTGAACGGCGGTTTCGCCAAAAAAGGTTGTCGGAATGCAGACCATTTCCGTATAGATCAATCGATTTTGAAAAGTGAACCATGATTGCTTCATGACTTCTGAATCAGTTTTATGCTCCGCAATGTTCTGAATTCGCTTTTTTACATCTTCATGGTCGCACGGATGAAGGTGGTCGTATATATTTTTTCCGATTAAATCCTCATACGTCGCCGCTTCAAAAAGAGAAATGCCTGATTCGTTCATAAATACCCATTTTCCATTGTGTATGACCGCAATGGTGTCGATAGAGTTTTGAATAAGCAGCTGATACCGCTCCCTGCTTTTTTGCAAGATGGTTTGGAATTTTTTTCGCGAGGATATATCAATCAGCAGCAGCAGTTCAGCCCGCTGGTTTTTGTAAATGGCCGGAGCGGCTTTTACTTCTAGATGAACAGGTGTGCCGTCAAGCCTTTTCCACGTCTGTTCAATCATTCCTACCTCCATCCCTTTTTGCATTCGCAAAATCCTATTTTTTACGATGTCATGGTATTCCTCTTCGATAAATTCATAAGACCATCTGCCGATAATGTGATCCTTGGTTTCCGCTCCGAGCATGGAGAGCATTGCATTGTTGACGTAGACGATTTTACCGCTGACGCTGATACATAATGGGCTTGGAAGAGTTTCAACTAACCGTTCAAATTCACTATTCAGATAAGAGGATGATGTTTGATGTTCAGGCTGGATTTTATTTTTATTGCAGTTGAGGGATTGATGACCGGATTCCTCCTCAAGCACCTTCATTTTCAGTATAATCTCCCTGCCGTTTCCTTCAACCTGGGTGGTGACAATTTCTACACCGGCTTCTAACCACACAATGGTATGGTCTTTTTTTATAAGACGAAAGGTACAAGGCATCAGATGATGTTCATTATAAAAGTAGCTTTCCACTAAAAACTGGTCTTCCTCGTGCAGAAACTCCTTCATGAATGATCCAATCATCTCTTCTTGGGCATAACTTAAATACGGCTTGCAATTTGCGGAAATATAAATGATGCGTCCATTGGAAGTTAAGACGGCGTGAATATCCGTTTTGATTTGAAATTGTCGTGCGTGCTGCGTATCCTGTTCCACAGAATCCCTCCTTTGCATTGTAATCACCATCAGCTATTCATCTTTTTTTCACAAAAAGAAATTTCACTAGACTGATTCGCTAAAAAATGAGAATTCTCCTTCTATTCTTATTGTGATCGTCAATTTTTGAATAAAAGAAAGAGGGCCAAACTATTAACCAGCGGCCCTTCTTGTCTTAGACGTTTAGTAACTTTTTTGCAATTTTACATAGGCATCAATCGCGCGGCCTTCAATTTTTTTGGTTATTTCATCATGATCGTCCCTCACAGAAGGAACAACGACACTGAAGGCCACTTGCGGATTTGTTGACGGATAATAACCGGCAAACGTCAGATTATATGTTTCAAGTCCCCACCAATTTTTATTGGTTCCATAATAAAACGTCTGTGCCGTCCCCGTTTTTCCAGATACATCATTTGTTCCAAAAACACCTGCAGCGGTCCCGCCTGTTGATGTTACTTTTTTCAGCCCTGCTTTGACCTGTTCTATATCGCTTGCCGAGTTGTTTATTTTATTTAAAATTTTCGGCTGCCGCTCCTCGATCATCGTGCCGAGTTTATCATCCCTTCCCGGTTTATGCACACTTGTCACGATTCGCGGCTGAATGCGATAGCCTCCGTTTGCGATTGAAGACATATATTGGACTAGCTGGAGCGGTGTGTATGTATCATATTGGCCGATCGCTAAGTCTAAAATGAGGCCCCCGACTGCATCAGGAGTTGTCTGCATCCCCGCTGATTCTTGCGGAAGATCAATTCCCGTCTTAACGCCTAATCCAAATTGGCTGTAGTAATTTCTCATTTTGCGCAAGTCCTCCTGATCAGCAGGAAGAGCCCCGTTCGGCTTATATGTCACACCCGCGATGTGCATGGCGACATTAAACATATATACGTTTGAGCTTCTTTGCAGGGCCGTCAGCTCAGTAATGCTTCCCATATTCGTATAAGAGCTCTTTTTCAATCCGCCCTTAAAAACAAGAGTCCTATCCACAAACGTTTGGTAATGCGGAAGCCCGGCTTGATAGCCGGAAAGCACAGTCGCTCCCTTGACGGACGATCCCATTTCATATTGGGTCGTAAAGGCTCCGATAGCATAATCCTGTAATTTATTCGTTTCCAGATCAATACGTTTGCCCGCCATTGTTAGAATATCTCCGTTATTCGGGTCCATCATGACAACAAAAGCTCTGTCCACCATATAGTTGCCACGGGCTCTGCTGTTTCTCAGCTCTTCTTCAATAATTTTTTCAACCTTTGCCTGTAATTCCATATCAAATGAAAGCTGAAGATCGTAACCCCTGCTTCCTTTATCAATGGTTTTTTGGCTGGTTACTTCGCCTTTGCTGTTTTCCACGTACTCCACTTTTGCTTTTTGCGAGTTTAAATAATCTTCATACTGATATTCAAGATAGCTTTTGCCGACTCTGTCATTTCTCGAATAGCCTCTTGTTAAATAATAATCTTTACGGTCGCTCAAAAGTCCTTGTTCAGGTGTTGTGACACCGCCAAATACAGAATAGAGTGTTTTGTCAAACGGATATTTCCGCGTCCAATCATCGACAACATCTATTCCCGGCAGCTCCTCTAAATGTTCGGAAACAAGAGAGACTTCCTCATACGTTAAGTCGCTTTTCGGTTTTAGAGACGTGTTTTTACTTTCATCCAGCAAGGATCCTTCGCTGCCGTTACCGCTGATTTTATTTGGGTCCATTGATTTTACAACCTGTGGCTCATATGAATTCCCGCTTGAAAAACGTGTGAAGATTGCTGCGATTTCCAGCTCTTTTTTATTTTTTTTAAGGGCTTTCAGTTCTTCTTCCGGAACTCGTTTTACCTGCCGTTTATAAGCTTCTGCCCCATTTAGGTCATCTTCAGATGTTTTCAGCAGCTTAAGCGCCTTTTTAGGATGGGAAGCAAGCCAAAAATCACGCAGGTCCCTGTCCTTCAAAAACTCGGTATCAATACTGATATAAGAAGAAAGATTTTTCGCTGTTTTTAATTTATCTTCTGTTTTCGTCTTTGAAGTTGAGACATATACGATTTCAGGAACTGCCTGGTTATCGACAGCCACCCTTTTTTGCTTGTCATACATCTTGCCCCTCGGAGCAGGATAATACGCCGTCTTGGCATTTGCCTTTTGGGCGTCTTCTACATGCTTTTCTCCTTCTACAATCTGAACCACGCCGAGTTTAAAGATGAGTGCAGCGAATAGAACAAAAACGACAAGGAAATAAAGGTTCATTCTCCACGCTCTATTTCGTTTGTTTTTTGGCTTTGTTTTCGATTCGCGTCCTATTTCAGTCACTTCTGGTTTTCCCCTCTCAAAACATTCAATATATTTACATAAACTGATATTAATTGTAACACCTTTGTAAAAGTTGTTACAGCGAAAAGAGGTAAAAAAAACTTGTCAAGATTCAAATTTATTAAAATTTATGTAGCGTTTTAAAATAATGGAAGCTATATAACTATCCAATGAAGAAGCGTAACAGACTTATTTCCCAGTCAGATAGCATTTCAGTCTCCTATATTACAAAAATAACAATCTGCACTTGTCAAAGGAAAAGGATGGATACATTATGACAGAAAGTCCATGTTATGATTTTTGGTGTAGAAAAACAAACATTTCTAGGAGGTACGGAACTTATGAAGAAAGCTTTTATTTTATCTGCTGCGGCAGCGGTATCAATTTTCACATTCGGAGGCGTTCAGCAAGCATCGGCCAAAGAACTCTCCTGCCAGCCAGTTGTGACTGTTAAAACAGGAAATACGGTGCAGACTCTTAAACTTCAAGATGTGGTTGCCAAACTACATATTAAAACGGATATAAAGAAACTAAATGCTGCGGATGCAGAGAAATTACAGCATATGCTTCAAAATTATGCGAAAAAATCAAATTCAAATATGACGATTAAAGATGTACAAAAAAAGGATGAAAGCAAAGCAGCACCAAATGCGTCCAAGAAAGTTGAGCCTGCCAATGTCAGCACTCAAAAGGAAGCACCTGCAGCTGACGCTTCAAAACAGCCAGAAAAAACAAGCAAAAATACAACTAAGTCTGACGCTTCATCTGTAAGCGCGTATGAAAAGAAAGTCGTTGAACTTACAAATGCTGAAAGACAAAAACAAGGCTTAAAACCGCTTCAAATTGATGAAAAGTTAAGCAAATCAGCACATGCAAAATCTCAAGATATGAAAGATAAAAACTACTTTGACCACCAAAGCCCGACTTACGGATCACCGTTTGATATGATGAAATCATTCGGAATCAGCTACAAAACAGCAGGTGAAAACATCGCGCAAGGCCAAAAAACACCTGAAGAAGTCGTAAAAGCGTGGATGAACAGCCAAGGGCACAGAGAAAATATTATGAACCCGAGCTTTACGCATATCGGTGTCGGCTATGTTGAGTCAGGAAACTACTGGACACAGCAATTCATCGGAAAATAATAGTGAAAGAGATTGCCTGTTTTATAGGCAATCTCTTTTTTTGCTTATTTTACCCACAGCTTATATAAGCTTTGAGTTCCGCTGTTTTCTTCTCCTTGTTCCGCAAGCTGATCGTATAATGATTTCGCAAGCGACAGACCAGGCATCTCTTCCCCCATCAATTCCGCTTCCTCAAGAGCGATTCCCATGTCTTTAATAAAGTGTTTGACATAGAATCCCGGTTCAAAGTCACCCTTCAGCATACGGGGAGCAAGATTTGACAATGACCAGCTTCCTGCGGCTCCTGTTGTGATACTTTTGAGAACCTTTTCTGGCTGCAGGCCTGATTTTTGAGCGTAAGCCATTGCTTCTGATACACCTATCATACCCGCCGCGATGGCGATTTGATTGCACATTTTTGTGTGCTGCCCGCTGCCCGCGGGGCCTTGATATTGAATATTTTCACCCATTAATGCAAAGATCGGCAGACAAGCTTCAAATGCTTCTTCCTCTCCCCCGACCATAATAGCGAGCTTCCCGTTTTGAGCACCGATATCCCCGCCGGAAACTGGCGCATCTAAAGCAAATATGGATTTTTGTTTAGCCTCTTCGGCAATCTGTTTAGCAAGCGACGGCTTTGAAGTGGTCATATCAATGACATATGCGCCTTCTCTAGCATTGGCAATAATTCCATTACTGCCGAGATAAATGTCCTCCACATCGCTTGGATAGCCTACCATTGTTATAATAACATCCGCTTCCTTAGAAAGATCTGCGACCGTATCCTTCCAAGCCGCTCCTTTTTCCAATATCTTGTCCGCTTTTTGTTTTGTGCGGGTATACACTAAAACAGGATGGCCTTCTGACAGAATATGTGACGCCATGCTATTTCCCATAACTCCCAGTCCGATAAATCCGATTGTTTTTTTCAATGCGACTTCCTCCCCGATGATGAGATATGTAGTGTTGTTTCATAATAATCTGACATTCATTAGCTTACCATATCTATAGAAATAGAGCAGCCGTTTAAAAAAACCTTTAGGGTTACAGCGGGTCGATAATTCCAAACTATTGTCAGGCCTGTTTAGGATGTCAGGTCAATGACTGTGATTACCTGCTCCGCTGCCCATTATCCATGCCTTCCAGAGTTTTCAGTCACACTGAAAGAAAGACAAAAGCCAGATCATCAAAATGACCTGGCTATCGCCCAATTACAATGTGAATTTGGCAATCGCATTCATGAGATCTTGACTTGCATTTTTCAAGGTATCTGTTGAATGTTTCACCTTATCAAGCGTGATCAGCTGCTCATCAGTAGAGGCGTTAACCTCCTCCGCAGCTGCAGCGGATTCCTGTGAAATAGCGGAAATGCTTTGAATGGCTTCAGAGATCACAAGCTGCTCTTCACTCATTCTTTGGATTTCTTCATAGATATAATCAATCCCTTTCACAAGAGACTGCATTTCTGAGGTAATGGTGTTTAATACTTCACCAGTCTCATGAATGGCGCCGTTTTGCTCATCATTCATCCTGCTCGCCTCTGTCATCGCATGGGACGCTTCTTCCGTTTCCTTCTGAATCAGCTTCACCGTATCGCTGATATGCTTTGTTGACAGGGCTGATTGCTCAGCCAGCTTTCGAACCTCGTCAGCCACAACCGCAAAGCCTCGTCCGCTTTCTCCGGCCCTGGCCGCTTCAATGCTGGCATTTAACGCGAGCAGGTTTGTTTGATCAGATACAGCCGAGATGGCCGTAACTACTTCCTCAATGTTTTTCGTTTGCTTTTCAAGATCAGACAGCATGGATTCCACTTTCTTCGTTTCCGAATTAGCTTCATTTGATTTCATCAGCAGATGCCCGAGAGAATCCAGCCCTTTGTAGCTTGCATCCTCAGATGATTTTGACAGCGATTTGATGCTCCCCGCATGAGTTGCAATTTGTTTGATTTTATTTGAAAGGTTCTCTGATTTTTCATTTATCGTTTCGACTTCTGACGCTTGTTCTGTCGCTCCGGCCGCCACTTCTTCAATAGCTTTGGCAATCTGCCCGCTCGTTTCATTTGTCTCTGCGGATACTGTGCTTAATTGATCAGTTGTCTGAGACACTTTTCCTGATGAATTCCTGACCTGTTCCACCATATCTTTCATGTTTTCAACCATGGCATTAAAATGTTTCGTCAGTGTGCCGACTTCATCCTTTGATTTCGATTGGGCGCTGACTGTCAAATCACCGGCTGAAACCGCTTTTGTATTTGCAATCAGCTGCTGAATCGGACCGGTAATCGTTTTGGCCAGGAAATAGCTGAGTACAATCGTGATCAAAAGCGCGATGACGGCAATCAGAATGCCTGAACGGTTCATTTTCTCAGAGATCCACATTAACTCATCTGTGTTAAACTGAGTGCCGACTTTCCACCCTGTTTCTTCAATGGTTTGGTAAACAACCATTTTTCCGTTTTCATCTTGTATTCCTTTAGTGTCTGAAGCTAGTCCCTTAAGCGACTGATCCTCAGATATATTTTTGCCCTGCTTAGAAGGGTGTGCCAAAAGGCTGCCGCTTCCGTCTGCCAAAAAGGCAAAGCCTTGATAAGGCACCTTTTGTTTATTCACCATGCTCTGAATAGAGGACAGTTTCAGATCTAAGCTCGCGACGGCTGTTACCTTGTTATTGGTCTTAATGGCTTTTGCGGCTGTCACAATCATTTCTCCTGAAACAACATCTTTATAAGGCTCCGTCCAGACGACCTTATCAGGAGTTTCAGCTGCAAGCTTGTACCAAGGTCGTGCCGTCGGATCATAATCTTTGGCAAATTCAGACTTTGGATATGCAAACATTTCTTTTTTGCCGGTCCCTATGTAAGCAAGTGCGACATATTTATCATTTTCTTGGATTTGCTTAATTTCATCGTGAAACAGCGCGGTCACTTCTTTAGCGGGTTTTTTTATAAAAGATTGGGAGAGATCCCCGTTCGCCAATCTTAATAATGAGATTTCATAGTTCTTTAATTGTATTTGTATGTTTTGCTCAAGCGAATTCGTTACATTTTCTGTTGCGTTTTTACCTTCTTCAGTAATCATTGGTTTTAAAATGAGAAAAGAAGAAAGCTGCAAAAGAATAACCGTTAAAATTAACATAATCGAAACAAAAACAGCAATTTTCATATGCAGTTTTTTAAACAAAGCAATCCCCTCCTAATGAGTATATCGGCTTTCTCTTTAGGAAAATGAATATACTGAAAAAAGAAAATAATACGAAATGGGAACTATAAATTCAGAAAATTACATTTTTATTTCCCTGCCTTAAGGTATACGTTATAATGATTTGGAAAAAGGAGGGTGATTACGATTCAAAAGAATATCCGCTTTTATGATGGCCGCAAATACGAGAAGCTCGTGATCAGGCAATACACTCACAGAGATGTTGCAGGTTTGCTTTCTCTGCAAAAAGAATGTTTTCCTCCCCCTTTTCCTCAGGAACTTCTGTGGTCCAAGGAGCAGTTACACAGCCATATAGAAACCTTTCGGGAAGGGGCTTTATGCGCGTTGGTAAATGATGTGATCATCGGTTCCATGACCGCGCTGATTATCCAATTTGACCCTGGACATCCTGATCATACTTGGGCAGAAATTACTGATCATGGATATATCAGAAATCATAATAAAGAAGGCAATACGTTATATGTCGTTGATATTTCGGTGTCCCCTTCTTACCGAAAGCTGGGGATCGGAAAATGGCTGATGCAAACGATGTATGAACTGACGGTTTCAAAGCAGCTTGAACGTTTGCTGGGTGGCGCTCGAATTCCTCGTTATCATAAATATTCGCATGAACTTACCGCTGAGCAATATGTCGAAGCCGTGCTGGAGGGAGAGAAGAATGATCCGGTTCTGTCATTTCTGCTTCATTGCGGGCGAGAGCCTGTCGGTGTGGTGAGAAACTATTTGGAAGATGAGGAATCATTACATTACGGCGTCCTGATGGAGTGGAAAAACCCATTTTATCAAAAAACGGGCTGCTTGAGCCCGTTTTAAGTGAAATATTCGAGTTTTGCATTAGGGAAATAACGGTCGATATAGGATTCCAGCGTTTCCCGAAGTTCGTGCTCTTCATCCTTCTGGTAGATGTATTTGCCGATGCCGTAGCGTCCCCATTTATAGCGGCGCTTTTCTTCATCAAGTTCTAGTTTTGATTTTGGATAGTTCTTTTCAATCACTCGTTTCGCCGGCTTAGTGAATCGGTGCTGAATCAATTCAAACGTAATATCATGTCTTACGTCTTTCGGCAAAGCGGCGTCCAATTTTTCAAACAGGACCCTGTAACCTTCCTCCCAGCCTTCATGAATATAGATCGGCGCGACGATAAAGCCTAAAGGATAGCCTGCTTTTGCTACCTTTACAGCGGCTTCTATCCGTTTATCGAGAGGAGAAGTGCCTGGTTCAAAATTTTTGATGACATAGTCGGCGTTAATGCTGAATCTGAACCTTGTCTTCCCGTTGTGTTTCGCATCCAGCAAATGATCCACATGATGAAATTTGGTTACAAATCTGAGTTTCCCTAATTCACTTTGCCCGAAGTGTTCAATAGCACGCTTCAGCGTGTGTGTCAGATGGTCGATACCGACGATATCTGATGTACAAGAAGCTTCAAACCTTGTAAAATCAGGGGCCCGTTCTTGCATGTATTCATCCGCTTGATCTAATATTTCTTCCACATTCACATACGTTCTGATATAAGGTTTAGACCCCATCGTGGTTTGCAAATAACAATAATGGCAATGCCCCATGCAGCCGGTTGCAAACGGGATCGCATATTCAGCCGACGGTTTTGAAGAATCAAATTTCAGTGTTTTCCGTACGCCGATGACCAGTGTCGACTTTGCATTTCTGTATTGCTGAAGGTGGTTTTTTCCGGGTATATTCCGCACCTGATTATGTGATGTTGTTTCTCTGATTTCAATTCCCATATGTTCAAATTTATCTCTTAGCTCTTTGCCTAACGGATATTCCAGCGCTCTCGGTTCAATATAAACGAGCTGCGGAACGAACGGGTTCTGCATGAAGCCACATCCTTTTCACTTTTCTTCTGTTACTTTTCTCATACGTAAGTAAGGATATGTGATGCAATATTTTCCTTGTCATCTGTATTGATCGTAATCAAATAGCTGATTATATAAATGTTCCGCTTCTTCATAGCTCGCGAATACGGCATCATCCTCAGCAAGAGGATGATAGGTTTCATATAAAAATAAGGAAAGCTCCCCTTTGTGATATGGATGATGCACTACTTCCGCTTCCTTTATATGCGCAACATTTGCTGCGTGGGGATTCCGATAAATCACATACACCGTATCACCCGCGTTAAATTCGTTTGACATTCTATCCCTCCTAGTGGGATTATTTTGCCCCGCCTTTCCTCTGAATATGAAAAAAACCAGCAGGGCAAAAGCCCGGCTGGTTTTAGTATTATGAATTAAATGTCTCTTTTACAAACGCGACAACTTCTTCTGTCGTGCTCATTGACAAGATTTTTTCTTTGAATGATTCAGCTTCTTTTTTAGAAAGCTTGCTGATCTGTGTTCTTGCCGGAAGGATAGATGTTGCACTCATTGAGAACTCATCTAAGCCAAGTCCTAGAAGAATCGGAATCGCAATTTCGTCTCCGGCCATTTCACCGCACATGCCGACCCATTTTCCTTCTTTATGAGCAGCTTCGATCACAAGTGTGATCAGGCGGAGAATCGCTGGATTGTATGGCTGATACAGGTATGCAACCCGTTCATTCATACGGTCAGCAGCCATTGTGTATTGGATCAAGTCATTTGTTCCGATACTGAAGAAATCAACTTCTTTGGCAAACTGGTCAGCGATAACTGCCGTTGACGGAATTTCAACCATCATACCGACTTCAATGTCTTCAGAGACAACTTGTCCCGCTTGAACAAGCTTTTCTTTTTCTTCAAGAAGGATTGCTTTCGCTTCTCTAAATTCGTTTACTGTTGCAATCATCGGGAACATGATTTTCAGGTTTCCGTATGTACTTGCACGAAGCAGCGCGCGAAGCTGTGTTCTGAAGATTTCTTGCTCATCAAGGCAAAGGCGAATCGCTCTGTAGCCCAAGAACGGGTTCATTTCTTTTGGAAGCTCCAGATAAGGAAGCTCTTTGTCTCCGCCGATATCAAGCGTCCGTACGACAACTGATTTTCCTTCCATTCGCTCAAGAACAGCTTTGTAAGCATCAAACTGCTCATCTTCTGTAGGGAGCTGATCTCTTCCCATGTAAAGGAATTCCGTACGGTAAAGACCTACTGCTTCTCCCCCGTTTTCTAAAACGCCCTTTACATCATCAGGTGTACCGATATTAGCCGCAAGCTCAACATGATGTCCGTCTTTTGATACTGTCGGTTCATTGACAAGCTTCGCCCACTCAGCTTTTTGAGCCATATAAGCGCTGTGCTTTTCTTCATACTTCTTAACTATGTCAGCAGACGGATCGATGATGACATCGCCGTTAATGCCGTCGACAATGACCGTTACCCCATTTTGGATTGTGCCAGTAGCCGATTTCGTACCAACGACTGCCGGAATCTCCAATGAGCGGGCCATAATTGCAGAGTGTGAAGTGCGTCCGCCGATATCCGTTGTAAACCCTTTTACAAATTCGCGGTTTAATTGCGCCGTATCAGACGGTGTTAAGTCTTCAGCCACAATGATAACCTCTTCGGATATCAGACTCGGGTTTGGTATTTCAACGCCAAGAAGATGTCCTGTCACACGTTTTGTAACGTCGCGAATATCTGCAGCACGCTCTTTCATATATTCGTTGTCCATTGATTCGAACATGGAAACAAACATTGATGCTGTTTCTTTCAAAGCGAATTCAGCGTTAACTGACTCTGAACTGATTTTTTCTTTAATCGGGTTCAAAAGCTCAGGATCGCTGAGAACTAAGAGATGAGCGGAAAAAATGTCCGCTTTATCCTGGCCAAGTTCTTTTAAAGCATGCTCTTTGATTTTTTCAAGCTCGTCTTTGGAACGAGAGATAGCATCTTCAAAACGGCTTACTTCCGCTTCAGAATCAGAGATGTTTTTCTTTTCAACCGTTAAATCTGGCTCTTCAAGCCGGTACGCTTTCGCAATCGCGATTCCGGCTGAAGCGCCAATCCCTTTTAACTCTTGCATTACTCGCCGAGTCCTTCGCTTTTCATTGTTTCTTCTAAAGCGTTAAGAGCGTCGTTTTCATCAGCGCCTGAAGCAGAAATTGTAATTTCAGCGCCTTTAGCGATTCCTAGAGACATTACACCCATAATTGATTTAAGGTTTACTGTTTTGCCGTTATATTCTAAATTAACATCAGCATCATATTTGCTTGCAGTTTGTACAAGAACTGTAGCAGGACGAGCATGAATTCCAGAATCTGCAGTTACTTTGAATGTTTTTTGTGCCATTTTTATCATTCTCCTTTTAACTTAAAGCTATATATTACTTCACAATATTATATCATACAGCCGCACTTGTCATCTGACAAGCACAGCATCTTGAATGCTTACTTTTCAATCTTCACAATATCTTCTTGTTCTCTTTTAACTGAACCATTTGCCTTGATGCCGACACTTTCTCCCTCAGCAAGGTTCGTAAATACAATTGGTGTCATGAGGGAAGGTACATTCGGCTTCACTGCATCTAAATCTACTTCAAGAAGTTTTTGGCCCGGTTCCACACGGTCTCCTTCTGAGACAAATGATGTAAACCCTTCGCCTTTAAGGCTGACTGTATCGATTCCGAAGTGAATCAAGATTTCTTTTCCGCCGTCAGACTGTAAACCGATCGCATGCTTTGTAGGGAATACGTTCAGTATTTTACCTCTCACAGGAGAAACCACGATTCCTTCTGTCGGAAGAATAGCGAATCCGTCACCCATCATTTTTCCTGAGAAGACTTGGTCAGGAACATCAGTAATCGGGTGAATCTCACCAGTGATCGGAGAAACAAATACTTCCTCGCCAATTTCATTTTGCAGCGGGTCTGCGATGACTTCCTCGACCTGCTGGCTTACTTCTTCTTCAGCAGACGTTCTCGGCTCTGGTCTTGGCGTGCGTCCTGCGATAATATCCTGCATTTGTGTTTTTAAACCGTCAGAACGCGGCCCGAAAATGGCTTGAATGTTATTGCCGACTTCAAGAACACCTGAAGCGCCGAGTTTTTTCAGACGGTCTTTGTCCACTTTTTTCTGGTCATTCACGGTAACACGAAGCCTTGTGATACATGCGTCGAGGTGCTTGATGTTTTCCTGGTCGCCCATCGCCTGCAAGATTTCGTAAGGCAGATCTCCCGCTTCGCCTTGCTTGCCGGAATTATCAGATTCAGCAGAATCATCCTCGCGTCCCGGCGTTTTCAAATTGAACTTGCGGATGGCGAAACGGAATCCGAAGTAGTAGATCACGGCCAAGCCTAAACCTACAGGAATTACAAGCCACCATGCAGTCCGGTTCGGCAAAATTCCGAATAGGAAATAGTCGATTAAACCGCCTGAGAATGTCATACCGATCTTTACATGTAAAAGCTGCATAACCATAAATGACAGCCCTGCAAACACACAGTGTATTGCAAACAGGATCGGAGCCACAAACAGGAATGAGAATTCTAGCGGCTCTGTAATCCCTGTTAGGAAAGAAGTCAGAGCTGCTGAGCCCATAATACCCGCAACGAGCTTTTTGTTTTTCGGCTTTGCCTCATGATAAATCGCAAGAGCCGCAGCCGGAAGTCCGAACATCATGAACGGATATTTTCCTGTCATAAATGTACCGGCAGTTAATTGTACACCGTCTTTGATCTGCGCCATGAAAATGCGCTGATCTCCGCGGATAATTTCCCCGGCTGCACTTTTGTAGCTAAAGAACTCATACCAGAACGGCGAGTAGAAAATGTGATGCAAGCCGAAAGGAATAAGTGAACGTTCAATCACTCCAAAGATAAATGCAGCAAGCGTTGGATTCGCTTCCACCAAACCTGTTGAGAAGGAATTCAGCCCATGCTGGATCGGAGGCCAGATCACTAACATAATAAGACCGAGAATTAAAGCAGAAATTGATGTCACAATTGGTACAAAGCGCTTACCCGCAAAGAATCCGAGATATTGCGGAAGCTCAATTTTATAAAATTTGTTGAACAACAGCGCTGCCAGCACACCGACTATAATACCGCCGAATACTCCTGTAGCCAATGTCGGTATGCCTAACATGTTGACATATGCCGGATGGTTTTCTGTAAAGAATTTGGCTCTTTCTACAGAATCAGAAGGAATGGTTCCGTTTGCAAGGAGAACCGCACTCATCGATACGTTCATTACAAGATATCCGATGATTGCAGCGATCCCGGCAACGCCGTCGCCATTCGCGAGTCCTATGGCAACTCCGACTGCAAAGAGAAGCGGCAGGTTGTCAAAAACGATTTGCCCCGCACTTTCCATTACTCCCGCTACCAGCTGGATATTGTCATTACTTAGGAATTGCAAAACCTCAATCATGTCCTTGTTCTGCATGGCATTCCCAATCGCAAGTAAAATACCCGCCGCAGGAAGAATGGCAACTGGAAGCATAAGAGCGCGCCCGATTTTCTGGAGAACGCCGAATAATGCTTTAAACATAGAATTGACCTCCTCTATTTACTAGTTTGACCTTACAGCGAAAAATCATGACAACGAATTCACGGGCGCAGGCCATCAGTTTAACCGTTTACATTTGCCCTTTTACACAACAAAAAAGGCATGAGTAAAAGTTGGGTGCGCAAAAGAACGAGAACAAATTCCCGCTTTTTTCCCCTCAATCACTCATGCCTGATCGAATCAGTAACACGTTTTTAAAGGCTAAACTGAAGTGTTATGAAATTTTATTGGTTAATCGGTACAGATGAAGCGTAAGATAGACCGCTTCCGCCTCATGAACTGGTTTTTTCAATGTTTGCTGTAAGATTTTTATCAATTTCCAAGCTGTATTGTAGCATAGCGGATACTCATTTTTCAATAATAACATTAATTTTTCTGGTTCTTTAGTCGGTTCATCCCTTTTGATCCTATCGATGGTAAATCTGATATGACGAATGAGGCGCAGATAATGTACGCTTTCCTTGTTGACCTTCATTTGAAAAGCATCCTCGATAACTTGTACCAGCCGGGCCATCAGCTGGGAATGCTGGTTTACCTCGGAAAGCGGACGATTGGTCAGGGCTGAATGAATATGCAAAGCGATAAATCCGATTTCACCGTCTGGCAGGCTGATACCCGCTTTTTCATTAATGATCGCCACAACTTCCTCGGCAATTTGGTATTCATCCGGATAGAGTGATTGTGTCTCCATCAGAAATGGGTTTTTCATATCAAACCCTTGCTTCAGCCGTTTAATCGCAAATGCAATATGATCGGTCAAAGCGATATGGATATGTTCATTTAATGAATGGTTCACCCGCTCTGCAATATGAACAATCACATCATTGGAGATATCAACCAAGTTTTCATCTACATAGTCAAGGAGCTTTTTAAACTGCTTTTGTTCTTTCTCATCCTTTAAGATAAACATTTTTTCATACCCTTTATCTTCAATCATATCGGCTTGTTTTTTTCCGAAGCCGATTCCTTTTCCAATTAGGACAACTTCACTGTATTTATGATGAGAAGCGATTAATACGTTATTATTTAATACCTTTTCAACTGTAAAGGATCCATTCACGATCCTCAGCTCCTTTGTCATTCAATACACCATATCGTACAAAACGAATGGAAAGCGCGTCAAACCTTTTTTCAACATTTAAGCTAAACAGTCGATCTTTCAATCAGGCGGTATTCGAGTACTTTTCTTTCAATCGGCTGGCCTTTAATCCTTTTTTCCAGAAGCATAAAGGCTTGTTTGCCCATTTCTTTTGTCTGTATATCAATGGTGGTTATGCCTAGTGATTGACTGATTTCATGATTATCAAAGCTTAAAATGGCGAGTTCGTCAGGAACGGCTGTGCCTTGGACTTTAGCCTCCAGCAAAAGCCCCGCTGATACTTGATCATTGGCTACCAATATCGCCGTCGGCTTCTCCTTCCACTTATTCCATTTATGATACAACTCTTTCCCGTCATTAATCGTAAGCGCTTTCTCCACTATCCAATTCTCATCAAAGGTTTCTCCTATTTCCGCTAGGGCTTCTTTATATGCTTTGATGCGAAAATGGCTGTTCATGCCTTTTTTTCTGGCGAGGCATATCGCAATCTTTTTATGGCCTTTTTCCATTAAATAGTTCAATCCGTGCCTGAATGCATCTTGGTGAGGAATACTGATCGTTGAAAAAAGACCTTCATTTGAATTCTGGCAAAGCAATAGCGGTCCCTTCCACTCAAGCAGTTCTTCATCAGATATCGCCTTTGAACAGAAGATCAGTCCGTCTACCTGCCGCTGTTTTAATTGTGACAGAGCGAAAATCTCTTTTTCAATTTCATAGTTTGTCTGATACACGGTAAGGTGGACGCCTGATGCAAAAGCCGCGTCGGCAATCCCGGCCAGCAGTTCCGAGAAATACGGCAGGCTGATAGACGGCAGGACAACACCAATCATATTTGAAAAGCCTTTCGATAAGTGAACGGCATGGACATTTCTCGTATATTCCAAGGCTTTCATCGCCTCCAGCACTCTCACTCGCTTCTCTTCGCTCACATAGGGATGATCATTTAACACTCTTGAAACCGTCGTAATGGAAACACCGGCTTTATTCGCAATTTCTTTAATATTAGCCATAACTTCCCTTCTTTCTTTTTTCCCTTGATCTGGAATGCGTTTCATACAATACGATAAGAGCGTACTCTGCTTACGGAAAGGGGAAGAAACAAATGGGATTCTTTATTTTAATCGGTTTATGTATCACAGTGCTTGTCGGAAGCTGTCTCGCTCTTCAGCCGCTTAAACAAAGACACGAAATAAAGCCATTTAAGACATTTGATGATTTTTTCATTTGAGACATCTGTTCTTATCATTAAGTTTATTCGATTTTTTGCAGATAAAAAAGGACTTTTTCGTGAACAAAGTCCTTTTTTATTTTGTGGTCATCATTTATGGCAAAATCGTTAACTCTTTCGGGTAGCGGGTCAGTGCTGTCGCTCCCTCCTCTGTGACAAGCACGTCATCTTCAATACGCACTCCGCCGATGTCCGGCACATAAATGCCCGGTTCAATCGTATATACCATGCCCTCTTGAATGATTGAATCATTCGCTTGGCTCATAGACGGGTACTCGTGGACGGAAATTCCGAGACCGTGCCCGAGGCGGTGTGGGAAATAGTCTCCGTAGCCGGCTTTCTCTATAATGCCGCGTGCCTTTAAATCCAGGTCGCCGATTCTGACACCCGGTTTGCTCAATTCGATGGCGGCTTTTTCGGCTTTGAGCACCGTATGGTAGATTTCCTCTTGTTTCGGACTGATTGTTTGATAAGCAAAGGTTCTCGTAATATCTGAACAATAACCATTAAGAATGACACCTAAATCAAATAGTACAAAATCGCCTTTTTTCAATTTTGCCGTTCCCGGATTGCCGTGCGGCTGCCCTGATTTTTCTCCAAACAATACCATCGTGGAAAAAGACATCCCTTGAATCCCTTTTTTCTTCAATTCAAATTCAATCTGGGCGAGAACTTCCATTTCGGTAATTCCTTCACGTAAAGCTGATACACCGATCTCAACGCCGTAATCAGCAAGTTTTGCCGCTTCTTGCAGCTTTTTGATCTCCTCTTGATCTTTCACAAGCCTGAATTGATTCAGCGTTTCTTCCGCTGACACAAATGACGCTCCGCCCGCAGCCTGCTTCAGCTGCTCTGCGCGGGAAAGCGATATTGAATCCTTTTCCACTGCAAGTGTATCGATCATGATCTTTCGTTTTTTCAAAGCTGTCTGAATGAGCATCCAAGGGTCCTCGTGATCGGCATAGCCGATGATTTCATGTTCCCACCCGGCACTGCGCGCTTGCCCGGCTTCCATCCCCGGACAGATGAAAAAAGGCTCCTCATCCTGAAAAATAAACAAGCCCATCAACCGTTCGTGCGGCTCTGTATAAAAACCGGTTAAGTAAAATACATTTTCTTTTGTATGTATGAATGCTGAAGTATGCCCTTCCTGCTTTAGCCATGAAGAGACACGCTGAATTCTATTCAATTTTATTCCTCCCCGCTTCAGGTAATGTTCTTATCTATTGTATCAGTTTTAAAAGTTCCTTGCCTTTTTGAAGAATTACAATTGCATTTTATTTCCTTTTCTTGATCTTGTATACTGTTAACAGACGAATGATGCAGGGAGATGTTCGATTTGCTTATCAATTTTTTGAAAAGGAAAGCGGTCGTATTATTGACCATTTTAGGAATTTCTGCTCCGCTGATCAGCGTAAAATGTATCGATTATTATTACTATAGCTTCATTATAGGCTGTGCTGCCGGATTTGTTTGCTGCAGCCTGGCATTTATTCTTATCTTAAAGCGCCCGGATGCTGAAAAAAACCGGAAAATATAGAGCTGGATACAAAAAACAGCAGCCCATATGGGGCCGCTGTTTATGACTTTAACAGCCTTAAACCATTTAATATAACAAGAATTGTGCTTCCCTCATGACCGATGACACCAAGCGGCAATTCCATCACCTGCAAAAAGTTAGCGCAAATGAGTAAGCAGATAACCGTCAGCGAAAACACAATGTTTTGCTTAATGATACGGTTCATTTTTCTGGATAATCGGCACATTTTCGCAAGTTTTTTTAAATCATTTTGCATTAATACCATATCTGACGTCTCAAGAGCGACATCCGTTCCGCCGCCCATCGCGATGCCGATGTCAGCCGTCTTCAAAGCAGGCGCGTCGTTGATACCGTCTCCGACCATTGCAATAATGCCGTACTCTTTTTTTAACCGTTTGATTTCCTCTACCTTTTGATCCGGCAGGCATTCTGCCGCGACAGTTGTGATGCCTGCTTCTTTCGCTATGGCTTCAGCCGTTTCTTTTTGGTCTCCCGTCAGCATTGCGGTTTTGATTCCCAAGCTGCCCAGTTCATACAAGACCTCTTTTGCTTCAGACCTGATTTGATCCTTGAGGGCAATGCATCCGGCAATACTGTTGTCTTTTTTGATAAATACGATTGTATTCCCTTTATCTTTTAAGTCTGATGCAGATTGTTCGATAAATGCATCCGCTATGTCATCTCCGATAAAACCGGCTTTTCCGATCTTCCATTTGGCGCCGAACACAGAGGCCATAACACCAAAGCCAGATTCCTCGTCAATGGATATGTAGCCCGACTGATTGACGCCCCTGTTTTCCGCGTATTCTGTAATAGCCTTAGCCAGCGGATGGCTTGATTGTTTTTCTATGGCATAAACGGCCTCCAGCACTTCAGCCTCGTCATGGCCTTCTGCGATTCTGACAGCTTCCACAGCCGGACGGCCGCGTGTCACGGTACCGGTCTTATCAAAGGCGATCATTTGAACTGTACCCAATTGTTCAAGGAACACGCTTCCCTTTACAAGTAAACCGTTTCGCGCTCCGTTCGAGATAAGCGAAAGCGCCGCGGGCATAATGGAAGCAACAAGCGCGCACGGTGACGCGACAACCATAAATACCATTGCGCGGTAAAAGGTTTCACTCCAGCTCCAGCCTAAAGCAAAATGGGGAACAAATAAAAGCAGGCCGACCACAATAAGCACGCCTTTTACATAGGCATTTTCAAACCGCTCGATAAATGCCTGTGTCGGTGATACACTGCTTTGCGCGGATTCCACCAGTTTAATAATCTTTCTGAAAAGAGAATCCTCATTCGATTTTGTCACACGGACAGTCAGTGACCCATTTCTGTTCACTGTTCCCGTAAATACTTCATCACCGGTAGTCTTTTCAACAGGCATGGCTTCTCCGGTTAACGCAGATTCGTCCAAGCTGGTTGAACCGGTCTCAATGATCCCGTCCGCTGCCACGCGCTCCCCGGGTTTAACAACGATGATGTCACCCGTCATTACATCTGTGACAGGTACCCTTTTGACCTCGCCGTTTACGATAAGGCTTGCTTCCTCAGGTTCAAGCTTCATTAATGAGGTTAAATCTTTGCTGCTTTTATTCATCGTGTATGTTTCCAACGCTCCGCTTAAGGAAAAAATAAAAATTAAAATGGCACCCTCTGCCCAATAGCCGATGATCGCAGAACCGATTGCCGCAAATATCATCAGCAGCTCTACATTTAACGTTTTTGATTCAATCGTATCCTGAATTCCTTCTTTCGCTTTAGCAAATCCTCCGATCGCAAATGCCAGCAAATAGAGAATAACAGATAAAACAGAGTGTTGATGGAGAATCCATCCTGCTAAAATAAGAGCGCCGGAGACAAGGGCTGCAATCAGTTCCGCATGCTGCGTCCAATTGCTTGCCCGCTGCTCGGTTTTTAATTCCTGCTGCGAGTCGTTTTGTATAATAACTTGTTCATTCATGTTGAATCCCCCTCTCTAATTGAGAACGTAAATCATCTTCATTTCCCTTATAAAAACAAAATTGCCGCCCAAAAGGCAGCTTATGGTGAGTGATTTCATATGTCTTTTACTATTATAGCACGACAGAGGATAATTTCAATTATAATTATTTTAATTTCTTTTTGATAATAATTATCATTAGAAATTTCATCCTGTTGGTATGATATATGAAAAAAAAGCTGAAAGGGCTACCCTCTCAGCTTTTATTCTTGCGCCCATTCTTTTAGCTGCTCCGCCGTCATCGGCCCGACAGCTGTTTTTTCAATTCCCCCCTTTTCATTGAGTAAAAAAGAGGTCGGAATGGTCACGATATGGTATGTCTTCATTAAATCGCCTTGTGAATCAAGCACAACCGGAAACGTCAGCTTGTTCGCTTCGATAAAGTCGACTACAGCCTGTTTATTTTGTTCGGCATTCACCAAATTAACTGTCACAAGCTGAACGCCGCCAGCTTGTTGTTTTTCATAAAAGGACTGGAACTGAGGCAGTTCCTTTTTACAGGGCGGACACCAGGATGTCCAAAAATGAAGGATTGTTTTCTGCCCTTTATGCGGGATTGAAATATCGTCTCCTTCAATGGTTTTCATTAAAAACACCGCAGGGACCGACCGTTTTTCAGCTGTCGCCTCAGGAAGCCACGAGAATATGGCAACCATGACAAGGGATGCAATTAAGGTAAAACGCTTCGTCAACATGTGATCTTCCTTTCATGCTTTTGAATAGCTTACCCTGCTTTTGCGAATGTATGATGGTCAGCGGCTTTCAATTCGCGGGGATCTGTTTCCTCCCGTAAGAAAAATAGATACACCGAGCCCTTTGCAAATCGTCGTATAGTGAAGGCTTGTCACCAAGATCATTCCTGTATTCATCCCGAGAATGATTCCGAGCATTTGCAGATTCTCCATGGAGCCGAGCACATACATCATGCTAAGCCCGACAATGTGGCTCCATACGTTATGGTAAAAGGCCTCCTTTACAAATCCCATGCCGATTAAGCAGGCTTGCAGCGGCATGACAAACAAATGAAAGAGGAAATACGGCCACAGCAGCTGTAAATAGTATTGCGCCTCTGGTGAATGAAAAAAAAGATGGGTGAGCGGCCCGGCAAACTGAAACATCACCCAGACAGCCGGAATACCGTAGCCGAGCGTAATGAAAATCGACTGCTTCAGCCGTTTTAAGACAATGTCATATTGAGACAGCGCATAGGCTTCTGAAATACTCGGGATCATCACAACCATTAAGGAATGGCCGATAAAAGCCGGAAACGAGCCAATTGTCACGGCAACTCCGGCAAGCATGCCATATTGGTCTATCGCCGTTGTACCCGCAACGCCTGCGGCTAAAAGCGCTCCTTTTACCAAAAAGGGTTCAATGGCATTTGTCACAGCGTGAAAAATCCTTAATCCTGTCGTCGGAATCGAGACGGCAAGCAGTCTTTTTCTGACATCCTTTCCCCGAAGATGGATATGCTGCTGTCCGGAAAGCGCCCGCCGCGCAAGAATAAATTGTGTATATAAGTACACAAACACGACGACATCACTCGCAACAAGGACAAACAAAGAAATGAGCACCGCCGTATCGATTTCAAAGGAATACCATTGAAAAAAGATAAACAAACACAGCAGCTGAATAATTTTTTTCATTACATTTGCAGCAGCGATTTTGCCCATTTTTTGCACACCCATAAAATACCCTCTGGCGATCGAGGTAAAGGCGACAACAGGGATCAGGCCAATGACAATTCCCTTAATAAACGGATGATACGTGTTAAACACCGGAATAAACGGAAGCGCAATGCTTGCAGCGGTGGTGGAAAAGGCGGTAAATACCGCTGTCATTCTAAACGCGTGCCTCAGCATACTTTCATGAAGCTTCGGATTCGATTCTGCAATGAATTTAGAAATGGAGATCGGCAGCTCCAGACTCGCGATGACAATGACTAAAAAAATCGTAGGCAATATACTCATATAAAGCCCCATTCCATGCTCGCCCAGTTCCCGCGCCAAAATCATATTCACGACGAATTCAAGGCATTCAGCGAAAAAAGCGGCAATAGATAAAAGAATGATCCCTTTTACAAATCGATTCATGGTGTCTCTCCTTGTCTCTCGTTCTAACAACATCATATGAGACAAGTCCTAAAATTATTTTCATTTTTATGTAACCATATAAAAAAAGCATAGCTGAGACAAAAAGCCTCCTCTATGCTTACATGGCAAAAACGTGCTTGCCGATTCTTTCAATTACTTTTCTTGAACGAATCCAATTGTCTGATGCCGTCTTTGGATTATAAAAGAAGATGGCTTCTGTTTCTCTGTTCTTATCTGACAATACCTCTTCCGCTGCTTCAATTGAATCTTTGTCAGGCTTTTGATTGATGCTTCCGTTTGCCACCGGTTCAAAAGCGTTTTTTTGATAAATGACGCCTCTTATCGTGTCAGGGAAGCCGCGCTCCTCCGTCCGGTTCAGCACTACGCTGGCCACAGCGACCTTGCCTTTGTAGGATTCACCTTTCGCCTCAGCATGAACAAGGCGGGAAAGCAGTTCTTTTTCTGACTGGGAGTATTTTCTTTCTGCTTTCTCTTTAGGATGAGATGATGTCTCGATTGAATTTGGTTTATCTTTCTTCTCAGTGCGTGCTGATAGCTTGATCGGCTTTACTTTTTTCTTATCCTTATCAGCAGACAGTGACGGGAAAGATTCTTCTTCATCGTTATTTATATGTGTAAGCAATTGCTTGGCTTCAGGCTTCGTCTTCTTTGTCAGCATAAGTGAAGCTTGTGCATGCTCAATTTTAGTTGCAGGCATAAAACATAGAAGAAAAACAGCCAAGGCAGCAAATTTTGTTGTCATACAGTTTCCTCCTTAAAGTGCTCAAAAAACACTCCACTACCTTAACAAGAGTTGAAATCAAATTCACGGATAAAGATTTTCCAACTCTCCCAAACAGCAATCAGGATGGAATATACTATATGACAAACTGCTTTTTACCAAGAAAACTGCTTATATTCACATAAATAAACCCAATAAATTCTTTTATCATCCATTTTTAGAAATTTACATTTTAGTTACAATTATTACAATGCCGTAAAATCTAAAAAGGCTTCTCAAAAATTGAGAAACCCTTTAACTTCTCGGCTCTTGTAAATATTGAAATACCACATCTCCGCCTTGTTGGGCGATCCCCCGAAAATGTTTAAAATCTTCCTGTTGAGATAAAATCGCCCTGAATGCTAAAAAATGCTCCTTCTGCACTCTGAGCTCCTGAATATCGCCGGTGCGCAGCAGGTTAATCTGGTCTGTCATATCTTCGGGCATCAACCGAAATTCCCCCTTTTCGATCTGTTTAACGAAAATCAATATACCATCTTTGCGCTGAGAGAACAATTGTCACGGGAGATAAAACCCCATATTGCTTTACTTCTTAAAGAAAATATTGCAAAATACTTTCAATAGGAATTATTATGTTAAAGGGAGAGGAAGCTAGTGAAAATCGCAAAGGTTGGAAATGTCATTGAATTTAAAAATGGATTAACCGGTGTCGTCGAAAAGGTAAATGAAAATTCTGTTATCGTAGATGTTACCATTATGGATAACTATCGGGATTTGGAATTAGATTCACTCACAGTCGTCAATCACAAAAACTATAAGATTCTCAGAGACTCCTATTAACTTCTCCTTTTTCTTTACTGCAAATCAACTGAAACTGCACGACGAACCAAATAACACCTTACATATATCATAGCTTTCCCAAAAAAGCTGCCTGGCCGGCAGCTTTTTAAACTTTCCCTTTGGAGGCTGACAGCTTTGGTTATTCGACCTGTTCTTCCCTCAGATGCAGAGTCACTGCTTGCGCTGTTTAAGCAGCTTGATCAAGAAACGGATTTTATGCTGTACGAACCAAATGAGCGGACAACAACTTCTCTTCAGCAAAAAGCATTTATTGAATCTATCAGAAAAAAAGAAACTTCCGCTCTATTTATTTCCGTATACGGCGAGAAGCTAACCGGGTTTGTTCTTATAATCGGTTCTGCGGCCAACAGGCAAAAACACGTCGCCCGCATTGTCATCGGCGTTTTAAAAAATGACAGCGGACAAGGCACAGGTTCAAAACTTCTTCAGCAAGCAATTGCCTTTGCAGGACAAAAACAATTGAAAAAGCTGGAGCTGACGGTTATGACACATAACAAACGAGCGGTAAACCTTTACAAAAAGCACGGGTTTATAATATAAGGCACGAGAAAAAAATCACTGATGATTTCCGGCGAATATGCGGATGAATATTTTATGGGGAAAGACTTAACAGAGCGGCGTTTTCCATTTCTGCTTCTGCCAGTTCCGTGATCTCGACAAAAAAATCACTGACCTTGTCTGCATGATAAAGGTTAGTCATGGACGTCGAGTAATTTGTGATCGTTCCCCAAAAGAGCACCTCTTGCTTCGGGACCTCTACCTTAAACGTCTGTTCATATAATAGAACAGCGATATCATGATACGCTTCGCTCGTGACCTTTAAGACAAATGAAATGTTACGTCTCTTTCGCCCGGATGCTTTTACTTCCTGATATTGAAAGACCTCAAGCGGCACACTGTTTAACAGCAATGTGGTCACCATCGTCATCCCTCCCGTCTTGTAAAGGGCATCTTAACACACACACTTCCCGTTAACAATTGATCAGCATGATGCAAACAGACAGACGGCGGTTCACCCTTTCTGCATCTTATCTTGTGTGAAACCTAATTCTTTCAGCGCCTGCTGCAGCGTTGCGCGAGTTTTGATATCTCCAAAATCTAAGCCAAGACTTACAATCGTCTGGGCGATTTCCGGGTGGATTCCTGTAATCATTGCTTTTATTCCCGTTAATCTTAAAGCATTCACAATATGAAAAATTTGATCGGCTACCATCGTATCAATAAGCGGCACGCCGGATACGTCTAAAATAATATGTTTCAGCTTCAGGCGTGCCCCCTCATTCAATGAAATGTCCATGATTAATTTTGCGCGGTGTGTATCAATTGCCCCGACTAAAGGAATGACCGCTATTGTTTCGGCAACCGGCACCACTGTTACAGATAATTCTTCAAGCGCAGTGTAAGCAATTTTCATTAATCTATTGTTATGCTGCTCATATACTTCCCCGATAATGCTACTGACCTTATCAAATAACGGGTCCAGCATTTTAGATACGTCAAGCATCGTGATGGCAGCAAACTTCCTTTGTTCTAATTCTTCCGTGAATACATTCCAAATAACGGTTCGGTAAAAAGAGATTGCTCTTAATGATTCACTCAATGATACATTAAGCCGTATGAACATTTCCCCAGCCTGTTTACTCCATTCCAAAATTCTTTCTGTGACTTCCTGCATATCCTGATACAATGCCTGGCCTAAATAAGTGATTAATTGTTCTCTATATGTAATCCCAGGGGACGCTTGTCTGTCCTCTTCTAACCTGCGCCCTAAACTGTTTATCTCGATATCAGCAACATTCTGAGCCAAGGCTTTTTCATATTGCACGATTTTTTCACCTATATATTTCAATTCGTCCTTCATTCGATTCAAATCCTCTCTTATTTGCCTATGTTAAATATAATATATCTGCCGGCAATTACAACTACAATACATAAAGATTTTCCAAACACTTTACAAACATACGTTCGATACTTTATAATGAAACAGACGAGCTGCCATCCAGCACCCGTCTCGACGAGCTGAATTCCCCAAATTCACTCGTCTTTTTTTTACTCAGGTTCGATGGTTTCAGTTGAAATTCAATACACATAAAAACCCCGCCTAAAAAGACGAGGTTGCGGTCTCACTATTCATTATTTTGGCCGCAAGAGGGCTGTCAAAATAAGATCCCTACATTTATACTCCGAATCACATATGCTTCAATCAACGATTATCAATCGTCTCCGGATATAAGTCATGATTCATCATCCGGTACTCGGCCATCTTCTCATACTTCGTTCCCGGCTTCCCATAGTTGGTATACGGATCAATGGAAATTCCGCCTCTTGGAGTGAATTTCCCCCAAACTTCAATGTAGCGCGGGTCCATTAATTCAATCAAATCATTCATAATGATGTTCATGCAGTCTTCGTGGAAGTCTCCATGGTTTCTGAAGCTGAACAGGTACAGTTTTAATGATTTGCTTTCAACCATTTTTTCATCAGGAATGTAGCTGATATAAATCGTTGCAAAATCTGGCTGGCCTGTTTTCGGGCATAGTGATGTAAATTCAGGACAGTTGAATTTGACAAAATAATCACGATTGACGTGCTTATTCGGGAAGGACTCCAGCACATCTGGCGCGTATTCGAATAAATAGTTTGTTCCTTGGTTTCCAAGCAGTGTGACACCTTCTAATTCTGATTCTTTTCTTGTCGTCATATTCCTCTTCCTTTCTATTAAACTCCGCGTTTGTTTCCCCATAACAGGGTGTGCAGCTGCGGAAGGACTCTGACAAGGTTCAACTCCGCATCCGCGGCTACCTTATCAACGAGTTTTTCGTATTTTCCAAGCAAATGAGCGATCAATGATTGATCGTCTGTTGTGTGCACATTATCATTTCCTACTTGTAAATAAAGCGGAATGTCAGGATAGCGCTTATGAACGGTTTTTGCGTATTCAAGATCTCCGTCATTAAATATGACAACCTTCAGACTGACCGCATGGAGCCTATTTTCGGCTGTTAACGATGTCAGGATATGATCAAGCTTCTTAAAATCAGTCGTCATTCCTGAACTCGGCGGTTTTGGAGAAATCGTCAGGTCATCAATCAGAGTGAACCACTCCTGATAGACCGTTCCTTGCGTTTCCAGAGCCGTGCGTATGTTTTGTTCCTTTAAAAGCGTGATAAACGTGTCAAGCTGCTTTAACAAGGCAGGGTTTCCGCCGGAAATGGTAACGTGGGAAAAGGCGTCTCCCCCAATTTCCTTTAGTTCAGAATAAATATCGTCCGCTGCCATCCAGCGTATATCTTTTTTCGCTGATCCGTCCCACGTGAAGGCCGAGTCACACCAGCTGCATGAATAGTCACAGCCGGCGGTGCGGACAAACATGGTTTTCTGTCCGATGACCATGCCTTCCCCTTGTATCGTCGGGCCGAAAATTTCTAAAACAGGAATTCCTTTAGCCATTCAAACCACCCTTTTTCGGACGGTAGACACAGTAGCTTGTCGGTGTTTCTCTGACAAACACCTGGACGCAGGCCGGTTTATTTTCAAGTGTTTCTAAATAGGATTGAACCTTATCATAAATCGTTTTAGCCACTACTTCTGTAGTCGGCAGAGAATACGGATCATCGTTTGAAAATTCATCATGATCATTTAATAACGTATGATCATATGAGCCGTGAACCAATTTTTTCAGCACACTGAAATTAACGAGAAAACCTGAATCGTCCAGTTCATCCCCGGCTACGGTAATATTAACGGTATACGTATGCCCATGAACTCTGCTGCATGCGCCCGCACTTTCTCTTGGGATAAAATGCGCCGCAGAAATATGCATGTCTTTATTCAGTTCAAATGAATAAGGGTGCTGGGCCTGTGGATAAATTTGAGAAATCAATTACTTCCGCTCCCCTTTCATTTCCATATATTCTTCATAACCTTTATTGCGAAGCAAACATGCCGGACATTCGCCGCAGCCGTCCGCAATAATGCCGTTGTAGCAAGTCAGCGTATTGTTTTTTACAAAATCAAGCGCGCCAAGCTCATCGGCAAGCTTCCAAGTTTCCGCTTTATTCAGCCACATCAGCGGTGTATGAATGACAAACGGTTTCTCCATCGCCAAGTTGACTGTGACATTGCATGATTTTACGAATTCATCGCGGCAATCAGGATATCCGCTGAAGTCTGTTTCACAAACGCCTGTAATAATATGGCGCGCTCCGATTTGGTACGCGAGTATGGAGGCGAAAGATAAAAATACAAGGTTGCGCCCCGGAACAAACGTCGATGGAAGCTCGCCGTCCTTGGCTTCAATCTCGATGTCATCTCTTGTCAAGGCGTTCGGTGCAAGCTGATTTAACAAAGACATATCAAGCAGATGATTTTTTACACCAAGCTCTTCTGCAATAGCTTTCGCCACGTCAATTTCCTGCTGATGCCGCTGATTATAATGAAACGTCACGGTTTCTACTTCTTCAAATTCCTTTAAAGCCCACAGTAAGCATGTGGTGCTGTCTTGTCCTCCGCTAAACACAACGATTGCTTTTTCTTTTTTCATAATTCCTCTCCTTCTCCGCAAATAAATCTGAGCGAGAGACAACACGGTTTCCAATAAAAAAGCACCTTTTCTATGGAAAGGCGCCCTAAAAAACATAAAAAAGACCGTATCCAAGGATACAGTTCGTCCTTAGTTTTTTATAGAGGGTGTAGCTAGAACCTCTCCCGCATGATGTACGGATTTTCTTCAATTTTTTCACACTTATGCTATCTTACCATAATGATGTTTTTATTGACAATAAAAAAAGACAGCTTAAGAGAAGCCTGTCTTATTTTTTCACTTCTTTTCTATTCTTAAAAGGGAAAAACATAATCATGAGACCAAAAAGCACAAAAAGCGCCGGCCAATACGCGGACATTGATAAAGCCCATTGATATGTAACAATAAAGCAAAGAGCAGTTAGAACAAGGATGGTGATCGGGATGAAAAGTTCATTCCTCCTGCCGCCAAACAGCCATAGCTCAAACAGGCCTAATGCAACGGCTAATAAATAGACGGGCCAGGTTACACCTGCATAAGCCCAATCAGTCGATGTTTCAAAGAAAAACAAGCAGCCCGATACGAGCAGAATGCCGCCGGGCACAAGCATGCCCGCTTTTTCCTTGATGTGTTTTGAGCTGAAGACCGCCGCATGAAATACAATAGAGATGACAATCAGCACAGCCGGCCACATCTCTTCATACGCTTTTTCATTATAATAGCTTAGTACACTGGAAATACCAATAAGCAAAATGATGCCGATTGAAATCAACAAGCCTTTTTTCCTTCCGCCAAACAGCCATAATTCAAACAATCCAAAAGCTGCGGCAAAAATGTAAGCCGGCCATGTGATTTCTGAATAGGCCCAGTTCACAGACGTTTCAAATACAAACAAACAGCTCAATACGAGCAAAATGCCGCCGGGTAACAAAAGCCCTACTCTTCGTTTTCCATGCCGAAATGCACTGGCATGAAGCGCAATTGATATGATGAACAGACCGGCAGGCCAAACACTTGTAAAAAACACGCCGCCGAAGCTGACAGCTCCAATGAAGGTGAGTATGCCGGCCGGTATCAAAAGCTGCGCTTGTTTTCCGCCGAACAGCCACAGTTCAAATAACCCCAATGCCGGTGCGAGTAGGTATACAGGCCAAGTCATGCCGGAATACGCCCAACCTGTTGACGTTTCGAAAAAAAATAAACAGCCGAGCACAAAGGTAATGCCGCCAGGGACAAGCAAACCTGCTTTATCCGGTCGTTTTCCGGTAAACACAAAACCAGCGTGAAAACCGACGGCAAGAATAATAAAAATTACAGGCCATATCGAGGAAGCGGATAAATGGATGAAACCCGTCATTTGCATGAAGAAAATAATTCCGATAAAGATCAAAAACAGCCCAAAAAGAAAACGGCGCTCTTTCATATTAAAAACTCCTTTCATAACTTTCCAGCTCATTATACGTGATATTTTACTCACATTGAGGAAAAGAAAGGAAAATTTATAAAAAAGTAAGATTTAATATCGAGCAACAGGCTTATTTTTGAGGAATTTTTTTATACACAAGGGCTCCGATAAATGCAAGGCTCACATAACCGAATAGCGGGTAAATCGTTGATATCAGTTTTCCGTAACCAATTTGACTGGTCAAGTAAGCCGTAAGCATAATACCGGCAAATATATATTTGCTTTTTATATGAAGAAAGCTCTTCATTTGCTTTTCCAGTCCATACAAATTTCCAATAACCGAAGTGAAAACTTCGCCAAAAATAATAAACAAATAGATGATGTGTACTGAACGGGCAACTAAGAAAACCACTTGAGCCATTGGGATATCGTATAATAAAACATCCGGCAGAACTGAGAGAGACAAAAAGCTTGCCGCAAGCACCATTGTCAGCATGACCCCGCCAAGCAAAGCCCCTTTTTTGATCACCCGCTCGGAGGGAATCTCATTAGCCAGCGGGACAAGAACAGCCTGTGCCAGCGACAGGTTTAAGGCGCCGTAAGACACTGCGGACAAAAGCCAGTCCCATTTGTGCGGCCATACCCATTCAACAGCGCTCCTCGTCTCACTAAAAATAAAAGAGTCGGCCACGACAATCATGGAAAATAAAATCAGCAGCGGGACAACAAACACATTAACACCGAATATTCCTTTAACTCCCGTTGTCATGACAAACAGGCTTAATCCGATTGTGATCAGCATGCCTACCTGGGTGGACATGCCAAGCTGTTCCTCAAAAATCGCCCCGGCCCCAGACAGCATGACAGAAGTGACGCCAAGCAGCACAAATAGCATAAACACATTGATAACTCGTCCGGCCTGGGCGCCGAACAAATAAATGTTCATTTCTTGATAAGACTTCGCATTGATCCGTTTAGAAATAATCATCATCTTGGCACCTAAAAACGTAAACATTCCCCCGCTTACTAAGATTCCGAACAGACCGGGCCAGCCAAATTTCAAAAAGAACTCAACAATTTCCCTTCCGGTGGCAAAACCCGCGCCCACTACCGTCCCTACATATACAAATGCAAGTTGACATGCAGATCCTTTTGATTGTCCCATCGCTTCCCTCCGCACCAACCACAAATTTATTCCGCATCATTCTTTATACCCTATGAGACAAGTTCCTTGAAAAGAAGAAAAAATGATGTTTTACTGTATAAACCAGCTGAAATCACTAGTAAGCAAAAAGCTTGAAAGACGAAAAACGTCCGAGTATACTAATAATCAAAGATGGTCAAACAATAGACCTTTTTTCTTCATCTCTTTGGTCAAAAATAGTCAAACTCTACTTCTTGTTTATCTTGGCTAAAACGGCTGACATTTGGATTGAAGCAAAAAGCTTGAAAGTCAAAAAAGGTCAGAGTATACTATTAGTCAAAGTTGGTCAAATAACAGACCTTTTTTTCTCATTCGTTTGGTCAAAGATAATCAAACTTTCTAAGGAGGTTTTGGCAAATGCGTTGTCAACACTGTCAGAAAAACGAGGCGACGATTCGCCTTAACATGCAGATCAATTCCGTTCAAAAACAACTGGTTTTATGTGAAACTTGTTATACAGAATTAACCCGTAAACCATCTATGAGCATGGGGCCGCAATCTTTCGGCTTCCCATTTGAACAAGGTTTCTTTCAACAAAAAGATCAAGCCGCACAACAATCAGGCCAGAAAAAAGGATTGCTTGATGAACTGGCCCAAAATGTCACAAACGGTGCGAAAGCGGGACTCATTGACCCTGTAATCGGCCGCGATGATGAAGTGGCGCGGGTGATTGAAATATTAAACCGCCGAAATAAAAATAATCCGGTTCTCATCGGGGAACCCGGTGTAGGTAAAACGGCGATTGCAGAAGGGCTCGCTCTCAAAATCGCAGAAGGCGATGTTCCGAATAAATTGAAAAACAAAGAGCTATATTTGCTTGATGTTGCCTCGCTTGTCGCCAATACCGGTATCAGAGGGCAATTTGAAGAAAGAATGAAACAGCTGATCACCGAACTGAAAGAGCGTAAAAATGTTATTCTTTTCATCGATGAAATCCATCTTCTCGTCGGTGCAGGCTCTGCCGAAGGATCAATGGATGCCGGCAATATATTGAAACCGGCTCTTGCCAGAGGCGAGCTGCAAGTCATCGGAGCAACAACATTAAAAGAGTACCGTCAAATAGAAAAAGATGCGGCGCTGGAAAGACGTTTTCAGCCTGTTATGGTGCAGGAGCCTTCCATTGATCAGGCGATCAGCATCCTAAAAGGAATTAAAGATAAATATGAAGCATATCACGGCGTCACATTCAGTGATGAAGCGATCAAAGCTTGTGTCGCTTTATCGTCCCGCTATATTCAGGACCGCCATCTGCCGGATAAAGCCATTGACTTGTTAGACGAAGCCGGATCAAAGGCAAATCTTCTAATTGATGAGGTGAATCACGAAGATGCAGCTGCACGGCTGACTGCTATCGAGGCAGAGAAAGCAAAAGCGCTTGAAGAAGAAAACTACGAACAGGCTGCAAAGCTTCGCGACGAAGAAGAGGCACTTGAGGAAAAACTCAAAACATCGTCTGCCCGTTCCGCTATTTCAGTGAACGCTGAGCATATTCAAGACATCGTAGAACAAAAAACAGGCATTCCAGTCGGAAAACTGCAATCTGATGAACAAACAAAAATGAAAGAACTTGAAGCAAAACTTCACGAACGTGTCATCGGACAGGAAGCGGCCGTTCAAAAAGTGGCAAAAGCGGTAAGAAGAAGCCGCGCCGGACTGAAGTCAAAAAACAGACCTGTCGGAACGTTCCTCTTTGTAGGCCCGACAGGCGTAGGAAAAACCGAGCTTTCTAAAACACTTGCAGATGAGTTATTCGGTACGAAAGACTCCATTATCCGTCTCGATATGAGTGAGTATATGGAAAAACACGCTGTATCTAAAATCATCGGTTCACCGCCAGGATACGTCGGACATGATGAAGCTGGTCAATTAACTGAAAAAGTGCGCCGCAATCCATACAGCATCGTTTTGCTGGACGAGATTGAAAAGGCTCATCCGGACGTACAGCATATGTTCCTGCAAATCATGGAGGACGGGCGCTTAACCGACAGCCAAGGCAGAACAGTGAGCTTTAAAGACACCGTCATTATTATGACAAGCAATGCTGGAACTGGCGAAAAACAGGTAAAAGTCGGTTTTCAATCAGAAGAATCGGCCATTAAAGAACAGACACTGATTGATTCACTCAGCATGTTTTTCAAACCTGAATTTTTAAACCGCTTCGACAGCATTATCGAATTCCATGCTCTCCAAAAAGAGCATCTGGTCAAAATCGTCACTCTGCTTCTAAGCGAGCTTGAAGAAACATTGGCAGAACGCGAAATCGACTTACACGTCACAAATGAAGCAAAAGAAAAAATTGCAGAGCTTGGCTACCATCCTGCATTCGGAGCGCGTCCACTCAGAAGAACCATTCAAGAATCGATTGAGGATGAAATGACAGATCTTCTGCTGGAAGATTCCCACATTAAAGGTTTTAACGTAATCGTGGAAGATAACAGCATTAAAGTACAAGCGAAATAAAAAAGAACGGTTTCCATTAACGGAAACCGTTCTTTTTTTGCAAACTCAACTCCCTCGCCCTGACAGAATTTATAGCCCCCTGCCTCCCTCCTTTACACTTTCAGGTTTATATATGATGAACAATGTTTATTTACTATTATATGAAGAAAGACTGAGGGCTTTTCGTTATGGAAAAACCCGCTTTTTTCGTGATGAAGCCGCGTTCATGAATAAATCATGAACAATTTCTCAATCTCCCTAAAGTTCCAAGCACCCGTACCGATATTAACCATAGACAAGCTAGTATAAAGGATTTGGTGAATATTATGGATAAAACATCGATTATCGGAATCATTCTCGCTTTTGTCGCATTGAGTGTGGGCATGGTCATGAAAGGTGTCAGTTTAAGCGCCTTAGCCAACCCCGCGGCTATTTTAATTATTATTTTCGGAACCATCTCTGCGGTTGTCATCGCGTTCCCTTCCAGAGAAATCAAAAAGGTTCCAACGCTATTCCGTGTACTTTTTAAGGAAAACAAACAGCTTACCGTTGAGCAGCTGATCCCCATGTTTTCTGAATGGGCGCAGATTGCAAGACGTGAGGGCCTTCTTGCTTTAGAAGCCAGTATTGAAGGAGTTGATGACGCTTTTTTAAAGAACGGTCTGAGCATGGCAGTAGATGGGCAAAGCGCTGAATTTATCAGAGATATTATGACAGAGGAAGTCGAAGCCATGGAAGAAAGGCATCAAACCGGCGCAAGCATTTTTACCCAAGCCGGTACATATGCACCGACACTCGGCGTTCTCGGTGCAGTTGTCGGGCTCATCGCAGCTCTTTCCCATATGGACAACACAGATGAACTAGGGCATGCCATAAGCGCCGCATTCGTCGCGACCCTGCTCGGAATATTTACAGGCTATGTGTTATGGCATCCCTTCGCCAATAAATTAAAACGGAAATCAAAACAAGAAGTGAAACTCCGTGAAATCATGATTGAAGGCGTACTCTCGGTATTAGAGGGGCAGGCACCGAAAGTTATTGAGCAAAAGCTTTTAATGTATCTTCCTGCAAAAGATCGTGCGAAATTCACGGCACAAGAAGGAGAGGCAGAAAATGGCGAGAAAAAAGAAGAAGAAGCATGAGGACGAGCATGTTGATGAGTCCTGGCTGGTGCCGTATGCCGACATCCTCACACTTCTCTTAGCATTATTTATTGTGCTGTTTGCAAGCAGCTCAGTCGATGCGGCCAAATTCAAAATGCTTTCTAAATCTTTCAATGAAGTTTTTACCGGCGGTACAGGCGTGATGGATTATTCAAGCGTCACACCGCCTGAAAGTGAACAGCAAGGAATTGACCAGCTGGAAGATGAGAAGAAAAAGAAGAAAGAAAAACAAGAAGCAGCAGATAAGACGGCTGACCAAGAAGAGCTCGAAAATGTTGAAAAACAGGTGAAGCAATTTATAAAAGATAAAAAGCTGGAAAATCAGCTTGAGACAAAGCTGACAGATGAAGGCCTTTTAATTACGATTAAAGACAGCATCTTTTTTGATTCGGGAAAAGCTACAATCCGGGAGCAAGACATCCCCCTCGCAGAGGAAATCTCGGATCTTCTGGTGCTGAATCCTCCAAGGAATATCATCATCAGCGGACATACGGATAATATGCCGATTAAAAATTCACAGTTTCAATCCAACTGGCACTTAAGCGTCATGAGAGCGGTCAACTTTATGGGCCTTCTCATTGAAAATCCAAAGCTCGATGCAAAAGTCTTCAGCGCAAAAGGCTTTGGTGAATATAAGCCGGTCGCAACCAACGATACAGCGGAAGGCAGAAGCAAAAACAGACGTGTAGAAGTTTTAATTCTGCCAAGAGGAGCCACTGTCTCAAATAACGAAGAATAGGAAAAAGGAAGCCTTGTCACATCCAGGCTTCCTTTTTTTACTTGTTATGAAAATGTTTTGCGTTTAAGCCTACCCTTTTTAGCATTTCAGTGCACATTTCCTTCTCCTCTTCACTCAGCACGCTGATCATCTCATGGATTTCAGCAGCGTGGCTGGGAAAAATATCATTCAAAAGATGGATACCTTTTTCCGTAATCTGTGCAAATGTGACCCTTCTGTCAGTAGGTGATGCTTTTCGTGTAAGAAGTTCTTTTTGTTCCAGCTTGTCTACGACATATGTGATGCTTCCGCTGGCTAATAAAATTTTGTCGCCGATTTGCTGGAGCGGCTGATCGCCTTTGTGGTATAAGAGCTCCAGTACGGCAAATTCAGTCGGATTCAAGCCGTGCTTATGAATATGTTTATTCATATGGTCATTAATAGAACGATAAGCACGTGATAATACAATAAATAGTTTAAGTGATTTTTCTGAAGCTTTTTGTGTCATATCTAATCATCCTTTTACAAAAGAAACCGTTACAGAGAAACATTAATAAACAAACACAAAAAAGTCAACAAAAAACCTTCCAAAATTTCACTTCTTTTGTAGTTTGCTTATACCACGGGCTGTAACTATATATTTTTCTAATTATTTTGGTTATTTTTTCTTATTAAAGCAGTATAAACAATGATATAATACCCCTATTCAGGTGTTATGTTGGAGCGATGCAAATTGAAAATAATGAAAGGTCCCTGCGCAAAGATCAAACTTTATTTGGTTTTAGTGATGATTCCTGCATTAATTATAAGCTTTTTCGTTTATGAAAAGGAAAAAGAAACAATAGCCGCAAAACACAAACAGGCGGCCAGTATGATGCTGAACCTTCACCGCAATAAATTAAATTATCTGATCGGGGAAACCAAAGCAAGAATGACTTCCCTGTCTATCGCAATTGATAAACCGATTGATCCTAAAAAAATGCAAGATATATTGGACAAGACCTTCGATTCTGAGCCCAGGTTTTCAGGATTATATATACTGAACGCAAAAGGTGATGTGACTGTCAGCACCACTGAGCTGAAAACGAAGGTGAACCTGGCGGACAGATATTTTTTCGAAAAAGCCAAAGAATCTAAAAAGACGGTTATTACAGATGATTATGCTAGCAGAATTACCGGCCAGCGTATCTTTACGATCTGTGTTCCCGTATTAGATGCAGACAATAAGGTCACCGATTATATAGTGGCAGCCATACAGATTGATTACATCAAAAACATAATAAACATGTTAAGCCCTGATGTGTATATCGAAATACAGAACCAAAATGACAAACTTATTTTCACAAGCGGACCGGGCCAGCATTCTCAGCACGAGAAAGCGGTCAGCGGGTATTTAGATGACATCAGCTGGAATATTAAAGTATATCCAAAGCCTGTCGAGCTTGAGGAACTGACGAAAAGCCTCTTGCTCCCTCTTTCGAGTATTATCGTACTGCTCAATATTTTATTTATTCTCGTTCAGTACATTTTGCTGAAGCGGCGGACACAGCTTGAACGTGCCGAGAATGAGGCTCAAAAACTGGAGCTTATCGGAACTCTCGCTGCAAGCACAGCCCATGAAATCCGCAACCCGCTTACAGGCATCAGCGGATTCATCCAGCTTTTGCAAAAAAAGTATAAAAGCGAAGAAGACCAGCTGTATTTCTCCATTATTGAGCAGGAGATCAAAAGGATCAATCAAATCGTGAGCGAGTTTCTTGTTCTTGGCAAACCGACCGCTGAAAAATGGGAGCTCAACTCCCTGCAGGATATTTTCAATGAAATTATGCCGATCATTTATTCTGAAGGGAATTTATACAATGTGGAAGTAGAGCTTACGTTTTTAACCGATAAGCCGTTATATGTGAAATGTACAAAAGACCATATGAAACAAGTCATCTTAAATGTGGCGAAAAACTCGCTTGAATCCATGCAGGAGGGCGGCAAATTATCAATATCTTTAGGGGCCGCTGATCAGAAGGCCATTATAAAAGTCATTGATAATGGCGAAGGTATATCGAAAGAAATGCTGGAACACATTTTCCTTCCGTTTGTGACCTCTAAGGAGAAAGGAACCGGTCTGGGCCTTGTTGTATGTAAACGTATCGTATTGATGTACGGAGGCACGATTACCATTGACAGTGAGCTTCGAAAAGGAACTGAGGTAACCATTACTCTTCCGGTCACCAACTAAAAACCCTCTGATTGTCAGAGGGTTTTTCATTTATCTGCGGAACCGCGAATGCCTGTCTGTGTTTTTGGGTGCTTCTCCTTTAAACACTTTTTTGACTGATTCGAGCAATCCTTTTAAGATCATCAAAATGATAAAGAAGATCAGAAAGCCCTTCAGTCCCTCAGCCGCATCTTGAAACTCCATATTTCCCCGCCCCGTCACTTTCTGCTGCAATTCAATGGCAAACACGATCACAAATAAGACGGTTAACGTGTAGATAAAGGACAAAGCTGTAACGCTCCATTTAGAGAGCCATTTAAACACGGCTTGAGTCAGTCCGAAAAAAAGAATGCCAAATAATCCGATGACCCAAAAATGCATCTGTTTATCTGTTAAATTCAAGCCGAGCATCTCACATAAGGAAATAAATACATCGTGGAAACGGTTGATTAATTCGGTAATGAAGATCGTTAACTCTTTCATCAGTTCCCTCTTTCAAATGGAATTCACCAGAAAAAAAGAGCGCCGCAGCAGCTCTCTTTATTATATGAATAGGATCGTGCGTCTATTTATTTGCTTCATACGCAGGCATAACATCGGCGCGGGACCATAAGCCTAGTTTCTTTACAAAGCCCTGTATTCCTTGAGAAGACTCTTTTTCCTGCATCAGCTGATGGTACTCGTTCATCAGACAGTCCAGTTCCTGACTGTGTCTGATTGTGTCATACCCTGTAAATCCATGCTTCTTAGCGGCATCTATCATTAATTTTCTTTTTTCATCAATAGACACCAGCAATTTTTCTTTTTCAGAATATCTACCCATTCACTTCACCCCTCGCCGCTAAAAGAATAGGAAACAAGTTTGTTTGGGTTCTTGAGCATTATTACAGATTATACTTTATTTGTAAACATATTTTCATTAAATATCTTTATATTTTCATTTATAGTAGATATATTGATAGGATTAAGAGAATAATACCCATACGGCAGATACGCTAAACACACTTGATTAAAATGGGTAACCAGCAGGAGGGAATTGTTATGCGGAAAAATAGAGCGCTTATGCTTGGGGTAACAGGCGGCAAAATGATGATAAAAAAGAAAGACCGCAAAAAAGCGATAAATACCGTTACGCTTTTTTTCCAAATGATAAGAGATTGGAAACATGGACGATATCATCGTTCACCGTTTAACGCTTTTGTACTTGTAGGCATCGCTTTCCTTTATATTGTGTCTCCCATCGACTTCATTCCCGACGTTATTTTGGGGCTCGGCCTAATAGACGATGCAGCGGTCATTGGAATCATTTGGACGCTATTAAAAAAGGAAATCTCCAAATATGAGCAATGGCAGTTCATGAACTAAAAAAACCCCGTTTGTAAAAAACGGGGGTTTTTTCTATTACTTTATACTTTCCCTTTCATAAATCGGAACCCAGCCCTCTGACGTGACAAAGATTCGGACGGCAACAACTTTACGGTCTTCTTGAAGAGTGAAATAGTGACGAATGTTTTCAGGAACTGAGATTAAATCTCCAGGGTTTAAACGGACATCGAAAAAGGTGCCGTCTTTGCCTTGAATGACAAATACGCCGTGGCCGCTTACGATAAAACGAACTTCATCATCTGTATGATGGTGTTCTTTTAAAAAATTTTGCAGCAGCTCATCAAGTTTCGGATTTGCATCGGATAGAGAGATTACATCCTGCGCTTTATATCCGCGCCGGGCGGAAATATCTTGAATCTCGGCATCAAAAGTGTCAAGAATCTGCTGTTTCTCTTCATCGGACAAATCGTATTTTTCTGTCAGCTGCTCTGGAAGCTTCGTGATATCCCATTGTTCATAGATGACCTCTTGACTGTCTAAAAAGCTTGCCACTTCCTCTTGATTCTCAATGATTGTATTTGCCTCATCCTGTATTCTGATTGTTGCCACTGTTTTTTCCTCCTTTTTTTATCTTACCAGCTGATCCCGGAGTGTTTTTAATTTTAAATGGCAGCTGAACAAAAATTCATATGCTTCCAGCACCCTTTTTGCTTCAAAAGCGGTTTTTCCCCAAGCTGTGATGCCATGGTTTCTTATAAGAACCGCTCCGGAATCTCCGGAAACGCGGGCTGCGAAATCCATTGCCAATGTCGGAATGTGCGCGGCGTTTTCAATGATCGGCACCGTCACCTCCGCATTCTCTTCCCACAAGCCAAGCGCTTTTATTATTTCTTGGCCTTTGAACGTAATTTGTTTGTCATCGCCGTATAGCTCAGAAATTACGTTATTATCAAGTGTATGGACATGCAGGCAGCAGCCTGCATCTGTTTTTTGGTATAAATACGTGTGGAGAAGGGTTTCCGCCGACGGTTTTAAGGAATGTCCGCTTTCGGCAGGTTCTCCGTTCTGGTCTACCAGTAAAAAATCTTCTTCCGTTTCTTTCCGTTTATCCTTGCCGCTCGCTGTGACGAGAAATGTCAGGGGGTCATCAGAAACCTTAATGGACAGATTTCCGCTTGTTGCCGGAAACCAGTCTCTTTCAGCAAGTTCACGCTTTACTTCGGCAAGTTCACGCCAGCGCTGTTGTTTTGTATCCATGCTTTTACCTCCCTGATGTTTTCGATGCCGCTTTTCACTTCGTAAAAGTCTTGGTAAGGAAGGTGCTGTAACCCTAATTGGACGCATTCATTCAATAAGTAGTCTCTCGCAAAGCAAATATCAGACAATTTGGCAGCCTCCACATCGGTGACTGAATCACCAATCATAATGACATACTCAGCTTTTTCAGAAAGCTGGCGGATAACCGAAGGCTTACAGCATCCGCATCCATTTGTGCAAAGGCTGTCGCAGGAATGAGGCCATTTGATATGAATATATTCGTCTTCAAAAGATGCATGATTGCAATAAATACGGTCTCTGTCTACGATTCCGTCAAGAAGAGGATAAACAAAGAAGTCCATTCCCCCGCTTACGACATAAAACGGAAGCTCGTGCTGGTTGACAAATGATACAAATTCACGAAAGCCATCCCGAATCTTTGCATCTTGTAACACATATCTTGTAATCTCTTCTTTCATACTGCTCGGAAGAAGACCGAACATCTGCCCGACTCCTTCTTCAATTGATACTTCTTTTGACAAGACACCGTCTTTTAAGGCGATCCATTCCGGCGGGGCGAATTCTTTCATGATGCTGACAATGTTGTCGTTCATTGTGATCGTTCCGTCAAAATCACAAATGATGAGCGGTTTTTTGGTCATTCAGCATCAACCTTTCCCCATTTTTCTAGAGCAAGTTTCAAATCATTGCACTGCTCCGCTTTTTCATCCGGCGACTGCGCTTCAAGCACGGCTTCAATGATGGCTCTGAATGCTTTACCTCCGCCTTGGGCGCCGTTTGGATGGCCGTGAATGCCTCCTCCCGCATTAATCACATGATCAATGCCGAAATCCTTCATCAGGAGCGGAACCATACCAGGGTGAATGCCCGCTGAAGGAACGGCAAATGTTTGCTGAAAAGAATCCTCTCTTACGCACTCATCATGAATAGCGAGGGCATCCTCTTTCGGAAGCGCAACTGACCCGTAAGGAGACGGGAATAAACTGAAATCCGCGCCGCAATAGCGGTTTAGTTTCCCAAGCAGGAGAGCGTGTGCAAATCCGTAATAGGGTGATGATGTAAACGCTCCGCTGACTGCCGGATGGGCCATAATCGGAACAGAAACTTCAGGATCTTCGGCAAGGCTCTGCATGACATCCAAGCCGTAAGCGTAGACGTTAAATAACAGTGCGTCCGCTCCAAGCTCAGCTGCACGCCTTGCTTTATCCTTAAGGTCTGCCGTTCTTCCCGTCAGGTTCACCGCATAAAGCGTTTTATGCCCTGTTTGTTCATAGGTTTCACGCAGCACTTGCCTGCCCTCTGTGATTCGTGTTTCAAAGGGCGCCAGATCTGTTTCAAAGAAAATTTCATCATCCTTGATTAAGTCCACTCCGCCGAGTGCCTGCTGTCTCAGCTGATCTTTAATATCTTCAAGATCTCTTCCTATGACCCCTTTAAAAATGCTCATTAACAGCGGTCTTTCAAACACGCCCAGCGCCTTGCGGATACCGTATGCGCCAAACTTCGGCCCTGGCAGCCTTTGTTTAAAACCTTCTGAAAATTCCAGATCGGTTAATTTGATTTTGCCGTCAAGTGACAGCTTGCCAAAAACAGTCGTCAGCACCGCCGGAATGTCGTATGTAAAATTAATTTCCGGATAAGCAATTGTAATGACCGCTTGTTTTTCCGATTCAAGAGCTCCTTCTTTCTCCTCAACTCTTACAACCCGCCCCTTATGCTTTTGCAGCTGTTCCTGCTTCAGCAGGGGTAAATCCGTCCATGAGCCTACAGTCAGCCCTGTCGCAATCTGTTCTGCTCTTTTTTCACAATCAGACTCCGGATTTGTCAGGAGATATGTTGCCAATAATTCACTCATGCTTGAACTCCTTTCATGAAAGAACACATATAAAAAGCCTCTTCAAACCGTATTGCGTCTGAAGAGGCTTCGTTTTATGTCCGAATCTTATCTCTCAGCGCCAGCTGCAAGAATTAGCACCGTGCTTTACAAGTCGGTTGCCGGGCTTCATCGGGCTTGTCCCTCTGCCTGCTCTTGATAAGAATATAGATTTTATAAATTATTTTGAATTATCCCATTATTGAAGTCTGTTGTCAATGCTTTTTTATCGAAGAGATTCAGTTTGCCGATACGGGAGGCCGCTTCTTTTAGACGTTCCTCGCTCGTTAATAAACCGACTCGGATATAGCCCTCTCCATATTCTCCAAACCCATTTCCCGAGGCAACGGCAACATTGGCTTTCTCAAGCAGCAAATCCGAGAATTCCTGGGAGGTATAGCCGTCTGGCACCGGAAGCCAGGCGAAAAATGATCCCGCCGGAGCCGTGACATCCCATCCGATCTCCCGGCAGGCTGTAATCCACGCCTGCCGTCTGCTCTCATACATGGCGTTTTGTTCAGCCACACACGTTTGGTCTGATAAGAGAGCCGCCGCTGCCGCTTGCTGTGTCGCCTTGAACAGACTGACAAACATATGGTCCTGATAAAGGTTGATGGCTTCAATCACAGATGCATTACCGACGGCAAATCCGACGCGCCAGCCCGCCATATTATACGTTTTAGACAATGTATAGATTTCTATGCCAATGTCCTTTGCTCCTTCAGTTTGTAAAAAGCTTAATGGCTTGTGCCCGTCAAAGCCGACTGCGCCGTATGCGAAATCATGAACGACACAGATGCCGTTTTCTTTAGCAAAGCTGACCGTTTCTTCAAAAAAATCTGAAGTAGCAACGGCTCCTGTCGGGTTATTCGGATAATTCAAATACATCAGCTTAGCTTTTTCCTTTACGTCAGATGAAAGGCGGCTGTAATCAGGCAGGAACCCCCTCTCCTCTATAAGCGGCATCATTTCCATTTCGGCTTTAGCAAGCGCAACCCCCGACCAATAATCAGGATAGCCCGGATCAGGAACTAAAATGGTGTCCTCTGGGTTTAATAAACATTGCGGAAGCTCGACAAGCCCCGCTTTTCCGCCGAATAAAATGGCAATTTCACTTTCCGGATCTGCTTTCACTCCGTATTCTCTTTGATAAAATGCCGCTGCTGCTTTTTTAAAATGATAGGAGCCGCGGAATGATGAGTATTTGTGGTTCTCTGGGTCTGCGATCGCGTTTTTCATTTCTTCGACAATATGATCCGGTGTCGGCTGATCAGGATTTCCCTGGCCTAAATTGATGACATCGTGCCCTTCTTGCAGTTTTTGGTTCACCTTTTTGACTAAAGAAGCAAAAAACTGTTCGGGAAGCTGTGTTAACACGTGAGAATGTTCAAATTTCATCTGTTTTCACCTTCTAAAAAAATTTCTTGAAATGATAGTCCATCATCATATATGGTTATATATAAAAAGTAAAGGGAAACTTGGAGGTGTTGCAGAGGTGAAATGGACTATATCCTGTCTTCAATTTGATATTGCATACGGTAATCCTTCAGAAAATATAAAAAAAGCTGAATCTTTAATCGAAAAAGAAAGTAAACACGCCGATGTTCTCGTTCTTCCTGAATTGTGGACGACCGGCTATGATCTGACTAACCTTGACCTATTAGCGGATGATGACGGACTCGCTGCTCAAAGCTGGCTGAAAAAGACCGCAAAAACACATGGTGTCCACCTAGTCGCCGGCTCTGTCGCCGTCAGAAAAGGCGACCATATCTATAATACGATGTACATTGCGGATAAAGAAGGAAAGATCGTTAAAGAGTACAGCAAAGCCCATCTGTTCCAGCTGATGGATGAACACCTTTATTTATCGGCCGGCTCGGCTGACGGTTATTTTGAACTTGACGGCGTCAAAAGCTCGGGACTGATTTGCTACGATATCCGTTTTCCAGAATGGATCAGAAAGCATACAACAAAAGGCGCGAACCTGTTGTTTATTTCAGCGGAATGGCCTCTGCCCCGCCTCGACCATTGGAAAAGCCTTCTTGTTGCCAGAGCGATTGAAAACCAATGTTTTATTGCGGCCTGCAACTGCACCGGGTCAAACCCCGACAATGAGTTTGCCGGCCACAGCCTGATTATTGATCCGTGGGGCCGTATTTTAGCAGAGGGCTCTACGGAAGAAGGCGCTGTACGGGCAGAGGTTGATTTAGAAGAAAGTGAAGCCGTACGTAAACAAATTCCCGTTTTTGCAGACCTTCGAAAAGATTTATATTAATATTACGCAACAAAAGTTGTTGACAAATAAACGAAGCACCTGTTAACATTTTCATCAACTGATTAATTCGAATTGCAAGACAAGTGAATATTTTCTCTTATCGAGAGTTGGGCGAGGGATTGGCCTTTTGACCCCAACAGCAACCGACCGTAATGCCATTGTGAAATGGGGCGCACAGATTTTGCGCCGAGACGTTAGTCTCATTAAGGCACGGTGCTAATTCCATCAGATTTATCTGAGAGATAAGAGAGGCGAAACGTGTCTGTTAGCCTCCTTCTCTCCAGAGAAGGGGGCTTTTTTTATCGGCCATCCCCCCGCATTACATAAACAGCTATTCATATTGGAGGGTAAATAATCATGGCAGCAATCACAACACCATTGTATGAAACGTTAAATGAAAGCTCCGCTGTTGCATTGGCGGTTAAGCTCGGCTTATTTCCAAGTAAAAGCACGTTGACTTGCCAAGAAATCGGCGACGGAAATTTAAATTATGTTTTTCACGTGTATGATCAAGAAAAGGAAAGAGGACTGATTATTAAGCAAGCCGTCCCTTATGCAAAAGTAGTCGGCGAAAGCTGGCCGTTAACGATCGACCGGGCGAGAATTGAAAGCAGCGCGCTGATCCGCCAAGGAGAACATGTGCCTCATCTTGTGCCCAGAGTCTATTATTCTGACACAGCCATGGCGGTTACCGTCATGGAAGACCTGTCTCATCTGCAGATCGCCAGAAAAGGATTACTAGAAGGGAAGAATTTTCCGAGTCTGTCGGCACACATTGGAGAATTTTTAGGGAAAACTCTTTTCTACTCCTCTAATTACGCGCTTAAACCGCAAGTGATGAAACAGCTGGTAAAACAATTTACGAACCCCGAACTTTGCGACATAACTGAAAGACTCGTATTTACTGATCCATTCTCTGACAACGATACAAATGATTTTGAAGAAGAACTTCGGCCCTATGCAGAGGAACTGTGGCAAAACAACAGTTTAAAAATAGAAGCGGCAAAGCTGAAACAATTATTTTTAACGTCGGCGGAAAGCTTGATTCACGGTGATCTTCATACAGGAAGTATTTTTGCAAGCCAAGAAGAAACAAAGGTGATTGATCCTGAGTTTGCGTTTTATGGGCCGATCGGCTTTGATGTCGGACAATTCATCGCAAATCTCTTATTAAACGCACTCGGCCGCGAAGAAGAAGCAAGAAAGCCTCTGTATGAACATGTAAATATCGTATGGAACACATTCAAGCAAACATTCAGTGAGGCGTGGAAAGAAGACTGCCTTGAATCATACTCGAAAATAGACGGATATCTTGAAGACACCCTGGCACAAATCTTTTCAGATGCTGTCGGCTTTGCCGGCTGTGAGCTGATCCGCCGCACAATCGGGCTGGCGCACGTTGCGGATCTTGACACCATCGTGCCATTTGATAAACGAATTGAAAGAAAACGGCTTGCACTAGAAATCGGCGCGGTGTTTGTTGAAAAACGTGAGCAGCTGAAAACAATTACCGATGTTCTTAAACAATTTAAGCAACATCTAAAGGAATGATGAATGATGAGCACTCAATTTACAGGTCCCCGTTCAGTAGAATGGAAAGAGACATATATTCATATTTTAAACCAGCAAAAGCTTCCCGATGTCACTGAATATCTTGAACTGACAACGAAAGAGGATGTTTTTGACGCTATTGTCACATTGAAGGTGAGAGGCGCTCCGGCAATCGGAATTACCGCTGCGTTCGGACTCGCACTCGCTGCTAAAGATATAGAAGTGGCGGATGTTTCTGAATTCCGCCAGAAGCTTGCTCCGATCAAGGATTATTTAAACAGCTCAAGACCGACAGCCGTTAACCTCTTTTGGGCGCTTGAAAGGCTCAGCCGTTCTATTCAGTATGCAACATCGGTAAACGAAGCAAAAACAAACCTTGTCCATGAAGCCATACAAATTCAGGTTGAAGATGAAGAAACGTGCCGGATGATCGGCCAAAACGCGCTGCAGCTTTTTAAAAAAGGCGATCAGATTATGACAATCTGCAATGCCGGTTCGATTGCGACGAGCCGGTATGGAACGGCACTTGCCCCTTTTTATCTGGCTAAACAAAAGGATCTCGGGCTTCATATTTACGCCTGTGAAACGAGGCCGGTCCTTCAAGGGTCCCGGCTCACTGCATGGGAGCTGATGCAGGGCGGCATTGATGTCACGCTGATCACGGACAGCATGGCGGCTCACACCATGAAAGAAAAACATATTTCCGCCGTCATCGTCGGGGCAGACCGAATCGCAAAAAATGGAGACACAGCGAACAAAATTGGCACATATGGCCTTGCGATTTTAGCTCAAGCCTTTCAAATTCCGTTTTTCGTGGCGGCTCCTTTGTCAACGTTTGACTTGCAAGTCGAAAGCGGCGACGATATTCCGATTGAAGAAAGAGATCCTGAAGAAGTGAGACAGATCTCCGGCGTTCGGACCGCTCCGGCTGATGTTCATGTGTTCAATCCGGCTTTTGATATTACACCCCACAGCCTCATCTCAGGCATTATTACCGAAAAGGGAATCCTGACGGGGTCTTATACGGAAGAAATCGAACAATTATTTGCAGAATCCCATGTAAACTAAAAAACCGCAACGGCTTTGCTCACATTCGCGCAGAGTCAGCGGTTTTTTTGCTTTGTCAACTTTATGATTTCGTTCTTTTGGGAGCTTGATAATACATGCAATTTTACAAACAGCTCTGCAAACCCGGCGATTTTATCTGGGCGGCTCAGCTTCATTACTCATTGTCCTCCTTTTTCACCAGACCAACTTTTTTAACTTTGTAAAATTATATGTCTCAAGTGAAAAAATTGGAACGTGCCATATGTTTTATTTTTCTTTATAGGGGATTTGCTCTATGCGAAGCAATACTGCCTTTACATTTATTCTGCTGCCCGCATAGCCGGTTAACGCCCTATTTTTTCCAATGACTCTATGGCACGGCACAAATATCGGCAATGCGTTTCTTTTGTTGGCTTGTCCGACTGCGCGAACAGCTTTAGGACTGCCGACTGCGGCCGCGATATCGGCATAGCTTCTGGACTCGCCGTACGGAATCATGTCGAGCGCCTGCCATACTTTTTGCTGAAAAGACGTACCCTTTTGGGCCAGCGGCAGTAAGAATGTTTTTCTATCACCGGCAAAATACTCCCGCAACTGCTGCTTTGCCTCTTTTAAAATAGGTGTCTCCTGTTTTTCCGCCATGGGAGCCGCATCTTTCCATTTCAGAAAATCCTCTTCGCTGAGCAGTAAACGTGTAATTTTGCTTTCTTCCTCCACAATGGCAACTTCCCCCAAAGGGGTTTCTGTTATCTCATAGCAGCTCATTCGTCGTTCCCTCTTTCCTCATTATGCTGGCGGAGCGGCAGCGTTAAATGAAATACGGTTCCTCTGCCCTCTTCACTTTCTACCGTTATTTTCCCTTGATGTTCTTCAATAATTTTATAGCTTACCATAAGTCCGAGTCCAGTTCCCCGTTCTTTTGTTGTATAAAAAGGCTCTCCAAGCCGTTTTAATTTATCCTCTGTTATTCCGATGCCTTCATCTTGCAGGGAGATGAGGATATGATCTGTGCCGGACGGCTGAATTTTCACATATACATTGCCTCCCTTAGGCATAACTTCAATGGCGTTTTTTAAAATATTGATAAATACTTGTTTCAGCTGATTGGGCTCACAATAAATTGGAGGAATGGTTTCGATCAGATCCAGATGCATTTGAACATTGCTGAGATTGGCTTGGGCGTGGAGAAGGTCCATTGTATCCTGCATGATGTCGGTCACATTTTTTTCTTCATACATGATCGCCTGCGGCTTCGCTAATATTAGAAATTCTGTGATGATGGATTCAATCCGCTTTAATTCCGAAGTGATGACATTAAAGTAAAGGGCATAATCACCTTCAACACTCCCCTGCAGAAGCTGGATAAAGCCTTTGAGTGCGGTCATCGGATTTCTGATTTCATGGGCGATACCGGCGGCAAGCTCTCCCACTACATGCAAAGTGTCAGATTTTCGGAGCCGTTCTTCAAGCTCCTTACGCTCGGTGACATCTTTAAAAATAGCAAGATTCATATTTTGAATAATATGGCGTTTAAAAGAGAATTCTAATTTCCGATTTTCCTTGCCGCTTAACAAAAAGGGAATTTCATTATCCATTTCTTCAAGGTTAATCTGCCTGGCTGAAGAAGTCAGATTTTCAATATCATAGGCAGAAATGATATCCAGCAGACTGTGCTTTTTGATCTCTTCATGGGACAGGCCTAAAATATCGCTCGCTAACGGATTGGCATCAATAATGCGATATTTGTTATCAAATAACACGTTTCCGTCCATCGAGCCATTAAAGACTTTTCTGAATTTCAATTCGCTTTCTCTAAGTTCTTTCTCCATCCTTTTCCGATCGCTTACATTTCTAAAAATCGTTAAATGCTGGCCTTCCAATATCGTTCGTTTTGAAGTGAACTCCAGCTCTTTAAACTGCCCGTTCCCCATTTGAAAGAGCAGTTCATCTCTAATCTCCCCGAATTTTTCATATTTCTTTTTCGTGCAGCGGTATTTTTGATTCGAAACAACGAGAAAGTCACACAGGTTTCTTTGAACAAGCTGATTCATCGGCAGTTCAAAAATTTTGCACGCCGATTGGTTCGCCTTCACAATTCTTCCGTCGTCCGACCAAATGAGAATAGCGTCCATCGCATTTTCGAAAATTTCTCTGAACCGCTCTTCGCTTTTAAACAGCTGTATTTCCATGGAGCGTTTCTCGGTAATGTCTCTCATAATTGACATGTAAAAGCCGTTGATGATATTAGAGGTAATTGTGAATTCAAACAGCTTTTGGCCGCCTGAACGGAGTCTGACTGGAAGCTCTCCTTTCGCTTTGCCTTTCCTGTGGATCGTTTCCCAAATGCTCTGAAAGTCTTTTTCGTTTGTTTTATCTATAAATTCCCCGAAAGATAAATGAGACAGCTCGTTTTGGCCAATTTCGAAACTCTTGCAAAATGACAGGTTCGCGTCTATGAAACAGCCTTCTCTGTCAAAGAGCACAATCCCGTCAACAGCTCTGTCGAACAAATCCTTAAATAACTGTTCATTCATAGAGAATTCCCGCTCTAAAATCTTTTTAGATGAGATGTCCCGCATAACTACAAAAAAGGAATCTTCTCCACTCTCCTTTTTCGCAAGAAATTCGATATACTTTGTCGCTCCGCTGTCCAGCCTGATCGGGACCTCTTTCCACAAAAATCCTTTATTAAAAAATTTCTTAATCGCAATGACAAGCTCTTCTTCTGGAATGGCGAACAAAAAGTCTAGCACCGAGCGTGCTTTTAACTCTTCCGGTTTGACTTGCAGCATCCTGGCCGCCGCTTCATTTGCCTGAACAATTTTCATTTCTTTATTACATATAAAAATAGCATCCAGCGTGTTATTTACAATCACTTGATGCTGATTCAATTCCTTTTTCAGACGGTCATTTTCTTCCTGAAGTTGCTTCAGCTGATTTTGAAGCTGTAAACTTGTTTCCAAATCAAGAGTTTCAGCCATTCATTGTACACTCCTTCTTCAAAACCTATCCTCCAATATTTCTACAAGATGTCCCATCTTCCTTCATTTGCCCTATAAATTTCAGAAAATTTCAGCGGGATTACATTCCGAAGACATTTTAAACGATCCTTACCTCCGTTTTACATCGTTCTAACAATCACCCGATTTTCGAGATCATTTTTGAGGTTTTATTTTAAAATGAATACCAACAGGGAATAATCTTTTAGTGAATGATTTGAAGAGAAGGTGATGCTATGAACAAATCGCGTGACAGTTATTTTGATAATGCAAAATTCTTGCTGATATTCCTTGTTGTTTTTGGCCATATTCTCCGTTCTTTTATTAATGATAACGAGTTTATGCTGTACCTCTACAAATTCATTTACACCTTTCACATGCCCGCCTTTATTCTTGTATCAGGCTTTTTCGCCAAAGGCTTTAAACGGTCAGGTTATGTGAAAAAGCTGGCTGTTAAGCTGATTATTCCGTATTTGATTTTCCAAAGCATCTATTCTGTTTTTTATTATGTCGTCCAAGATGAAAGCATGACGAACGTCAATCCGATTGACCCGCAATGGTCACTTTGGTTTTTGGTCAGTTTATTCTTTTGGAACCTGCTGCTGTATCCTTTTTCAAAGCTTCCAAAGCATTGGGCGCTTTTTGTCAGTTGCGGAGCGGCGGTCCTTATTGGTTATATCGATTTCATCAGCAGCACGCTGAGCCTGTCCAGAACGTTTGTATTTTTACCGATGTTTCTCGTCGGATTTTATTTAAATAAAGAGCATTTTGATTTGCTGCGGTCTGCCAGAGGGAAACAAATTGCATTCGGTGTGCTCGCCTCGGTTTTCGTTATTTGCTGGGGCATTGATTTTGATTATTCGTGGCTGTTTGGCTCCAAGCCATATTCATCTTTCGGTGATGTGACCTTAATAAGCGGTTTGACCCGTATAGGATGGTATGTTCTCTCTTTCGCAGCGACTTTCAGCTTTCTGGCTCTCGTCCCTCAAAAACGCTACTTTTTCACAAAATGGGGCACCAGAACATTTTATGTATATCTGCTTCACGGGTTTATCATTAAAACGCTGAGGCAAATCGGGTTGGAGGATGGATTAACCAATTACCAGAACCTGGTGATGCTGCTTATTTTAACGGCTGCTCTCACGTCCATATTATCCAGCAACTTTGTCAAAACAGTTACTCAGCCATTTATAGAGCTGAGGATGACCAACTTGCTTCAGTTAGCGAAAGGGAACAGAAAAAATGCATACTTGAAATAATAAGGATACCTCTCAGGCGTTTTGCCTAAGAGGTATTTTTTCATTTGCAGTTTTTCTCTTTTTTCTTCGGTTTTGTTTGTTCAAGTGTTTCAATGAGCTTGCCAGCGTTATAATCTCCAAGCTCACTTGAAAATTCTTCTTCAAGGACTTTCTTATTCATCGGCTTTTTATGATTTTGCATGTCCTTGCTGTGCTGATTTTTCCCCATTGATTACTCGCCCCCTTGCTTTCCATGTTTTGAATTGCGGTTTGCCCCTCTTAATCCGGGATCACCATCATATTGAGTCAAATACGCATTCTTATCCATACTTTCTGTCGGTGTATTGTTGTTTTTTCCTGCTTCATTGATGGCAGATTTACGTTTCATCAATATCCCTCCTGTTTGCTTGTATGAGCTCTGCTTTTAATTCATTGAGTAATAACCGAACCTGCTGTACTGTGACAGGTTTTGCTTCATCGTAAAGCTCGTAGCCGATTTGGCCGTTCGGTTCTAAGGAAACTTCTTTGAAATCCTTGATTTGCCCAAAACCTTCCTGTCTCAGTCTCATTTTCAGCTGAGCTTCCGTTAAGCGCATTTTTTTCAAGTTTTTTTGATTGATGTTTCCGTTTTCCACAACCGTGATGGTTTTTCCTGATAACACCTTTTCAAAAAAATCAGTTTTAATTTGCAATATTTCCATAACAAGCAGAGCGAAAATAAAAACAGAGGCGGCTAAAATCGTTTCCCATAAGTTATGTGCGATAAAAGGCTGAATAATAATAGAGCCAATCGAAATCATGATGACCGTTTGAGTAACGGACAGCTGGCTGATTGATTTGCGTCCGGCAACCCGCAATAGTATAATGCCTACCACAATCATGACAGCTGATTTCCACAATACTGCAAACAATTGATTTCACCTCTTTACTCGTTAGAATCTCCAACGGGTAAATCGCCACACATCTTTTTTTTGGCAATTAAAAAACACCGCGCAAGGGGCGGTGTTTTTCTTATCCGATAATCACTCTTTCCTTCGGATAATGGTAATTGGCTTCTATCTCCTTCCGGCCGATTAAATACAGGAAAGTAAGGATGCCGATACGTCCGATGAACATGACAACCATGATCACACATTTTCCGATGTCGCTTAAATCAGCCGTAATTCCCAGTGACAAGCCGGTTGTACCGAACGCAGAGCATACTTCAAACAACAGCTCGAGCAGAGAGTGTTTTTCAGTAATGGTTAAGATGAGTGTCGATCCAAAAACGAGCAGGATGGCCATCATTGTCACGACGAGAGATTTCATTAAATCTGCAGGATGAAGCTCTCGCTTAAAGACCTTGACCGCTTTATTCCCGCGGGCAAAATGAAACAACGCAAGCAGATTCAGCGCAAAGGTCGTCGTCCGGATTCCTCCGCCGACAGAGCTTGGCGAAGCACCGATAAACATGAGCGCGCATATTAAAAATAATGTCGGCTCTGACAGCTGGCTGATATCAATCGTTGCCATTCCTCCGCTTCGAGTGGCGGTTGACTGGAACAATGATAAAAATAAAATGTCGTGCCACGATTTCCCTGCAAATGAGTGCTTGGCTTCGAGTACAAATACACCCACCGCTCCGAAAAACACGAGGAATCCAAACGTAATCGTCGTCAGTTTGGTAAATAGAGTGAATGGGTATCTGCGCTGCTTTGAAAAAAGAAAATCCTTCACTTCCACAAGGACCGGAAATCCGATGGCGCCTAAAATAATCAGCAGTATTGTAATAAATTGCACGAAATAATCATGCCTAAATGGAACCATCGAATTCCCTGTAATATCAAAACCGCCATTTGTTGTGGCGCTCACGCTGGCGAAAAAGCCGTGTAAATATGCTTCCGAAAAAGAATCGTAATAAGTAAGGAAGTACGTTCCGAGTATAAGCCCTCCAAAAAATTCGATCCATAATATGAGAAAAAGCACCTGTTTCATAAGATTGACGATGCCGGAGAATTGCGTCTGGTTTTGATCCACCATAATCAGTTTGCGCTCTTTAAGTCCGATCCGTTTCCCCATGATCAGCCAGATAAATGTTCCTAACGTCATAATGCCGATTCCGCCGAATTGCAGTACAAACGCAAGTATAACAATACCTGTCGTACTGAATGTGTCGGCTGTACTCACAACGGTCAGACCTGTGACACTGACTGAGCTGACCGCAGTAAAAAGAGCATCTATAAACGACCAGTCCGCTCCCTGCTTATGGGCGGCAGGCAGGCTCAGTAATATAAACGCAACCGTGACTGCCAAAAAGTAATATAAAGCAATCAGTTGGGCCGGCGATAATACTTGTATGAGTTTTCCAAGCTTTAATTTCATGTATATTCCTTCTGCCTCTCATTTGTAGTACGTAATTATTCTAAAGATATTAGTCCGTTTTTTAAAGGCTTTTTTCTTAATTTGTGTATTTTATCATCGTTCTAGCCAAAAGAACACATACTTGTGTTCTTTTTAATAAAAAAACCCTCTGAACAAGGTTCAAAGGGTGATAGAAGTTTTCATTTATTTAGCTTCCAAACGGCGGATTCTTTCGTCTAAGTCCGGGTGGGTGGAGAAAAGGGAAGAATGCTTTTTCCCATTGATTTTCAAAGTCTGCACTGCTGTCTGTTCCTCTTCTACCACGCGTGAAGAGTAATGTTTCAGCGTTTGCAGGGCATGAATCATTTTATCCTTTCCGGCAAGGTCCGCTCCTCCGCGGTCAGCATGAAACTCCCGATGACGCGAGTATGCGAAAACCACGAGGCTCCCGAGAATCGAAAACACAATTTGAAACACAATCACCGCGATGAAATGAACAATCGGGGCAAGGTCTTCTTTTACAAAACGGCTTGCGATCCAAGCTGCGATACGCGATAAGAACACAACAAACGTATTCACGATACCTTGGAGAAGCGTCATCGTCACCATGTCACCGTTGGCGATATGAGCCACCTCGTGAGCAAGCACGCCTTCAACCGCAGCGTCATCCATTTGCTGCAAAAGGCCCGAAGATACAGCGACAAGGGAACGGCGTTTTGACGGCCCCGTAGCAAACGCATTAACCTCGGATGAGTTATAAATCCCAACCTCAGGCATTTTCGTTAAACCTGCGGTACGCGACAATCTGTGTACCCGGTCGACCAATTGCTGTTCATCATGGCTTAGCGCTTGCTTCTCTGGGTTCAGCACTCTGACGCCCATCATCATTTTCGCCATCCACCTGGACATCAGGAGGGACATAAAGGAACCGACAAAGCCTACGACAAGACTGAAGACCAGTAGCGCAACTACATTTATCCGGCCATCACCTGTGAAATACGTTCCGACGCCTGTGGCCGCGCCAATGATGGAAAGCACAATCCCAATAGTTGTGATGACCAAAATATTTGTTAAAATAAACAGAAATATTCTTTTCGCCATAATTACCTCCGACATTTTAAGTTCTAATGAACCTGTATATTATTAAATTATAAATCATCCATTTGAAAATGCAAGGATTTAGACGTATGATGTTTATGTTGAAAATTGGCGCATAAGCAAATGAAATCCTATTTCTTAATTTTACTGCGTCAAAATGAATCATGAGGTGAATGATGAACACTTTTAAACTCACTCGAACGGAAATGGTCAAACTGCTTTACGCCTTAAAAGGACAAGGTGAAACAAGCCCTCTTCAAGTTTTGATCAAATCAGCGAATATGACGTTAGAAGAAGCGGAAAATCATCTTTATATCCCTGAATTTCTTACCAGATACGAACGAAAAAAACAGAAAAAAGAATATGGATTGTCCACTAATGAAATCGTTGAGCTTGGAAATTTGTGCGAGCTCACGTCATTAAAATCGACGGCAATTCAAAATTGGGTCAAACGAGATATCAAAGACCTGATGGGCCATCCTGAGCTAGGCAAAAAGTATTCGATTGAACAAGTTGTCATTCTTTTAATTGTACGGGATTTAAAATCAATTTATGACTTCGAAAGCATTCGCGCCATATTAAAAGTTGTCTTTAACACCATTACGGACAGAACCGATGATATTATCAGCCCGATCTCCTATTATGAAAGCTGCGCCCTCGTGCTTGATTTCATGCACCATCAAGTAAGCACATCATTGAAAGAATCCAGATTGCAGCCGCTTGTTGAAAAGCAAACAGACCTGCTTCGTGACCGCTTTAAAGAGCTCAATGATACGCAATGGAAAAAAATAAGGCAGATTATCGCGGTGACCGTACTCTCTGTTTTATCGTTTCATATCCAGGCGACAGCGCTCCAAATGACTTCTGACATTCTATAGTAAGCCCCTCGTTCCCGGCCGTTATGCCGGGTTTTTTACTTTCACCACAACAATTGCCAGCATAAAAAGAAGGATCTCACTTCAAACTAATCATGCGTAAAGAATCTTTCCAGAGAAAAGGAGATGAAAAAGATGGCGAGCAGAAATAAACTCGTTGTTCCAGGGGCTGAGCAGGCACTAGACCAATTTAAATACGAAGTAGCTCAAGAATTCGGCGTTAATCTTGGCTCTGATACAGTAGCGCGTTCTAACGGCTCTGTAGGCGGAGAAATGACAAAGCGTCTTGTACAGCAAGCACAATCACAATTAAACGGACAAAACAAATAAATCAATTGGCATATTCGCCGGGAATTCTCGGCGAATTTTCATTTTGATTTGATTCGCTGCCGTTTCTATAGCCATTAGGATTCCGGTGGTATGAAGAATCATGTTCCCCTCTTTCCCGCTTCCCATTTTTATATTCCCGGCTGTCATGCTTGCCCTTATACTCTTCATCTTTTCCTTTATCTTGAGGATCTTGTGTTGGGGTTTGCTCTGTTTCCCCATCCTTTTCTGCATTTGTTTTCTCTTCTGATTCATTTACATTCGTATCTTTATCGTTTTTTTGATCATCTTGATCTGTCGACTCTTCTTTCTGTTCGCCTGAATCCGACTCGTTTAATTGCTCACTGTCTTCTTTTTGGCTGTTTTCCTGGTCTGTTTGCGGATTATCCCCCTCGTTTACAGACTCTTTTTCGTTCTCTGTATCATTTTGATCATCGTTATTTGAATCCTCATCCGTCTTTTCTTTATTGTTTTTCTTTTCGTTTTGTCTGATATAAGTGCCTGTAGACATTCCTTCCTTTTTTGCTTTTTCTCTTGTATCCAAATCGGATTCAAGGGATTCCATATGGTATGTTTTCTTATATTTGTTTGTCACGTCACTCAGTTGTTTTTTCACGCCTGATTTATATGTATCATCTTTTGTGTTCTCGTATACTGTGGAAATCAAAATTTCTTTGGATTCCTTTACATATCCTTGTTCGCTGCAATCGGTAATAATAGCATCAATAACCTGCTTGAAGTCAGACTTCTCCCAATCATTAATATCACTGACAATCCGTTTTCCTTCATCATTCAGAGGCGTCAGCTCAATTACTTCGTATTCGCTGTTCAAAGCCATCTCAAAGCTCGGGTTAATATCAATTGTCATGTACGCATAGGCTTTGTTGTTTGAAAAAACAGGGAGCACCATAAAAATAAAAAGCATAATAGCAGTCATCGTAAAAATCCCCATTTTGAAAGGGCGCAGTCTGAGAATATCAAAAAAGCTGGCCCTTCTGCCCATACGCGTCTCACTCGGAAACATAATTTCTTCTCCGATTTCCCCGTTATGGCGATCATTTTTTGTTTTTAAAAATTGTCCGTCAGGGGTCAGCAACGTGACAGATTTTTTATTTTTTTCTACTATGATCCCTCTTCTCATGAGTGCAGCACCCCTTTAAGATAATCTTTCAAATACACATAATCACCTGTAATAATAATGCACATGGCAATAATATATTTTCTGTTTCGTTCAATTGTTTTTCTGCTCACTGTGACGAGCTGCTCCAGCTGTTTTACCGGCAGCTGCTTCTTTTGGTAAAGGATAGCGGCTAATTCTTCATGCTCCACAAGCGTAACCGCAACCTTTATGGCATTTTGCCTTGCGTCTGAATGCTTTGGCGAATGGTCGAGCAGTTCTTGAAAAGTAAGACCGTACTCTTTGAGCTGCTTTTGGAAATAGAGAATTTCCTCACGACGCTGCTCCTGCTCTATCAGGCGGTGGTACTCATCAATAGAAAGCTCCGCTTCAATCAGGCTTTGTGAAGATTCCTGATCGTCCCCCTCCTGTAAATCCATATTAATATTTTGCGCGTTTCTTGCTTCTTTTCTGATATAGTCAATTACTTTTCTTTTTATAATAAGCTCTGCGAATGCGAGCAGCGAGTTGCCTTTTTCAGCTGAATATTTTTCGATTGCTTCGTTAAATGCGATCAGCCCGATGCTGAACTCATCGTCTTTTTCATCTATATATCGTTTGCAAACGGATGAAACCGTCTTGGCGATAAAAGGCTTATACTGCTGTATTAATTCATTTTGAAGTTCTTTATTGCCTTTTTGGATGCTTTCAACAGATTTCTCAAGCGTTTGTTTCTTTCTTCCCAATTTAAACAAAAGGCTAAGCACTGGTTTCACCTCAGTTCCTCCCTATAACTACTCATTAATGATAGCTAATTTGATAGGGATTCGCAAAGGAAGAAAAAGAGAAATTGATTTCCATTGTCTCAAATATGACAAAACCATTAAGATGTCCTATACATGATTTCGTGCTTCTATAAAGAATTAAGGGGGTTTCAGGAAGTGTTTTTGTAACAAAGCTGTTAATAAAATGTCATCATATGTCGGGCATGGAAGCGTTTTAAACACAAAAAATCTCTGCTTCGTTAAAAGCAGAGACGATAGCTTACGCCCTTTCTCTTTTGCCGTTTTCTTGTTCTTCCAATGATTCTTCAGATTGTTTTTTTCCGCCTGACATAAACCAGCCGCAAACAGCAATGGCCGCCAATACCAGCCAGAAAATCAGCTTCCATGTGCCTGAATGAATAAAATGCTCAGATACAACCCCGATGTCCTCGTGAGCAAGTGTATATAATGCAAGCTTGACCCCTACCCATCCTACGATGGCAAATGCTGCGGTTTCCAGGCTTGGACGTTCTTTCAATAGCTTAACGAACATTGATGCCGCAAAACGCATGATGATAAGTCCGATGATTCCTCCGGCCAAAATAATGATGAATTGTCCTCCGTCAAGACCTCCGATTTGCGGAAGTGATGTTGCAGGAAGTGTGACTGCAAGCGCGACGGCGGCCAAAATCGAATCAACCGCAAAGGCGATATCGGCAAGCTCCACTTTTAAGACTGTCGGCCAAAAGCCGCTTTGTTTCGGAATTTTCTTGCTGTCTTCTTTTTTAAATACGAATCGTTTCAGCAGGTGGCTGATGGCGATATACAGTAAATAAACGGCGCCGATCGCCTGAACCTGCCATACATTCACTAAAAACGAAATGGCGAACAAAGATCCGAACCTCAGAACAAACGCACCCGCAAGGCCGTAAAATAATGCTTTTTTTCTTTGTTTCTCCGGCAGGTGTTTTACCATTACGGCCATAACCAACGCGTTATCTGCGGCCAAAATACCTTCCAGCCCGATCAAAACGAGAAGAACCCAACCATACTCTAATAATAATGCTGCATCCATATAAAATACCCTCCCAATAAGTTGTTTTCTTTCTCTCATCCGATCTTATGCCGGCAGGTATTTTCATACAAAAAAGACCTTTGCCGACATAAGGCAAAGGTCTTGCTAGACATGATTAACAACAGGCATGCCAACAAAGCCGATGGATGTGATCCATGAATTGACGACTTTGTTTCCGGTATTTCCGGACGCTACTCCCCTTTGGGATTTCAAGAAATATTTAAATTATAAGATAATAATAATCGCTGCCATTTCTTTTGTCAATGCTTATCTTTATTTAAAAATACAGAAAGATTTTCAGATTTGCTCTTCTTTTTCTTTTTTTTCATAAATAAGTAGATGGCAAACACCAAAACAATACATATTCCGGCCGGCAGCATATATTGATCAAGAATTGAGCCTACTTCTTTCCAGTTTTGTCCGAGTTTCACACCTAAATAGACATAAACAAACGTGATCGGAAGCATAGCTAAAAATGTATAAACCGAAAACGCCCAGACATTCATTTTAGCTATTCCGCACGGTATGGAGATCAGCGTACGGACCCCCGGCAGAAATCGCCCGCTGAATGCCACAAAACCGCCGTGCTTTCGAAAGAATTGATCCGACTTATCAAGCGCCTCAGGCTTTATAAATATGTATTTCCCAAACCGCTCAAGAAACGGCCTTCCGCCATATCTCCCGATCCAATACAATGTGAGCGGTCCCGCGACTCCTCCGAGAGATCCTGCTATTATGACTCCGATAAGCGTCATATCACCTTTCGATACCCAATAGCCCGCAAGCGGAAGCACGATTTCAGCCGGTATAAATTCAATACAGAGCGCCAGAAAGATTCCAAAATAAGATAAACTTTTAAATGCCTCTATCAGTTGCATAACTAATGCTTCGATAATCATCACTTCCCCTTACTTTATCTATTCTATAATACATCACACATTCGTTTTTTGGTCAGAAGGCAAAACATCAGAATGATTTTAACATATTTTTATATAGTTAAAGTAATAAAAACCAATGGCACTTGTGCTTTTCTATTTTTTAAATCAGACTGCTGTATACACAGCATTTAATTTAGAAACGAAAATACATTATAATAGCGTATTTATACTTTTATCTATTATTATCGCTTGTGCTGCCTCATATACATCGCTTGAAATATCAAAGAAAGTCACATTTAAAACAGGTTTAAAAAGTAAACTTTGGCTGTTCGCGTGATCTGTCATTATGGGCTTTGGCATTTGGGCCATGCAATTTGTCGGTATGATGGCTTTTTACCGATTTTTCACCGGTGCGCTTATAATGCGGGTTTCTATCGCTTCCATGCATTTTATAGGCATAGATTCCATTTCCCGGGTAATTATTGTGTATGATCCTTTTCTAATCACGGCTTCTGTCTTGGCGGCGATGCAGTTGCTTTCTTCTCCTTAAAAATTTTATTTTGGTGACGTTTTAAAAAATATCTGAGCGCCTTGTGATATATAGTCATGAGCTTAAGGCCCATCTATTCCGTCTCTGGGGGATACGGCGATGCCTATGCTGACTGAAGTGTTCAATTGGTGCCGCTGAATCATAAATGGCATTTCAAACTGCTCAATCAAATTTTTGGCCACGTATCTATCTCATCTGTGTCTGTATTGGTGTTTGTCAAAATAATAATAAATTCATCTCCGCCTAAGCGGGCGATAAATCCATTGTCGGGGATGGCGGAAGAAAGACGCTTTGACGTTAGCTGAAGCAGCTGGTCACCGATATTATGCCCTAAAGTGTCATTGATGATTTTGAACCTGTTTAAATCTAAAAAACACGGCTGTTTCTTGTTGTAGAGCATTGGTGCGATTCAACGTTCCATTAAGATGAAACATTCATATTTCTTTTGTCAGATCAACATCTCTCTTGATCGCTTGTTTGTCTTTTTTTACTTGCAGAATAAAACCGCTGAGAACCGAACGAATACGCCTTTTGATGTCAACAATATCCTTGCCTGCACGATTGAAACAGATCATTTCCCCTGTTAGAGATAAAATGAAAATAGCGTCAACATTGTGCATGATTAAAGACTGAAAGATCAGCTTGGACACTTTTTTCTGAAACAGCCGGCGCTTTATGAGTTCCGGTGTCTTTTGCATCCATAAGTTTCTATACATGAATATAGCCCATGCCTTGCACAATAATGAAAAAAGGGGTTTATTTTTATGCATACGATGTGGAAGGGCTCTATCAGCTTCGGCCTTGTCAATATTCCGATCAAGCTCTACGCAGCCACGGAAGATAAGGATATTAAATTGCGCAGCCTCCATAAAGAGTGCCACGCACCGATCAAGTATGAAAAAAAATGCACGAGCTGCGAAAAGACTCTCGCTCCCGATGAAATCGTTAAGGGATATGAATATGTGAAGGGCAAATATGTCGTTCTTACAGATGAAGAGCTGAAAGAATTAAAACAGGAACACGAAGAAAAAGCAGTCGAGATAGTCGACTTTGTTCAGCTGAAGGAAATTGATCCGATCTATTTTAACCGCTCCTATTATGTTGGTCCCGGCGATAATGGCTCAAAAGCCTACACTCTCCTTCGGGAAGCACTGAGGACGACCGAAAAAATCGGGATCGCAACCATTACAATCCGGTCTAAACAGCAGCTTGCCGTTCTCCGTGTGTATGAAAATTGTATCCTGATGGAATCCATTCATTACCCGGATGAAGTCAGAAGCGCTGCCCATGTGCCCGGTGTTCCTGATCAATCGAATGTAAATGATAAAGAATTGCAAACGGCCATCACATTAATTGATGAGCTGACAACTGATTTTCAGCCTGAACAATATGAAGATACCTACCGGAAAGCCATCATGCAAAAAATAAACGACAAGCTGGAAAATAAAGAAACAGCCGTCACACCTGGTACAACCGCTCCTCGAGAAGACGTGATCGATTTGGTCAGCGCTCTTCAGGCAAGCATCGACCGGACTAAACGGCCGAATCAAGACAAAGCTGCTTCTCCGCCAGCAAAGCCTGCCGCACCGAAAGGAGCCGGAGAAAAAAAGCGGAAAACGACTAGAAAAAAAGCCTCCGGCACATCATAATTGGCGGCGCTCACCATGCAGCCTGTTCTCACCTCGTTACCGCCTGAAGGAGACGAATGGCGCTATGAAGTAAAATATGACGGATTTCGGTGTATTCTTCATGTGACAGAGTCAGGTGTTACATTAACGAGCAGAAATGGGCAGCTTTTCAACAGCACGTTTCCGGAAATTACACAATACGCAGAAAATGTGTTTCAAAAAATGAATAAAAGCCTTCCGTTAACAATTGACGGAGAAATTGTATTTTTGATAAACCCCTTCCGCTCTGATTTTGAACACGTTCAAGTACGCGGACGGATGAAAAATCCGGAGGCAATCAAAAAATTGGCGGACAGCAGCCCTTGCAGCTTTCTCGCCTTCGATCTTTTGGAAAGGGACGGAACCGACATATCGTCTCTTCCATATACCGAGCGAAAAAGAGAGCTTTCCGAGCTGATGAGATCCGCTGCACTTCCCGTCACTGTAGATCATCTGGCAAAGGAAACCATTCAATATATTCCTGATCACGCCCATTTTAAACCGCTTTGGGAGCAAGTGCAAAAGTATGACGGAGAAGGAATTGTCGCGAAGAAAAAAGGAAGCAAATGGATAGAGAAAAAAAGGACTCCTGATTGGCTTAAGTTTAAACATTTTAAAAAGGCGCATGTTTGTTTAACAGGATTTAATCCGAACAACGGATATGTGACGGTATCTGTTTTTAAAAACGGGAAAATAACTCCCGTCGCCTCTGTATCACACGGAATGAGTGATGAAGAAAAAAACGCAATTCGATCTATTATGGAAGCGCACGGCACAAAAACGCAGGCAGGCGAATATACGCTTGAACCTTCGATTTGTTTGACTGTTCAATATTTAACGATATTAAAAGGCACCCTGCGGGAAGTGTCATTTGTTTCCTTTCAATTCGATATGGAGCCTCGGGCATGCACTTACGGACAAATGGTGCGCCAGTCAAAAACATTGCACCCTAAGCTGGAATTCACAAGTCTCGATAAAGTCATTTTTGAAAAAAAGAAGCGGACGAAAGAGGATTTTATTACGTATATCATTGAAATCAGTGACTTTCTGTTCCCTTTTCTCAAAGACCGGGCTGTGACTGTTATTCGGTTTCCGCACGGGTCAAAGAGTGAATCTTTCTTTCAAAAAAATAAGCCGGATTACACGCCGGATTTTGTTCATTCCTTTTTTGACGGCAGCCATGAACATATTGTTTGTGAAGATATTTCCACATTGTTATGGCTCGCTAATCAGCTCGCCCTGGAATTCCACGTTCCTTTTCAAACCGTATCCAGCCGCCGCCCGTCAGAAATTGTGATTGATTTAGACCCGCCGTCAAAGGATGATTTTCTCATGTCCGTTCACGCGGCTCATGAGCTGAAACGATTATTTGACTCGTTCGGCATCGCATCGTTTCCGAAGCTTTCCGGCAACAAAGGCATCCAGCTCTATATCCCTTTGTCGCCCGAAGCCTTTTCTTATGAAGAAACGCGCAGCTTCACCATGCTGATTGCTGATTACTGCACGAACGCGTTTCCTGAGTTGTTCACAACCGAACGCTTCATCAAAAACAGACATGGAAAACTGTATCTTGATTATTTGCAGCATGCGGAAGGGAAAACAATCATTTGTCCTTATTCCACCCGGGGAAACGAGCTGGGCACAGTGGCAGCGCCTCTTTATTGGAGTGAAGTGCAACCATCCTTAACCCCCGCCTCTTTTACGATTGATACCGTCGTCAAGCGAGTCAAGGAACAGGGATGCCCCTTTTATGATTTTTACCGGAATCCGCAAGATGAACCGCTGACAGCGATTTTGCAGCAGCTGAAGAAAAAGAGCTGATTCACCTGATCAGCTCTTTTCCTTTAACTGTATTTTTTCTCTAATAATCGTTCAGTTTCCTGCCGCTGTAACGGGCTCAGAGGTTCGGAGTACAAATCAATGTCAACCGCATACTTAGGGCGCCTTTTGACTTCAGTAAATATGGTTCCTATATACTCGCCGATAATGCCGATCCCCATCAATTGCAATCCCCCCAGAAACCAGATTGAAATAATGAGCGATGCCCACCCTGCATTCGTATAGCCAAGCATTTTTTGAATGATAACGCCAATTCCCGCCATTGCGCTCAACAAAAACAACAAAAATCCTATCAAAGTGAAAAATCGGATCGGCGCAACACTAAAGGACGTGATTCCGTTAAAAGCAAAGGATAGCATCTTTTTAAGAGGATATTTTGTTTCTCCTGCAACGCGTTCTTTCCGGTCATACATCACTTTTGCCGATTTGAATCCAATCATAGGAACGATACCGCGTAAAAACAGGTTGGCCTCCGGGTAGCGTCCGAGTTCATCAAGAGACCTTTTGTTCATCAAACGAAAGTCGGCATGATTATAGATTAACTGAATACCGAGCTTATTCATTAACCGATAAAAACCTAAAGCTGTTGTGCGTTTGAAAAAGGTATCAGTTTTCCGGCTGCGCCTGACGCCATATACAATCTCACAGCCTTCGTGAAATTTCAAGATAAATTCACGGATCACCGAGATATCGTCCTGCAGGTCGGCATCAATCGAAATCACACAGTCAGAGCGGTGCTTTGCCTTATGCAAGCCGGCTAAAAGCGCTTTTTGATGCCCGACATTACATGCTAATTTCAAACCGGTGACTTTGCTGTTTTTAACGCTTTCCATGGCAATCAAAGACCAGGTTCGATCACGGCTTCCATCATCAACAAATAATATTTTACTTTCTTCTGAAATTAATTTTTCAGCTGTTAAACTGTTTAAAACGGAAGTCAGCTGTCTGCTTGTCTCTTCAAAGACTTCTTCTTCGTTATAACAAGGAACGACAATCGTTAATAATGGCGGTGGCTGTATCACTATGTATCCTCCTTATTTGGCTTCATATAAATAAATGCTCCAGGCAGAGTCTTCATGGTCAAACTTTTTCACGAATTCAAGCTGGTTCCTTTCCGCGTTCAGAATGGGAACTGAAGAAAAAATGTAGCGTCCTCCCATCTCTTTAAACACTGCGGTATTTAATTCGAGATGTTTGATTTTCTTGTTTGAATTTTTTTTAAAGTTATAACGCTTTCCGAGTTCATCGACAAATACATAACAACGGCTGCCCCATTCATCGAAATATCGTTTCAACCGCCCGTTTTTTTCCAGCTCTTTGGCGATTATTTTCCGAAATTGATATTTGTATGAAAGCGGATAGAGATTATTGTACGTGTCCAGTGTGTAAAAGCCATTATACTGGGAGATCGCCGGGTGAAGGCCGATGCTCGCGACACGGTAAGTGTCTTGCGGAAGTCCGATATACTCCTTGATCTCATTAAATTGTTCAGTTGCGTAAAATTCACGAAATGTCGGGGCGTGATAGTGAACGCCGTACGTATATTCTTCATTAAAAGGGACCAATACCATCAGCTGGGCGGCTAGAGCTGCAGATACGAATATCTTCCACTTCTTCCCCATCTGCCATAAAAGATAGCAGGCAATGGCAAAGCTCAGATAAATGACTAATGGGCGCAAAAAATGAAACCGCGCAAAGTTAAAAGCCGCTAAAAAATCAAATTTCTCCTTCGGCACAGTCCAAATTTTATTGAACCAAAACGCATACCATAACGACAGCGCATAATTGAAGATGAACAAAAAAAGAAATACTTTCTCTAGCTGTGTTTTGTTTCGTCTCCATAAAACAATAGCGAACACAAGCAAAAGAATCGGAAGAATAATAAAGGTATGGACTGTCATCACGTGATTATGTCCTAAAATAAAATTTTTCAAGGACAGCCGTATGGAATGCCAAAATTCATGCCTTGATGATACAAATTCAACCCGATGCATCGTTTCCTGTGAATTTATCATTGAATAGACAAGCCGATATTCGACCATCAGAAAAATGCCTGTCATAAAAGCAATGCTTCCTAAAAACGGCAGATTCCAATCTCGTTTGACAATCACATCGTACAGCCAGAGACATGCAACGGCTGCAAGGAAAAAGAAGAATCCCAGTACAAAACTAGAATAAAGAGGCAGCAGGGCAAGGGTGATCCACTCTTTCCATGAGAAATCCCGCTTCCGAATATTTAAAAAGGCCCATAGCGCCAGCGGGTATCCAAGTGTACTCAGCATTCCGGAAGGCCAAAAAGGCGTTAAGGCAAACGCGAGTGATACGCCAATACGAATCAGATAGGCTTTTTCATCACAGATAAAATGCTTCCTTAGGAGCAGATACATGCCGAAAAAAGCGACCACTCTAGTAATGGTTTGACTTAAAGCGTAGGCTGTCATCGAAGGGAACAGCGCATGCAGCCAAACGATTCCGCTCCACTCTGTTCCATAAGCATCACGAGGCAGCCCATTGATAATCTGGGGAACCGTTGCGTCGACCTCTCCGTTTATTTCTCCGCTTTCAGCCAGCACTTTATACCAGGCAATATTAGAATCCAGATTATCATGTACGCGTATGTGGGCATCTTCCTTTAAAATGTAAAGGGGCGATACATATAGCAACAGCAGAAATAAGGCAATAAACAGATAGATTATTTCTTTCTTTTTCAGTCGTTCTAAAATAAACATTGCTTACACACCCATACTGTTTTCTTTAGCAACTCTCGATCTTTCATCATGTAACACACATTATTATCTCTATTACGTTCTATAAAATTCATCAGATGACAATAAATTCTAAAAAACAAAGTGCCTCAGTATAATTCGCACACGATTTACGAAATATACGAAAGAAGAACTGACAGAAAGACGACTGGATTAAAGGAATGAAACCATTTGAATAAAATCAAGATTATCACGCTGGCCGTTATCATTGCATTGATTGTCGGAGCGTATATTATGCTGAAACCGTATCCGGGATTAACGAAAAAACAAAAAGATGCCATTCGTCCTTCTTCAAGACCCGTGGTTGTCATTCTCATTGATTCCTTGATGGACAAACCCTTACAAAAAGCGATTAAAGAAAATCGGGCACCGGCACTTTCATTCTTAATGGAAAATGGGCATTATTTCCCTCGAATGGTCAGTGCCTATCCTACGATGTCTGTTACAATAGACAGCACACTGATGACCGGATCTTATTCAAATATTCACCACCTTCCAGGTCTGGTGTGGTATAACGAAGATGAAAATCGACTGGTTAACTACGGCAGTGATAAAAAAGAATTGATGGCGCTTGGCCTTAAACAGTCACTGAAAGACGGCATGTACAATTTAAATAATAAACATTTGAACCAATCGGCCGAAACGATTCATGAAGCTTTGGATAAACAAGGAAAACAGTCTGCCTCCATCAACGGGCTCATTTACCGTGGGAATACCGAGCATGAGTTGAACGCGCCAAGATTGTTAGACATGTTTGAGTTATTGCCTGAAAAATTAAAAACAAAGGGACCTTTTTTATTATCGTTCGGCAGATTTACCCAATTAAATCCGCACAATCGGTCTAACCATTTATGGCAAGGCTACGGTTTAAACGATACGTTCACTGCTCAAGAAATGAACTATCTCATCAAACAAAAGAAACTGCCCTCTCTTACCTTGGCCTACATGCCAGACTTAGACCATTCCATTCACAAGAATGGACCGATGGATATCAAAGCGGTTGAAAAAATGGATAAACAGATTCAAGATATGTTTAATACATATGGTTCATGGGATGAGGCTTTAAAAAATACAATATGGATTGTGATGGGAGACAGCGGACAAGCCGCAGTAGGGAACGACAAACACAAAGCGTTAATCCGTTTAAAAACGCTGTTAAAGGACTACCGCATTCCTAAATTAAGCAAAACGCCGTCTAAAAATGACCAGCTCGTTTTGGGAGTAAACGAACGAATGGCTTTTGTTTACTTGTTAGATCAAAAAATCGCTTTTTCCGATATTGCTTCTAAACTGAATAAGGATCCGAGAATGAACTTTACGGCATGGAAAGAAAATCACTGGATTTATGTAACTTCAGGAGAATCAAATAAGTCACTTCGTTTTCAGCCGAACGGGTCCTATAAGGACAAATATAATCAAACATGGAATGTGGAAGGCGATCTGTCGGTGCTGGATCTTTCCGCAGCGAATAAAGTTATCCGGTACGGCGACTATCCCGATGCGCTGGCCCGCCTTTATGGAGCGCTTCATTCTCATAAGGGCCGTTATCTTATTGCCGATGCGAAACCGGGATTTGAATTTGTCGGTGAAAAATCCCCTGCCCACCTCGGCGGAGCCGGTCACGGGTCTTTGCACAAAACGGACACATATTCTCCGATGATAATTGTTGGCTCTGATAAAACTCCTAAGCACCTTCGGCATACAGATTTAAAAGACTTTTTTATAAAGCTGACGAAGGAATAAAATTCTTGTGACACCACTCACGATTCTTTTGAAAAGAATCGTGTTTTTCTCTTTTCTCTCTTCTCAAGCCCAATATTTCCCGCTATCATTACAGTTTCATCACGTTATACTGGTAGAAGGGAGGAGATATTGAATGTTTATATTCTTACTTTCTTTGGCTATTATACTCAGCATACCTTTTATATATAGAGCGATTCACAATACGAAAGATGTTAAGGTGAACACAATTACAGTCAACCAGAACAAAGCCGGTGCATCTAAGAAGCAATTAACGATACTTCACTTATCAGACCTTCATTTAGAAAACATTTCCGTTTCACCGGAACAGCTTTTGGATTTAACGAAGAAAAACTCAATAGACATCATCGCGTTAACGGGGGATTTTCTTGATCGAAAACGAAACATTCCAAAGCTGGCGAACTACTTGGACGCGCTGCAAGAATTGAAACCTAAATATGGAATGTACGCGGTTTTTGGAAATCATGATTATGTGTTAAAAGAAAATGATTTTCAAAGACTGAAACAAGTGTTAGAAGAACACGGGTGCAGAACGCTTCAAAATGAACACGTGCAGATTCAGACTGAAGAAGGATTTTTAAATATAATCGGAATTGATGATTACAGCACGAAACGAAGCAATATCATCGATTCGTATAAGGGACTTAAAGACGGGTATCATCTTGTTTTAACACATGATCCAAACATTGTGCTGGATATGGAAAAGTTCCGTTTTGATTACCTTCTCTCAGGGCATTTTCACGGAGGCCAAATTCATTGGCCTAAGCCCTACCATATGGTGAAAATGGGAAAACTTGTTCGAATGAATATGATAAAAGGGCTGCATTATCATCACGATAAACCTTTTTATATTAGTGAGGGGCTGGGCCAGACCGGCGTTAATATCCGTGTCGGAAGCCGTCCTGAGGTAACCTTCCATCAAATATCATAAAAAAAGAGGCTGGCCTTTAGAAAAGGCATCAGCCTCTTTTTTGATATTTTTGCTGGAGCTTTTCCTTTGAAATTAACAAGTAATATGAATTCGGAATGCTTTGAGCGTTAAATTGCTTTGATGTTAAATAGAAAATCGGCAAATGTGTCACCTTTTTAAAAAACCTGTAAAAGTGATTAGAGGGTTTAACGACTTCAAAACCGAGTCTTTCCACTCCTTTATGGAGCATGGTGATTCCAATAATTCCTTTGATGTCATCCCTTTTTTTATGCTTGCTGATATAGTCAACTAAAAGCGGCATAGAAATATAAACCTTTTGATAAATGATCATTCCTTTTCTGACTGCGCTCTCAATGGTCCGCAGTTCTCTCATCAGTTTGATGTTATGAAGATGGATTTTGACTAACACATCATTTTTTTTAATCTTCGTTCCGTCGTTTAATATAATTTGAGCGCCTTTATACCTCGTTAACCTGACGCGAAAAACACTTTGTTTTTCTTTATCAATCACCGTTAACCTCGAAAAAAAGTAATAAATCGGATCAATTATGCCCCAAATTGAGAGGAAACAGCTCCTCATATGTTTCACCTTCCTTATCTGTTAAAAAACACACTTATATTTTGTGATGATTCGTAAAAAAATATAGATGGAAATCGTTTTTTATTCTGAAGGAGGACAAGCATGACAAACATATTGATTTTTCCTTTTCTCAGCATCTCAACCGGTCATCATCATGCGGCCGATTCGCTTCAGATTGAACTCAGTCTCAGGTCGCTTCAATCAGAAAAGATTGATATTTTTTCCCATCGTTATAAACGATTAGAAAAGCTTTCCTCTATCACATACTTAAAGTGGATACAACATTTCCCAAAAACATACAGCTGGATTTATCATCTAATGGCCTGCGGACAACATGAAACAAAGAAACGTTATGTGATGTATGAATGGCTGTTTTTGAAAAGCATGAAACAACTGATCCAGGAAAAGCAGCCTGATCTCGTGTTTTGCACCCACGCCCTGCCTTCCTACTTGCTCAATCAACTAAAACGAGAATTCCCGGCTATGAAAGTCGTGAACGTTTACACTGATTTTTTTGTCAATCAGGTATGGGGCAGACAGAATATCGATTATCACTTTGTACCGATCAAAGATATAAAAGAACAGCTCATAGCTGAAGGGGTTGATGAAGGGAAAATATTCCTTACCGGGATACCGATTGATCGATCTTCCACAGCGGAGCCAAAGCTTACACAAGCCGAGAAAAACCTTCCCCGTTACACCGTTATGATTACAGGCGGAAGTATGGGAGTCGGAGGAATTTTTAAGCTGATCAAAGAGCTATCGCCCGGCGGAAATATCTCCTACCAAATCTTATGCGGGAAAAACGAAAAGCTCTACCGCTATGTGAAAAGTTTACACAATCCTTTGCTCGAAGCTCTTCCTTACATTCACAGCAAAGCTGAAATGAATCATTTATATCAGCACGCTTCAGGTATCATCACGAAACCCGGCGGCGTTACTGTTAGCGAATGCATCGAAAAAAAGCTGCCGACCTTTATTTATCACGCATTGCCGGGTCAGGAAGAAATGAATTTGAATCTGTTAAAAAAACGCCGGCTTGTGATCAGCTTAGAAAATTGGAAAAAACAGCCGATAGAAGATCAGCTGTTGTCATTTTTTCAATCGAGTGAACATGTCAGACATTATCAGGAACATGTCAGTCAGCACCTTCTTGAAATGTCTGATTGGGATATTCGTGAAATGATCGGAAAAATAATTCTATAGAGGATAGGCCGAAAGAGGAATACGATTCTGGTGCCAAGCAATAAAAAACACTCCCTAAATAGAGAGTGTGAAAAGCCAAGTTTTAACGGAACAGCAAATGCTGGCTGTGAATACCTGCTTTTTTCAGCAAGCCAATCAGCTGTTCCTGTTCTTCAGGCGAAAGTCCTGAAAACGCTCTCGCAATTCGGAGCGAATGGACCGGGTAAATTTTATCTAGGTAAGCGCTGCCTTTATCCGTCAAATGCGCGTACACGGAGCGCTTGTCCTTCGGGTCCTGCTCCCTGATCAAAAATCCGTTTCTTTCGAGCTTGTCAATTACATAGGTGACGTTTCCGCTGACAAGCAGCAGCCTTGACCCGATTTGCTGCAATTTTTGCGGGCCTCTCGTGTAAAGCAGTTCGAGCACCGCAAATTCAGTCGGATTAAATCCATGCTCTTTACTGTCGCGGATACTGTGTTCAGAAACACTTTTGAAAGCCCTTGCAAAAACCTTGTACAAAGCCATCGCACGCTCAACTTCTTCTTCGTTAAACGATAATCTCATCATATCTACCTCGTATATAGAATTTTTATAAAAAAATAATGAAAACCCTTACATATGATAAGAGTCTTATCTCTCCTAATTATTCAATTCGCTGTTTTTTGTAAAATTCCTGCTCTCTTTACGCAAAAAAATCCCTTATACAAACGGTTTATTTTGTATAAGGGCTTTGCTTTACGTATGGAATTTTCCGATAAAAGTATGCATATTCTCTTCTCAGCTCGGAAATCGTCATCTCTTTCATTACTTCTTTATTATATACGCCGATTTGGTGCAGCTTTTCTGAATAATGGCTTCGTTCTTTTTCTAATGCCGTTTTTAGAAAATTACTCATGGCGCCCTCCTTATTTTTTCGGTATTCTATAAGAAGCATACCAGTTTTAAGTGAATGCAGTATGAATCAAATGTAAAGAAACGATTGATTATGAAGATTTACGGTACAGTCCGTTTTGGACGGATCTCAGCAGTTGAAAAGCGTGGTCCCCGGCAAGCTGCATGAATGCCTCAAGCATTTCATCCCGTTTGATATCTAATTCAATAATTTCCTTTGCCAGCGAGACCGCTTTTTCGTTCTCCATGATTATCCTTCCTCCTCATTACTATTTACATAAAGAATAAAACGCTGTTTTTCTCAGCGCATCATTCTTGTTAATTTTTCTTCCGTAGTTTTTCAAAAAATTTCTATTCCATGTCAGGAAATCTAACAAACGTTAGGTTTTTTCTCTCGTTTTTTTATATACTATGATTAAAAGACATCCAGGGGTGGAAAAATGACCACAGAAGATCGTTCTTACAAAGACAAAAAAGTGATATCTATCGGAATTGTGAGCGAATTGACAGGATTGTCCGTAAGGCAAATCAGATATTATGAGGAACGGAAGCTGATCTATCCCCAGCGTTCTTCAAGGGGGACGAGAAAATATTCTTTCGGAGATGTGGAACGGCTGATGGATATTGCGAATAAGCGTGAGGATGGCGTTCAGACGGCAGAGATTCTGAAGGATATGCGCAAGAAAGAACAGGCATTAAAAAATGACCCTCAAGTGCGGAAAAAAATGTTGGAAGGTCAGCTTAATGCGCACTTTAAGTATAGAAACCGCTAAAATATAAAAGTCCGTCTTTACTGGATAAGACGGACTTTTTATTGTTTATAATGAGTGAATGAATGCAGTAGCGATACCAAAATAGATTAATAACGACAAAATATCATTTAACGTTGTAATCAGCGGCCCTGAGGCAATTGCCGGGTCTACGTTGAGTTTATGCAGGATGATCGGGACAACCGTTCCCGCCATGGTGCCGATGATCAGCGTAATAAGAAGAGACGAACCGACTACAAAACCGAGCAGCATATTGCCTTGCCAAACCACAGCAATTACTGTAATCAAAACAGAACACACAGCTCCAATATAGAAGCTTGTTCTCAGCTCCCGGAAAATCAGGCGTAAAATCGTTTTCTTATTCATTTCTTCTTTAGATAATCCTCTGATAACGACAGCAAGTGACTGCGTTCCCGTATTCCCTGTCATCCCGGCAATCATCGGCATGAAAAACGCCAGTGCGACGACCTGCTTCAGCGTCTCCTCAAAAAAGTTCATGATGCTGCCTGAAATGAGCCCGATAAACAGAAGCAAAATCAGCCAGGGCAGACGGCGGTAAGCAGCCACGTATGCTTTTGTATCAAATGTAATGGCTTTCCCTGATGCGGCGAATTTTTCGTAATCTTCGTCTGCTTCCCGGATCACGACGTCGATGATGTCATCAACCGTTACGATCCCGACAAGCACGTTGTTTTCTTCCACAATGGGAATCGCCAGAAAATCATACCGTTCTATCAGGCGGGCGACTTCTTCCTGATCTTGAAGAGCGTCCGCTGAAATGACCCGGGTAAACATGAGATCCTGAACCTTTTCTTCCGGTTCCCCGAGAATTAAATCGCGGTATGACAGAACGCCGACAAGCTGCTTGCTGTCATTAATGACATACAAGTAGTTGATGGATTCAGCTATTTCGGCAAAGGTTTTCAGTTTCACAACCGCATCTTTTACCGTGTAATGCTGCGGGATCCATACAAAGCGGTTTGTCATCATTCGGCCTGCTGTTTCAGGCGGATAATTCATCAAAAGCTGGACGGCCTTTGACTCCTCCGCCTCCATGCTGGAAAGAAGCTGCTCTTTCAGTTCTTCATCCATTTCCTCCAGCAATTGAGCGAGGTCATCGTTATCCATTTTGTTCATTGCAAGGGTTGCTTTTGTTTTTCCGACTTTATTTAAAACGGCGAGCTGGTCTTCCCGCTCAAGCTCTCCGATCATATCAGTGATATCGTCAACTGTCAGATAAGATAAATAGCGGGCTCGGTGTTTTTCCGGCATTTCTTTAAACAAAAAAGCCACGTCATAAGGCTGAAGTTCATCAATTATGCTGCGGAAGTCCCTTACCTTTCCATCTCTCAATAAAATGATAATGCGTAAAATGAGTTCATCGTAGGTCATGTTTTGAACCATCGGGACTCGTACCTCCTTTACGGAGACGTGCCGGCTTCGCCAGAAGGTGCGGCAGGCCGTCTCCTCATCATGTAATGATTCGCGGTCTTGTTGTATATGGGAACTTCTTCAGATTGACTCGAATGGGGAGAATCCATACTCCGCACCTCCTTTTACTATATGATCATTTCGTTTTCAGGGCATAAAAAAACCCTTCCGGATTGAAGGGAAAAAAGCACGGCAAATAAGCGTGCGGTCGCCTTCAATCGTAGAGCTTTAGCACTGTATGGCATAGGACGCAAAACATCCAGCTGCATTAAAAATCACCTTATGTCGATGATTTCTGTTGACCCATTGGCGTCTTTGGACATTTTTGGGCAGCAGCGTATCTCCATACAGGAGCCTCACCTAACGAAGTTCGTAATGTAATTGACACACCTGAGGTTACAGAAAAAAAGAAGCTGTGTCAACTTAAAAAAGTAATTTATCCGTTGGGCGGCTGTATGCAGCAAACAGAATAAGGGCTTTTGCCCTCATTCTGTTTGCTCTGTTTCGTCCTCTTCTGACAACAGATGGTACGATTCATGCAGAAATAACGCGTACTCCCCCTCTTTTGTGGGATGGGGAACGTATTCAGCCTGATTAATGTACTGTTCTTCTTTTTTGTCCATGCGGCATGCCTCCTTTTACGTTTAGATTGTCCAAAAGATGGCGCGTTATCAAGAAAAAAAACCTCACATAGTGTGAGGTTTAGTCGTCCAGCTCCTGCTTGATGATCCGGCCGTCTTTTGCTGAGATGTCAAATTCGGCTTCTGTGCCCTGGTCAGTTTTGATCTCAATTTCATAGATGTACACACCGTCGTCTTCATCAAGTTTGCTTTCTGTCACTGTTCCGTTTGTTTGCTTTAAGGCGATCTTTTCAGCTTCTTCTTTTGTCAGGCTGACCTGCTCTTCTTTTTCTTTTAACGGATCATTAAGGGGTTTTTTTGTATTGATATCCACATAAACGTCATAATCTTCTCCGGCTTTTTCGATTTCGACTTCATATGCTTCTTTTCCGTCATACATTTCTTTGTCGATATCATCCACCGTTCCGTCAACTACGGTCTTTGCAATTTCGGCAGCTTCTTTTTCAGATAATGCACCCGATGATACACCGTTTTGTGTGACTTGGCTGTTATTTTCTTTGGCAAAGGCGTTATAACTGAATCCGCCTGCCGCTAAAGCACCCGCCAATACACCGATCATCCATTTTTTCTTCAACATCTTACATTCCTCCTTCATTCGTTATGAGTCTAGCTTACACACTGAAGATGAAAGGAAAGAAAGAACAAGATGAGAATTTGATGAGAAAAAAATTAATCCTCATACACGATGCCGACAATGCGGCCGGTGTAGGCATTAATTTTAACCGTAGCCTCCCTGTCATTCGGAAGATCGATGTCCACTTCAAATACGAGAGTGCCTTCGCTTTCCTCGAGATCCGCATCATCCGCTTTTCCGCCAACCTCTTTCACAGCGATGGCCTTTGCTTCTTTTTGGCTGATTTTTGTCGCTTGTTTATCGCCTTTTTTGCTTACTTTTTCAGAAGAAACAACTGTTTTCGCACGCTTATCCACCTTGACCTTATAGGTCTCCCCTTCATTTTGAATAGTAAATGCGGCAATGTCTTTTTTTTGGGTGCGTTCAGTGATAGTTCCCGGCGTTTTGGCTAAGGCAAGCTGTTCTGCTTCTTTTTCTGTTATCAAAGGCGTGTTGATGCGTTTGATTCTGTCCATATCAAGAATGGCGCCTGTTTTCGCATCTGCTTTCAGCTCATAAATTCCTTTCTCATTTTCAAGCGTCAGCAGATATGCTTTCTGATCGGAGGATGTATCCAGCTCCGTAATGTCACCTTCATAGGAGGCACTGATTTTTTTCTGGATGGCCGCTTTTGACAGCACATCTTTCTGAGCTTGGTTCATCATGAGGATGACACAGATGATTATCGCTATAATCGCAATACCTGCTGTGAAAATAGCTTTGGTCCGTTTTTTCATTGCACCCCTCCTCGTCATGGCAAATCAGCGCCCCTTTTAAATTGCACGGTTACGCTCGTACCTTCATTTACTTTGCTGTCGATGGTAAGCTCGATGCCGTGTTCGTCAGCAATCTGCTTAGCAATCGACAGGCCGAGTCCTGTTCCGCCGGTTTTGCGGTTTCGTGCTTCATCGGCTCTGTAGAAGCGTTCAAAGAGATGTTCGATATGCTGCTTTTGTATGCCTATGCCGTGATCCCGAACAATAAGAAAAGGAAGGCCTTGGTTTTTCCCGGCCAAAACTTTAATAGGCTCTGAACTGTATTTGATGGCATTATCTAGTAAAATGGTCAGCAGCTGTTTCATGCGTTGTTCGTCCGCTGTCACATATAAGCTTTCCCAATCGGTTTCCAGCATCATATCCCGTCCATAGGCGCTTTGTAAGGTTTGAATAACAGAACGGGCCAAATCGATGATATCTATCGTTTTCACATCCAGCTTCATGTCTTTCTGGTATTTCGCAAGGGTGAGAAGCTGATCCGTCAGTTTTTTCATTTTTATGGCTTCAGAGTGAATCGCCTCGACCGATTCTTCCAGCACCTCCGGTTTTTGTGCTCCCCATCTTTTGATTAGGCTGCTGTAGCTTTCAATAACGGTGATAGGGGTTTTCAGTTCATGCGAAGCATCCTGAACGAACTGCTGCTGTTTTTCATAATGCTCTTTCAGCATCTCCGCCATTTGGTTAAATGTAAGCCCCATTTGGTATAATTCATCGTGTGACTGCCCCTTTAGCGAAATCGTTTTGAAGGTTTTTTCTCTTTGGATATCTTTCATCGTCTTCATCAGTCTTCTGATTGGATTGACAATGCGTCGCGCCAGCAGACTGCCTGCAAAGTAAGAAGCGATGCATACCGCCGCGCTTGCCGTGATTAAAATAATCCGCAAAAGCAGCAGGCTCTCTTCCGTGTGCTCCTCTCTTTCAATGAGCTGAAGCGAGACAACTTCGCCATCTGTCCAAATGACCGGTACAGCCGCGACGGCGTACAGCATGCCATTCTGCTTTGTCACTTCTTCGGTCTGCCCGCTATGAAACACTTTCGGAAAATTCTTGTATGCTTTGTCTTTTGTCACTGTGATAACGGCCTTTTTGTCTTTATCAACAACTCTGACCATCCCGTTAGGCGGAAGGTATGCTTGGAGCATATCCTCAAGGGCCACCCCTTCTGATTCAGCGGTATGGAGAGCTTCTGCAATATTGGCCGTTTCTTCGGCTAACATTGAGGCATCTTTTGATGTCAGGGCAGATGAAAAAATAAGATACACTGCCGTATGAATCAATATCAGCAATATGAAAAGCGATAAAGATGTATACAGGTGGATTTTGGTCTTTAGATTCATCGTCTACTCCTTGATTGCATATCCGACCCCGCGGACTGTGTGGATCAGCTGTTTTTCGTATGGGTAGTCCATCTTTTTTCTAATATAGCGTATGTACACATCTACTACATTTGTATCTCCCAAATAATCAAACCCCCACACAGAAGCAAGAATTTGTTCACGCGTGAGCACCTGCTGCGGATGCTTCAGCAAAAATACGAGCAGATCGAATTCGCGCGGCGTTAATTCAACCTCTTGATCCGCCCGTTTGACCTCACGCGTCTTTTCATTCACTTGTAGATCACCAAGTGATAAAAATGTGCCGGGATCTTCAGAGGCTGATCCGTTTTGCCGGAGCGCCGCCCTGATTCTTGCCAAAAGCTCTTCAATTTCAAACGGCTTGGTTACGTAATCATTTGCTCCGATGTCCAAACCCGTTACCTTATCAGGTATACTGTCTCTCGCGGTTAATAAAATAACAGGCGTATGCATGTCTGTTTTCCGCAATCGGCGGAGCACTTCAAGACCGCTGAGACCGGGCAGCATGACATCGAGCAGAACCAAGGCGAACTTTTCTTCTAATGCAGCGCGCAGACCCTCAGTGCCGGTTTCTTTAATCGTGGCCTTATATCCTTCATATTCTAATTCCAGCTGAAGCACTCTGGCGATTTTTTCCTCGTCTTCCACAATTAAAATGTGCCCTTTTTCCAAATCCTATCACCCTTTCCTTGCTCTATATGAAAAAAATGATTATCCCTGTTTACAAATCCTATCTTATCATCTATGATGATTTCAAAATAAAAAATTGTATATCGAAAGCACTAGGGGTGCTATTTTGGCTGAGATAAAACGCGGCAACACGCGTTTTGATCCCTTATAACCCGATCTGGATAATACCAGCGTGGGGAAGTGCAGGATGACCGATACGACGCCTTTTTTTGCGTCTTCCGTTCTATGACTGCATATTCCCTATGGATATGCAGTTTTTTATTTTCCTAAAAACAACCAGGAGGTCGGAGAAATGAACAACGTATGCGGCACAAGCAGAATCGCCGGTTTTCGATTTTCTTTATACCCGATGACAGATGATTTTATCAATGTGATCATGTTGGCGCTGAAGGAAACCGATACATCAAAGGTTTGGCAGAAAACAGATCATATCAGCACATGCTTTCGCGGGAAAATGGATCATGTATTTGACGCCGCCAAAGCTGTATACCTTCACGCAGCCAAAAGCGGAAAACACATCGTCATGAACGGAACCTTTTCTATCGGCTGCCCGGGTGATACACAGGGTGATTCGTTTCTTTTTGAAGATGACAAAAGATTGAATGACGAAAATACCCGTGAGATCCAAGCGGAGGCCCCATGTCAGTTTGCGCTCTATCCAATGAATGAACCGGATTATATGGGCATTATTTCAGAAGCGGTCGATATCGCTAAAGCGCAAGGCACTTTTGTGCAGGGTGTGCATTATGCAAGCGAGCTTGATGGAGACGCTCACGATGTGTTCCGCACATTGGAGGCCGCATTCCGGCTCGCAGAAGAAAAAACAAACCATGTGACGATGACTGTGAACTTCTCGGCAAACAGTCCGTCAAGAAAGCAGGGATCAAATGAAAAGCTGGAAGGTTAGAGAAATCGTTGTTATGTCTGTCATCAGTGTTGTATTTGCCGTTATTTATTTATTATTTACGCATTTCGGAAATGTGCTTGCAGGTTTCTTCGGTCCGATGGGCTATGAACCGATTTACGGCATCTGGTTTATCGTTTCTATTATTGCCGCTTATATCATCAGAAAACCCGGCGCGGCGCTCATTTCAGAAACCATTGCCGCGTTTGTTGAATGCCTGCTCGGCAATCCGTCCGGTCCGATGGTGATTGTGGTGGGACTTGTTCAAGGTCTTGGCGCTGAAGCGGTCTTTCTTGCCGCGCGCTGGAGAGTGTATTCTCTCCCTATTCTCCTTCTTGCAGGGATGGGCTCGTCAGTGACAAGCTTTATTTATGACCTATTCGTGGCCGGATATGCTGCACTGTCGCCAGGCTATTTACTGCTCATGCTCATCATTCGTCTGTTTTCCGGAGCGCTGCTTGCAGGCCTTCTCGGAAAAGTTATCAGTGACTCACTCGCCTACACCGGCGTATTAAACGGCATGGCGTTCGGAAAAGAACTGAAGAAGAAACGGAAACAGGTGTCCCAGCATGCAGGATTCTAATGAACTCCTCAGCATCGACCGGCTGACTTTTTCCTACGAGGAAGATGAAAAGCCAATTTTTAAAGACTTGTCGTTTCAGATTCAAAAGGGAGAACGGGCACTATTGCTCGGGCCTAGCGGATGCGGCAAAAGCTCGCTGGCCCTCTGTATAAACGGCCTTTACCCAGAAGCTTGTGATGCAACGCAGACTGGGCGCATCTCACTTTTCCAAAAAAACATTGAAGATTTTCAAGCAGCAGAAAAGCCCTCTTTACATATCGGGGTGGTCTTTCAAGATCCAGACCAGCAGTTTTGCATGCTCACGGTTGAAGATGAAATCGCTTTTGGGTTGGAAAACCTGCAAATGCCCAAGGAAGAAATGAAAGAGAGAATCGACGATGTATTAGTAAAACTCGATTTAACCGGCTTGAAGGGTCAAACTATCTCAGCCCTGTCCGGGGGAACAAAGCAGAAAGTCGCGCTGGCTTGTATTTTGGCGATGGAACCTGATCTTATTATTCTGGACGAACCGACTTCTCTGCTTGATCCTCATTCAGCACGCAGCTTTGTTCACATAATAAAGGAGCTGCAGGAGGAAAAGGGCTTCGGGCTTCTCGTCATTGAGCACCAGCTTGACGAGTGGGCGCCTTGGGCGGAACGGACAATTGTGCTTGACGCATCGGGGCAGAAAGTGATGGATGGTGAAACACCGGATATCTTTCAATTCCGTTCAGAAGAACTGAAAAAGATCGGCGTTGCCATTCCTCATGTCGCAGCCATGCAGGAAAGCTTGAGCGTACCATTTACTTTGTCGAAAGAGATGTTGTTTACACAGCCGTTTCCCGCTTTCAAAGAAGGCAAGAACCTCCCTCTGACTGAGGATGTGTTAGAGGTAAACGGGCTTTCGTTTTCAAGAGGGCAGCGGGCGATCTTCTCAGACATCAGCTTTTCACTTCGCGCGGGATCATTGACGGCTGTCGTCGGACCGAACGGAACGGGAAAATCAACGCTTTTATCAGTTCTCGCACGGCTCTATAAACCGAAAAGCGGCGAAATTCGCCTGTTCGGCAAACCGCTTCATTCTTTTTCTGAAAACGAGTTGCGAAGGCAGATGGGATTTGTTTTTCAAAACCCCGAGCATCAGTTTGTCGCTGATACGGTATTTGGCGAGCTGGTCTTCGGACATAAACACCAAAAGGATGCAGCCGAAAAAGCGCATGATCTTTTGCGGCGTTTCGGCCTTGACCATGTTCTCACCCATCATCCCTTCGCTTTAAGCCAGGGGCAAAAACGGCGGCTGAGCGTCGCCACTATGATGATGCACGACCTGAAGATTTTACTTTTGGATGAGCCGACCTTCGGGCAAGATGCGAAAACCGCTGCGGAATGTATGGAGCTGATTGAAAGCATCCAGGCGGCCGGAACAGCTGTTTTGATGATTACACATGACATGGAGCTTGTCTCAGCTTTTGCCGACAACGTTCTTGTGCTTCACGACACAAAATTGGTTTATCAAGGGGCTCCGGCGCCGTTATTTTCAGAGCAGAATGAAATTGTTCAACAAGCAAAACTGGCATGGCCGCTTCAATATGAATGGCTGCACCATAAACAGCAGGAGGAACATTATGAACCAGCAATTACAAACCATTAATCCGACAATAAAAGCTGCTGCTGTGTTTTGCTGTGTGGTGATGCTGTCGTTCATTTATAACCCCTACACTCCAGCATGTTTTTATGTGATTATCGTAGTCGGGGTTCTGTCGGCGGCACGAATTTCTCTGAAAAAATGGCTCCTGTTTACGATCCCCTTTCTGATTTTGGCAGCCGGATGTATGTGGACAGCGGCAGTCTTCGGTAAAGTGCCGACGACCGCTGACAATTTATTATTTGAAGCCGGCCCTTTTGAAATAAACCGCGAAAATGCTTTGGTAGGCATTTCACTCGGTTTTCGTATTTTATGCTTTTCGGCCCTTTCCATGATGTTTATTTTCACGACTGATCCGATATTATTTATGCTCAGCCTTGTTCAGCAGTGCAGGCTTTCGCCGAAGCTTGCGTACGGCATTATCGCAGGCTTTCGTTTTCTTCCGCTGTTAAAAGACGAAGTTCAGATCATTCAGCAGGCGCACAAAATCAGAGGCGGCGCGTCCGAAAACGGATTGCGGGAAAAGCTCGCAGCTATGAAGCGATATACGATTCCTTTACTGGCGAGCGCCATCAGAAAAGCTGAACGGACGGCAATTGCGATGGAATCTAAAGGCTTTACCGGCATCCGGAATCGGACGTACTACAGAACCCTTACGGTCGCACCCCGTGATTGGCTGTTTTTCTTTCTGGTGCTTTTACTGTTCAGCGTTAGCTTTTTTATCTCTTTATGCTTTTCTTGACGTGAAAAAGCCACTATTTTAAAATAGTGGCTTTTTCATATTGTGATTACCTTATTTATCATAGTTGAGAGCTTGAGCAAGGTTGGCTTTGATTTTGATATTCGTAAAATCAACCCCCAGCTGGACAGCCGTCTGGGCGATTTCCGGCCTTATTCCTGACAAAGTAGAGCTGACACCGATCAAAGTAAGCGCCTCGATTAATTTGAAAATTTGGTGGGCCACCATCGTATCCACAACCACCACACCTGAAAGGTCGATTAATAAATGCTCAACACGTCTTTTCGCACAGGCGTCAAGCGTATTTTCAAGTATGAATTTTGCCCGTTCGGTATCAATATCCCCTACAAGCGGAAGGAGAGCAGTTCTTTGGCTGAGAGTAATGACAGGGGAACTTAAATCTAAAATCATTTCTCTCTGCGCATTTAATTGTTTTTTAGCATTTTTCTCAGCATGATCCACAAATGTATAGATCGTAAAATCAAACACCTTTACAATCAAATCAGCCCACTTCTTACTTTCCCCTTCTGCAAACTCAGATGAGTTCGATGCAACAAACGTGTCAAAATACTTCTTATATAATGTCCGGTTTCTCATAAATTCACGGATTACGTATTGGACAGGCGTATCTAGATGTTTCTGATCGTTTGTGAGTTCGATAACCCATTCTTGAAATACTTGCAGAAATTCTTTTTCAGGCTTAATATACATTTGGTTGAGATTTCTGTAAAACTCTTTATCCTGCTCAGTCAGTTCCTCAACCACAACTGGATCTTTTAAGGCATAGATAGAATCCGGATCGGTTTCTTCCATTGTGTCGATCCATTCTTTAGCCATTTGTTCAACATGGTCAGAAAAAAACGTAAATAATTTCTCATTCAGTTTCATTGCTTTGCTCCTTTCCCAAAATCTATTATAACTCGACAAAGAGCTGAATCCCAGCCATATCTATAGTCCTTCCTTAATTTGCTGTTTTTCTCTTAAAATACATTATTTTCAAAATATTTAGTTCATTTTCTTCTTTTCTCTATTTTCAAAATAATTCAAATGACTCTATCCGTTTCTATTCTATTTTCATATAATGGAAGCAACACCCTTGTATCCACTTGCAAGCATAAAAAAGGAGGGCTTTTTTATGAATGGTGAAATCCGCTTGATCCCGTATGTCACAAATGAGAAGATTATGGATGTGAACGAGCTTCCAGAGGGTATTAAAGTGATTAAGGCGCCAGAATTGTGGGAGAAAGGGTTTAAAGGGAAGAATGTGACGGTCGCTGTGCTGGATACCGGCTGCGATACGGAGCATCCTGATTTAAAAAATCAGATCATCGGCGGCAAGAACTTTACTGACGATGACGGCGGCAAGGAAGACGCCATTTCTGATTACAACGGCCATGGAACACACGTCGCAGGAACGATCGCCGCTAATGATTCAAACGGCGGCATCGCAGGTGTCGCACCGGAAGCAAGCCTTTTAATCGTTAAAGTTCTGGGAGGCGAAAGCGGAAGCGGACAGTACGAGTGGATTATCAACGGCATTAACTATGCTGTGGAGCAAAAGGTTGATATTATCTCTATGTCGCTCGGCGGACCGAGTGATGTGCCTGAGCTGCAGGAAGCCGTCTCAAACGCCGTGAAAAACGGAGTGCTTGTCGTTTGCGCCGCCGGGAACGAAGGTGACGGAGATGAGCGTACTGAAGAGCTTTCTTATCCAGCCGCTTATAACGAAGTCATCGCCGTCGGATCTGTATCGGTCGCGCGTGAATCGTCAGAATTTTCAAACGCCAATAAAGAAATCGACCTTGTTGCTCCCGGGGAAAATATTTTGTCCACTCTTCCGAATAAGAAGTATGGAAAACTGACAGGCACTTCAATGGCCGCCCCCCACGTCAGCGGAGCGCTTGCTTTGATTAAAGGATTTGAAGAAGACGCGTTCCAAAGAACGCTGTCAGAGTCTGAAATTTATGCGCAGCTTGTGCGCCGCACTCTGCCGCTTCAATATTCCAAAACACTGGCCGGCAATGGATTTCTCTATTTGACCGCGCCTGATGTTTTATCGGAAAAAGCAGAGCAGGCACACTTATTGTCTCTATAGATTTATTTTTTCACGATAATATACTTCGTTGGTAATCCTTCTATCCTGTTTCAAACGTTGCCAAAAAGTTCGAAATGAATTTTCGAATTTTTATTGACAATGAATTTGAAAAGCTGTTAAGATTACCAACAAATGATTTAACTTTTCTAAAAATTAATAAGATTTTCTCTTATCGAGAGTTGGGCGAGGGATTGGCCTTTTGACCCCAACAGCAACCGACCGTAATACCATTGTGAAATGGGGCGCACTGATTTTCGCGCCGAGACATTTGTCTCTTTAAGGCACGGTGCTAATTCCATCAGATTTATCTGAGAGATAAGAGAGGCTGACGTTTGAATAAAAGCCTCTTTCTCTCTTGGGAAAGAGGCTTTTTTGTTTCGATTGTTAGAAAACCTCTTGACCCCTTTTTATCGGGGAAAAGAGTGTTTTATATAAAAGGAGGAAAAATAATAATGACAACGATCAAAACATCGAATCTGGGTTTTCCGAGAATTGGTTTAAACAGAGAATGGAAAAAATCGCTTGAAGCTTTCTGGAAAGGAAATAGCGACAAGGACACGTTCCTCAAACAAATGGATGAATTGTTTTTAACTGCTGTTAAAACGCAGATTGACCAAAAGATTGATATTGTGCCAGTTTCTGATTTCACCCACTATGACCATGTATTGGACACAGCGATCAGCTTCAACTGGATTCCAGAACGATTCAGACATGTAACAGACGCTACAGATACATATTTTGCCCTTGCACGCGGTATTAAAGACGCTGTATCAAGTGAAATGACAAAGTGGTTTAATACAAACTACCATTACATCGTTCCTGAATATAACAAGGATATTGAATTTCGACTCACCAGAAATAAACAGCTTGAAGACTACCGCCGGGTTAAACAGGCGTTTGGCGTAGAAACAAAACCGGTGATCGTCGGTCCTTACACCTTTGTCACGCTTGCTAAGGGCTACGAGCAATCAGAAGCAAAAGAGATTCAAAAGCGCCTTGTTCCGCTTTATGTCCAGCTTTTAAAAGAACTTGAACAAGAAGGCGTACAATGGGTTCAAATTGATGAGCCAGCGCTTGTGACAGCTTCTTCTGAAGATGTTTCAGCAGCGAAAGAGCTATATCAAGCCATTACAACCGAGCTTTCCGGACTTAACGTGCTTCTGCAAACTTATTTTGATTCGGTTGATGCTTATGAAGAATTGATTTCATACCCAGTCCAAGGAATCGGGCTTGATTTTGTACATGATAAAGGCCGAAATCTTGAACAGCTGAAAGCGCACGGCTTCCCGAAAGATAAAGTGCTTGCAGCAGGCGTGATTGACGGACGTAACATCTGGAAAACTGACCTTGACGAACGGCTGGACGCGATCCTCGCCCTTCTCAGCAGCACGGATATTGATGAACTGTGGATTCAGCCTTCTAACAGCCTGCTTCATGTTCCCGTTGCGAAACACCCTGACGAACACTTGGAAAAAGATTTGCTGAACGGTCTGTCTTACGCGAAAGAAAAGTTAGCTGAGCTTTCTGCATTGAAGGAAGGGCTGCTGTCAGGAAAAGCAGCCATCAGCGCAGACATTCAACAGGCTAAAGCTGATCTGCAGGCATTGAAACAGTTTGCGACAGGCGCAAATTCTGAGCAAAAGCAAGAGCTTAATCAATTAACTGAAAAAGACTTCAAGCGTCCGATCCCGTTTGAGGAACGCTTGAAAATACAAAATGAATCATTGGGTCTGCCGCTTCTCCCGACAACAACGATCGGAAGCTTCCCTCAGTCTGCTGAGGTCCGGAGCGCACGCCAAAAATGGCGTAAAAGCGAATGGTCTAATGAACAATATCAGGAATTCATCAACGCTGAGACAAAAAGATGGATTGACATTCAGGAAGAACTGGATCTCGATGTCCTTGTTCACGGGGAGTTTGAGCGGACTGATATGGTCGAATACTTCGGTGAAAAGCTTGCGGGCTTCGCCTTTACAAAATACGCCTGGGTACAATCATATGGATCACGCTGCGTACGTCCGCCAGTTATTTACGGGGATGTTGAATTTATCGAACCGATGACGGTGAAAGACACAGTTTACGCCCAATCGTTAACATCCAAGCAACTCAAAGGAATGCTGACAGGTCCTGTTACGATTTTAAACTGGTCATTCCCTCGGAACGATATTTCAAGAAAAGAAATCGCCTTCCAAATCGGGCTGGCGCTTCGTAAAGAGGTAAAAGCTTTGGAGGATGCGGGCATTCAAATTATCCAAGTGGATGAGCCTGCTCTGCGCGAAGGCCTTCCATTAAAAGAAAACGATTGGGAAGAATACTTGACGTGGGCTGCCGAGGCATTCAGGCTAACAACGTCTGCCGTGAAAAATGATACACAGATTCATACGCATATGTGTTACAGCAACTTTGAAGATATTGTGGACACGATTAATGACCTTGATGCGGATGTCATCACAATTGAGCACAGCCGAAGCCATGGCGGATTCTTAGACTACTTGAAAGACCACCCTTACCTGAAAGGACTCGGGCTGGGCGTATATGACATTCACAGTCCGCGTGTACCGCCGACTGAAGAAATTTACAAAATCATCGACGAAGCGCTCACTGTCTGTCCGACAGACCGTTTCTGGGTTAACCCTGACTGCGGATTGAAAACAAGACATCAGGAAGAAACCATCGCAGCACTAAAAAATATGGTCGAAGCGGCCAAACAAGCGAGAGCGAAGCAAAGTCAGCTCGTATAAAGATATTTGCCAGAAATCATCCGCCAAGCGGATGGTTTCTGCTATGACAAAAGCCAGGTCATGATACATGATCTGGCTTTTGTCCGTCTTTCCGCGTGTTTAATCGAGCGGACTTTCACAGGAGGTGATAACGGCGTTCGGGCAGAGCCCCGTGCTTTAGCCGTTGCCTCCTTTTTATTTGAAATGCGGGGGTTTGTCGACATGCTGTTTTCTATAGAGAGACAGTACTTTCCCGGTGCTCCCCATCCCCCTCTTTTTTAATTGTTATCGTTCCGGCTGCATCAATTGTTAAAAGTGTCAGTGACGTATCATGTATGTAAGAGGAATTCCACACCTCTGAGATTCCCCGCTTCTTCACAATATTCAGCAGCATTAAAATAAAGACAGAGTGGGTCACCAGCAGGACATTGCCTGACTGATGACGGTCTGTCAGCATGTGAAGAGCACATTTAACCCTTTGTTGAAGGTCCGCAAAGGTTTCCCCGTCTGCAGGCTGATATGCTGTAGGCTGATGAAAATAAGCATGCAAGCGTTCAGGTTCTTCTTTTTCAATGTCTTCTTGCTTCTTTCCTTCCCATGTTCCGAGCGACATTTCTCTAAATAGATCTTCCTTTTCGAGCTGCACCTGGCGATTGCCTAATATGGCTTTCGCTGTATCTTCTGTTCGTTTGCTTGTACTTATGTAAACCTTTTGAAAGTCTGTATGTTTCAGCCGTTCTCCAAGTGCGCGGGCACGCCTTAATCCTTCTGCTGTTAAATCAGAGTCCTGCCAGCCCTGCATTCTGTGCTCCGTATTCCATTCCGTCTGGCCGTGTCTGACGATATACAAAGTTAACATCTTCTCCCTCCTCCTATTTCTTATTGTAATAAATGTTCTAAAATGTTTGTGTCTTTTATCCTTTTTCGAGAATGTTCTTTCAATTTCATTTCGGCTATACTTATATTATTCGATCAACTGGAGGGGTTTTTGGATGAATCATAACGAGTTCTTGCAACGTGCTGTCGAGCTGGCTGCTGAAGGGGTGAATGCCGGGGTCGGCGGTCCTTTCGGAGCAGTTATAGTAAAGGACGGAAAGATTATTGCGGAGGGGCAAAATAATGTGACAACAAGCAATGATCCGACAGCCCATGCGGAAGTAACGGCGATCAGAAACGCATGTAAAGCGCTTGGGTCTTATCAGCTCGATGATTGTATTCTCTATACAAGCTGTGAGCCTTGTCCAATGTGTTTGGGCGCTATTTATTGGGCTAGGCCAAAGGCGGTTTATTATGCTTCTGAGCATACTGATGCAGCAAACGCCGGATTTGATGATTCATTTATATATGATGAAATTGAAAAGCCGCTGCCAGAAAGGATTATACCATTCCGTCAAGTTTATCTTTCGGAACACTTATCTCCTTTTAAGGCTTGGCAAGCTTTTTCCAATAAAAAAGAATACTGATACCATCCATTAAACGCCTGCTGTTACAAGCAGGCGTTTTATAAATGAAGAAGCAGACCTGAAATATGGACATATTCGATGAATATACATGTATAGCAGTGCGTTCACGCAAATAACAGGGACAAAATTCTCATTGAACCGCGGCTTAAAAAGACTTCACCCCACATTGACTATTTTTTGATAAGGAGGGACATGATGTCACAACCTAATTTTCCTAATATTACTCCGGTCGTTACACTTTCGAGAGATGATACCATCAACCTTTTGCTATCTTCAATTGCAATGGAAGAACTGGGGATGGCCCATATTCTCAACGCCGAAGGGGAAAAAATCCAATACACGCTCGGGACCCTTCCCGGCCTGACAGGTCCGCCTTCTACACTTGACGATGTTCTTAACATGAGTGCCAGCGTCCGAGACACGCTGGATAGCTTAATGAAACAAGAGTTGCTGCTTGGATCAAAGTTGGACAGTATTGCAAATATCCCTACGCTTGCAGGGCCGACGGGGGTAACCGGAGCCGGTTTACAAGGAATCGTTGTATTTGATCCGCTTGTTGCCCCTACTTACACGGTCGGGCAAGTTGTGCTGTACAACAGAAGTTCATACGTGGTGAATACTGCTTCCCCCGCAGGCTTCCCAGACGCTTCTGCTGATTATACCCTCTTGGCTTCAGCCGGACCGACGGGTATCACAGGCGTAACCGGGGTTACTGGATCGACCGGTATTACTGGCGCCACAGGGGTCACTGGTGCCACCGGACCGACGGGCGTGACGGGTACGATTGGTGCTACAGGGGTCAGCGGACCGACGGGAATTACCGGCATAACTGGGGTGACTGGACCAACGGGCGTGACGGGTACGACTGGTGCTACAGGGGTCAGCGGACCGACGGGGATTACTGGGCCTACTGGCCTTACTGGCGCTACGGGGGTAACCGGGGTAACAGGAGCGACAGGCGTAACCGGACCAACCGGTTTTACTGGTGCCACAGGCATCACTGGGCCGACCGGCTTTACCGGCGCTACAGGGGTGACCGGACCGACTGGCATTACCGGCACAGGCTTGACCGCAACTTCCGGCTTCGCAAGTAATACTACTGGCGGCTTAATAGCCGTTGTTGCAGGCGGCACCACCATTCCCCTGCCTAGCGATCAAAACCTCTCTGCTGACATTACGGTGAATGGCGCTAACACTGTCTTTACTGTGGGACCTGCAGGGCGTTATTATATTTCATATCAAATCAATTTGACAGCAGGTCTGCTTGTAAGCTCCCGAATATTAATTAACGGCTCAGCCTTTACAAGTTCTATTATTTCTCCGGCCGTTCCTTTATCTAATTTCAACAACTCCTTTATCACCACTCTTGCCGCGGGAAGCACAATCCAGCTTCAGCTTTTCGGTTTGTTAGGAGCCGCCGCCCTTCTCGGCGGAAGTGCAGGAGCTGCGCTGTCCATTATCCGTTTATCCTAAATGAAAAAGAAAAAAAGATCAGGCTCTTGTGCGCTGATCCTTTTTTAATTGGGAGAGGAGCGTTTGGGCATCTTTAAACCGGGGATTGATTTTGACAGCCTTTTTTAAATAGGCGATTGCCGTCATGTCATGATTTAATTCAGCATGGCAAGCCCCCATGTAATAAAATGCCCTAAAATCGGATGCTCCTTTTAATATGATGTGCTCAATATGTTTGCTTTCTGTTTGTGTGCTTATCTCAAACGCTTTAATCGCCGCCCTGTATTTGTTTAAATGATATAAAATAACCCCTTTACAGAAATGCAGGTTGACATAGTCAGGATAGAGCTGAAGGGCTTTGTCAATGCCTTGCTCCGCTTCTTCGTACCGTTTCAGTTCCAGCAAAATGGTATATTTTAAAAAGTAAAGAAGGGATGGCGGCATCCGCTGCTCGCTTAAAAATTGAAAAATTGATCCATTCACCAGATGCAGCGCTTTTTCGTATTCTTTCACTCTGTAGCATTCACTTGCCAAATGATAGATAAGCCATGGGTCAGATGTTTTTTGTGAAAACTCTTCATTTAAGATGCTTATATTTCGCTTATGCTTTTGTTTCCATTTCTCTTCTTGGTCTAAATAGCCGTAATGATGAATGTTGCATGGAAGAGAAAAATAAGCAGTATGATCTTCCCCTTCTTCTAAATCTAATGTTTCATGAATTTTCCCTTTAAAAGAAATGCCCTGATGATTGCGAAACAGCCTCGTCTGCATACTTTCGAACGCTTCATTTTCATCCCATTGCTTTCCTGTATAGCTGATGATTTTTAAAAGTCCGAGAGAAGGAAGGTCATCATGTAATAACGACGGCAATATGCTTCCTGTCTCTTGATCAAGTTCTTCATCTGCGTCTAAAAACAAAATCCAGTCTCCTTTAGCGTGCTGCAGCCCGGCATTTCTCGCCTTTGCAAAATCGTTTTCCCATGCATAGCTGTACACCTCTGCATTAAAGCTTTTGCAAATTTGAACGGTATGATCTTCTGAACCCGTATCGACAACCACAATCTCGTCGGCAATATCTTGTACACTTGATAAACAACGGGATATATGCCGCTCTTCATTCTTCACAATCATGCACAATGTCAGCTTGGGTTCCGTTTTTTCATTCATCAGTCTCACCTTTTTCTGTATAGAAGTTGTTGATTAAACCAAGGGGGAGCGGGCTTTCCTTTACTGAAAGTATAGTTGCGCCCGCACTGCTTTATAGCGGCTTCTGCCGTCTGTTTATTTTCTCCCTCCAGCCATTCTTCGATATGCCAAATGGCGAGATTTGTGGCGGGATGCTGTTTAAAGGATGGCGGGCATTCTGTGATGAAATGCTTGGTATGTTTCATGAGGCACCGCATTTTTTTCACATGCTGCCTATATAAACATACATCTTCTCTTTCATTACTGATCATCAAAAGCAGCCGTCCGCCCGTCTCTTTTTGCCACTGACATAACACAGAAAACAGCCGGACCTCTTCTTTAAAACTTGTGTTTACCCTCGTGTTTACCCTTGTATTGATGGTTGTACTTAACAGCCTTAATAGGGCAACGGTGAGGCAATGAAGTGCTTTGACGGTTTGATGGCGGGCTTTTTTCATGTCTGGATGCGGCACTCCGGTCACCTCCCGCCCTCTATTGAATCACTTTTGTTCATCGCATTCCTCACATTCTTCACACTCACAGCAATCAATGCGGCCGTAAAATAAATCGTCACATGGATCATGTCTGTGAGGGGGCTCTGAATCATCCAGATCGTTTGGATCATCAGAGTCTTCAGGGTCTTCATGATCTTCATGATCTCCATGGTCTTCATGATCGCCAGGATCTTCAGGATCTCCATGATCTTCAGGATCTTCTGGGTCTTCAGGTTCGCCGGGATCTTCAGGATCTATGCAGCTTTCAGATTCTTGCAGATAAATGATGTCCTCCAGCTTTGTTTGCAATAGCAGCTGGGATTTCATAACGGTGCGCAAAAGCCGTTCTACGCTTCTATTCATCTCTAATAATTCATGAAAAGGAGGATGATTTTCAGCCGACAGGCAGGTTTGAATTTTTTCTGCTTCTGCCTGTAAAATAGCGGAGAGTCCTATTTCTTCCATGGCAACGGATGAAAGAAGGAGGTTCAGGGTTTCGCATCTGGTGAGTGAAATGCCCGGGGTGATATTGGGTATGTTTGGAAGAGACATAATTTCTCCCTCATTTCTCATGGTGTTCCATACTGGAAGAGTCTATACCGTATAATATTCTTTAGAAGCAGAGATCATTACTTTTGGTTTTGTTCTGCATAAGAAAACATCCTGAGAAAGTGGCTCAGGATGTTAGGATCAAGCTGTTATTTTAATTTTAATTGGACATCAACATTTCCTCTTGTCGCTTTCGAATACGGACAAAAATCATGGGCTGCTTCCACAAGTTCTTTAGCTTTTCCCTCGTCAAGCCCTTTTGTGCTGACAACAAGTGTCACTCCGATTTTAAAGCCGCCGTCACTTTCATCTTTCATGAGGCTGACTTGGCCTTCCACTTCTGAATCGATGTCAATCTTTTGTTCCTTGGCAACATGCTCAAGGGCTCCGCCAAAGCATGCTGCATATCCCGCTGCAAACAGCTGCTCAGGATTTGTTCCTGTTTCTCCGTCTTTTTTTGCGTTCGGCATTACGATATTAAAATCCAGTACGCCGTCATCTGATTTAATATGGCCTGCTCTTCCGCCTTTAGCGGTTGCTTTTGCTGTAAATAGTGATCCCATGTGATTATACCTCCTCATTGTTCTTAATTGTTATATTTCCCTTTTGACCGTTTTTAAACCTGGACAACGAATATCCGGTGCAAAAATAGGAAAAAAGCGCAATTTCAGCTACAATAGAAAATAACGTTATAAAGAGTTGGTGAAGAATGATGGCAAAAAAAGAATTTGAACATATGAAACTTGAAAATCAGCTTTGTTTTTTGCTTTACGCAAGTTCACGGGAAATGACAAAACAGTACAAGCCTCTTCTGGATAAGCTGAATGTGACATACCCGCAATATTTAGCGCTGCTTTTATTATGGGAGCATGAAGAGCTGAATGTGAAAAAAATGGGCGAACTGCTGTATTTGGATTCCGGTACTTTGACTCCTATGCTGAAGCGGATGGAACAGAATGGACTGATTGTAAGAGAGCGATCTCTTGAAGATGAACGGTCGGTGACCATCAAAATGACAGAGGCCGGAAAGTCGCTGAAAGGTGAAGCGGCTGATATTCCCGCCGCCATGCTTGGGCATACAGGTCAATCTGAAGACGAATTAAGACAGTTAAAAACGTCTCTCTACAATTTATTGGAAACATTGCATAATGAAAAATGAGGATGCCTTCTTTTGGAGGGCATCCTCATTTATTTATTCAGCCACAACAAGAGTGACATCAATGTTGCCGGAGGTTGCTTTTGAATACGGGCAGACTCCGTGCGCTTTTTGAACAAGTGTTTCTAGATCTGATTTGGCGATTCCCATGCCTTTCACCTGTAATGTCACGCCTAGCTTGAACCCTTGATCTTCTTCGTCTTTTAAAAGGCTGACATTCGCTGTGACCTCTGTTTCAATTTTAAGGCGTTCTTTTCTGGCCACAAGCTGAAGGGCGCTGTCAAAGCATGCCGCATATCCCGCAGCAAACAGCTGTTCAGGGTTTGTCGCTTTTTCTACTTTTTTTGCTCTTGGCGTACCCGGCATTGCCACGTCCAGCTCAAGAACCCGATCAGATGAAACGATTCTTCCTTCTCTTCCTCCGACAGCAGAAACCGATGCCGTAAATAATGTATTTGTCATTGTTTTATCCTCCTCTTATATCGTCCACAATTTAATTGTACACAATGTAAATGCATGTGTCAATTTTTTCTCATACAAAAAAACTTATCCCTCGCAGGGATAAGTTTTTGCCACACTTGATTTACACACGTATTTGTCCGTTTCCTTTGATAAAATATTTTGTTGAAGTCAAAGCAGGAAGCCCCATCGGCCCTCTCGCATGAAGCTTTTGCGTGCTGATGCCGATTTCCGCGCCGTACCCGAATTCAAAACCGTCTGTAAAACGGGTTGACGCATTATGGTAAACAGCGGCTGCATCCACTGCAGTTTGAAAATAAGAGGCGTTCCTATCGTTTTCAGTCAAAATCGCTTCAGAATGGTTTGTGCCGTACGTTTGAATATGGCGGACGGCTCCCTGTACATCCTCAACTGTCTTGACACTGAGTACCTTCGCCAGATATTCTGTTTCCCAATCCGTTTCATCAGCCTTAACGCTTGAAGGATGGAGCTTACAGATGAATTCATCGCCGCGAATTTCCACACCTGCTTTTTCCAGGTGATCCAGCAGTTCCTTGCCATGCTGCTCCGCCCACTTTTGATGGATAAGTAAGGATTCAATCGCATTACATACGGAAGGGCGCTGGGTTTTGGCGTTTACGACAATTTCTTCCGCCATTTTGCGGTCTGCTGATTCATCTATGAAAATATGACAGTTGCCGGCGCCGGTTTCTAAAACGGGCACTGTTGACTCTCTTACCACCAAATCAATCAGGTTTTTGCCTCCGCGCGGAATTAACACATCCAGCCCATCATTTAATGTAAACAGCTGTTTGGCTGTCTCTTTGCTTGTGTCTTCTATCAGCTGAACCGCATGAACCGGCAGCGCCGATTGTTCAAGAGCGCTGTGAATCACACGGACAAGTGCTTTATTGCTGTGAATCGCGGAAGAGCTTCCACGGAGAACGACAGCGTTTCCTGTTTTCAGGCACAGAGTCGCTGCATCAACGGTCACATTCGGTCTGGCTTCATAAATCATACCGACAACTCCGAGCGGAACACGGACTTTTTCAATCAACAGGCCGTTGTCTTTTTCGATTGTTTCCAGTTTTTCACCGGTTGGGTCTTCTAAGCCGACGAGCAGTTCAACTGCGTCAGCTATGTCAAGTATGCGTTTTTCATCTAAGGTCAGCCGATCAAGCACGTCCGGTGTTAAGCCTTTTTCTTTTCCGGCTTCGATGTCTTTTGTGTTTTCTGTTAATAAAAATTGAATCTCATTCCGAAGGCCTCCTGCAATAATACGCAGCGCTTCATTTTTCTCCTGCGTTGTTTTTAAGATCATGTCGGCTGCTGCTTCCTTCGCCAGATTCGCTTTTATAACTACTTCACTCATGTTTACGCCCCCTACTCTTTTAGATTGACCCAGTCATCCCTGTGTATGACCTCATACGTTTTTGTGTAATCAAGCTGATCACTGCGTTTTCCCTTCACCGCCATAATTTCCTCGGATGAGTAATATGTTTGGCCTTTGCCGATTATTCCGCCTGGTCCCATCACTTCCACAACGGCTCCTTTTGAAAAACTGCCTCTCACATCAACCACGCCTGCCGGCAGAAGGCTGCCACCTTTATAGGCCATTGCCTGCTCGGCCCCTCCGTCGATGATGATTTTTCCTGAAATAGGAGAATGAAACTGAATCCACTGCCTTCTGTTGTTCACAGATGATAAGTCTTGATCGCCGACATATGTGCCGTCTCCGTTCCCGTTTAAAATATCAGACAGTTTATGAGCACCTTTGCCTGTTCCGATAAAGACCTTCACGCCGAGGGACAGAGCCGTTTTTGCGGCCAAAAGCTTAGATTTCATGCCTCCCGTGCCGACTTTAGAGCCTGTCGAGCCCGCATAGCCCAATAATTCGGGAGTGATGTCAGCCAAATAGTCAAATCGCTTCGCCTCGGGGTTGTCATTCGGATTGGCGTCGTAAAGCCCGTTAATATCGGTGAGGATCATCAGCTGATCGGCGTGAATTAAACCGCTGACCAAACTTGAAAGCATGTCATTATCACCAAAGGTCAGCTCTTCAACAGACGTTGAATCATTTTCATTAATGATCGGCACAATGCCTCGTTCAATTAATTCCATTATGGTCGCATACGCGTTTCGATACCGTTCTCTTTTCGAAAAATCATTTCTCGTCAAAAGGATTTGTCCCGGAGTAAGAGAATACTGTTTAAATTGATTCATATATTGCTGCATTAGGAGGGTCTGACCGACTGCGGCTGCCGCTTGCTTGCCTTTAATCGTGACGGGCCGCGCCGGGTAGCCGAGGCTTGAAAAACCGGCCGCCACCGCTCCAGATGTGATTAAAATCATTTCATGCCCAGCCTTTTTCAAAAAAGAAATAGCCTGGACATGCTCAGCGATTTTCGCCTCGTCAATGCTCCCTTTGCTATTGGTGAGGGAACTGCTTCCGATTTTCACAACGATTCTTTGTTTTTTCATTTTCTTACCTCCGTGGCTTCTAACGCCATCATTGCAATAAAAAAGCCCATTTCATCCTCATATAAGGACGAAATGGGCTTTCCGTGGTACCACCTTGTTTGAACATGCTTCACACATATTCCGCTTCCCTGTAACGCCAGGTTATGCGCCTAGGTTTTCCCCCTAAGACTCCGAGGCAGGTTCAGCAGGTTTCATGCGGCAAAATGTTTCAGCCAGTCATTTTGCTCTCTGTCACAGAAAGATCTGCATACTAGTCCTCTTCAACGCTCAATGATTTTTTTATATTATGCAAAGAAAAAAGACTCTTGTCAAGAATTATTTGTCAATAAGATAAAACAGCCCGCCTCTCGGACGGACTGTTCATCTTAATTGAAAACAATCGTTTTATTTTCATGAACGATAACGCGGTCTTCCAAATGCCATTTCACAGCTCGGGCCAAAACGCTGCGTTCAATCGTTCTGCCAATGTTTTTCAAAGCGTCTGTGTTGTCGCGGTGATCGACGCGCTCAATATCCTGTTCAATGATCGGGCCTTCATCAAGATCATTTGTCACATAATGGGACGTGGCACCGATTAATTTAACGCCCCGTTCATAGGCGCGCTTATACGGATTGGCTCCGATAAAGGCGGGCAGGAAGGAATGATGGATGTTAATGATCCGGTTCGGATGAGCAGAAACAAAGTCCGGCGTCAAAATTTGCATATAACGGGCAAGAACTATGACATCAATGCCATATTGATCAAGCAATTCAAGTTGCTGCTTTTCAACTTCGGCCCTGATATCTTTGTTCGCTTTCATATAGTGGAATGGGATGTTCAGCGGTTCGACCAGCTCTCTTGCATCTTCATGGTTACTGATGACAACCGCGATTTCGGCCAATAAATTCCCGCTTTGCCATTCCCAAATCAGTTCATGCAGACAGTGAAGCTCTTTTGAAACGAAAATAGCGACGCGTTTTAATTCACTTGCCATCGTTAAACTCCACGTCATATTAAACGGCTCAGCGATAGATGCAAATGCCTGTTTTAATTGTTCTTTTTTCTCGCGAATGCCGTCGCAGTCGAATTCGATTCTGAGAAAAAAGCGTCCGCCTTCAGGATCAGTCGTATATTGATTCGACTCTATAATGTTCGCTCTGTGTTCAAACAGAAAAGCCGAAACAGCAGCGACAATTCCAGGCTGATCGGGACAGCTGACAAGCAGGCGCCCTTTATTTTCATTTCCTTCTCGGTATTCCTTTAACCGGTGGGTCATATATGATTTCATGTGTAACCCCTCTTATCTTTGTAATTCGTAAACTAATTATCCATTATACTGAAGATCTGATAAAAATCAATTTACGACAGAATTTTTAATCCGACGGCCGAGGATAAAATGAGCGCAATAAAGAAAATCCGTTTCGCGTCTTTCGGCTCTCCGTAGAACAGGATGCCGACTAATGCGCCGCCCGCCGCGCCAATGCCTGTCCAGACGGCGTAGGCAGTGCCCATCGGAATGGTTTCCATCGCGTAAGACAGCAATGAAAAAGATGCGGCAAAGCCGACAATGATGCACAGCAGCCATTTCAGGCTTTTATCTTTTTGAAATTGATTCATTAGTGTAACGCCGAGCATTTCCAAAAGGCCCGCGAATAATAAACTGATCCATGCCGCCATTAGGCTTTGCTCCCTTCTTTATCAGGCTGATCCTGTGTCACCAGTTTCAAACCGATCACTCCGATAAGCAAGACCCCTATTAAGGCCAGCTTTGCAAATTTAACCTCTCCGTGAAACAAAATGATTTCACAAAGCACTGTCCCAGCTGTCCCAAGGCCCGTAAACACGGCATATACCGTACCTACCGGCAGGCTGTTTGTCGCCTTCATTAATAAGTAAAAGCTCACTATAATACCGATAGCCGTCCCGGTCCAAGTCAAAGCAGAATCCGCGTGCTTTAAGCCAACCACCCAAATGACCTCAAAGAATGCGGCCAAAATGACTAAACCCCATTTCATTTATCATCAATCCTTTCTTTATGTCCTATATGGTTCCCTGAGAAAACAGAAAAAACCCGGGCGGTAATCTCTTATGAGATTGACTCTCCCGGGCTTTTCTCCCTCCGTGTGCATATGCGTCCGCAAATCTGACACATATGTGTTTTCTCTCGGACCAGACTATGTCAGATTGACATACGGAACCCTAGAAAACTTCGTCTGTTAGTATCATACTATACCTTAACGCCTTCTTCAATCGGAAGATTTTCTTTCATAAACACAAAGGGATTTTCCCCGCTTCTCAATAGTGCGGTTATATGCCATCCCAATTCTTTCTGCTACACGGATCGAAGAGGTGTTTTCAGGATCGATAAGCGCGATCATTTTACCGTATTGACATGCATTGAAGCCATAGTCAAGACAGCCTCGTGCTGCTTCTGTCGCATAGCCTTTCCCCCAGTGCCGCCGGGCAAACATGTATCCGATTTCCATATATACTTCATGGCCTATCCTCTGAGGAACAATGCCGCATTGGCCTAAAAATTCACCCGTCCGTTTGTCTTCCGCTATCCACAGACTGACACGATAACCTTTTTCATTCCGTTTGTTCCAGTCAATCCACTCCTGAGTTTCTCGTTCGTTTTTGACGCCCGGGTAATACTTCATCACCTCTTTATCGGTAAATAACCTCAGCAAATGTTCTTTGTCACGGTCTTCCATGCTGCGTAAACGGATTCGGTCCGTCGTCAGTCTCATTTCAGAGGGCATTTTCCGTCATGTCCATTCTCCATTCTGCTTTTAAGGCTTCAATATGGGCTTGATGATAGCGATTGTGATCCGCCATATGCCAAATGCCCCAGCGGATGGTTGCTGTGTCTTTATCGTAAGAAAGCTCCCGGTTTACATCAGCCTCCTTTAAAGTGACGCACACGTTCCTGAGCTCGGTTAATACGTGCTGGAGGCGGTTCAAATAATAATGAAGGGGCTGGCCTTTAACTTCAGGCAAACGTCCATTTTCATTGATCATTGGCCCGTACAGTTTTATAATGTGCTCCGGAATCCGATTTTCCTTTATACGCCACACCCATCTGATGTCGACATTTGCGATATGGTGCAGAAGCTGGGCAGTGCTGTTTTTTGTTTTGCTTCGTCCTTTGTAATCAAGCTGTTCCAGGGTCATATGGTTAACAATGGAGAATAGACGGGTCATATTTTCTTCCGCTGCAGAATACAACAGGCTTACTGTCGGTGCCATATCGTCACGGATGGCCAAGTCTTTCATAGCTTTCACTCCTTTTTCTCCATTACATTTATACAAAACGCCGGAAAATCCTTTTTGTTTCTAAAAAATACACCCCGTTCTATGCAGAAGGGGTGTAAGGCAGTCGGCCAAACCACTGATATCTGTGTCTGGAGATAAATTGATATAGCGGTTTTCCGAGTTTATCAGCGAAAGGCAAATAGAGAAGCCAGCCGAGCGGCGCTGTCAGCGGCAAAACAGACAAAATTTTTCTCACGGTGTAAAACCCTTTCAGCATGACGTTGTTCGCTGTCAGCATATGTATTTCATCATACACATCTTTGTATTTCAGCGCTTTTTCATAAGTTGACTGGTCGATCTCCTGAACGGGAAACCATCGTAAACGCTGCGCCCAGTCCAGCTTTTTCAAAACGGCTTTCAAACTGCGGCAGAGCGGACATTGTGCATCATAAAAGACAAGATTCTGTTCCATCGCAATATTCCTCCTTTTCCCCTTCTTATTCCACGAAAAGAGAGACGATGAAACGTATTAACTTCTTGAGGCAGCATTTGCCCGTTTATTCTCTATCAGTAATAGTATGATAAGCAGCACGAATGGCAGGAAACTTTGTATAATCTGAGCTTCGTTAGAAGTCCATTTTAAGCCGTCAAACAGAACATGCGTAATAATGACAAATATCGGTAGAACCGCCGGCAGTTTTGCCCCGGCCCGAAAGCAAAGCCCAATGATGACGAGAGCAGCGGCAGCCGTGACGATCCAGCGGCCGGTTTGTCCAACTGACACTGCTGGTGTGCCGTAAACCTTATCGAGTAACATCATGAGAGCGGGCAATGCGACCGAAGTCATTCCGAAAGCATACAGCCAAAGAAAAGAGCTTTTCTTTTTACCGACAGTCAGCCGTAAAACCAAGATTAATAAAATCATATCGACCAAGACGCACAGCGGATAGCCCGCCAGCTTATATAGAGAATAATCTAATTGATCGGAAAGAGCGTCGTTTAATACAAAATAAGAAAGAATACCTACAAACATTGAAAAAGCCAAGCTCAGACTCTCTTTAAGGTGATTTGGAAGTTCTTTAGAAAGCGTTTGAGCGTATTGTTTCGGAGAATGCCCGAACAGTTCGGCCGCGGTTTTGCCTTCCTTTTCCCCTTCTATTGCATGAACTGTCATTTCATCCAAGATTTCTTGTACTTCTTTTTCGCTTTTTCCTGTCGTCATCAAGTACACTCGTACATCGTTCAAGTATTGTGTCGTTTCTTTGGACAGCATCACTTCTCATCCTTTCTTATCAGGGCGTGCACGCTGGCGGACAGCTGATTCCAGCGTTCTGTGAACTCTATTAATTCAGCTTGCCCCTTCTCAGTCAGTGTGTAGTATTTGCGTTTCGGTCCGTTTGCAGATGCTTTCAATTCCGTTTGGACCCATTTCTCCTTTTGCATCCGGAGCAATATAGGGTAAATGCTTCCCTCGCTAATGTTGTCAAAACCATAATGTGCAAGCACTTTGGTCATTTCGTATCCGTAAATCTCTCCTTCCGCTATGACAGCCAGCAGGCAGCCTTCTAGTATTCCTTTCAGCATTTGTGTTGAACTCATGGCCATGCTCCTTTTCTGGTATCTTGTATTACAAGATACATTAATCTTACCACCTGCTACTTTGTAATACAAGATAGTAAATCAAAAAAAAGCCTTAGACGGCTTAATTTTTATTTCCCGGTTTGTACAAATAGGGATCGTGGGTGTTCGCATCCTGAGACATATTCAAATCCAGTGAGAGATCGCCTTTTGAATTCATTGCCCCGAGAGTGACCAAAGACAGCTCTTTGGCTGAGTATCCCTTTTCTTCAAGCTTTTCAAATAACCAGCTGCGGTTTTTCTTAAGATATTTTAAATTATGATCGAGAATTTCCCCGTCCAGTATGAGAGGAATCGGGATAAAATTCCGTTCCGCGTCTATTTTTAAGTCACGCACCTGAACCGGCCTTGCTTCCTCTTTCGGGATGACACTGACTACGCCTGTTTCTTCAATAATGGCAAGGTCAATATCTGCGGGATCGGCGAAGCCTTTTTCCCTCAGCTTTCCGAGCAATTCATTAATCGTCAGCTTTTCTTTTCGCAATCCTCTTTCGTCAATATCCCCGTTTCTGATCAAAACGGTCGGACTTACCACAAGCATCCATCTCCATTTATTGTTGAGAGAGAGTTTGTTCATCAGGATATACAAAATTAAAAAGCAGATCGCGTAATAAACCGACATCGGGAGCTTGGATGTCAGTATCGGTTCACTGATAATCGTTCCGACCGCAAACGTTAACAAGAGATCAAAATTGGTCATTTGAGAAACGGCTTTTTTCCCTGCAATCCGAAAAAGAGTGTAAGCAATTGAGAATACAATGACGGGCTTCAGCAAAAAGACCCATACGTACCCTAACACTGATGCACACCCCCATCCGTTATTTATAGTTGCTGTATTATTTCCCGGATAGGTTAACAATATGCAAAAAAGCCGCTTATCACAAGCGGCTTTGGATTACCAAGGCTTATCCGTACCGAGGGCATTCGCCAAAGCCTGGCTGTGTTTTAAACGGCTTTTCCGTTCGGCCGCCCGTTGAACGGCTGTATTGTGAAGCATAATCTCCTCTTCTGTTTCCGGCACAATTCTCGGGACGGGCACCGGCTTCCCGTTTGGATCAAGGGCGACAAATGTTAAAAATGAAGTTGCGGCCAAAGCCCGCTCTCCTGTCATTAAATGCTCCTTAATCACTTTGACAAACACCTCCATCGAAGACGTGCCTACCCATGTGACATATGATTCCAGACAGACCGAGTCCTGCTGTCCGATCGGCTTTAAAAAATCTACCGAGTCCATTGAAGCCGTTACCGTTTCACATCTGCAATGGCGCGCGGCCGAAATGGATGCAATGTCATCAATATAACTCATCAGCTTTCCGCCGAACAGTGTGTTGTGATTATTCGTATCAAGCGGGAACACCCTGCTTGTTTTGACCACTTTTGTCTCTTTACAATATTTAGATTCAGGCGTCTTCATACCCCATACTCTCCTTTGATGTCTGATCACTAAGATTGAATACCAGTCATATTCTCCTATTAAACAACATTCTCTGTATTTTGTCTAAAATTTAAGATGTTTTGTGTGAGGTATTCTCTCTGAAACGTTTATTCTTCCGTAAGGTGAGGGAATAATATACGTATTCATAAACGGTCAGGAGGAGATTACACATGGAGCAATCCATCCCAAAACTCGAACCGAAAGCGGCGTGCAGAACCGAATACGATGTCTTACAAAAGGTGGTCCTCTGCAGTCCGGAACACATGACAATCAAAGATATTATTAATGAGACACAAAAACATTTCGAAAATGACAATATCAAAGTAAGTATTGCCAAAAAGCAGCACAACCATTTGATTGCAGCGTTAGAATCTCAAAACATAGAGGTCATTCTTTTGCCCGTTTCATCTCAGTTTCCCGAGCAAGTGTTTACACGCGATATCGGCTTTACGATAGGCGAGACGGTATTTATCTCCCAGATGGCAGCCCCTGTTCGCCAGGGTGAGGAAAACGTATTGACAGAGCTGTTACATAAACACAATGTTCCCTTTACTCCTATCAAGAATGCAAATATTGAAGGCGGAGACGTCATTGCGGCAGGAGACACCGTTTACGTCGGCATTAGTGAACGGACGGAAGAAGCCGCTGTCGATCAATTACAGCAGGCGCTTCCCGAGCTTACAATTGTCTCCGTGCCGATGAGAGAAGAATTTTTGCATTTAGATTGTGTTTTTAATATTATTTCTGAAAAAGAAGCGCTTGTTTATCCACCTGCCTTAAGGCAAAAAGAACTTGATCTGCTGTCAGCGCGTTTTGACTTGATTGAAGTACCTGATGACGAGCAATTCACTCTCGGCACGAATGTGCTTTCTTTAGGAAATAACACCATCCTCAGTCTGCCGCAAAATCATCATGTCAATCAAGAGCTTGCTGCACGAGGATTCCATGTCATCAAAGTGGAGCTGTCTGAAATTATTAAATCTGGGGGATCATTCAGATGCTGCACAATGCCGCTTCTGAGGACAGAATAAAGAATATTCCCCCATTTTCATCGTTTGGACAGAAAATTTACCCAAGATGCGTTACTATAGAGGAGACATGACTTGAAGGGGGAAAAACGGATGACAAAGTACATAGGTTATATAGGAACATATACGAAGGGCGGCAGTGAAGGAATTTATTCGTTCGAGCTTGATACTGAAAAGAAAACACTCAGCCAGCCTAAGACTGCCGCAAAGCTTGGCAACCCGACTTATGTCACGCCGAATAAAGATAACAGCGTTTTGTATTCCATCGTAAAAGCCGATGGACAGGGCGGTGTGGCGGCCTATCAAATTGATCCTGCAACAGGAGATTTAACCTTGCTGAACCAACAGTTGATAGACGGCCCATCCCCATGCCATGTAAGTGTGGATGATAAAAACCAATTTGTTTTAACAGCTAATTATCACAGCGGAAAGGTACACGCTTTCCCGGTTCTCGCTGACGGAAGCCTCGAACAAGCCGTAACAGAAGCCGCCCATAGCGGGACAGGCCCTCACGAAAGACAGGAGAAGCCGCATACACATTACGCCGGCTTTACACCTGAACATAATTATGTGGTGGCGGTTGATTTAGGAACTGATAAGCTTTACACATACCAGCTGAAAGACGGTGAGCTGAAAGAAGTCAGCACCCATTCCTTTGCACCGGGCGCAGGGCCTCGGCACATTGCCTTTCATCCGAAAGAAAAATACGCTTATATCATGACAGAACTCAGTAATGAAGTCATTGCACTTGAATATGATCCGACACCTGGAGAGTTCAGAGAAATCCAAGTGGTATCTGCTCTGCCTGACGATTTCACAGATAACAGCCAAGGAAGCGCGATTCACGTATCGAAAGACGGCCGTTTTGTTTATGCGGCCAATCGCGGTCACGACAGCATTGCCGTTTTTAAAGTAAATCAATATTCCGGCGAGCTGGCTTTTGTGGAAAGAACGTCAACGGAAGGCAGCTGGCCGCGTGATTTTTCTTTTGACCCTTCTGAAAAATTCTTAGTGGCGTCAAATGAAGAAACCGGCAACCTCGTGTTGTTTGAAAGAGATGAAGAAACCGGCAGACTCACACTGATCCAATCTGATGTTTCTGTTCCGTATCCGGTGTGCGTGAAATTTTTACATCAAGCTTAATAGGCGGGCAGACTCCTTTTCTTAGGAGCCTGCCTTTTTTGATGTACAAGGAGCTTCGCCATCATCGACAGCTCAAACATCAATCTTACTTTTCTCTTTGAATGGCCCGCGCTCTTTCCGGTATAAATGGCAGGCGACAAATCGGCCCGTTTCTACTTCTTCAAGCACCGGCCGGCTTTCCTTGCATTCCGGCATTGCCTCCGGACATCTTGTCCTGAACACACAGCCAGACGGCGGATTGACCGGGCTTGGCAATTCTCCTTTCAGAATAATGCGCTCACGCTTGTCCTCCAATTCAGGGTCCGGAATCGGAATAGAGGACAACAGCGCCTTTGTATAAGGATGCAGGGGCTCCCGATAGAGTTCGCCGCTTTCAGTAATTTCCATCATATGGCCTAAATACATAACCCCGATCCGGTCGCTGATATGCTTAACCATTGATAAATCATGGGCAATGAACAAAAACGTCAGCCCTTTTTCCTTTTGAATCCGTTTCAGAAGATTAACGACCTGTGCTTGTACCGACACATCGAGCGCTGAAATCGGCTCGTCCGCAACGATAAATTCCGGATGTAAGGAGAGCGCTCTGGCGATTCCGATTCTCTGCCTTTGCCCGCCGCTGAATTCATGCGGATAGCGGCTTCCGAAAGCTGGATGAAGCCCCACCGATTCGAGAAGCTCGTCCGCAATCTGAAGACGCGCTTTATGGGTATTGTAAAGCTGATGAATTTCCATCGGCTCTATAATAATTTCCCTGACAGTCAGACGCGGGTTGAGAGAAGCGTAGGGGTCTTGAAAGATCATTTGCAGTTTGCGGTTCAAAGTAAAATGGTCCTTCTCGCTTACATCATGCAGGTCTGTGCCCCTGTACGTGATTTTTCCGGCTGTAGGATGATAAAGGCGCATTAACACTCTTCCCAAAGTGGATTTCCCGCAGCCGGATTCACCTACAAGCCCGAAGGTTTCCCCTTCGTATATGTGAAAAGTAACCCCGTCTACAGCTTTTACCGTTTTCTTTCTACCTGCATCAAAATGCATTTTGAGCTGATTGACGTGCAGAAGCGGTCCTGTTGCCATTTGCCTTCCCCCCTCATTTAATGTAATAGCGGCGTGCTGTGCATAATTCTTTTTCATATACCGTGCCTTTCAGCGTAATGATTTCAATGCTTTTCCCTGTCTTTGGGGAATGGAGCATTCGGCCGCCGCCTATTGCCAAACCGACGTGGTGAATTGCTCCTTTTCCTTCCTCATAAGCGAAAAAAAGCAGGTCGCCCGGCTCCATTTCATCAATCTCTATGCGGCTGCCCGCTTTAGCCTGATCGCCAGCATCACGGGGAATGATATAGCCGTTCGCTTTGAAGATACTGTACATAAACCCGGAGCAGTCGAATCCAAATCCGCTCATTCCGCCCCACAAATAAGGAAGACCGATAAAAGCCTTACCCGTCTGGATGATATCAGCAGCCGTTCCCTGCCTTTCCCGCACCGGCTGAGCATCTGTTTTCTTCAGCAGCCGATCGCCAAATGGCGTTTCTACCTTGTAAAAACCGTCCGATTCGCTGTGCAGCGGCAGACTTGTTAAAAAGCTCACTTCCATCTCCTTTTCTCTGTCATTCTTGTATAAAAAAGCAGCAGGCTTGGATACATACACAGCGCCCTGCTTGTCGGTCTCATCCATTTTGCTCAGCTGGCACTTTCTCATCCACCCTGGATAACCGCGCTCGTTTTTGCCTGACGGCTGCCCCGGAACAACAACGGATACCCATTCTTCTTCCTCTGAAACTACCGTCACTACTCCGCCGAAGAGAACCTGTGATTGGATGATGTTCTCTGTACACAGGCAAAGGCGCTGATCATAGTTCATTCCTTCCAGCCATTCTCTGACACGCACAGTTTTCCCAAGCATCGGCTGATCCGCTTTCCGAGGTGATGCAGGTGCCGTCCATATGTTGGCTACTGCCGTTCGGACCGTATAGTTCATCGTTCTGCCCCTTCCTTTTGCAGCATCACTCCTGAAATGCCAAGCCCCGGTTCATCCGGAATCGTAATCGCGCTGCCGCTGTAGACGATGCCGCCCTGTATCATATCTTGCTTCAGCATAAGCGGCGCATCAAAATCAAAGCGTGTCACGTTTTTTTTGCCGGCGGCGAAATGAGCCGCCGCTGTGATGCCGAGCTTTGTTTCAATCATGCTGCCGACCATGCACTCTACGCCGCACGCTTCCGCCAGCGCGTTTATTTTCACGGCTCCGGTGATGCCTCCTGCCTTCATCAGCTTGATGTTGATTAAATCCGCGCTGCGTGTTTTCAGTACCGCCAGCGCCTGGCGTGGGGTAAAGACACTTTCGTCTGCCATAATCGGGGTTTCCGTCGCGTCAGTGACCTGCTTCAGTCCGGCGAGATCATCTTTATGGACAGGCTGCTCAACAAGCTCAATATCAAGCCCCGCGTCCTCCATTTTTCGAATGGCGGAAACCGCCTCTTTCGGCGTCCAGCCTTGGTTAGCATCAAGACGAAGCTTGACGTTTGAACCGACGCGTTTTCTGATTTCATGGATACGGGCGATATCGGTCTGCACTTTGTCTTTTCCAACCTTTACTTTTAACGTCTGAAAGCCTTGTTTGAGGCAGCTTACGGCATCCTCGCCCATTTCCCGGGGTGAGTTGACGCTGACAGTATAATCCGTTTCCAGCGTCCGGCGAAAACCGCCAAGCATCTGGTAAAGCGGGAGCCCGCACATTTGGGCCCAGCCGTCGTAAACGGCCATCTCAACCGCCGCTTTTGCGCTATAATTACGTTCAAGCAGTCGGTCGATGTCGTGAAAAATCGCTTCACAGCTGTGCAGGCTTCTTCCGAGTAAAGCAGGCTTCAAGACGTGATGAATGGCGCTTTCAATACTTTCTATACTGTCTCCGGTAATCACAATTGTGGGCGGCGCTTCTCCCCATCCGCTCAAGCCGTTATCATACACAATTTTTACAATGACAGATTCAGCCGTATACACCGTTCTCAGCGCTGTTTTGAAAGGCTTTTTTAACGGTACGGCGATTCGTTCTGTTTCAATTCCCGCAATCTTCATATCAATCTCGCCCCTTTAGAAATTCCCGCTTCAATCGTAAGGGTTTTTGCTGTTGTGTCCATCACTGCACAGGCTCCGACCGGTACGGCGATGCTCGGGGAACAGTGGCCGATTTTAAATCCCATTAAGGCAGGCTTTCCGGCTTTTGTGATGTAGTCCTCTATCACCTGTTCAAGTGTTAACGATTTCTCCCGTTTGACGGGCACACAATTGTGAAAATCACAAACGAGTATCCCGGCGGCATCTTCAAACTTGCCGGCCATTTTTAAATGGTTAAGCATCCTGTCGATTTGATAAGGCTCTTCGTCCACGTCTTCTATAAACAGCAGTTTGCCTTTCGTATCAATTTCAAACGGTGTACCGAGTGTGGCAGTGAGTAACGATAAATTTCCGCCGGCCAGCCGGCCCTTGGCTTTACCCGGCGTCAGCACCTTGAGTGGGGAGATGTCTTCTGTATAGGTACATTCAGTTTCTTCAAATAATTGATGGTAGGAAGCTTTGGTCAATGGATCAACATCTTCGCGTCCGATGTCAGAACTTAGCATCGGGCCGTGAAACGTGACTAACCCCGTGTTTTGATTTATGGCGGTATGAAGATACGTAATATCACTATATCCCCAAAAAATCTTCGGGTTGCTGCGGATGATGTCGTAATCAATATCCTGAGCAATCCGTCCTGTTCCGAAACCGCCGCAGGCGCATAACACCGCCTTTACATTTTGGTCCTTAAACATCTCATGCAGGTCAGACAAACGCTCCTCATCCCGTCCCGCCAAATAGCCGTGCTGGTTTTTCAAAGCTTCTCCAATCTTGACCTGAAGCCCCAGCTCTTCTAAAAATAAGAGCGCGGTTTTCAGCTTTTCCGGGTCCGGCGGACTAGCGGGGGCTATCACCCCGACTGTGTCGCCCTTCTTTAATGCCGGTGGCTTGTGGTTCACTTCGTCCCGCTCCCTTCATTTTGCTTTCCACCCTACGTATACGTTTTGGAAAGTGAAAAAATACCGCTCCTTCTTATAAAAGAGAGCAGCATTTTCCGCTTGATCATAATCAGTTTTTTTCCGCCCATTTTAAGTCGATATAGCCGACGGGGTGGCGGACGATTCCTTTTACATTTTTTTGATAAAGATGAACCTGATTGTAGAAATAAATCGGTATAATCGGCGCCTCGCCTAATAACAGTTTTTCCGCCTGGTGCATGAGTGCAAATCGTTTTTCTTCATTCGCTTCCATTTTCGCCTCTTTGATCAGCTGATCGTATTGCTCATTGCCCCAGCCTGTGCGGTTCATTGAATTATCCGTCTGGAAAGCTTCCAGAAAATTGATAGGATCGGCGTAATCCGCTAAAAATGAACTTTGCGAGAATTGAAATTTAAGAGCTTTTTGGTCCTCTAAAAACACATTCCATTCCATGTTGGCAAGCTTGATATCAATTCCCAGCTCACTTTTCAGTTTTTGCTGGATGGCTTCAGCGATTTTTTTATGCTCAGGTTTTGTGCTGTAGGTCAAGGTAATGGCTGGCAGTTTATCATAGTTTTCTTCTTTCATGCCTTTTTCTAAAAGCTGCTTTGCCTGACTTTTATTGAAGGAGATGAGGTCTCCTCCTGCTTCACGAAAATCTTTGCCGTCAGGCTGGGCCAATCCCGGAGAAACAAAGGCGTGCGCCGGCTTTTCTTTATTTTTCGTGACATAATCAACGATTTCCTTTTGGTCAACCGCCATAACAAAAGCTTTTCTAATGTTTTTATTTTGGAACGGCTCCATGTTTACATTAAAACGATAAAAGTATAAACCGGCTTGGTCTGTAATATGAACGTTCTCTTGATCAAGCAGCTGTTCGCTTAATTCAGCAGGCACATAAGCGCTGTCTAACTCATCAGACTGAAACATTTGATAGTCTGTGTTGCGGTCATCAACCATCGCCCATTTGACTTTATCGAGCTTAACTGAATCCTTATCCCAGTACGTGTCGCTTTTTTCCATCGTCATGTTGTCATCATGCTTCCAACCCGTCAGCTTAAATGGGCCGTTGCCGACAAATGTGCTTGCTTCGGCAAACCATTTTGGATCTTCGTTTGCCACTTTTTCATTAATCGGAAAGTATGCGGGGTTTGAAATAACGCTCAGAAAATATTTCTGCGGCGCGGCGAGTGTGACTTCAAGCGTCTTATCATCTTTAGCCGTCACTTTCACCTTGTCTTTTGCGCCTTTCCCGCTGTTAAACGCTTCGCCGCCTTCAATTAAGTAGCCGAGGAAAGCGGAGGACGCACCTGTTTTCGGATCAAGCATCCGTTTCCACGCATATTCGAAATCTCCGGCTGTCACCGGATCTCCGTTTGTCCATTTGGCGTCTTTGCGAATGGTAAAGGTATATGTTTTTTGATCCTTAGATACCGTCCACTTTTCCGCCATCGCCGGTTCAGGCTCATGGTCTTTGCCGAGGCGGGTTAAGCCTTCCATGAGGTTATTTAACGGCTCCCACGACACTCGGTCAAAACCTTTAGGCGGATCAAAGGATGTCGGCTCTTTCTCATTATTTAAATAAAGCACTTTTTCACCGCCGGATTTGTTTGCTTTGTCGTCCCCTGTTTCTTTTCCGGCTTGTTCATTTGCCGTGCATCCTATCAACGCAAACGAAAGCGTCAGCGCAAGTCCCATACTCCATAGCCTTTTCATCTTTTTCCCCCTTATTGTTTGTCTTTCGTACCGACAGAGACAGCCGCTTGTTCAGCCCGTTTATCCTGCAGCCAGCAATGAACCGAATGGCTTGTTGACCTGACCGTTTGACCAGGATACACTCTGTCGCACACCGTCATCCTGTGCGGACACCGGGCGGCAAACGGGCACCCTGCCGGCGGCGCGAATAAATCCGGCGGCGTGCCGTCAATCGGAATCAGTTCCGCACCTTCCAGATCAAGCCGCGGGACGGAATTCAGCAGCCCTTTCGTATAAGGGTGCTGAGGCTGATAAAATATATCTTTTCTCGTTCCGATTTCCGCGATTTTACCTGCATACATCACAGCAACCCTGTCAGCGACTTGAGCCACGACACCCAAATCATGTGTAATGAGAATAATAGACACTTTGGTTTTTCTTTGAATCTCTTTAAATAATTCAAGAATCTGTGCCTGAATCGTTACGTCAAGCGCCGTCGTCGGTTCATCGGCAATTAATATATCAGGCTCGCAGATCAGCGCCATCGCAATAACAATCCGCTGTCTCATGCCTCCGCTGAACTGATGGGGATATTGCTTCAGCCGCTCCTTGGGATCAGGAATGCCAACCAAGGTCAGCATGGAAAGCACCGCCTCCTTAGCGGCTTTCTTCGACATCGTCTGGTGCTGCAAAAGCGCTTCGGTCAGCTGATCTCCGACGGTTAACGTGGGATTTAAAGCCGTCATCGGGTCCTGGAAAATCATGGAGATATCCGCCCCCCTGATGCTTCTCATTTCCCGTTCCGGAATTTTGCAAAGGTCTTTATGTTTAAACTGTATGTGACCGGAAGTAATTTTTGCCGAATATTTAGGCAGCAGTCCCATAATGCTTTGAGAGGTGACGCTTTTTCCGCAGCCTGATTCGCCGACAATGGCAAATGTCTCCCCTTCGAACAAATCAAAACTGACCCCCCTGACAGCTTGAACGGAGCCGCCGTATGTAGCAAAAGAGACGTGCAGATCGTGAACTGAAAGGACTTTTTGCATAACACTACCTCCTGAGCTTAGGGTCTAACGCATCCTGCAATCCGTCGCCAAGCACATTAAACGCATACATCGTTAATGAGATAAAAAAGGCCGGAAAAAATAAGCGCCACCAATGCCCTGACAAAATGGTCGGCAAGCCGTCATTCGCCATCACACCCCAGCTTGCAAACGGCGCTTGTATACCGAGCCCGAGGAAACTTAAGAAGGCTTCCGCAAAGATGGCAGTCGGCACCGTTAATGTCATCTGCACGATAATCGCACCCATTGTATTGGGCAGCAAATTTTTGCGTATAATCCGAAAGGTGCCCGCCCCAAAGGTTTTTGAAGCCAGTACATATTCATAGTGCTTCAATTGAAGCACCTGGCCTCTGACAATGCGCGCCATGCCGACCCATCCCGTGACGGTCAGCGCCACAATAATGGTTCCGAGACCAGGGCCCATCAGCACCATTAACAAAATAACGACAAGCAAATATGGCAGACCGTACAGCACTTCGATGATTCTCATCATCACACTGTCTGTCTTACCGCCTTTGTAACCGGCAATTCCCCCGTAGATAACGCCGATCACAAAATCAATGAGCGCGGCCATCACGCCGACAAATAAGGAAATTCTCGCGCCGTACCATGTTCTTGTAAAAACATCCCTGCCAAGCTCATCCGTCCCAAACCAATGGGTGGCTGACGGAGGAAGATTTTGTTCAGAGAGGGCTTGGCGCGTTACGCTATGGGGCGATATAAGCGGCCCGATGGCAGCCATCAGTAATAGAAAGATCAGAATGCCGAGCCCCGCCATCGCTAATTTATTTTTCTTCAGTCTTCGCCACGCGTCCTGCGCGTATGACAGACTGGGCCGTTTTACTGATTCTGCTTCTTGATTATTTTCTGTGTTCGGGGTAAACCACTCGTCCGGCACATGAGTGTGCTTTTTTGATGACCGATCATCCGTTTGTACAGGGAGATTCATATGTTTCACCCTTTCTTATGCAGTTTAATGCGCGGATCTAAAAGACCGTAAGCCAAATCAACCAAAAACAGCATGACGATGAGAATTAAGCTGTAAAAAACAGTCGTTCCCATAATCACCGGGTAGTCCCGCTGGTTAATGCTTTCCACAAAATATTTTCCCATTCCCGGAATGGCAAAGATTTTTTCAATGACAAAACTTCCTGTCAAAATGCTTGCAACAAGTGTGCCCAATACGGTAATCACTGGCATGAGTGCGTTTCTGAGTGCGTGTTTTACAATAATTTTGAGCGGAGACAAGCCCTTTGCTTTTGCCGTGCGGATGTAATCCTGAGTGAGGACCTCCACCATGCTTGATCTTGTCAGCCTGGCGATGATCGCCATAGGCCCGACAGCAAGTGCAACGGTTGGAAGAACCATATGCATCGGGCTCGTCCATGTAGCGGCGGGAAATAGTTTCAGGTTGACTGCGAGCTGCTGGATCAGTACGGTCGCCATGATAAAATTCGGGATGGAAATGCCGAGTACCGCGATACTCATCGCGGCATAATCCAAAAAGCCGTTATGGCGGAGCGCAGCCGTCACACCGAGCACAAGCCCGGAAATCACGGCAATCACAATTGCTGTCATGCCAAGCTCAAAAGAGACGGGAAAACCGCGTTCCAGCATATCATTTACGCTTTCTGACGGTTTTTTAATAGAAGGGCCGAAATCAAATGTAATAATGGATTTCACATAGATGGCGTATTGGATGAGAAGAGGATCGTTTAAATGGTAATAGGTTTCAAGATTTTTTTGGACCGCTTCATTTGTGCCGCGTTCTTCGTTAAAAGGAGAACCCGGAATGACCTTCATCATGACAAAAGTCAGAGTGGTAATGACCAAAATCGTTGCAGCCATTGCCAAAAAACGCTTTATGATATATTGTGCCAAAGCCGTACACCCCTTTAACAGAATGATGTTTGAGCAGCAAGTTCTGTCATGACCAGCATGGCCTGATAGGCTTCAAGCATATCTTTCGCTTGGAATTGAACGATGGTGGTTCCTGGTTTAATCTCGGTGCCGGGCATCAGATTCGCCCATTCCGCCTGGCCGTAGTTAGCAAATTCGATGCTGAGTACAGGCCTGTCAGGCGGTATCAGCGGCTTGACCTTGTCCTTATTCCTCAGCGCGTAAGCCGTTTTTTCCGTCAAAAGCCGGCCGGCCTTAGCAGGTGACAGACATTTGACCGCGGATCTTGAAATCGTTTCTTTAACAGCTGCCGTTGTAACATTCGGAATCAGCGCTTCCGCCTCTTTTGCCGCCTGATCGTCTCCGGCCACCATAATAACCGGGACATCAAAGAAGCCGGCAGTATACGCGTTTAATCCCAGCTCGCCAACAGGCTGATCGTTTATGTAAAAATGACGCACGGCGAAAATCATACTATGCGACATGACGCCCGGGACGGACGCTCTTGCATGATATCCTACAAAGACAGCGCCTGAAAACGTCTCATCAAGCCCTTGAACCATAGAAAACGGCTTGACATCGCCTGAAATCAGATCAGCCTCCGGATGCAGTTTCTCAATCAGCAGATTGTTCATTTTCGAATGGCTGTCATTCACGAGCACTTCAGAACAGCCGCTGTTGAACGCTTCCGCTATTACATAGTTTGCTTCCTCGGTCATGATCGCCCTCCCCCGCTCATAGTTATGCTTGCGGGAATTGACGAAGGTATCGTCCGGAAGACCTGAAATTCCTTCCATATCCACAGACATATATAACTTCATACGACCCCTCCTTTTTCTCTCAAATTTTTTACTAAATTATGAATTTTCTAACAAATTATATTAAAAAAAGACTTAAATTGCAATACGGCTGATAGATTTCAACCTTCTATTACTAGTAAAAAAAGAATCCCCCCTATAAGGATTCTTTTTCATATTTGGTCTTTAACCGCTTCTGTCAGCTGTTTATATTTTTTCAGCGTTTTCTCAAATACCTCGTCGAACACCTCTGGCATGGCTGACTGGATGACTTCGGCACCTTCTCCCGTAATGCCGCCTTTTGTGGCGACGCGGCCGAGGGTTTCCTGAAAAGACATGTTCTTTTCGGTCAACAGCTTCCCTGTTCCATAAAGCGAATGAATCAAAAAATCAAAAGCTTCCTCTTTTGTCAGCCCGCTGTTTCTTACCGCGGACTCTGCGAACTCCTCAAATATCGCCGCAATCAGCCCCGGCGCAGAGCTTGTTAAATTGCTTGCCGCGTTCAGGTCAGTTTCCTTGATTTCCCTCACTGTGCTGAAAGCTGATAATAACTCATTCAGATCTCTTTTCTTTTGGGAAGATACCGTTTCGCCATGAACAACAAGCGACACACCTGTCTCTGCTTCCGAGGTTAAGGTCGGAATATATCGGCTGACCGCGTTTTTCGTTTCCGCTTGCAGCTCGGCTACCGGCACACCTGCCGCAATAGAAACAATGTGGGCGTCATGATTGATATGAGGCGTCAGACGGCGCAATGTTTCCTTTACATAAACAGGCGGCACACATATCAAAACCATCCCGCACTCCGCAGCCCAAGACTCAAGAGGGCCAATTGTAACGTCCGGGTGGTCTGCTGCCAATTTTTGAAGTCGCTCTCCTCTTGACCTTGTATCAATATAAAGTTCGTTTGCGCGGATAAATTGATGCTTCAATAACTGAACAGCGATCATATCCGCCATACTGCCGTATCCGATTAAACCGATGTTTGTCATTCAGATCAACCCCTTTCCCATTTGTTATATCCTTAAGCAGTGTACCCTTTTCGGAGAATTTTTGCACTTTTTCACAATTTCACATATTCTTTTCATTTTTATCCCACAGTTTTTGTTTATGATAAACTCAAGAAATAAAACTGACTTGCTAACTATTAAAAATGAGATGAACTATAGAAACGGAGTGAGCATGATGGATAACTATCGTGACGAAAGCAAAACAGAAGAAAAAGATCATGAGGTCATTTTAGTGAAGGAGAATCATCAGCAAGAGCCGCATTCGGCCCGGCATGTGATGAGTGATGAAACGAAGAAAAAACGCGGACTCGGCTGGTTCCGCCCGCTGCTCGGCGGAGTCATCGGCGGAAGCCTTGCACTTGGAATCTATACATTTACGCCGCTTGGAGACCATGATGCCTCAGACACAACAAAGCAGACAGCAACCCAGCAGCAAACAGAATCTTTATCTGCACAAAACACTGCCGCAAAATCTAGCAAAAGCTCAAACAGTTCTTCGGCAAGCACGACAGCGGACTCTGATAAAATTTCAAATATGGTGGAAGATATCTCACCGGCAATTGTCGGCATTACGAATCTCCAAGCTCAGTCAAGCAGCTCGAACTCCTTTTTCGGTTCTGATTCTTCTGGCTCAAGCAGCGGCGGGGATACTGAAAGCGGCTCTGGTTCTGGTGTCATTTTCAAAAAAGACAATGGCAAAGCCTATATTATTACAAATAACCATGTGGTAGAAGGCGCTTCTTCTCTAAAAGTCTCATTATACGACGGTACGGAAGTGACAGCCAAACTTGTCGGAAGTGATTCTCTAACCGACTTGGCGGTCCTTGAAATCAATGATAAGCACGTCACAAAAATGGCAAACTTCGGCGACTCATCTGATCTCAGAACAGGCGAATCCGTCATTGCCATCGGCGATCCGCTCGGAAAAGACCTCTCCCGCACAGTAACGCAGGGAATTGTGAGCGGTGTGGACAGAACCGTTTCCATGTCAACATCAGCCGGAGAAACAAACATTAACGTCATTCAGACAGACGCGGCAATCAACCCAGGCAACAGCGGCGGTCCGTTATTAAATACAGATGGCAAAATCGTCGGAATCAACAGCATGAAAATCAGTGAGGATGATGTAGAAGGTATCGGCTTTGCTATCCCAAGTAATGATGTCAAACCGATCGCGGAAGAATTGCTGTCGAAGGGAGAAATTGAACGCCCGTACATCGGTGTCATCATGCTTGATTTGGCACAAGTTCCGCAAACCTATCAAGAAGGCACCCTCGGCCTGTTCGGCAAACAGCTGAACAAAGGCGTTTACATCCGTGAAGTCGCTTCCGGTTCTCCGGCGGCTGACGCAGGACTCAAAGCGGAAGATATTATCATTAGTGTAAAAGGCAAAGAAACCGACACCGGCAGCGAACTCCGCAATATTTTGTACAAAGATGCAAATGTAGGTGACACTGTCGAAGTGAAAATTCTCAGAAACGGAAAAGAAATGACGAAAAAAGTCAAGCTTGACCAAAAAGAAGAAACAACATCTTAATAAATGATTCCTCCCCAAGGCCGCTTATGCGGCCTTGTTTTTTTTACGCAGACATATGTCCTGCCATTGTGAGTTTTCTCTACACTCAATCGTTTGGACAGGTTGATGGCTTGGATTGATGGTATCTATTAATCTGCGAAAAAACGTTTTTCCTTCACTAAATGAATAGAGGTTATAAGCCCCCTTTCATGCTGCAACGCTATATTTGGGGAATCTTCAATATACCTATAGCCATAGATTAAATTCACAGACAGCATTCAAGTAAACGGGTGCAGTCTTGCAGAAGCTAACATGAGACATGACAACCCTGCTGAGGACATTATAATTTAGCCCTTATTAAACAAGGCACTTTCAACTGAATGGCAATGAAGATGACAGAAAAAACGCCCGCTCCCCTTTCCAAAAACTCAGCCGTCTGTAAAAGAACGCATGTCTGGATGAACAGAAACCGGAAATCATTCCGGACTGAAACACCGGATGGCTTAACCTTCCCTATGTGCTTGTCCATCGGCATTTATATTGCTTTCAACGGAATCCACTCATGATCACCTTATGGGGCAAGTTCCTTCTATGAATGCTTGCTGGTGTTTTAAGATACGGGAATTCTCAAGCACTTTTCGCATACTCACATACACGGCCGCAGACATCAAAAACCCCTGTCCGTTTAAAACGGACAGGGGTTTTTTCACTTATTACATTCTGTGATCCCGATAGAGTTTTCGGTTTTCTAAGCCGTAACTTTTCTGCACGATATAGAGAGGGCGGTCTTTCGCTTCATCATAAATTCGCCCAATGTATTCACCGATCATTCCAAGCATCAATAAGACGATGCCGCTGAATAGGAGCTGAATGACGATGAGTGATGACCATCCTGTAATCGTGCTGTCTGTGAACAATTTCATATAAAGCACGATCAGCATATAGAGAAAACCTGCGCCTGACATGAGGATTCCGATGAAACTGGCCAGCTTCAACGGCTTATGAGAAAACGTGGTGATACCGTCCATTGAGAGCTTAAGCATTTTTTTAAGCGGATATTTTGTTTCGCCTGCAAGCCTTTCATCACGCTCGTATTCAACCGCCGTCTGCTTGAATCCTACCCAGCTGACAAGCCCTCTGACGAAAGGATTTTTTTCCTTCAATTTTTTCATTTCATCGCAAACCTTTCTGTCTAGGAGACGGAAATCTCCTGTGTCGATCGGTATATCAATATCTGTCATGCTCCGTAGCAGACGGTAAAACATGACTGCTGTTTGTTTTTTGAAGAAAGTTTCGCCTTTTCGTTTTGTACGGACCGCGTACACGACTTCATAGCCTTCCTTCCATTTTTCGATCATGTCCAATATCAGTTCCGGCGGGTCCTGCAAATCGGCATCAATGACGACGATTGCGTTTCCCTGCGCATAATCCATTCCGGCTGTAATCGCGATTTGATGGCCAAAATTTCTGGAAAAGTCGATAATTTTCACTCTCGGATCAATAAAGCTGTGTTCTCTTAAAATCTCAACGCTTCGATCGCGGCTCCCGTCATTGACAAAGAGAAGCTCATAGTTTTCTTTCGTTCTATCCATCACTTCTTTTAAGCGCTGATAGGTTTCTTGAATGACGAGTTCTTCGTTATACACAGGAACAACAATCGAATATTGAATATGTCTGCTCATTCTTTTCTCCTCCTATTCATCCGCACTTAGTTCATATAAAGTAGATGATTGATTCATTCCGCCAGGTCCGCCGCCCATTTTGCCCTTCTGGCCGGAGCTGCTGCTTTCGCTTGATGTGTCTGACGACCTGTTACTTGATGATTTTTGTTCAGACTGATCTGCCGTGGCGTTTTTATCCGTGCTTGATTGCCATTTATCAGCAGAAACTTCTTTACAGTTTTTCTGAACCCACTCAACAATTTCATTGTCTCCGCCCATACCCATTCCGGAAGACAAGAAGTACTTCACCTTACCTTCTTTCACCAGTTTTTTAAATTGAGTAAGCGTGATCGCGGGGTCTGAACCGCTGAATCCGCCAATTGCCATCACCGCTTTTTTCGTCTTAATGATATACGGCGCCGCTGCATTCGCGTTGGTTGTCGCGAATAGGTAGGCAGAGCCGGAATTGTTTTCTTCTAAATACTTGATCAGTTTTTCGTCTACGCTTGCGTCTGCCGTTCCCTTACCGCTGCTTGAAGCGAGCTGAGGGCCGGTTTCAGGCAGTGCGCTGTTGCCTCCGTACAGAAGCGGCGTGCTTGCCCAGTGAATCGGCACAACAAGTAAAACGAGAAGACCAACAAGTGATACGTAGTACGTGATTGTTTTTTGGCGTTGTTTCATGACCAGAAGCGCGATTGCTGATACCGCTCCGATTACGCCTACGCCAATGCTCCATCCTAAACCGATTTGATCATTGTAGTTCCGAAGAATAAACAATTCAAATCCTGTTGTGGCAATAATCGCTGCCGGCAGAAGCCATGATTTCCAGCCTTTATGATTGCGATACAGATGGACAAGAGCGACCCATCCCGCTCCGGCAAGCGCTGCAATCGGCGGTGCCAGCATAATGAGATAATAATGATGGAAAAACTCTGCTACGCTGAAGAATCCGGCAATCGGCACAAGCCATGCAACCCAGAAAACCGTTTCCTTTTGCTGAACAGATAATCTTCTTCTTTCTTTTGCGCCTGCGATAAACAAACCTGCAATTCCAAAGAGTGCAAACGGCAATAACCAGCTGATTTGGTCAGATAATTCAGTTTGGAAGAGTCGAAGCGGACCAGGAGTTCCTGTTCCAAACATTCCGGTGCCTGATTGCATTTTTGAACCGCTGCCAGAACCGCTCTTTCCTCCTCCGCCTGGTCCACCGCCGTCTCCCCCGCCGCTTGGAGGACCGCCTTGACCGCCGCTTGGCATTTCGCCGCCGCTTGGCATCTCTCCATTAGCCGGCTGACCGGATGTGCTGCTGCTCGATTTGTCATCACTTGATGAACTGTTATCAGAAGAAGACGTTTCTTTCGAAGCGTTATCGTTTGGTCCTCCCTGTCCGCCTGAACCAGAATTTTGGCCTGTCAGCCGTTGAATTCCGTTGTATCCAAAGGCAAGCTCTAATACAGAGTTGGTTTGGCTGCTTCCGATATAAGGACGATCGCTCGAAGACACATTGCCAACAACAAGCGCCCACGAAACAGAAACAGCTAATAAAACTACCAGTGAACTTGCTAATGAAATGATTTTTTTCTTGATTGTGGCATTCGCGGCAATCATATAGAACAATAAGAAAGCCGGTAAAATCATATATGCCTGAAGCATTTTCGTGTTAAAGCCTACACCGACAACAAAGAACGCTGCTAATAACCAAATCAGCTTGCCTTTTCTGACGGCTTTAAAGAGAAGCCAGGTTGCGAGTAATAAGAAAAAGACAAGTAATGCATCAACATTGTTTGTCCGGGCTACGGCCACCGCAATCGGTGTACATGCCATAACGAATGCAGCGATTCGCGCTGCCACCTTTCCGAACGCCGGCTTAATCAGCAGATATATTAAGAGTACAGAGCCGACACCCGCCAATGCTTGAGGCAAAATAATGCTCCAGCCGTGCATTCCAAATATAAGTGCGCTGATCGTTTGCAGCTGGAACGTAATCGGGGGTTTATCCACCGTTATAAAACCTGCTGCATCGAATGAAGCATAAAAGAAATTATGAAAGCTTTGCATCATACTTGTTACTGCTGCGGTGTAATAAGGATTCACCGTATCGTCATTCCAAATGTTATACATATTTAAGAATGCAGATGCGAGCAGAATGAGAATTAAGAAAATATCTATTTCGCGTTTTTTCATCTTCACGTGTTTCTTCACTCCTTTTCGTCTAACTGTGAACAAGTGTAACAAGCAAATGTGAAAAAATTATTAATAAAAAAAGACAATTATTTTGCCATCCGCAATTAGTGAAAAAGATTCATAAGAACCTTATGCAGTAAGCAAAATATCCTCTTTTCCGGTGAATGTTTATACCTATGAAAACTTGTTCTTCGAAATGAATTCGTTTACATCAACTGCCCGGATTTCTGCGCACAAAAAACGCCTTCCGATTCACAGAAAGGCGTTTCCTTCTTCTTTCATCCTCAAATGGGTCTTCGCTCTACTTAATAGGCTTCAGCCGTGCTTCAATGTCACTGCGGCGATGCTCAAGATAAGGCGGAAGCGCAATGGTCTGGCCCAGCTCGTCAATATCTTCATCAACCATAAAGCCCGGGCCATCTGTTGATAATTCAAAAAGAATTCCGTTTGGCTCCCTGAAATACAGCGCCTTGAAATAATAGCGCTCGACAATTCCCGAGTTGCTAAAGCCTTCACGGCTGATGATGCGGTGCCAGACGGCAAGCTCCTCTTCATCTTTCACGCGAAATGCAACATGATGGACGCTTCCTTTTCCTGACCGTTCACGCGGAAGATCACTTCTTTCAATAAGATGCACCTCGGTCGCTGCGCCGCCTTCCCCGGATTCCAAAATAACAGCCGATCCTTGGCCGTCACGTGTTTCTTGTCCGATTTCAGTAAAACCGAGAATCTGTGTCAGCACATGTAAGGTTGGTTCCGCATATGGCACTGTCAGCTCAATCGGCCCAAGACCGCGGAAGGAATACTCAGCCGGAACGCCGCTTTGCTCGACCGGCATGCCATAGTCCTTGCCCTTTTCGTCAGCAGTCAGCACAAGCCGCTGTCCTTCATGGTCTTGGAAAGCAAGCGTGTCCCGCCCTGCTATTTTTGTGATATCGCTATGCGCGACCTGATGCTCTTCAAAGCGTTTCTTCCAATAATGCAAGGCTTCTGTTCCTGGGACACGCAAACCTATAGAAGAAATGCTGTTTGTGCCTGCGTGGAAGGGCGCGATTCGCGGGATTTCAAAAAACGTCAGCTCTGTTCCCGGATTAGCGACCTGATCTCCGTAAAATAAGTGGTACATCGTCGGCTCATCTTGATTGACAGATTTTTTGACCAGCTTCAGCCCCATGACCTTACTATAGAAATCTAAATTTTTCTGAGCGTCGGCCGTTAAGGCGGACACGTGATGGATACCGTTGACTTTCATATATTTTCCTCCAATTTCAGATAATTATCTCGAATTCGAGATATAACTGTATAAATTATTTAGTAGTTTTCTACTTACAACGTATTTGATTCGAAAGTAAATGTCAACCAATCAGCTTAAAGCGTGTCCCCTGATATTCTCTTTAAAAAAGCAAATGTACACTTTAAACAAATAACCTGCCATATCAAATGCCAGTCCGCCGTATATGAGCAAATAAAAGGCGTACTATAATCACTAAAATTAAATATAATGTTCGTTTTTAAAACTTAAAAGTTATGTGTTTTTATGAATTTAATATAAAATCATAACCAAATATCGATAGTCAGAAAATTTATTTAACTCCAGTTTTCTGAAATAGGGTTTACAATATGAAAAATAGATTCTTCATCTGAAGTCTGAACATCTTAGGAGGAAATAAAATGAATACTGAAGAAAACGGATTAAAAAAAGATATAGGTCTTTTATTTGCTCTTTCTCTTGTTATCGGCACTATTATCGGTTCTGGCGTGTTCATGAAACCCGGCGCTGTGATGGCCTATTCCGGCAGTTCCCAGACCGCGCTGCTGGCTTGGCTCTTAGGAGGCATTCTGACACTGGCCGGCGGGCTGACTGTAGCGGAAATCGGCACACAAATTCCGAAAACAGGCGGGCTGTATACATATCTTGAGGAAGTATACGGAGAATTTTGGGGCTTTTTATGCGGCTGGGTGCAAATCATCATTTACGGGCCTGCGATTATCGGCGCTTTGGGACTTTATTTCGGTTCATTACTGACAAACCTCTTCGGATGGGACGGCGGCTGGTCAAAGCTCGCGGGAATGGCTGCGGTTGTCTTCCTATGTGTCGTTAATATTTTGGGAACCAAATACGGCGGCTTTGTCCAAGCACTTACTACGATCGGAAAGCTGATCCCGATTATTTTCATTATCGTATTTGGGCTTTGGAAAGGCGATCAGCATATTTTCACCACAGTCAATGAAAGCATTGCCGATATGAATTTCGGTGCTGCCATTTTGGCGACATTATTTGCGTATGACGGCTGGATCTTGCTTGCCGCTCTCGGCGGTGAAATGAAAAACCCTGAGAAACTGCTGCCCCGGGCGATGACAGGCGGGCTTTTGATTGTGACGGCGATTTACCTTTTCATTAACTTCGCCCTGCTTCATATGCTCTCCGCCAACGATATCGTCAGACTCGGTGAAAACGCAACAAGCACCGCGGCAACCATGCTGTTTGGCCCGATTGGCGGAAAGCTGATCAGCATTGGAATTATCGTAAGTATTTTTGGCTGCTTAAACGGAAAGATTCTATCCTTCCCGCGGATCTCATTTGCCATGGCGGAACGGAAACAGCTTCCTTTTTCAGAGCAGCTTTCACGTGTTCACCCGACATTCCGCACGCCATGGATAGCGGTTTCCTTTCAGATTGCCTTGACGGTTATCCTGATGTTCCTTAGTAATCCTGATAAGCTTTCTGAAATCTCGATTTTCATGATTTATATTTTTTATGTCATGGCATTTTTCGCCGTGTTTTTACTTCGAAAACGAAATAAAGGCAAAGAGCGCGCCTACAGCGTGCCGCTTTATCCGATTGTACCGATTCTTGCCATAATAGGTTCGCTCTTCGTTTTGGGGAGCACCGTTATGACGGACACACTAAGCTGCGGCTTATCCATACTCGTCGGACTGGCCGGGCTGCCTATTTATTTCTGGAGAAAAAAACGCAAATCAAGCTGACTAAGAAACGGCTCCTTCATACGGAGCCGTTTTTTTGCTGTAATCAGAAACAAATCTTGACATGAAAAACATTTCTTTTGTTATACTTTTTACGTTAAAGATAAAAGATTTTGAAATATGCCGTTTTTTTGCTGAATCAGGTCAAAATAAGCAGAACGGGGTATGACATGTTTTTTTAAAAAAATCAAGTCCCGTTTTTTTCGACTTTTCCTGTTTTTTTTCGACAAAAGGCTATATAATAATTTGATGTGTGCATTGTCTCATTCAAACAATGGAGGGTTTTACATGATAAGAAGAAAAAAAGATAAGTTTTCACTCCTTTTGACAGAAATCGCAAAAAATATAGACGAAACTGCAGAATATTTTGTTAATTTCAAAGTCACAAACCAAACGACGCTGAAAGAGTTTGCGGACACGTTAAAGGAATATGAAACAAAGGGAGATAATCATGTTCACATCATGATTAAAGAGCTGAATAAGGCTTTTATTACCCCTATTGAACGTGAAGACATCCTTCAGCTGACAAACAGCCTAGATGATGTATTGGACGGAATCGAGCATTTCTCCGCGATGATGGAAATTTTCTCAATCACCTCTTCTGATGAGCATATTGATAAATTCAGCGGATATATCAGAGAATGTGCAAAAGAAATTTTAATTACGATTGAACTGCTGGCAGACAACCGGTTAAAAGATATCCAGCCGCACGCCATTAAAATTAAAGAATACGAACACAGCTGTGACAATCTGCACCGGAAATCATTAAAAAATCTTTTCGGTACGGAAAAGGATCCGATTAAAGTAATCCAATACCGTGAAATTTATGAAACGCTTGAAGAAATTGCAGACTCCTGCCAAAGCGTTGCCAATAATCTTGAAACCATCATTATGAAAAACGCGTAACGAGGGGTAATAATGGATATTTTATTTATTTTAACGATATTAATTGTCATTTTCGCTTTGGCGTTTGATTTCATTAATGGGTTTCACGATACAGCGAACGCAATTGCAACCTCCGTTTCCACTAAAGCGCTAAAACCGCGTCACGCCATCATTATGGCCGCGATTATGAACTTTGTGGGCGCGATGACTTTCACAGGCGTTGCGAAAACGATTACGAAAGACATCGTGGACCCGTTCACACTTGAAAACGGTTCGGTTGTCATTTTGGCTGCCTTGAGTGCGGCGATTACTTGGAATCTTCTCACTTGGTATTACGGCATTCCGAGCAGCTCATCTCACGCGATTATCGGCGCGATTGCCGGAGCGGCGATTGCTTCTTCAGGGTTCAGTTCGCTTAACTATAAAGGGTTTGTCAAAATTATCGAAGCTTTGATCCTTTCCCCGATCATCGCCTTTGTTTTAGGTTTTATTATCTACAGCATTGTGAAGCTGATCTTTAAAGACAGCAATTTGGCGAAAACGAACAAACGCTTTCGCAGAGTGCAGATTTTAACGGCCGCTGTCCAGTCATACACACATGGAACGAATGACGCCCAAAAAGCGATGGGTATCATTACGATGGCCCTTATCGCCGGAAATTTACATACTACAGATGACATCCCGCATTGGGTGCAATTTGCGTGTGCTACTGCAATGGGTCTCGGTACTTCCATCGGCGGCTGGAAAATCATTAAAACCGTCGGCGGCAAAATTATGAAGATTCGTCCGGTCAACGGCGTTTCTGCTGATTTAACAGGGGCAGCCATTATTTTCGGAGCAACATTTATTCACTTGCCTGTCAGCACGACACACGTTATTTCTTCTTCCATACTTGGTGTCGGCGCGTCTCACCGTGTGAAAGGCGTGAACTGGGGCACTGCAAAACGCATGCTGATTACTTGGGTCATTACGCTGCCGATTTCCGGCACACTCGGCGCAATCGCCTACTTTATTTTAAATATGATATTCTAATGCAAAACCGTTTCCTCTCTGAGGGGCGGTTTTTTTCATGTGACAGGAAATCCAGACATATCCATAGAATGAATATAGGCAGAACTTATTCGGATGTGAGGGATACACATGCTTTTATTCTTTCAGATTATGGTTTGGTGTATAATGGCCGCATTAGGCTTATACGTATATACGGTGTGGCGGTTTGAAGCAAAGGTGAAAGAAAAAATGTTTGCGATCCGGAAAACGTGGTATTTGATCTTTGTCATCGGCGCCATGGTATACTGGACGTATGACCCCTCTTCCCTTTTCAGGGAATGGACGAATTATTTGATTGTCGCTGTCAGCTTTGCTTTGATTGACGCCTTTATCTTTTTGAGCGCTTACGTAAAGAAACTTGCCGGCAATGAATTAGAAACCGACACAAGGGAAATCCTTGAAGAAAACAATGAAATGCTCCACGTTTATCTTGATAAATTAAAAACGTACCAATACCTATTGAAAAATGAACCGATCCATGTTTATTATGGAAGTATAGAAGCATACGCTGAGGGCATCGACAAGCTGCTCAAAACCTATGCCGACAAAATGAACTTAACGGCTTCGCTGTGTGAATATTCGACACAGCTTGAAAAAGACCGCTTAACCGAGCATATGGATGATGCATTTGAGGTGCAGAGCCGGCTGGATCGAAAAGATGTATACTATGATCAGCACGGGAAGCTGGCACTCATCCCTTTTACTGTCCAGACGCGCAGCTACGTCATCAAGCTGGCGTCAGACAGCATTGTAACAGAATTTGATTATCTGCTGTTCACGTCATTAACTAGCATTTACGATTTGGTGCTGCCAATTGAGGAGGAAGGTGACGGATAATGGAACGTGCTTTTCAAAACGATCATTCGCCCCGCGCGGCTAAACCGTTTAAGATATTAAAAAAGAGATCGACCACCAGCGTCGCAAGCTATCAGGTCAGTCCCCACACGGCAAGAATTTTCAAAGAAAATGAGCGGCTGATTGACGAGTATAAAAGAAAAAAAGCATGATCACACTAAAGGACAAGGGAAACGGCTCTTGTCCTTATTCCTTTTCTCCGTCTGTGACATATAATAGGAGCAATCAGAGGATAGTCAAGGTGATGATGTGAAAAAAATTGTACGGCGTGTGAAATTCATAGATTATGGAAAGTTCGGACTGTCGGGATATTCGCTTAAAATGAAGGAGCGGAGTATCGGAATCCTAAAGAGATTGAAGAAGAAAAAATAAAATCCCGGGGTGATCCGGGATTTCTATTTTGCTGAAGAAGTCCGAAAGCAAATGCGTTTCGGACTCTTTTTATGGTTAGGATAACTGGGCAGCGATTTTCGCTTTTGTGGCCGGTCCGTAAATGCCGTCAACCGTCAACCCGTTAACAGATTGAAAACGGGAGACCGCGTTTGCCGTTTTTGGTCCGTAAATGCCATCTATCCCATTGTTTACTGCCCCTTTATCAGGGTAAAAATAAAGTGCTGCCAGCGCATTTTGAACCTGGTACACTTTTTCCCCCGATGTATAAGGAGTTGTCAGCTGCAAAATGCCATCAGGAAGCGGATATGCTTCCGGCTCTACAGCTTGTGCAGGGGCGCTGACGATTAGCACTTGTCCGACTCGAATCAGGTTTGGGTCCTGAATATTGTTCCACTTCTGTAAATCTGCCACACTTACACCAAATTTTCTTGCGATCGCTGAGAGTGTGTCGCCTTTTTGGACAGTATACGTTTGAACGCCTCCGCCGCCGATTCCCGCTTTAAATTGTTCCCATGTATCCAACAGCTTTCTCGGGCATTCTTTGCCGGACCAATGCTTGTGCGGCACGACATTTGCAAGCGTAATGCTGTGCGATGCCATTAATGTTTTGATCAGCCATTGGGCGTTTGCGGTCGCCAGTTGAAAATTCCCATCGGCATTTTCGCAAATTTCAATTCCAATAGATTGGCGGTTTCCGCTTCCGTTGCCGTCTCCAGCATGCCAGCCGTTTTCATTCAGCGGCAAATGCTGATAAATTTCCTTATCATCAACCGTAAAATGCCAGCTTGTCGGTGTATCCGGATTTTTCACATAACGGGCGTGCATTTCGGCATTGGCTCCGACGGAGGTGTTTGCCGTATTGTGAACTGTAATATAAATCGGTGTCATTGCATAACCCGGACGATTATTGGCACCTACGGGAATAAAATCTTGGATAATGTTAACCATTTGTATCTCTCCTTATTTTGTTAAATTGTTTTGTTTTAATAAAGATTGCTGCCGCTTTCCTTTTTCTGTTACATAATTGTTTTTAAACCAAGCGGCAAGTGTTGTGACAACCGTAAACAAGACAGACCCCGCGGCATAAAATGTGTCTGCCAGCTGATTCACTTGTTCCTCGCTGATATCTAAAGGCGATTTGCCAAACATCAGCAGCGTTTGGTTTACTAAGGCAAGCAAAAGAAGCACCGTCCTGATGACCGTGCCTTTATCATATGTTTTCAATGTGGCTCCTCCTTATTTTTGCAGCAAATTATACATAATGCCGATAGCGCCTCCGATGATGCCGGTGCAGATCGCGGTAACGATTGCCCCTGTGATGGTGCGCTTAATCCAAGTGGTATTTTCTTCAATTTTATTCAATTTTTCATTCAGGGTCATAATCTGCTGATCTTGGCGGTCAGATGATCGTTCCAATACGGATACTCTCTGCTCCAGCGCCCTATGATCGCTCTTTATGTCCGTACATTCTTTTTGAAACGCGTTTATATCAAAAGGCGCGTCTTCATTTAACATTTTTTAAGCCTCCTTTACACTCGATTGCACCTCCTCTCTGAGGGCCGGCCGTAACCTAAGGGTAGTTGTAATGTCAGGAAACGGCCGTTCCTTTGACAGACAGGCTGCCGCCGTTTATTTCCGCTATTTCCATAACGATTTCTTTATAACCTGTCATATCGAAAATCCATGCTTCTGCTTTTCCTGATGTGCTGCCGGACATTTCACCATTATCTGTTTTCTTGCCTTGGATTGGAAGATTGGCTCCTGAAAAGGATCTTCCCCAAAAGTTCACTTCGCTTTTCTCCGCTGTACCGTATATTTCCACCAGCAGCTTTTTATACGTTCCTACAGTCAGGACCGCTCCTACTCCGGCATTCTCAGCGTTTTCATGAAAAACAAAATCTTTGGTGCTGGCTTGAGCTCCCTCTACCTTCAGCCGCCCCTCTTCAGTTGTATTAGCGGCTTCAAACGTAATCGGCAAAGGGGCTGCTTCAGTAATATGAACATCCACTTCTCCCGCTCCGACGGATTGATATAAAACAAACTCAGACTGCTGTAAGTTTCCGTTTACATAACGGAAACGGTAATATCTTTTGGTTAGGTATACCCATTCAGTTGTTGTGAGTACGCCGGGCCCGATGTCAGCCGAAGCTGTAGTGGACCAGGAATGGTTATTATCACTTTCTTCCACATACAGTGTGCCGCCGCGATCGGAATACGCCCATCCTTTTATTTTTGAAATCAAGACCGCGCCCAGACGATCTTGGCCATACTGGCTATACGCTTCAGTTGCTTTTAACGCGGCATTGGTCAAAAGCTCCGCCACACCTGACAGATTTGATACAGGTGTTACAAAATCTGTTTTTTCTCCCCTGTACGGTTTTACCGCTCCTGCTTTTCCTGTTCGATCAGCGGGGAATTCGTAACGATATTGCGTCATGTTCAGCCTCCTTTTTTATTCGTTTCGTTCGGTTTTCGATCATTCACCTCCTTTCAAAGGCAAAATAAAAAAGCCTTTAAATGGCTTTACCGGTGATTTCTTTATATTGGTCAGGCGTGATTAATTTTTTGTTGACTCCTTCTGCTAAGTCCTCAATGGAACAATCATTGTATCGCATCGCTTGCTTGACCATATCAGCCGTGGCCCATTTATAATAAAAGGCAAGCACCCAATAATTCATTCAGAAACATCTCCTTTCAACGAGAGAAGCTCAAGCTTTATTCCTGACAATTCGCTTCCCAATGTTTCATTCAGCTCCTCAAGCTGCTTACGGGCCAATTTTTCTTGAGACAATTGCTGTGAGAGCAATTCAAGCTGGTCCGGAGGCTCATATGGCGGATTTTGCTGCAATTCTTCCCACCAGGCTTGCAAGTCTTCTTTTGTTGGGATGGGGGCGCGGATGTTCCATTCAGCTATATAAGAATCGCCGCCTTCGTTTCGCAATTTAAAATCCCTCATTACCTCTGCACCTGGGTATTTATACATTATGGCGTCATATAACATCATTCATGTTCACCTCTATTATTCTATTAATAGACTTTGCCGCCTATTTCAGCAATATCGAAATAATTGTATTGTCCATTCTTATCACCGATATACCTTGTTACATCACCCGAATAACCGCAATATATATATAATTCCACATAATCTCCTTTTTTTAGCGGAACTGTTACTCCCCCGCAAGAAATCGTAAGATCCCTGGAGTCGGTATTTTGCCCATCACTATTTCGGAATTGCCGCACACTTTTGTAAAAACCCCCATTTCTAAAGACTTGTAATTCTAAATTAGTGTAGGTCGCAATTGTCTCTACATATGCGCCGCCGCCTATCAAGTACATTCCATCATTTGGAGCGATAAATCTATTGTTGGAAATATCAAATGCATCATGACTGTCTATAATCACTCTGTTATATAGAATTTTATTTTGCTCGGCCTTTTTTAATGTTTGGCGACCTGTTGTTCCTATATTTGCATGGACAAAACCAGAAATTTTTTCCCATGGTGTCCATCCTGATTCAAGCCACCAATGGCGAATCCAAGTGCCTGTTAAATAATTTTTTCCGTTTCGCGAATCTGCGTTCCCATAAAAATATTGAGTGAATCGGGCGTTATTCCATTTTTCATTTTTAATTAGACCATAACCTAATGGATAACCAGTTTGGTTATTATCATATATTTTCATTAAGGTAATGCCAAATGGATATTCAGTACCTGCTGTTCTCGCATCTTCAATTCCCGAGGCAATCGGGAGAACCATTAACTTTTCGTTTGAAAAATTAGAGTCGGTATAGTCTTTAGCATCAGAGACAGCTTTTTCTATCCTCATTTGAGCGGTATTTGCAGACTCAATCGGGAACCAATTGATCTCAGTTTGATTCGCATTATAATAGAACCACCATGCATTACCGCTTACATCAACTGCATAACCAATACCTATTCCGGGCTGTCCGACTAATTGCATACCGCGCAAACTTGTTGCCGACGGATTATCAGTAACGGCATTTGTACCATAAAAAGAAACAGAGCCAACGTCTTTTAGAGATTCATAAAAAGAGCCGAAATTAAGGTTTATTCTTTGTGTGCCATTATCAGCAGTTATTTTAAAAAGCTGACTGCCGTTCCATTTACTTCGTTCATCCGCGGTGATGTGAACCGTTTTATTGTTCACATGAGATTTTAAATCATTATTCGCTGAATCTAATAAATCAGTTGTGGCAACCTGTTTCCATCCTCTAAACTCCCCGTTCGTATGAACCATCCCAATCCACATTGTGACTCCCCAGCTTTGATAAGCCACTATTGATTTTCTGCCTTCCTCACCTTCGATAACATCATAGTTATACCAAGCTGAATCTCCTTCAATCGGATTGTTTAATAGTGCTTTTCCAAGTGCGTAATAAAACCCCGTAGGCAATGAAAGTATATCGGTTCCATCAGGTATTTTTATTCTTTTTCCTCCATCACTTGTCAACTTAGTTAGTTGAGCCCCGTTCCATTTGGTACGTTCCGAGTCAGAAATATGTCTGATTTGATCATTATTATGGGCGTCAAATTCTGATTTAGTTGCTTGTTTATCATTGGTCACTTTACCAAGGCCGATTTGATCTTTTGTTACAGAGTGCGGATTATTCGTATCATTTCTATGTTGATCTGTGTATGCTTTTGCATTTTTCTCAGCTGCATCAGCCTTTTTTTGTGCTCCTGCGGTCGTTTCCTTGGCGTTCCAGTTAGTGCGCTCTGTGGATGTAATATGACGGGTAGAATCGTTATCATGATTATTAAATTCAATTTTCGATGCCTGCTGCACATCATCCACGTTGCCAAGCCCGATTTGCGCTTTCGTTGTGTTGTGCGGATTATTCATATCATTTTTATGGGCAGCCAGGTCTGTATGCGCGTCCTTGATTCCTTTCTCCCAGCGATTCACGTCATCTTCATTGATCGGATCATCCGGGAGCCAGTCTGTTTTTTCTTCGTAAGCCATGTTTACACCACCTCAAAAGTAAATCGGAAGTCTAGCGTTCTATTGTCGCTGACGTCTAAATCTGTGCTTCGTTCTGTGATCACGTTATCCGCTTCATCAAAAATTTGGACTTGGTTAATATGTTTGATATCTTCTTCCCGCTGTGTGAGAACCGTCACCGTTGCCCCTTTTATAGAGAGTTCGACTATTTTTGTTTCCTGCCCATTGAGCAAAACTTTTTGAATTCTGTTCTTTAAATCGGCAGCGGTTCGTTCTCTGTATGTTTTTGTAATCATGTTAAGACCACCTCGTTATTATTAAGGGTTACGGAATAACCGACCCTCAGTTCACTGGCCGTCCGGTACCTGCGATGATTGAAGATGACCGTATCTTTTATCTGCAGCGGTTCGTTAAAACCAGCCCGGAGAGTGTAGTCCAAATGGGCGGGTTTCATATTCTCGAGCGTTTCAATCAATTCGCCTATATGCTGAAGGTCATCAATATTAATGTCAACATTAAAATGGTACTGGTTTGGCAGGAGCCTGACACGGGCGGACGGATGTTTCAAAAATCGGTTTAGCGCCTGTTCAATGGCTCTATACGTAACAGGCGGGATGTTCGACATTTTGGAAATCAGCCGTAACCGTCTGATTTCATAAGTGTCGCCTGATTCCCGCGGTACATCCAAAATTCTTTCCCAGCGTTCCAGCCCCCAGGTCGCCGTGGATACAAACAGCTGGTCTGTGACCTCGAATATACTATTATTTTGTTTTTCAAACTCAGGCGCCTCCGTCTGCAGCAATTCCTTCATTTCCTTTAACCTAGTTAAAAATGAAGGAAGGTACGCACTCATTTCATCGAGTTTGCTCAATGATATTCACCTGCCCGAGTTTTGGTATTTCAACATCGTTCAGCACTAAATTTTCAGCCAGCCCATTGATTTTAATGTCTGAATAATCACTGACCGATGAAGCGTTATAAACGATATTATTGATTTGTGAAAGACGGATCACATTGTCTTCAAATGCCATTTTCTTAAAGAGCTGTAAAACGCCCGCTTCGATGTCAGCTTTTACGTCTTCGATCGAACGATTCAGCTCCGGCAGGACTTCCGCAGAAATTTCAACTTCTTTCCACACGGCGCTTTCCACTGTGACAAATGCACCGATGGGCGCTTCTCCTTCCCCCTGACCCTCTTTGGGATCAATCGCATCTTTTACTTTTTTGACTAAAATTTCGGAAGCAGGTTCAAGAGTGGCATTGGTTATGACAATCTTCACCGTGCCTTCCCCGTTCCAAAGAGGGAATATTTTCGCTTTTCCCACGCCGTCCACTTCTTCCGCCCATTGCTTATAGTGCTGCTTATTGGCACTGACAGCCTCACGGCGAACGCGTGTAAAATATCGGTCTCGTAAACTGTCATCTCGCTCTTCTTCTCGGCCGGGGATTAAAATATCCTTCACAATCGCTTTCTCAAGACCCGGGATCGTATCAAGAGACAAAAGATTCTGCCCGGAAATATTAGCGTTGCCGGCTTCCCCTGCCGTTTCACATTCAAGTGTCCCATCTGCTGTATATTGAAAATAGAGATTATCCGTGAAAAACCGGGAGCCCGTAGGAATTGTAATACCCGGTGTGAATTCTCCCGCCCTGACAGCCTTTGTCGCTGCTAATCTTTCAATGCCCGCTTCCGTTGCCCGCCGGTCCAGAAATTCTCCTTGTGCTGTATCTGAAAATACTAATTCTAATACGGTATCAAGCCAAATATATGATTTTGCGAGTTCAGCCGCCGCAGGTGCTAATGCGTTGTAAATAACGCTGCCTTCCCTCGTATCAATATCAGCGGAAATGCGCGAAAGCATCCGCTCCATAATCTCTTCAAATGTCTGATCTTCAAACATCTTCGCCAATCACCTCCTCGATTTCAAGCTTTCCTTCATCGGTTTCGACGATAAACGAGACAAAAAACGCATCATCTTTTTTCTCAATATCAAAATCTGTGACGGCAGAAATACGGTCATCATAAATCAACGCTTCTTCAATAAGTCTCGGGATCTCCATTTTCTTGTAAGCCTCGGTCGTTTCGCTGTCCGAAAGAACCTCTTGAAGCTCGTTTCCGAGATCATGGCTGAAGACAGAATATGAGTAACGCTCCGTGTGCAGCGCGATATAGACAAATTGCCTGATCGCTTCGAGTCCCGTTATCAGTTCGTTTGTAATATGGCCGTTATCAAAATCAATGTAATAGGTTCGCGAGGTTTCAATGGCCTCGACGCCGTCTTCAATGTCTTCAAAATCAACTTCCGGTGTAAGGGCCATGATGCCCACTCCTTTATGAATTGGTTCAATTAAAAAAAGACCCTTCAAATGTCGAAGGGGCCTTTTGATTACAGGCTGATCAATAGTTGGAAATCTCTATTAAATTCCCATCCGGATCTCTTATATAGATAGAGGTGATTTCCCCCAAAACGCCTGTTCTTTTGACAGGCCCTTCTTCTAATGGAATATGGCAGCTGGTTACATGCTGAATGACTTCATGCACTGCCGTCTCGGTGATAAAGCAGAGGTCCGCTGAACCCGGGGTCGGCGCCTTAGCTTTTGGGTCGAATTCATTTTCGGCTTCATGCAGGTTGATCTTTTGCTCCCCGAACTGCAGCGCTTTTCTGCCTTCTCCAAATGTGATCACCTTCATGCCCAGCACTTGGTTATAAAAATCACATGTTCTTTGAATGTTTTTTACGGTTAACACCAAATGGTCCAAACGATTGATGTCCAAAAAGACTCCCCCTTTTCATCAAATGATACGACGGAGCTTTTCAAAACACAATCGAAAGCCGGAATCTAAATTTTATCCATGATAAAAAACGATTGCCCGCCGCTCAAGGCCGCTATCATCACATATTCACCGGCAGTAAGCGCATCGTCTCCTCCATCCTGCATCCGTTTGGGAATGATCAGTAAATCTGCCGGAATGATCAGCTTGCTGTTTTCTTTCAGTTTGATTTCGACAGGGGCAGCGGAAACCACTTCAGCCGGCATCAGTTCAACCGGTGACTCAGCATGAACGGCGCCTACAGCTAACTGTTTAATGGCGTCACTTAATTTCATCACGAAGCCCCTTCCGGAAGCGTATTTTTTTCAACCACATCAATGGTCATCGTATGTTTTGTTCCTTTAAACTCATGCCTGTCAGAATCAACCCAATACGTTTTCTTAACCCCTGCCTCCGGGATTGAAATATACACCGGCAAGCCGCTCTGCAGATCTGGAATGCCAATCGCCTGAATATTTTTCAGCTCTTTTTTGACACCTTTCTTTTCAGCCTGACGCACTTTAGCCCGCTGCTGAAGCTGGGCTTGGTTGATGTCGTCAGAAACCGTCTCCACATATTGAAGAACGCCGTATTTGCTCATACCTGCGCTGTCTTTGGCAGTGGCTTTATACGTTTTATTATCCTTTTGGCGGCGCATCACCACTCGTGTCGCCGTATCATTAATCGATGTGCTGTATTGGTATCCCGTAATATTAACGCCAGTTTCCAGCACCCAGATTTCAGCCGGGTCAGGCCATTCCCGCAGCCCAAGCTTTCCTTTTTCCGAATAAAGCTGATAATTGCGGCCGGTCTGGCTCTTGGTCTGCTTTAAAGCCTTCAGCATGATGTCATAAAGACTCGTATCATTTTTAAATACGAGAGACTTGATGGTATAGCCCGTGTTAGCGATCGTTGTGACGGGGATTTGAAAATCATTGGCGATTCTCTTAATCATTTGGTCGGCCCGCTGGTTCGAAAACACATAAACATCCTGGTTTTTCACCAAGTATTGCAGCATATCATAAGCGCTGAACGCCAGTGTATGCTCATCCGGTGTTCTTGCGAAGACGATTCCCCTGAAAAGTTCTTTGCCTTTCCATTTAAATAAAACGGTATCGCCCTCTGATACACTGTAATACGTTTGGCTGCCTTGTTTTGTAACAATGGTCGCCTCAATGGAGCGCGGCGCCTGATATCTGTGTCCTTCAAGAGAGACGCTTTCCGCCACCAGCTCAAGCCATTCCGTTTCTTTAATGACGAATAGTTCTATCATCTGTCATCACCTGTTTCATTGCGGAATCTTCAATTTCTGTCCCGGGAAAATCCAATGTCCCGGCTGGCGTATGTTTCGTTTGCTGCGTTTAATCATAGCCGTTTTATTGGCATTCCAAATCTTGCGCCATTTCGTGCTGCTGCCGTAAAACTTTCCGGCGAGGTCCCAAAGCGTGTCTCCTTTTTTCACTGTATAGGTTTTAGGAGATGCTTTAGACGGGCGTTTTGTTTTTGTTTTTTTCTTTTGTTTGATCTTTCTTGGTGATGCGGTTTTGTATTCTTTCAACACAATGTCAAAATCCCGATCACCTATTTCATTGTCACCTTCACTATATTTGAAGCTTTCAATACTGCATGTCATATTGATTTTTGTTCCCGTAATTAAAAATTGGACAGGCTTTTTAGCCTTCATCCATTTTTCAATTTGTGCAATCGCATTTTCTGGTGATGGAATATTTTTATATTCGGAAATCGGGCTGTACGTTTTAGGAAAAAAAGAAGAGAACGAAATTTCTTTCGCTCCCAGTTCCTCTATAAATGTAATTTCACCCAGGCCGGTTATTGTCACTGAGTCATTTTGCACGCTGTTTGATACATCAAGCGCCTCAGGTAAAACAGGAAATCGCAGCTTTTCCTTCCCCTGTGATATCCAAAATTCATAGACAGACTTAGTCAAAAGCCACGACCCCTTTCGCTCCGGTGTTAATGTCTTTTTGCAATTCATCTAGTAATGCTTGCTTAATTTTAGCCGCTAAGCTGTCGGCGTCCTGTCCGTTATGGAAATGCTGGTCGCCGTTGAATTCAATCTTAATTTCTTTCGTTCCGGCTGTTTGTACCGTTTGGCGGGCTCCGGATGTGACGGCTGCTGATACTTGTCCTGATGAAAGCTCAGACTGCTGAGTTTGTGATGGATCTGTTACTTCCATTCCTAAAGCTTGGGCTGCTCTCTGAAGGAGGTAGCGGCCGCGAATGCCCCGCTCCTCTGGAATAATCCATTCCCGCTTGTTCCCTTCACCGACACGGGCGATTTGTTCTTTTGTGATCAGTCCGCCGTTGGCATATCCAACATACGGTCCGCCACGTCTCAAGCTTTTAATACCAGGCACATTGTCAATTGAGCCGTATCTGCTCTTAATATATCCGATCGCGGCAGCAGCATTGTGAATCGGATTTCTGATGTTACCCATGCCCGGTGCTTTATGTGCATTAAAAGTGGTCGGTATTGTCTGCATGAGCCCTTGGGATGGATTTCCCGCCTTCGCGTTGCTATCCCACAGGTTAATAGAGTTCGGGTTGCCCCCTGATTCATACTGTGCAATCGTCATTAATCCCGAGAGCCAGCTCAATGGTGTCTTTGTGGCCATCATTGCAGCCATAAGCCACTGTTTCACATTTCCTCCCACTGCTCCCATTCCGGAATAAGCAGTAGCCAGTGAACCGGCTTGCTTTTCAGCGTATTTTTTCACATCGACAGAATCCAGGCCTTTTACAACACCGACAGAGGCAAAGCGGCCAAGACTCATCATAACTCGAGAAGGCGAATGAATATCCAGCTCTTCCCGGAATGCCTTCTCAACTTTTTTGGCCAGTTCCTTGGCAGCCTCATGGACTTCACTTGCTTTTGAAGTCATACCTGAAACAAAATTCCCGATCATACCGGTTCCCCAGCCGTTTGATGATTCTTTAGATCGCAAAAACGGCTTATTCACATGTGTATTTACATATTGATCAGTACCGGTTTGCGAACTATTTTGTCCTGAAGCAAACCCTTTGATTGTACTGCTTCCCCATGATGAAGATTTGTTTACAGTAGCTTGGAACGGTGTTTTGACTTTCGTCTGAAGGAAGCCATCTGTTCCGGTTGCTGTGCCGTTTTGCCCCTTAGCATAGTTGCTTACCATCTGTTTTCCGTAATTTGGTGAAGAAGAAATCATTTGTGTAAATGGCGAATTAATGTTTTTCTTTTTCCAGTCTTCCATTTTGACCGGCTGATTGCTGATGCCTTTACCAAAGCCTTCTGAAAATTGCTGTCCGAGTGTGGACGCTTGGCCTGTAAGATTTGCAGTGTCCATTGATGGAGAGGCCGATCCTGATAACGGACTGGCAGCTGCTCCTCTTGAAACAGATACCGGGCTTCCAGCAGAAGACGAAGCGGTTCCCATATTGTCTACGACTTGCATACCAAGTTTAGACGCCGCTTGTGAAAGAAGCATTTTACCTCTGCCTCGATTGTTATCAACTGGGATAACGAATTCCTTGCCGGCTTCACCGATCCATGAGATGGTTGGTTTGGTGATGTAGCCGCCTGTGGCATGTTTCTGTGTCTTTTTCTGTTCAGTCCCAAATAAATAATTTGCTCCGCTTTTTACAAAGTTCCATGTTTTATTGGCAGCTTGTTTCGCACCTGACGCTACTTTACCACCAACTTCTTTTACTCCACCTAAAATGTTAGATCCTAATTCTTTAACGCTGGACCACTTATCACTCCACCATTTTTTGTTAAAAAGAGTGTCAGAAATAGAACTTTTAAAATTTGTCCATATTGACTTTGCTTTATCCCATTTATCTTTTGACCAGCCTTTTACACTTTCCCACTTTCCAGACCACCATTTTTCATTAAATAAGGTAGATTTCATTTTCCCTTTTACTGATTCCCAAACTGTTGATGCACTATCCCATTTATCCTTCGCCCAGCCTTTTACACCTTCCCATTTCCCAGACCACCATTTCTCATCAAATAAGGTAGATTTCATCTTTCCTTTTACTGATTCCCAAACTGTTGATGCACTGTCCCATTTGTCTTTCGCCCAGCTTTTTGTACCTTCCCATTTTTCAGACCACCACTCATTATTGAACAGAGTGGATTTGACTGAGTCTTTTACATTAGACCACGTATCTCCCATTCCACTAACAGTATCCTTAGCATTCGTCTTAATACCTGACCATTTTTCGGACCACCATTTTTCATCAAATAACGTATCATTTAGTTTTTCCTTCACTTCTGAACCGTCAAATGCCTTCCCTAAACTTTCACCGCCGAAAGTGCCGGCAATTCCTCCTACAACACCGCCAATAGCGGTCCCAACTCCCGGCACAACGCTTCCAACAGTCGCTCCGGCAGCTGCTCCGGCTAAACCTCCGCCGGCTGAACCTACTTTTTCACCGGCATTATCCTTATTGATTCCGGCTAAGTCAGTAAGAGACAAAATTTCGCCTAATCCTGGTATTCCTTTTGCGGCTCCTTTTAAGCCCTTCAGTCCGCCCTTCAAACCTTTTGATTCTCCCAATGTTTTCAGAAGGCCTGATAAACCTTTGCCTGATCCGCCTTTAGCTGCTTTTACCGATTTAGGCGTATTCACAGGATTTGATTTATTGCCTTTGTTTGATGAACCGTTTCTATTTTTGACTTTTTTACTTTTGCCTGTGCTGAATCCGGCACAGCAGCATCCGCAAGCCCCGCCCCATTTGCCGCCTGACTTCTTCGATTTAGAACCTGACGCTTTTGGGTTCATAGAAGGTTTTTTAGTGCGGTTTGAGTTGTTTGAAGTAGAGTTATTTGTATTGGCTTTTGAGGCTTTTTGTTTGCCTTTGCTTCCGCTGGATTTGCCGCCAAGCAGTCCTCCCAAATCCAGATTCCCCAGTTTTTCAGCAATGCCTTTTATAATCTTTTCAAAAAACTCTCCCACTTTTTCAATAATTTTATCAGGGCTGAATTTCTCAAATTTTTTCGCGATTTTTGAGACCATATTATCAAAAAACTTTTCTGCTTTATTCGCGATTTTATCTGGGTTGAGGAAATTGAATTTTTCAGAGATTTTGTCAACAATATTTGTTACAAAGTCTTCTGCTTTAGTGAGAATCGCGTCCGGACTGAATTTGCTCACGATATCATCCACTTTTTTCATAAAGGAGTCTGTAAACTTGTCCAGTTCGTTAAAAATGGTTTCAGGGCTGAATTTACTTACAACATCGTCCACTTTTTTCATAAAGGAATCTGTAAACTTATCCAGTTCATTAAAAATAGTTTCAGGGCTGAATTTGCTTACGGTATCATCTACTTTTTTCATGAAGGACTCTGTAAATTTGTCCAGCTGCTTAAAAATAGCTTCAGGGCTGAATTTACTTGCGATTTCGTCTACTTTTTTCATAAATGAGCCTGTAAATTTGTCCAGCTGCTTAAAAATGGCTTCAGGACTGAATTTGCTTACGGTATCATCTACTTTTTTCATGAAGGACTCTGTAAATTTGTCCAGCTGCTTAAAAATAGCTTCAGGGCTGAATTTACTTGCGATTTCGTCTACTTTTTTCATAAATGAACCTGTAAATTTGTCCAGCTGTTTTAGAAGCGTTTCCGGGCTGAACTTCGTTGCGATTGCATCCACTTTTCCCATGAATGATGTTGTGAACTTATCCAACTGGGACAAAATTGTCTCTGGACTGAACTTTGTCGCAATTGCATCCACTTTTCCCATGAATGATGTTGTAAACTTATCCAGCTGTACCAGAAGCGTTTCCGGACTGAACTTTGTCGCAATTACATCCACTTTTCCCATGAATGATGTTGTAAACTTATCCAGCTGTACCAGAAGCGTTTCCGGACTGAACTTTGTTGCAATCGCATCCACTTTACTCATGAATGATGTCGTGAACTTATCCAGCTGTGTCAGAATTGTTTCTGGACTGAATTTTGTCGCAATCGCATCCACCTTACTCATAAATGATGTTGTGAACTTGTCCAGCTCTGTCAAGATTGTTTCCGGGCTGAATTTTGTGGCGATTTCATCCACCTTATTCATGAACGATGTTGTAAATTTATCCAATTCTGTTAAGATTGTTTCCGGGCTGAATTTTGTGGCGATTTCATCCACTTTTTTCATGAATGATGCAGCAAATTTGTCCAGTGCTGTCAAAATCGTTTCTGGATCAAACATGCTTGCAATATCACCTGCATTTCCTCCAGCTGAAGGGGCTGCTTTATCGGGTGAACCTGAGCTTCCCATGCTGTCAATTCTTTTCTGCAATGAATCCAGCTTATCTGACACCTTGTCATTAATAGCTAGCTCCAATTTGTTGTCTTTTCCTGTTAAGGCACCAATACCGGCTGAAATACGGCCGACTGTTTTCATGACGTGATCAATCACGCGTATTGTAACAGAGTAACCATTTTCAAGTGCGGTTTCCATATAACGCTTTATTTTTTGCACAGCCGGCGAAACTTGATCTTTCGCACTCAGAATAATCGTAGAGCCTTTAAAACCCGCAACGAGCTCTCTTAATCGTTCGAATTTTTCTGTTACTTGATCACTAGCGCCTATTTTAATAGATACGGATGCCGGCAATCCCTGCAATTGAATTTGAACCTGCTGAATGACAGTGCTGGCGTTATCCTCAGCTGAAATGGAAATCATTTGAGCGCCAAGCTTCTTCTTTATTGATTTTTGTATTCGGTCAATTGTCCTTAATGCAGTTTTGCTTTCTTTTCTTATATCGATAGCGCTTTTTCGCTGCACCATTTTTCTATACTTTTCAAGCGCTCTAAACCCATTTTGTATCTTTCTTAACTTTTTGCTTACACGGTCTTCCATTTCAAATCTTGCTGTCAGCTTTGCCAATTACGATGCTCCTCCTTTCTTTGCTTGTTTTTCAAGGACATCCAGCTTATAGCTGATCAATCCGTATAAAAGTGCCTTGAAATGTCTCGGTGCTTCATACAATTCTAATAAGTCTGATGGAGAATAATGAAGCTCGTGCATCGCATAATAGAGATACACGGCTTCTTTATGCCCATCCTTGACTAGTTTTTTACTTCTTCTTCCAGATCCTCTAATTCATCTTCAAATCCATTAATCTCAATTGCTTTGTTTAACCAATTCGCATATTCACCGCCGACGGAAAGGATACGCTTCGCTACTTCTACCGGATCAGCTGTTTTGTACGCTTCTCTAAGCTCTTTGGAACGGAAATCTGGGTAAATCGTAGATTCTACCGCGATGCGCGCATAGAATCGCTGGCTGTCTAAATCTTTTACACGCCCTTTACCTTTAACGTTTTTATAGGTTGTGCTCTCCTTCTCCAATTCGTCAATGCGCTCTGTTGTGATCGCTTTAAAAGTGAAAGGCACCATATTCCCTTTTTTATCTACAAAACGCTTTGAAATCGGCACTTTTATTTCCTCTGCCTCAATTGTTTTTCCAGGCATAAAGAAAGAGAGATCATATACTTGTTCGTTTTTTTCGCTCATATTAAAAACTCCTCTGATCGTTAGTTTTATATGTTTTTAAAAAAACAGACCCTCTTAGCAGAAGATCTGTTTTCATCTGAAAGCCATTCAATTAAAAAGTATCTGCAAGCTTCTCCGGTACGTCAAAATCTTCAAATGTAAACGGGACTTCTTCCTCTAATGCTTCTGAATCTACATCGAGGCTGGCGATTTTTGCGGAGTCGAAGTTTACGTCGTAAAGCGTGACTCGTTCCGTGCCTCTTCCGGAAGATTTATCATCTAACACAGCTTGCAGGGTAAAATAAGGATCACTGCCTTTTTTCACGTAATCCATCATGAGAATCACAAATTTTGATGTGACTTTGTAAAACGTCGCTGTGCCTGTTCCGTTTGCACCTGTTGTTTTATGGCCTGTCATACGGCGTCCCATAATGTTGACTTCAGATTTGTTTTTCTCTACGTTTGCTTCAAAGGTTTTAATGTGCGCCATTTCTTCTCCATCGAGAAATAAGCGGCCTTCTTTACCTGAAATTGTATTTTGTGCTTTTAATGCCATTTTAGTTTACCTCCACGTTAAAGTAGAATTTTTCTGCTGCGTCCATAGGTTTCACGGCGAGATCAATGAGGAAGCCGTCACGGTCTTCATTCAGAGCAATTGAAATATCTTCATCTGAATCAAAATCCGTAATGCCGTCCGCATCTTGAAGAGTGGTCATGTATTGAGTAATCATTGTTTTCACGTACTGAAGCCCGTCCTCTGATGCCGGAATATCGCTTCCGCTGCCTTTCCTTGATTTAATTAAGGCTTTCAGCTCACGTGTTAAATCGTTATTAACCGCATCAAGCACACGGACAATTTTATTTTTCGCAAACTTTTTATTTTTCTCAGCTGTGAAAGTCGTTAATGAGTTAATGTCTTTTTCTACGCTGACGGACTTATCGCGCGCGTCATACGTAAAGAGAAATTCACCCTTGCCAAGGCGCTCGACAATGCTGTCGTGATCAAGGCGGTTTAACACATCAACGGCTCCCTCGTATTCCACAAATGTCAGGGATTGATTGAAAGTGGCACCGGCGCTTGCGCCCGCAACCCAAGCAGTTGCTTTCTCGGCTGTTACTTCTGTGCCGTCCTCTAGTAGCACTCCTTCTGTCACATTAATAATACCTTCATAATCCCCATGGTAATGGGCTGTTACGCCTTGCACCTTTTGCCCCTGGCCATCGCGCAGACGTTGAATGAAAGCGGCAAACGTCGCTTTCAGCTGGTCGTTATCAGCAACCGGCAGCGCGATCACATCGAAGTTTTCTGTTTCAGCGGCGGCTAAGAAATCAGTATAATCTGAGTTCACAGGTGTTTTATCAGTCCCGCCCGACAAGCGGATGCCGGCTGCCGCGCTTAATGTGCCCCCTGTTGATTCTTCCTCCGAGCCTGTCAAAGGAATTGAGGCGGACAGATCGCCTGCTCCTGTGAAGGAAACATAGCCGTTTGCCGTTAACTCTTCTGCTTTCTTGACTGTTTGCTTATCGACTTCGGATTCGTCCATATAGGTGGTGACATCAAATGCTTGGGAATCAAGCACATTTTCATTGACACGGATGATGATGTCATTTCCTTTGGAGCCTCCGTATAAAGCGGTCGCTTTTACGCCTTCTGCGATATCCGCTGACGCACGGACACCTTCTGTCAGGCGATACATCAGTACCGTTTGCGCATTTTTCTTCGCTTCACGCAAAAGCAGCAAAGACGGATCTTCGATACTGAGACCTACCTTTTTATTCAGATCTTCCACACTTGAAATGGACACAAAGGTTTTGGCCTCTCCCCAGTTTGATGCGACAGGAAGCGCTACAGTCCCCCGTTCACCGAGTGATACCCGTTCCTGTGCCGTTGTTTTAAAGTTAAAATAAATGCCTGCACGATCTTTTTCTTTGCCTGTTGTAAATGTTCCGCCATTCATATTACATGACCTCCTTGGTTAAAAATGTTTGGATGTACTTACGCACTTCTGATTTTGTCATATGTGTTTTTTGCACGCCGAATAAAGCCCCCCGGAGAATTTCCGGTTTTACGCCGAAAAGCTCCTTTGCGTGCTTGGTTAAATCGGCTGTGTCAAAAAGAGCTTCTGTTCCCTCAGTTTTTCCAGCCTTTATGGTATTGTTTTTTTTCACTTTTACTTCACCCCGCTGTTCATATCAATATCCTGCAAAACAGGCTGTTCCGTCTTTTGATAGTAGTACCGGCTGCTCCAGCGGACGGTCATCACCGCCTCGCCCCTGTCTCCAACCCTCGTTTCCATTCGTGTAATCCGAATAAAATCACCTGTTTCAGCGCCTGACTCATCAAGCAGCGGAACGATATTTCTGCACTCCCTGACTGTGTCGGCGAGCCGGTCTGCTTCTTTTAGCGCCAAGGCGGAATCCGTGTGGAACAGCTTCATATTGAGGCTGTAGGTTTTCTTGAAGGTTGATACCGTATCGGTTTCTTCAAAAACAGAAGGAACGGGGACATATAATGACGGAATCTGAAAATGATCAGGCAGTTCACTGTCATAAATCGGGACAGGCCATTGCTTGTAGAAAAAAGCCATCATTGATCCTGTTTCACTGTTCATCCCATTCCTCCTTACAATGTCTTGAGCCATTGACGCAATTTTTGCTCCAATGACTTCGCAAATACCTGTTCAAATAAAATAAGCGCATTGTCCCAATAGCCTGTGCCGCTGACCCATCTTTTTTTAAGCGCCATTCCGGTTGAAGAGGCAGGATCATAGACGAACCGCGCGCCTTGAAAATAACCCGGCACCCATTTCACGCCGTCGCCTTCAGTTGTCCAGCGGCCGTCGTTCACAAACGACGCATATTCAAGGTTCGAACCGACTTCAAGGGATAAGCCGCCGCTTTCTGCGATCCAAATATGATCGGCGTCCCCTTTTTGAAATGAAGAAAACAGCCTCTCTGTATCAATGGATTGGGAACTGATCAGTTCGTCTTGCACCATATCCAGAAAGTCTTGTCCGGATTGCTCCAGCCATTTGGCAGCCTGACGGGAAAATCCTCCGGATGCGGCTTCTTTCAGTGAGGCGTTTAATTTTGAAAGCCCTTTGATTTTCATAGGCTTTCATCCCTGACAGCAGTGACTTCCCAATGGTGGTTTCTCAGCTTTTTCGGCAATTCCAAAATATAACCGACACCATCCCATACCACCTTGTCGTTGACACGAACATCCGCTGATAACGGAAAGTGAACGAGAAAGCTGCGATAAACCGTATGGTTCGGAAGCTGCTGGATCAGCTGCTGCTGTTTTTCTGTGAAATAACAGGGCACATTCTGTTCATCAGGCATGTCGGGATAAGTAAAAACAGGCTGAAGCTTGTTCGCCGGAATTCCGAACTTCCCGCTTGGGCCCGGTGCGGCTGTTTCATGATAAATATCACAACGATGAACAAGCATCCGTGTATAGCTCATAGCGTCCGCACCTTGAGTTTGGAGGACGCAGGAGAATATCCGGCAGCAATGTACTCCTGCAGCAGGTTATATACATCAGGCTTTTGAATACCGCCATTTGTTGAAATGGTGTAGGAATAGTCTCCCATTTTTTCAGACTGATAGTTTGAAACACTCGTTTCATCGCTGTTTGCCAGCGCAAAATATTGGGCGAGCTTAAGCAAAGCAAGTCTGGCTTTGTCGGGAAGCGGAACATAAATGGCATCTGTAAAATGGTGGCCTGTGATTCTTGCCGCCTCCGCCTCAGCTTCGATAATATCCTGCGTAAGCAAATGCTCCGGTCTGTTTTGCACCTGTTCAAAGACTGAATAAGAGGCAACGTCAGTCGGTTCAATAAGCATAAGCTGACAACCCCATTTCCGGTTTATTCTTTCACGTTAATCAATTTTGCGACAGCGTCTTCTTCTTCGAATTTACTGTCAAGCTTAGCCGTCAACACAATAATAAATTTACGGGAGCGAATATCCTTGTCCACTTCGATTCTAATATTGCGGGAGAAACCCAGAATAATATTTTTCGGATGAGTCAAAATGATATCAGACGCATCATATTGCGCGTCTCCTTCGCCAACCGTATAAGGCTGAATATTGGACACTCCCTTGACAGGCACGCCGAATGCCGTAGACAATCCGCCTTGAACGGCGAGGTCCCCTAAATTCGTCTGACGATCCGCCACCCGGTCTTTCCACTCAATTTCCATTCCGTGAGACGTATAGAATCTGAATTCCTGCGGGATGCGCAAATATTTCGGCGGGACGGCCTTCAGCCCTTTTTTAAATGTACCTCTGGAAAGCTCTTCACCAGCCGCGTCAACAATGTGAGATACCGCCTGTTTACGGATTCCGTCAAGCTGTGCGAGGTATGGATCATTGGAAGCAGTATCACCGTTTACAATCAGCTCTTCGATATCAACAGCCGCCCGTTCCGCCAGGATTTGCATAATGGTTTGTTGGAGCCCGTCTTTTTCTATGTTGTTTTCCAGCGTGTCATACGTAATATTAATTTCCGCAATGACTTCTTTTGTGTTCAGCTGTACCGTACTCGTTGAAGGAACAGTCAGCTCGTCATTGGATAAAGCCTTGCCCTCTTCAGCAGCACGCAAAATGCGCTGGCCGAAGCCGATTTTCTCAAATTTCTGTGAATCGTTTTCCATTTGAATCACACGGGATTCGCTGAAAATCGTAGGTGTGTTCTGCACCATACGAATAAATGCCGATGCTTGCGCAGGATTCATAAGCCCTCCGCTTTTTAATGCTGAAAGCGACATTTCCGCTTTTTGAATGATGTCTTGATTTCTCAAATTATTTCCTCCTCCTGACTGGTTTACAGCAGTCCGCTCCAAATTGATTTTTTGATTTGTTCTGCATTCCCGCTGCCGTCATCGGCGGTCTGTTTAGATGCGCCTCTTGTTTTTTCCAGCGCTTCAATGCGTTCGACAAGCGGGGCGAGCATGTCTTCCACAAGCTTTTTCAGACGCTCTTCCTCTTCTGTCTGCTCCGGTTTTTCTTCCGCTGCTTCTGTATTTTTTTCAATTGCATCAAGCCGCTTTAACAGCGGGTACAATGCATGTTCAATGGATTCTTTCATGTCTTCCTTTTTCATATCCTTGGTGTCCTCCCCCATTTTCTGAAATCTGGTTTTCAGTCCTCTTTGACTGTCGCGATCAGACAGCAGCTGCTTGAATACACCCATCAATCCGGATGCTTTTTCATCAGGCTCTTCTTCATGCGTATCCGCAGTGCCCGCCATACTGTATCCTGTGATGACACCTGCTTTGATTTGCTCCCATACCTCATCGGCCGCTCTTGTCACGAGCACCCAAGAGCCCTTTTTAATCAGCCTTGTGCCGATCTGGAAATCATCCGGCGCCACATACGATTCGACCACTTCGCCGGTTCCGCTTTGAAAATTGTGGTTGATGTCGATATTGCGGGCCTCCGCGAGAAAACCGTGGGCGGCCTTTTCAATTTCTTCAGCCGTCATATAATCGCCGTGCGCATCCGGGACATCCGGTTCGTAAACGATCCCATACACGAGTTTTTGTTCCTCACTCCCGCTTTTGGTAAATAGCCGGACTTCTTTCTCAAACGCCGGAGGCCCGGCAGACTTCGTAAAGAAAAACTTCGTCTGATTAGCGGCTTTGTCCACATAGCTCACAAAGCTGATTTTGGCATTTTTCAATTCTCTCGGCACCTGTTGCTTTCACCCCCTTTCAGGACTTTTTTAAACTTTCAATGCTTTCCTTTACGTCCTGTAAAAGAGCGGATTGGTCCTGCGGCTCGGCGTCTTGTGCAGCCGGTCTGTTGTAGATGTCTTCCGGCCATTCCTCAAGGGTTTTGCCGAGCACCCGTCCGGCAAGATCTCTTAAATCGTTAGGAGAGACTGCACCAGCCGTAATAAAAGGACCCAGTACTTTTGCGATCTCAAGCGGATCACGAAAGTCGGGTCCTTTTAATGTTAGCCTTGCGTCATGAATATCCAATTCCGGCAAAAGAAGCGTGTTCAGTTTGTTGACGAGAATTTTCCTCTCCGGCTGAAACACCTGCTCTTCTGTTATTTTTCTGGCCGTATCGGCTGTCGCCCGGTTATATTCCTGCGCCTCGCCGGTATAGAGCGGAGGCAGACGGAAGGCGGAGCGGAGTTTATTTCTGCTTTTGTCATCGTATTCCAAAAACAGCGCGTCATTTTGCAAAATTTCCGCAAGCGACTTGATTTCGACGGAAACAGGGGTAATGTCCTCTCCTCCGTGCAGGTCTTTTTCCTTGGCAATGCCTTCAGCTTCAATGAGGAGAAATTTATGGGCGTTTTCGACTCCTTCAAGATCATTCATATAGTCTTGCAGCTCTTTATACGAAGCTTCGGACAGCATTCCGTTTTCGACTGTAATCGCAGCAGGCACATGGCGTCCCTGCTTAAAATACATGAAGTTGAGTTCTTCCGCTTTTCTTGCGCCATATAAATTGACGATGTTTCCCACCCATCGGGGAACACCGTATGAGCCGCTGCCAATTTTGAGGTGAATTGCTTCATTTGCCTGAAAATCCTCAGACAGTGTTTTCACATATTCTCCCGTTCGCATGTCCATGTTGCGCGGGTCTCCGTATTCCTTAAAAAATACTTTTTGCCCGTTTATCATTTGTACATATTTGCGAAAACGTTTTTGCCTTTTGATCGTCTTCGGTATGCCGTTTTCCTGGTATGTAAACATCACCTCAACAGGCTCCGACACACCGCATACCCGCATGTTTTTTACATCTAAATATTCGATGCCGGCCGGCTTTCCAGTTCCGTCCCGGAGCACTTCCATAAACCCGTTCCCCGTTTTCTCCCTGTCTTCAATGGCATAGCCTAAAATTACTTCAGCTGATTCATCAAAATGAAGGCAGCGGTAAAACGATTCAAGCCGTGACCAATCTTTTTCCGCTCTTTTCTTTTTTGCCCGGTTGACATCTGAGCCGTTAATGTCGAAAGTATACTCAACATCGAAGCCGAAGCCGGTAATATTGACCCGATACGCATCTATGCACTGCTGAAGAATCGTAGAATATTCGGCGATCGTTTTCAGCTCGGTGATGTTATAGGGCGGGGCAATAATATCTTCTCCATACATATCAGAGAACTGGTCTTCATAAAGCTGCTTCGTCTTTGGAGTTGAAGCATTTGCTTTTAATACGGTGGCCCTGACTGTTTGGTTCTGCGGCACTATTATTTCCTCCTTTCTCGATTCGGACGGGTCCTTTCACTGGACGATTCTTTTAAATCAGCCACATCATAGTCATCAAGCGCGTACCAGATCGCAGATAATGTGTGCGGATCAATGGTAAACTCATCCTCAATCAGCGCTCCGTCCTTATCTTTTGCGTAGGTTAACGTTTGCAGCTCATAGATCGCATTTTGACAGCGGTCAGAGCAGATAATCTTCTTGAAACGCTTCACCTTTTTTGTATATTGCAAACGTGATCCCTGAAATTTCCTGGCTGCTACCATGCGAAAGCCCTGCTGGCGGAAATATTGGATGCTTTTAGGCTCTGCGGAATCAGCTTTAATAACTTCCTGTTTCTCGGCAAGCTCGCGAAGCTCCTCAGCCGTTCGGTCATCAGTCATTTTGTTTTTGTAGTACTCCCAGTAAATGTACAGATACTTTTTCTCAGGATCAACGGCGAGCCGAATGACGGCATTGTAGGATTCTTCAAAGCCAAAATCCATTCCCGTCCGAAAAATCGGCCGGCTGATGTTTGCGATGCATTGCTCTGCCTGTTCTTGCGGCAGGACTTCAAATTGCGGCAGGACGCGAACGCCGTTAACGCCGAATCGGCCTTGGCGGGCAATCCTGTATAAGTCAGGATCGTACCGTTTCAATCCGTCCAGCTGTTTCACATAGCTCTCCGGAAGAAACAAGTTATCAAGCGCGGTGGAATGATGGTAATACGTGTCCCCAGAAACAATTGTGCGTTTCTTGTACAGCTCTTGATCGTCTAATATATAACGCTTATTCCGCTCATCTCGAAAAAAATGCCGGTACGTCCAATTGGATGTGCCGACTGGATTTGTAGTGCAGATCATATGAAGGTCAAGCTTCGGATGGCGCAAACGGCCGATCAGCTCCTTAAAACCTTCGTACTTCACTTCAGAGCACTCTTCAATCCATATTAAAGAAATATTATGAACGGATTTTAATTTCGCAGGGTTGTCCATTCCTTTAAACATGATGCGGCTGCCGTTTGCAAATCGCAGCTGAAGCGGTGAAGAAAGCGGAGTCACCGCCCGATTCAGACTGAGCTCCTCTATAATTTCTTCGAAAAGCGCGAAGGTGGAATCACGATGGGTGTCAAACACCTCGCGGATCACAAGCGCTGTCCGTTTTTCCTTTAACAGCTTCAGAAGGATTTTCAGCGCGGTATGATAGCTCTTTGACGATCCATAGCCCCCGACGAGAAATTGATATGTTTCATTCCAATTGAACAAGTACTCTTCGAAATGAGGATTGACTTCTTTTACAATCATGCTTTCTCCTCTTTGCGCGTTATCATGATTTCAACCGGATTTTCGCCCTCATCTGACTGATCCAGCTTCTGTTTTGCAAGCTTCAGCTTTTCCTTTTCAATCTTTTGCTTAAATTGATCGGGAAATAAATCAAAGTATAATGACAGCTTTTCCAGCGCTTTCATCTTGTCAGCCAGCTTAATCGCAATGCCTTCTTTTCCAAGCTTTGCTTCTGTCACGATTGTTCCGTCTACAAGACCTGAGTCCTTTACATCCACAAAGCTGATTTCCTTCATGATCGGATTGTCATCCTCGTCAAACAACGGGCCTGACTTTCCGAAAGCCTGTACTTCTTTTTTTCCAAAGGTCACGTAGTCTGTAATATCAGCGAATGCGATTTTGACATACACTTGCAGCACATCCATCGCTTCAATGAAAACTTCATTGACCATCTCTTTTTTGATCCTCTTGATTTCAGCGGCGACTTTTTCATATTTAAGCAGTCTGCATCCTGTGACATGGGCGCTGTCAGCGGAATATCCCGCTCTGATTGCTGATTGTGTCGCGTTAAAGCTTTTCACATAATAGAGGCAAAACAAGCGCTGGCGTTCATTTAATTCATCATTGTCAATTTGCAGACGGTGTTTGCCTTTGCTTGCTGCTTTCGAGAACAAGGATTCCTTCCACTTGTCCTGTTTCTTCCATATTCCTATTGTTTTAGCGGAAACGCCTATTTTTTCGGCAATGGCCCGATTTGTGATATCGCCCTTATATTTTTGATATATGTTAAATGCTTTCTCTCGCTGTTCTGTTTTCATGCTACGCCATCACCGCCACCTCCGAAATAGATTTCTATTAAAAAGAGCGGCTGAACGATCAGCCGCTTATTGTTTCATGCTCTAATCACTTATAGGTGGCAAACGTATGACAGCTTTTTAAGCTAAAGACAGTTTTCTTTCCTCTTTTTGTTTATGAATCTTTAATAAGGCCCGTTTGATGGTGGTTTGTACGGTTGATTTTTTCACACCTAAAAGCGCGGCGATCCGTTCATATGAAAAGCATTCCACCTTATGCAAAAGAAACATTTCTTTTTCCCGTTCCGTTAACAATGATAATGCTTCTTTTATCCTTCGGCGGTCTTCGTCAGACACCTGTCCGTCCGGCTCGAAATCAATAGCCGAGGAAAAAGATTCGATGATTCTCGGATCTTTAATGAGCAGCCTTTGATATGCGTCGCGGCGGTCAATGGCTCTTCTGATTCCTGGCTGCCTTCCTTTTTCCAGCCATTCTGTCACATATTCTAAATCCGTAATGATGCTTCTGATAATTTTTTTATCTTTCAGCTTTTCAGCGGACAGCTCTGATTCATCTGCTTCTCCAAGCTGTTTATACAGCTTTCTCGTCTGTTTCAATGTGCGTTTGTATTCAAATAATAAGTCTTCCATTCTGTTATCCTCCTCATTTTCGGAACAAAAAAAGGACACCAATCAACGCACAGATTTTGTGCAATTGATCAGTGTCCTCAGGCTTTCCGTCTTGGACATATTCTTTTATGAAAGCTTTAATTCAATTTGTAGCCAATTTCAAAATCGACGCGGGCCAGGTCTCCTTTTCTTGTTTCGACAAGGGTTTTTCCGTGCTCCGGCGCTTCTGTAATCCAGGCTTCCCCCTTTAATCCGTCGACAATAATTACGCGGACCTTCCCATCCTCAAGCTGGCTTGCGAGTGTGATAGAATCTATGTTTATAAGTTTTTTAGGATTCATTATTTATTTTCCCCCGTTTTTGTGTGTCCTCTGCTTTTTCCTTCACCCGTTCAAGCTTATCTATGACAACGTGTTTGCAGTCCGGCGACTCGCCTTTCAGAAAATCGAGCGCGTCCTTTACCGCTTCCAATAGCTCAGGCGCTGAAGCCATGAGCCGTGCATTTCCGTCTTGCGAGTACGAGCTGAGGTCAAACACAGCTGCGATCAGCCTGCCGTTTGAATAAGGGAATCTCCCCTTATCTTCTTCACTGTAAGCAGAATAAATATAGATCGGTTTTGATTCGCCGCCCGAGACTGCCCGCCACGGAGCGGGACTGCTTTTCCATTGTTTATTTTGCACTTGATCCTCACTTTCCGTCATCTTCATACCATTCTTCAATTTCTTTTTCCTTTCGTTTCGCCTGAAAAAACAGATATAACAAGGCCTTGATAAGCTTAATCAAGAGCATTCAGCCTCGCTTTCCCGGCTTCAATCACCTGTTCCAAATACGCAATAACAGGTGTCAAATCAGAGCCGGCCCTGCAATTCGGGCATGGCCTAAAAACGGCTCCAATGCTTGTCGATTCAACGATCACTTTTTTGTTTTCGCACAGCCTGCACATTACCGTATGCCCTCCAATCTATGGTTCAGATCAAATACGTTTCCTTTTATAATCACTAAGTAGTCGCTGCACATTTCATAGATTCTTGTCCCGAGCGCTTCATCCACCCTCACAAGTTCTTCGACGGTGAGTTCGCTTGAAAGGAGAATCGGTTTATGATTTAAGTAGCGATAATTGATGACTGAATACATTTGTTCAATCTGCCAGTCAGTGGCTCTCGGCTTTCCGTTGACAGGCTTAAATAAATCATCAATGAACAGAACGCCGGACTGTTTGATACGGCTGAGCTTTGCTTCCAGCAAATCGAAATCATTTTTCAAATCAGTAAAACCCTCCACAAACGGAAAATATACGACAGGAACGTGCTGCTTTTTCATTAGCCGGTTGGCCGCAGCTGTGAGCAAATGCGTTTTACCCGAGCCGGGCTGCCCTAAAAGAGCTATACTGTTTTTGCGTGCGGACTGTATGTCTTGAAAGTGCTCAACAAATTCGGCCGCACACTCGTACGCATCAATCACTGCCTGAGGCTTCCCTGCCGTATGGAATCCCTCAAAGCTCAGCTTGCTGAATTCAGCGGTAATTTCACTTGCGCCGAGCAGCCGCCTTACTTTTCGTTCACCGACACAGCCGCATACCGCCCATATGTCCTGTCCGTTTTGCTTTTTGAGAAAGCCCCCTTGGTCCTTGCAAGCCGGACAATCATAACGGTTTTCGTCTGATTCGTCCGATTTGTTCACCAGTAATGGACGTTTTCCGCTTCTCAGTTCGGCAAGGATTTGTTCGAGCGTTCGTTTGGTCATTTGGCATATTCCTTTCTTTTAAAGGCATAAAGCCTTTTTTTACTTGCTGAGCGGAAAATCGGTCATCAATGAATTTCGCGCAATAACTGAAGGCCTTTATCGTTTCCGCAGCACTTGTCCGCCGTTTTTCAAAAGCGTCAAAACATTGGTCAAGCCATTTGATTGTCTGCAGCACGGGAACACCCCGGCCGACAATTCGGGCGATGGCTTGATAATCACGAGAGGAAGGGTATACAGTGCGCCCCTCTTGCGCAGATCTCAGCTCTGTAAAATGGTTTGCAATGGCATCAACCGCTTTATCAGCAGCAGTATGAATCATTGTGTTATCTTTATCAGACAGGACGTTATTGTCCGCCCTTTGCGGCATCTTTGTCCGCTCCATAGCGCCAGAGTGGTCTTGCTTGTCCGTTCTGGGAATAAACTTTTTCGAATGCCGGACTGAAATCATTACTCCGTAAGGCGCACGCCTCACCAAGATGTAACCGTTCTTTTCCAACTGGTCGAGCCATCTTCTGACGGTTTTTTCACTGACTCCGAATACGTCCGCCATCTCCTTTGCTTTTAACGGCTTATGTCCCAGCACAATGCCCCAGTTCACGCCATCTTTTCTTCTCTCTTTAGTCGTTGAGCTGATAAACCACAGAAACAGCCACACAGCCGAACCCATCTTGTCATAATGTTCTGAATTTAAAAGTCCTGAATATGTGAAAAACGGATAGCTCTTATTCCTCTCCACCTTGCTCCCCCGCCTTCTTCAATCGCAAATACTGTTCGTATTGCGCGCGATTTTCAAATTGAAACACAGGATGGCCGTTCGACGTGAATGTGATTGATCCGCCTGTCTTTCCAAGGTGCTGCTGATCTATGGGATTTTGACTGAAAACAATTTTAATCGGATTCATTTACCCGCCTCCTGATACAAATTTTTTCTCTTTTTGATACGTTTTGTATCTCTATGTTTTTGATTATAAACGATACGTTTCGTATCATCAAGTTATTTTTGATACTTTTTTTATCAATCATTTATTTCGATACCGTTTGTATCTATAATAAGAGTAACTTAGGGAGTTTCCAAAAAGAGAGGTCATATGATGATAGGCGGCAGATTGAAGAGTCTCAGAGGAAAAAAAACACAAGAAGAAATCGCAAATCATATCGGTGTATCACGCGCCAGATATTCTCACTATGAAAACGGCCGCAGCGAACCTGATTATGAAACCCTGCAAAAATTGGCTGATTACTTTCAAGTGACCACCGATTACTTACTGACAGGAAAAGAAAAAAAGTCTGACGATGACATCTTTTCAGATCCGGATTTACAGATCGCTTATCGGGATATGCGGGACTTTTCTCCGGAAAGCAAACAGCAAGCGATCGAATTCATTAACTATTTAAAAGAAAAAGAGAAAAACCGAAGACCAAAAAATAAATAAATGTCCTTTGTTCTCTAAATAATATGATAAATAGGCCGATATAAAGAATGATGTTTATTTTTATAAGAAAAGGGAAAGATTTCTGCAAACTTTTTCAGTCCTGTAACAGGGCTTTTCTTTCTCACACAAAACGGAACATATGTTCGAAATGGGGTATTCAATTGGGCGATTACTTATCACATCTGGAGGAATACGTAAAAAATGTATATTGCCGTCTGGGAATGACTTCTCCTCAGCACATTGACATGCTGAAAATTGCAAGAGAACTTGATATTTGGGTTCATTTTGAAGACACGGGAAGTATGATGGTGAAGCATGACGGAATGTACAGCATTGTTTTAAATCAAAGGCAATCCGCAGAGGAGCAATGGGAGGACTTTGCGCATGAGCTATGCCACGTGTTAAAGCATGCAGGCAATCATTTTCAAATGAACACGCTCTTCAGGGAATTACAGGAATTTCAAGCGAATCAATTTATGTATCACTTCTGTGTGCCAACCTTTATGCTGTTGCAGATCGAACTGCCGCAATGGAGAAGCCAGGCGCTTGCCACAATTGCGGCGGTATTCCGGGTAACAAAGGAATTTGCGGAAAAAAGGCTTGAAATGTTTGAACGGCGTAAAGCAGGTATTCAATTTCAGAAGCGGCTCGCTTACTTATTATCGAACAAGCGGCCAAATGCGTACGTGGAAGACGATCAGCAGCACTTGCAGGTCGCTGAAGAAAAGGCATTATATCATATCGGCAAATACAGCTGACCCAAAACGGGCTGGGGATATAAATCCTCAGCCCGGCAGAAAAACTAGCATTTTGACATTGGAGGTATCGTATCATGCACCCACATAGGCGCCGGTTTAAGATGTGGCACAGGCCCGAACGCAATCGGGGCCGGAATATATCTGAACTTCCCACGTCCGTCAAAGGCTTCGCCATGCGCCCATCTTCCTTGTGAGCTTTCATCCCCTCTGGAAAAGTTAAACAGGTCATAAGCCACTTCCCGCTTTTCAAGCTCGCGCGGGAACGTTGTTGGCACCACAATATCCCGTTCTCTTTCTTCGAGCTCTTTAATGGCCGCATACCACATATTTTGGTGATAAGTATCCCTTGCAATTAAAAATGACAGCATATCTCTTACCCCAGGATCATCAGTCATCGCATAGAGCCGGGTCACCTGAAGGCGCCCTTGAGATTCCGCATTTAAGTTTGCGCGAAAATCTGCGAGCAAATTCCCGCTTGCAATAATGTATTTGGCATTCCACGGATAGCCCTCACTATCTGCTGGCATTGCACCCAAACCGGACACAATCGCATGCTGAGGATTCATTCCTGACATCACCGCTGCAATGGCGGGATTGCTTTTATAAGCATCCTCCTGTACATCAGCTGGCGCATGATCCAGAAGTCTGGAAATCATCGTCGCAAGCATTTCCACATGGGCAATCTCTTCCGTTCCGATATCACAAAGCAAGTCTTTATATTTGGCATCCGCCCTGCAATTAAAACCTTGGAACAAATATTGCATCATGACACTGATCTCACCGAATTGGCCGCCCAGCACCTCTTGAAGCTTTTTCGCATAAACAGGATCCGGACGGGAAGGCTTTGCCTGATATTGAAGCTCTTTAATATGATAAAACATATTCATTCCTCCCTACACTTTCGCACAACCCCAGCGTATGAAGGAATGGGCCAATCGTGCAGGTCCCGTTTCATTTATTCATAAAAGCCAAGCTTAACGGCTTCCACATATCGATAAAACAGATCGTTTTGTGTGTAACATTCATCATGGCAGCCGAAATTGCGGAATAACACCTTTCGCTGTGCCGTACTTACTTCCAATTGCAGTCCCATTTCCCTCTTCGTCCGATTGACAATATTGTTCGGATGCACACCTGCCAGCCGGTCTTTCTCACTCGTAAGCTCGGCACTGAAGCCCGCTTCATTCAGACGCTTACAAATGAGTTTGGCTTTTTGACAATCCGCGCCACCGACCAATGTATGCGGAGTTTTCAGATCATGATACCCATGAAATGCTAATGCGCAATGGTGGGCGTTCACTTTTTCTAAAGCCAGCGGCTCGTCAAACCGAGTGCTTGTCAGGTGTAAGGAACGGTTGTTGCGCTTTTTTACACCTTCAAACAAATAAATGGAACATTGATCGGAAAACGCCCGCACCAGTTCACTGACGCCAGGCTCGATTCTGCCGCCGTGGGGACTGAGGACAATAAGCCCACTTCCGTTTTTCTCTTCGTAAACAATCCGGTACTCCGATTCAGAAGCAGAAAGGGCTGCAAAGCTGTCATACATATCTTTCATTTTGAACGCTCTCCTTTACCAGTCAGCACCAGTTTACTCTACTCATCTATGAATGAAAACCTTTTTATAGTATGATTTGTTAGACTACTTATCAGGAGGGATATCATGGGATTTATTGATGGATTACTTGGCAATGCGTCAACACTGTCTACGACTGAGGCAAAAGAAGAGCTGGCTCACATTTTACTGGAAGGTGAGAATGTTGATGCCGCGTTTAAGTTGGTTCGAGATGTAATTGTTTTTACTGACAAGCGGCTTATTCTTGTGGATAAGCAGGGAATTACAGGTAAGAAAACGGAATTTCAATCGATCCCGTACAAAAGCATTTCCAGATTCAGCGTGGAGACTGCCGGCCGCTTTGACCTTGATTCAGAGCTGAAAATTTGGATTTCCGGCGCAGAACTTCCCGCTGTCTCAAAACAGTTTAAAAAAGATGATAGCATTTATGATATTCAAAAGGTTCTTGCAGCCGTATGTATGTAATAAAACGGAAGCCTCAGCAGCTTCCGTTAATTCATTACAGCTTTTCCTTCATTTTTGCTTTTGTTTTCGGACCGTAAATCCCGTCTGCCGTTAATCCGCTGACAGACTGAAAACGTTTCACGGCATTTGCAGTTTTCGGGCCATAAACGCTGTCAACGCCGTGATTTTTCGCTCTTTTATCAGGATAAAAATAAAGGGCAGCTAAAGCTGTCTGCACCTGTTTTACGTTTGTTCCTTTCGTCAGCGGGCTTGTCACTTTGATCACTCCGGATGGGAGCGGATATGAAGACGAGGCATGGCTTTTAGAAGAAGGTGCCGATTGAGACAATTTTATCACCTGTCCGACTTTGATGTGATTCGGGTCGGTGATATGATTTATGCTTTGCAGCGTTTTCACACTGACTCCGTGAGATCCGGCAATACAGGACAGCGTATCGCCTTTTTTCACATGATATTCAGACGCCGAAGAAGAGGCTGAAGCCTTTTTCGCTGCCACGACTCCGTTTAATTCCTTTTCAATTGCCGCCTTCACCTGATCCCAGCGTCCCTCCGATAAAATGCGGTGCGGGCAGTACTTTCCGCTCCAGTCCTGATGCTTTCTCACCCGATCGATTCCCCAGCCGAGTTCTTTCAAAAGCTGAGCCACGAAAGAAATCGCCAAGGCTTCGGCCGCCTCATATTTTGGACCTCCCGATTTGCTGTAGCAAATCTCAACGCCGATTGATTTGCGGTTTCCTGTACCGTTTGTACCGTCACCCGTGTGCCAGGCGTTTCGATTAAGCGGCAGACCTTGAATCACCTCTTTATCATCGACAGCAAAATGGAAGCTTGTAGAGCTATTGTTCCCGATCATGTAGCTGATTTCATTAGCGGCAGACGCGTCATTCGCCGTATTGTGAATGGTAATGTATTCAGCATTCATAGCGTTGGGGCATTTCAGCGTATACTTATCCGAAGAAACCAGATTCTTCTTGACTTCAATCGTCACCTATCATCTCTCCTTTTTTCTTTTTATCATGAATAGGTGGCATTCGTAGGACGGGCAGAGTATGACATCAGCCCTTCATTACTGGTTAAAAGTGTTAAAGACGAGATGAATAGGAGATGATGAAGACTTATTTGAGGCTGACTGCAAAAACAGATCGTTTTGATGCGGGCCACGTGCCCGGCCACTATGCAGTTTGAACCGTTTACACGCGGAAGAACCGCATAAACATGTTCGGTCTATTCAGCGATGCCACGGGCGGCGCATACGTAATCGAGGTGAATTCGTTAGTGGAAGCGTCTGACCTGTCATTCGGATCCGCTTGTTAAGAGCGGGTCCTCTCAGCTTATTAAAGAAAAATCCGGCGGATAAAAAAGACCCTTCAGCAAAACGAAGGGTCTTTTTGGCTATTGTCACGTTTGGTTGCGCGCTGCAATATCAAACGTATTCCCTGTTTTGTCTGCTGTTTCACCTGCATGAGGCATCACCTGAGTAAAGCTGAATCCGACCGCAACGAGCAACAAACCTGTCATCAATTTAGATTTCATATAAACAATCTCCTCTCTGGATTTGTTTTTGTGCGTGCACCATCTTTTCGTAAAATGCGAGTGCTTTTTCGGGCTGTCCATTTTCAATATAAAATTGGGCAGCATCATGCGCCAGCTCTTCGATATAGGGATATAGCATATTTTCCTCAAGAAATTGGAATGTGCGAGCCACTGATTCTTTATCAACGCTCTTTCCGTATAAGGCATGCAGAAACTGAAACAGCTTTACAAATAATTCATCACAATATTGATAGGCAATTTCCAAGCCTTGCTGATATTGCTCCTGCGCTGCGGTGTAATTTTTTTGTTTATAAAGAACTTGAGTTAATGAGTAGATAGAATGCGGAAGATTGTCGAACTTTTCTGACTTGCAAATGGATACGGATTTCTCAAAGTATTCAGCTGCCTTGTAGAGGTCGCCCATTTTTTCGTAACAGTTTCCGAGATTGTATAAGGCCGAACTAATGAGACGGGGGCTGCCTTCTTTTTTTGCAAGATCTAAAGCCAGTTCTAGGTGGGGCAATGCTCTTTCTGGATACTGCATATCATCATAATTCCCTGCAATAACGAATTCACATTGGATTCTGCGGACGGTGTAAGTTTCATACGATTGGTATGTCTCTAGCGCCTGGATGGCATAACTCATCGAAACATAGGTCTGTTTTAAATTGTAAAAAATCTCAGCCATTTTAAAAGCAAACTCAGCTTTTTCAATATCATCCGAGACAAAAGCAAGATTTTTTTCTGCCCGTTTGTAAAACATCATCGCGTTCAGAAACATTTTCTGTTTAAATTCATACATCCCGCGAAAAAAATTGAAATAATAGTCGAGCAGTCCGGTCAGCTTGTACTGATTCCCTTCAATGTCTTCTAATAATTCTGAAAATTCTAGTTGGGATGCGTCCCCTTCCAAAGGCTTGATGTAATCCAGCATGACGCGATGTCTAAATTCCATTAAAGAATAATACAGCAGCAAATCTTGATCTTCTTCCATATCCTCAATTTCTCTCTCTACTTCCAGCTTGACGCGTTCTGCATCTGCCACGTGGAACTGTCGGATATGTGTGTACCATTCATTAATTTTTAGCCCGACAAAAGAGGACGGAATAGTCTGCTTCATCCTCAATTTATCCCCCCTTTATGAATGACCGAGATATGTCATATTTTATCATATTTACAAGAAAAAGAAGAACGCAAAAAGACCGCAATTGTCGAATTTCGGCTAACCGCAAGCTTATTTAAGAGAGAAAAAGCCGAATTCTCCGCTATGTCCTCAGTCGATTCTTCTGCAAATTTTAAAATGCTTAAGGCTTTTCACTTGTGTCTTGATGATTAATGATATAGCATTTCAATGCAGTTTCATTTTCCTAACTATGGAGGGATGTCCTATGAATAAAACGAGTCAAATTGTCAGCCATTTTTTATCACATCGGAACGTAACCGTTGAACTGATCGAAAAAATCAGCCAAGAACATTATAGCTACAAACCTGCGGAAACATCCATGTCAGCGGAAGAGCTGGCTAAGCACATGCTTGTCTCCTTCTATCTATTTGCAAATGTCATCAAAGAAGGAAGCCCGTCTCCTTTCCAAAACCCGCCGAAAGAAACAGAGACTGACCTTAACGTGTTAGCGAAATCATATACTGAAAAAACAGCAGCCATTCTGGAAGATTTGACAGAGGAGCAGCTGAATAAAGAAATTGATCTGACAGCCGCCTTTGGCAGAAAAGTAACCGGTGCGGCGCTGCTGCAGCTTGCGATGGAGCATGAAATCCACCATAAAGGCAATCTCTTTGTTTATGTCAGAGAGATGGGACATACGGAGTTACCCTTTTATCAACAAAAATAAGCTAAACGAAAAAGATACCTGCCGTCCAGGTGTCTTTTTCTTTGTTATCCCATAATCGGCAGCATCCATGTGTTTAAATGGCTGCCTCTTTCGCATATAAAAAAAGATGCATATCAATATTTATCACCGCTTCGAGCAAGGAGATCAAAGGCTTGTCGTTGAACTTGTGACGGACCATGTGGATAAAGACGTGAAGTGAAAAATAGGCCCGCCGGTCTTGATCTGGGAAACCAGAATCAGGACCGGCGTTTTTTGTATGGTTGGGTATCACTCTTTTCGAATGTTTTCATTAATATATATAAAATTCTAAATTTTCGATTGCTAAAACGGGATTAATTATATATAATCTTATAAAAATAATCGGAATTAAGCAGGAGGCATTATGATCAGCATCAGCATTATAATTATGGGTTTGTTTGTAGGCACTCTGGTTGGTTTAACAGGGGTTGGAGGCGCGGCGCTTTTGACCCCGCTTTTGATTTTATTGGGAATTAATCCGTCCATTGCGGTCGGAACTGATCTTGTCTATAATTCGATCACAAAGCTGTTTGGCGTTGCTTCACATTGGAAACAAAAAACCATCAACCTCAAGCTCGTCAAATACTTAGCCATCGGCAGCATTCCGAGCGCTTCGGCTGCGATTGGAATTCTTCACATGTTCCCTGCCTTTCACCAGCACCAAGAGGAGATTATCAAACACGCGCTCGGTTATGTGATGACATTGGTTGCGCTCTCCATTATCATTCGTGTTTTTTTAGATAAAAAACTGCGTCCGAACCGCTGGCAGCTAAAATCCCTGGAGGATAAACGCACACTTACAATTCTGATCGGAGTGGTGTTCGGTTTTATCGTGGGGTTAACCTCAATTGGGTCCGGCTCGTTATTTGCGATTGCTATGCTGTATTTATTCAAAATGAAAACCTCAGAAATCGTCGGCACCGATATCGCCCATGCCTTTCTGCTCGTCACGGTGGCGGGTCTGCTGAATGCGAGTTTCGGAAGCGTCGATTATCTGTTAGCTGCCAATTTGCTGATCGGGTCAATTCCCGGCGTGCTGCTCGGCAGCCATTTCTCGCCTAAATTTTCGCCCCGCCCCTTACAATTCATCATGGCCGCGATCATTTTAATAAGCGGATTAAAACTGATTTAACTGCATAAAGGCCATCCGCTGCCGGATAGCCTTTTTTTCTTTACAGCGTAACACCCGATTTAAAAATGGCCAATTCTCTGAAATCATTCTTTTCATTATTCACAAATTCCCCGCTTGCAGCCTCAATGATATAATCAATAAACTCATTTAAGACCGTTTCCTCAGATATACTGTCTTCTAACATACGGCCCGCATCAAAATCAATCCAGTGGGGTTTCGTTTGATAGAGCTGAGAATTCGTTGATATCTTCACCGTCGGGACAAAAGTGCCGAACGGCGTGCCTCTTCCCGTCGTAAACAGCACAATCTGGCACCCGGCCGCCGCTAAAGCGGAGGAAGCGATTAAATCATTTCCCGGCGCACTCAGCAGGGTTAAGCCTTTTGTCTTGAGAACTTCCCCGTACTTTAACACATCCGCCACCTTAGATATGCCGGCTTTTTGCGTACAGCCGAGTGATTTATCCTCAAGCGTGGAAATGCCCCCCTCCTTGTTTCCGGGTGATGGATTTTCATAGATCGGCTGTTCGTGCTTGACAAAATAGTGTTTAAAATCGTTAATCAAATCGACAATCTTATGAAACACCTCTTCATCAGCCGCCCTTTGCATCAATATCGTTTCAGCACCGAACATTTCCGGCACTTCAGTCAGAACGGTGCTGCCCCCTTGAGCGATAATATAATCGGAAAACCTGCCCAGTAAGGGGTTGGCGGTGATTCCTGAAAAGCCGTCTGAACCTCCGCACTTCAAGCCGATTCTCAGTTCTGATAATGGGATATCCTCCCGTTTATCTGTTTTTGCCGCTTCATGTATCTCCTTCAGCAGTGTCACGCCTACTGATAATTCATCTTTCACAGACTGAGACTCAAGAAATTTCACCCGGTCTGTCTCTGCATCATGAAGCGCTTTTTTAAGGACTGACAATTCATTATTCTCGCAGCCGAGTCCTAAAACCAATACACCGCCCGCATTAGGATGACGGATGGCGTTGAGCAGCATTTGTTTCGTATTTTCGTGATCATCGCCAAGCTGCGAGCAGCCGTATTGGTGCTTTAATACGAGTACATTGTCAAACGGAGCAATATCTCCTATTTCTTTCTCAAACCGCTGAATCATTTTCTCTGCGATGCCGTTTACACAGCCTACGGTCGGCACAATCCATAGTTCGTTCCGCACGCCGGCACTTCCGTTTTCTCTTCGATATCCTTTAAATGTCCTGCTTTCATAAGGAAATGGATTTTCTTCGAAGACCGGTGTATAGCTATATGTTTGGATATCACTCAGGTTTGTTTTGGAATTATGGACGTGAATATGCTCGCCGGCAGAGATGTCTTTTGTCGCCCGCCCGATGGGAAAACCATACTTGATAATACTGCTGTTCTCTTTTATATCAGTTAATGCTATTTTGTGGCCTTTTTTGATATGATCCTTTAGCTCAACCGTTTGGCCGTCCGTTTGTAACTGCTCTCCTTTTTTCATATCCCGCAAAGCCAGGAGCACGTTATCATTTTTATGAATTTGCACATATGCCTTCAATTCACTTCACCTCTTTTATACAGCATTCTTCAAGCGCTTGTTTCATTCCCCGTTCATGAATCATACCTAGGAAAAAAGCGGTTCTTTTGGTCAGCCCGGGAATCTCATTCAAATTCGTGCCCCACAGCTGCTGTTCGCCTAATGCAGTTGAAGCTATGGTGTACATATCTTTGTCCGGCCCGCTCCATACCTTTTTGAAAAAGCTGAGAATGTTCGGACTGTCCTGAAGCTCAATGGTTTCCCCATCTCTGATACCCCGGTAATAATAAAGCAGAGCGCTTAACGCAAACACCAAACGTTCCGGCAGATGCCCCTTCTGTCTGACATAAACGGCTAGGGTTGGAAGATTCCGCGTGGTGAATTTAGAGACAGAGTTTAGCGCGATGCTGTGCAAATAATGTTTCATAAACGGATTTTTAAACCGATCAAGCACCTCTTCCGCATATTCAGTAAGCCCTTCCATGTCTAAAGTCGGAATGATTTCTTCAAAAATAAGCTCTCGGACGAAGCGCCCCGTCACCTCATGCTCAATCGTTTCGCCAACCGTATCCAAGCCGTACAAATATGATACTGGTGTCATTGCCGTATGAGCGCCATTTAACATTCTGACTTTCTTCGTCCGGTAAGGAGCAAGATCATCAACAATCAACGTATTTAAGCGGGCCTTGGCGAAAGGAAGTTCATCCTTAAGATCTTCGGGGCCTTCTATCACCCATAAATGATATTGCTCCCCCACTACGACTAAATCGTCTTGATAACCAAGCTCAGCGGTGATCTCATCAATCGTGTCAACAGGAAAACCGGGAACAATCCGGTCTACTAAGCTATTACAAAATGTATTAGCATCATGAATCCAGTTTGTAAAACCTTCTCCCAATTGCCAAAGCGCCGCATATTTGAGAACGATTTCCTTCAGCTTGCGGCCGTTTTCTTCAATTAATTCACAAGGAATGATCATACAGCCCTTTGTCGAATTTCCCGTAAATGCCTGATACCGAAAGTATAGAAATGCTGTTAATTTCCCAGGGAATGTTTGCTGCGGCTTATCATCCAAACGGTCTTCCTCATTAAACATAATGCCGGCCTCGGTTGTATTAGAGACGATAAAACGCAGCTCCTCTTCGGCGGCAAGCTTTTTAAAAGATTGATAGTCAGAAAAAAGATCAATGCCGCGGCTGATGGAGCTGATAATCATATGCTCGCTTTTTGGGTGTCCATTTTTCATCCCCTGCAATAAAAGAGTATATAATCCATCCTGCTCATTTAATGTCTTGATTTTTTCCGAACCTCTCGGCTGCACCGCGACCACACTTCCTTGAAATCCAGCCTCCTGATTCAGCTTCTCAACCTGCCAGTCTACAAACGCCCGCAGAAAATTTCCTTCTCCGAATTGAAGAATTTTTTCAGGATATTGCTTGTATCCTTCATAGATGCTTTTATTAAGCTTTTGCAAAGAGTACCGCCTCCTTCTCGATTTTATGCACACGTTAACATTTTTACGTATAAGGAATCCCGCTTGTAAACGGGTCATTGCTGTGTAAGTTTTCTGACCGAATCTCTTACCATAAACTCGGTGTTTTCGAATATTTTTTCGCTCTTGAGACTCGGGTCGTGAATCAGCGCTAAAATTTTTTCCGCACCGAGTACACTTATATTTTCAACCGGCCGTTTGACCGTTGAGAGCCTCGGCGTAATATATTGAGAAAAACCAATGTCATCAAATCCGATGACAGATATATCATCAGGCACACGCAGCCCTTTCGCGAAAATGGCGTTCATCGCCCCAATGGCCATGTCATCATTTGAACAAAAGACTGCCGTGGGAGGATGCGGAAGCGCCAGCAGCTTATCCATCGCCTGAAATCCGCTTTCCATATCATATTGTCCCTTTACACTGTATTCATGATTGATCGGAATATGATGGCGAATCAACGCTGACAAATAGCCTTCTTTACGCTGCTGGGACGACTTAAAGCCCTCAATTCCCTCAATAATTGCGATCTCTCTATGGCCGTTTTTAATAAAGTATTCAACTGCTTGCTGAGAGCCTTCTTTATCATTCGATAAAATGTTCGTAATGCTTCTGTCATCAATATCTCGGTTCAAAACGACAAGCGGAATGTTTTTTTCTCGGATATGATAAATAAACGAGTTGTCAATATCACTCTGGCTCATCAAAATAATGCCGTCATATCTGATGTGGTTAATGGTGTCGTAACTTTTCAGATCATCAATGCCCCGCACAAACAGATTATACTCTTCACTGATGACACGGTTTACGCCTTTAATGGTATCGGCGAAGAAACTGTGTGAGGTGCCGTTTGTGATGCTTGTAAAGAAAAGCCCGATGGTGTTGGATTTCTGCATGGCAAGACTTTTGGCATTGACATTTGGCGTGTAATTCAGCTGTGTTGCGAGGTCAAGGATTTTTTTCTTTGTATGCTCTTTAATGTACGGGCTGTCATTCAGCGCTCTGGAAACGGTCGTGTGGGATACGTTTGCGAGTTTTGCGATATCTTTTATGGTTACCATTTGTTTCCCTTCCTTATTTAGCCTGCTGCGATTTTAATCATATTGTATCATCAACGTCCAGCCTCTAACACTTTGTTTAATGTGTTTTGGCGCTGTTTAACTCTTTAATGATCTCCGCATGCTGTCTGTCGGTTAATTTGTACATCCATCCGATAATCAGCATCGCGCATGTTAAAGCAATCGCCGGATATAAAAGAAGCAGGCCTTTAATCCCCGTCAGCGTACCGGCAGTTTGTGCGGCATTGGGCACATACCCAATGAGACTCAGACCCACGCCCGAAAGGAACCCCGACAGAGATTGTGCAAGCTTTCGCGAAAAATTAAACAGCGAATAGGTGGTGGCTTCTTTCCGCACCCCTGATTTCCATTCGCCGTAATCAATAATATCAGAGACAAGCGCCCACGTTATGCCGTTGGGAATACTGATCCCGATAAATGCAATGCTTGCCAGAATGGTAAACAGATAGACATTTGCAGGCAGGAAGAAATTAGTGAGATCAGCTGCAATACTGATGGAAAAGCCGATCATGGCCGTTTGTTTTTTTCCAAACCGCTTCACAAGCTTTGGCAGAAAAACAACACCTATGAAGGACGAGCCTATAATGATAAAACTCATATATGACATTAATTGAACGTTATGAAGATTATATTGGGCAAAATACACAAGCATCGCTGATTTAATGTTATAAGCGGAGATAGAAAAAATCGTCATTAGTACTAGAGTCAGCAATGGCTTATTGATGATAAACGTTTTCGCAACGGATGTGAAAGAAAACTTCTCCTTCGGGGCTTCATGTACGATAATTCTCTCTTTACAATTTCGATAACAGATATAAAAGCCGGCAACGCCAATGACAGACATTATTCCCATCACAACCGGATAGCCGATATGCACATTGTTGAACTGTACGAGAATCGGAATAACAATCACGCTCGTAATGAGCAAGGCGCCCAATGAACCAATTTGGCGGAACGTTGAAAGAGCGGTCCTGTCTTCTGCATCCTGTGTAATCGCCGCGCCGAGCGAACCGTACGGGATGTTGACAAACGAATAAGCCACCCCCCACAGCATGTACGACGCGTACGCGTATACAAGCTTCCATGTGATGGAGACATCCGGCGAAACGAAAATCAAGACGGTCAAAACCGCAAGCACGATGCTTCCGAATAACAGATACGGCCGGAATTTACCTCTTGGCCCGATATTTTTTCTGTAATCAATAGCTGAGCCGACAATCGGATCTGTAATGGCCGCAAACAGCTTGCTGACTAAAAAAATACTTCCTGCATATACGGCCGGAATGCCGGCGACATCCGTGAAAAATTTCAATAAATAAATTTGCCCCAGATCAAACATAAATCCGTTCCCAAAATCACCGAAACCGTAGGATACCTTCTCTTTCAAACTCAGCTTTTTTTCTTTGACATGAATAGATGCATCCGTATTTATAACCGGCTGGCTCATAAGTCACCTCGAATGGATGAGTATTTTCAAAAGCGGAAGTACTCTTTTGCATTGTTATAGCAAATTCCCTGGACAATCCCTCCCAATAGCTCCGCATCAAGCGGCGCCTCTCCATTCTCCGCCCACTCTCCGATCAGATTGCAGACAATTCTTCGGAAATATTCATGGCGCGTGTATGAAAGAAAACTTCTTGAATCTGTCAGCATCCCAATAAAGCGGCTGAAAAGGCCTACATTTGATAACGCTTTCATTTGTTCGGTCATACCGTCTTTTGAATCATTGAACCACCATGCTGTGCCGAACTGAATTTTCCCCGGTGTCACGCCGTCTTGAAAGCTGTTGATCATGCTGGCGATGACATAGTTATCATTGGGATTCAGGGAATACAAAACCGTTTTTGGCAGCTGGTTTTTCTCCTCAACGGAGTTTAGGAGCCGGTACAGAGGCTTGGCGATCTTTTCATCATTCATAGAATCATAACCAGAATCCGGTCCTAATTTTTTCATCATTTTCGTATTGGTATTTCGCAGCGCATTGATATGAAATTGCATCGCCCAGTCTAATTCAGTATATAACCCGCAGAGAAATTGAAGCGTATACGTTTTAAACTTCTTCTCATCCTCATAAGAGACTCCGCTTCCTTGTAATCTCGCAGAAAAGATAGTGCCCGCTTCATCCTTTGTTGTCTCTGCATAAACCATCGAGTCAATCGCATGATCGGAAACCCGCCCGCCAGCTGAATGAAAAAAACGAACCCGTTTCTCTAAAGCTTGTAAAAAGCCATCATAGTCTGTAATGGGAGAGGCTGCTGCGTGTTCTAACGCCTGCACCCACTCAAGAAAGCCTTCACGGTTGATTTCAAGTCCCTTATCCGGCCGGAATCCGGGTGCAACTTTGACAGGAAATTCGCCGCTTTCCTTTAATGAAAGATGATATTCCAATGAATCTATGGGATCATCCGTCGTACATATCACCCTTACATTTGATTTTGTGATAAAATCTCTGGCTGTAAAACCTTCGCCTTGAAGAAGCTCGTTTGTGCGCTGCCAAATGGCGGGAGCCGTTTTTTCATTAAGTATGTCATAAATTCCGAAAAAACGGCGCAGTTCCAAATGAGTCCAATTATACAGCGGATTTCCAATAGCCATCGGCACCGTCCTCGCCCACGCCATAAATTTCTCTTCGTCTGATGCATCACCTGTAATAAATCTTTCTTCAATGCCATTTGCTCTCATGATCCGCCATTTGTAATGATCTCCGTACAGCCATGCCTCCGTTATATTGTTAAATCTTTTACTCTCATAGATTTCTTTCGGGCTTAAATGGCAATGATAATCAATAATCGGCATCTCTTTTGCATAGTTTTGATACAAATTGACAGCGGTTTCATTTTTAAGCAGAAATTGTTCGTCCATAAACGATTTCATCTTCTCACCGTCTTTCTTTTATATTTTGCACCAAAATGTTAACGTTAACATTTTGGTTGGTTTCATTTTACCTGTTTATTCCTGTAACTTCAATCTCTATTTACAAATAAATTGTTAACGCTCTCATTTTTAGAACGTAAAAACGCTATTGGCATAATTATTTTTCACCATACAATGTTGACATCTAAATTCTTGGTATAATCATTATAAGAACGAACTTTCGGGGTGTAAGGTAAGCCACATAGACAAACTATCACATACCCAAAAAGAACAAGTCTGCCAATGGGTAAAACGCTATGTTGAACCTTCATCGTCTTTTGGCGGTCGTCTAATCAACGAAATGAGAGAAACTCGTTTCAAAGAAGGTTTTGAGTGTCCTCATTGTGCATCCGAACACGTTGTCCGATTTGGAAAATGTATTGTGTAGTTTTAGAGATAATAGTCTAATTGGATAAATAATTTAATATTGGAGTGCTTATAATGATAAATTTTTTTGAGTATAACTGGCAGGTTAGAGACGAATGGTTTCACTGGTGCAATCAACTAACAACAGAAGAGTTGTTAAAAGACCGCATAGGTGGAGTAGGCAGTATTTTATACACTCTTTTTCACATTATCGACGTTGAATATAGTTGGCTTCGTGGTATTCAGGGTAAAGAAGATGTGGTATTTAATTTTGATGATGATAAGACTCTTGCGAGGGTTATAACTCTCTCAAATACATTGCGATATGAAATAGTTGAATTTTTAAAGACTAATACACATGAAATACACGATGGATTTGTAACGGTTCCCTGGGATGAAAATGAATACACTAAAGATGAAATATTACATCATATAATTGCCCACGAAATTCACCATATCGGTCAACTTTCTGTTTGGGCAAGAGAATTAGAACTAATGCCTGTACCTGCTAATTTTATCGGCAGAAAGTTAAAGTCTGTATTTTCTTATTAAAGTAAGGTTAATTGAACAGGATTGGGAACCATTAGTTGGGTTTCCTTTATTTCTATCTAATAATCAACATTAACATTTAACACAGCCAAAACATAAAAAAAGACATTACCTCCAAGCGTCCCAGAAAGGGGCGCTTTTCGGCAATGTCTACAGACAGCTTGTAAGGCTTAGTAAGCCAAGCTGAAAAGACCTTTAATATGTGTTAAATAACGTACATTACTTGCTTCTTTCATCAAGGAAGCAGGCATGCCTTTAAGAGGCGTAGCGTTTGCTCCGATGATCGCAACCGCGTCTTTGCGGCCAAGGCTTGCAAGTGTACCGGAGTTTACCGGCTTGAACGTTTCTAACGTTTTGTTTTCTAAGTAAGCATACAGGTTGTAACCGATAAGCTCCCCCATTTGCCAAGCGATTTGCGCTGTCGGCGGGTATGGACGGCCGTCCGGCGCAAAGTAAACCGCGCTGTCTCCGGCAACAAATACATCTTCGTGCGAAGTAGATTGAAGGAAATCGTTAACAGTTGCGCGTCCGCGATTCACTTCAAGGCCAGATTCGCCCACTAATGGATTTCCTTGTACGCCGCCAGTCCAAACAAATGTGTTTGTCACGATTTTTTGGCCGTCTTTCAGGTCAACAACGTTTCCTTCCACATTTGTAACAGGAAGACCTGTTAAGAACTCAACGCCGCGTTTTTCAAGACTTGCAGTCGCGCGTTCGATTAAGTCTTCAGGAAGCACAGGAAGAATTTTCGGACCTGCTTCAACCAATTTCAGCTTAATTTCTTTCGGGTCTACGCCGTAGCTTTTCGCAAGATTCGGCATGATGTCAGCAAGTTCACCGACAAGTTCAACACCAGTTAACCCGCCGCCGCCGATAAGGATCGTTGCGTCAGCTTCATTTTTTGTTTTCGCATACTCGCGCACACGGTCTTCAACATGCTTGTAAATCTTGTTCGCATCTTCAGCTGATTTAAGCACCATGCTGTTTTCTTGAAGTCCCGGGATGCCGAAGTAAGCTGTTACGCTTCCAAGACCTACAACAAGCGCATCATACGTTAATGAAGAACCGTCTGAAAGAGACACTTCTTTTTTATCAACAGAGAAAGAGTTTACAGCTGCGATTTTAAGATCGATATCTTTTCCTTTTAAAAGCTTCTCTAATGGCATAGCAATCGCTTTTTCAGAAACGTTGCCTGCTGCCAGACGGTGTAATTCCGTAATGATTTGATGAGTCGGGTATTTGTTAACCACTGTTACTCTCGCTTCATCTTTACTGTAATGTTTGCGAACTGTTAAAGCAGATAGGACACCGCCGTAGCCAGCGCCTAAAATGACAATATGTTTTGACATCGTATATCCTCCGTCCTTTATTCAAATTAATCTACGTATATTATTTTTGGTTTTCTCGTTCAGACATGATCTGCAAGTAGCTTTGAGCGAAGCGGAACAGCTTCTGAGCCTGAGGGTCTTTCAGCATTCTGAGCAAACCGAAAAGTCCGATGACTTCATTGCTTTCATCCGCGCGGTCTTTTGCTTCAATTGCTGTTGCAGCTACTTCTTTAGCCGTTTCTTTTACAGGCTCAAGAATTTCTGTAAGCGCACCCACTGTGTCGCTCTTCAATACTTCATCAGTCGCAACTGACTGTGCGAAATCATATGACTTCGTCAAAATGTTCACCAACTCAGTCAGTTTTGGAAGCTGGTCTACTAATGCAGTCAATGATTCTTGAACTTCTGGTTTTAACAGCTGATCAATTAAATCTTGTTGACCTTGGCTAACAGATACATTTGTTTGATCGATTGTTTCTGGCATATCCGATTCTCCTTTACTATAAGCGATGTGCTGATTTTTTTTGGAAAGGGCAGTACACTCTCAATCCCACGCCTTTCAGGGCATGAGAAGAAGGATTGTGAATTTATGCACAATCATCTGCAAAAATAAATGTTTCCTACCCAGTTTTTCACTTTGCCATATTCAGTATTATTTTTATCTCCTAAAAACAATTGAATAAGTCAAAATCCCTTTTCCCCTCTGAAAATAGCAAACTTAAAAAACCCAATTTATATTTACTTCTATATGATAACACTTTTTGAACAAAATTTGAACGTGAATTGTTTCGTTTATGAAATTAATTTATATGGAGCTTGAGTTATAACGTTTCTAAAATACTATATATTAACAAAAAAAATTTAAGCCTTCTGCCAAATATCAAGGAGCGGCTCTCTTTCTCCCGTTATTGGATCCCGGTCTGGAAGCGGCACTCGTTTGATTCTTTCTATCGCTTCTGTGCGCTCTCCCGGTTTTCCTGTCTTCAGATCGTACTGCCGGCCGTCCGGGTAAGCCCCGATAACAGTAAAATCTGAGCTTGAGTCTATATTTTTATGCCCCGTTCCTGCGGGAATCACCGCCGCATCCCCCTCCTGCACGCTGATGCTGACTCCTTCTTCCCCGCCGAATTGAATGGTGGCGCTTCCTTTTATGACCACAAGCACTTCGTGGGTATTGCTGTGATAATGGTGCTGTTGAAATACGTCCCCTGCCCAGCTATTTGTCCATTGGTTTTGGTTTACGATTTGCTCCGCCTGCTCCAGCCGGCCTTTTAAAGCTTCTTTGTAAATAACGAGCGGAAGGACCGGATGATTCGGAATACTGCCGCCGTCTTGCAGAAAAAATGTCTCTGTTTTCATTTAATCGCCTCCTGTTTTTTTCATTCCACTTCTAAAACCTCTCAAAACACGATAACTTTCTGACTATTTATTGCGATAAGACTCTGCGGATAGTATAGTATAAAAAATATCATGCCAAAATGAGGGATCTTATGAAAGCGATATTAGTAGGAATATTGGCTTCACTTTTCTTTGCTGTTACTTTTGTTTTGAACAGAGCGATGGAGCTTTCCGGGGGCAGCTGGTATTGGAGCGCTTCTTTACGCTTTATTTTTATGGTTCCGTTTTTATTATTCATCGTCATGATGAAGGGTAAATTAACGCCTCTTTTAAAAGAAATGCGCAAACACCCGTTGTTCTGGCTCAAGTGGAGTTTTGTAGGCTTTGTGCTTTTTTACGCTCCGATAACTTTTGCCGCTGCATTCGGACCGGGTTGGCTGGTAGCCGGGACATGGCAGATTACCATTGTGGCCGGTGTCCTTTTATCCCCTTTCTTTTATCAAACCAAGGACCTTCCAGGCGGTCCGCAGCTTGTGCGGCAAAAGATTCCGCTCGCTGCCCTGATGACGTCTTTTATTATTCTTCTCGGAGCGGGGATCATCCAGCTTCAGCATGCGGAATCTCTATCTGCCAAGATGCTGCTTTTCAGTGTATTGCCTGTTGTCATCGCAGCTTTTGCTTATCCGCTTGGAAATCGAAAAATGCTCGTCAAATACGGGGGGAAGCTGGATACATTTCAAAGGGTGCTTGGCATGACATTGGCAAGCCTACCCTTCTGGCTTCTGTTAGCTGCTTACGGTTGGTGGTCTGACGGTCTGCCAAGCATGGGACAGACGGTTCAATCTTTTATCGTCGCCGTCAGTTCGGGCATTGTTGCGACAGTATTATTTTTTTGGGCGACTGACATAGTAAGGGATCATCCGCAAAAGCTCGCCGCGGTTGAGGCGACTCAATCTGGCGAAGTGATTTTTGCCTTGCTTGGCGAAATGATTTTATTATCAGGTGTATTCCCATCTCTCCTTTCATTTTCAGGCTTGTTATTCATCATTACGGGAATGATTTTACACACCTTCGCCTCGAGGCAAAGAATTCCCAAAGCTGCTGCCAAAGAGAAAGCACAATCTATCTGATAGGATGATATTCAATCCGGAGAACATATCACAGTGTTCTCCGGATTTCTGCTTTCCCTCCCCTTTACAAGTGCTGAATTCACGTTATATTTATGTATAGTCTCGCTTTTCTTTTTTTATAGAAAGGCACGAAAAAGGTGATGAATGAATCAATGAAAGAAACATCTATGAACAGCGGCACATCTGCCATTTCCTTTACTACAGTTACAAAAAGCTATGAACAAAACGGGGCATCCTATGAAGTCTTACAGGGCATAACGGGAGAAGTGAAGCAAGGCGATTTTGTCATGGTCTTAGGCCCGTCCGGTTCAGGAAAAAGCACGCTGCTGTCGATATGCAATTTAATGAAAACGCCTGATGAAGGCGAAGTGTACATACATGGAAAGGAGGTCAGAGACTGGAACATCAGTGAACTTAGAAGAACAGTCGGCCTTGCTTTCCAGTCCGCGCCCGTTCTTGACGGAACCGTAAGGGACAACCTGTCTCTGGCCGCAAAACTGCATCAAAAACAGCTCTTTACCCCAGAAGAGCTTGCGCGCCTCACAGGGCTTTCTGACGAATTGTTAGATCGCAGCGCGCGGGATTTATCAGGCGGTCAGCGGCAAAAGCTATCTTTGGCAAGAACGCTTTCGAATCCCTCATCTATTTTATTATTAGATGAGATCACATCCGCCTTAGACCCGGTTTCGGCCATAGAGATTGAAGAGCTGATCATCAGATTGCACCAAGAAAAAAAACTGACGGTCATGTGGGTGACCCATAACATTGAACAGGCAAAAAGGGTTGCTGATACAATCTGGTTTATGGCCGATGGCCGGGTGCTGGAAACTGCTGAAAGCGGGGTCTTTTTTACTGATCCAAAGCATGAGGCGGCCAGAGAATTTTTGAAGGGAGGCACCCGGTGATGGATTACCTTTCTCTCTCATTGACAATGATCTTTGTTCTGATCGCTTTATTTTTATCCAAATCATTCAAAGCCGGTGTGGAAAAAGATATGATCATCGCGACGATAAGAGCCGCGGTTCAGCTTCTTTTGATCGGTTATATTTTGTCGCTGATTTTCCACTCGGACCACCCGGCATTTATCATTCTAATGGTACTGTTAATGCTCGCCGTGGCAGCTCAAAATGTTGCAAAACGCAAAAAAATAACGATCGGATCATTTTGGAGAGTGTTTCTTACTCTGGCCATTGTAGAAATCGTCACCCAAGGGATTCTTTTGGCGCTCCAAGTGATTCCGCTCACCGCCAGATATGTTATTCCCATAAGCGGAATGGTGATCGGAAATTCTATGGTGCTGGCAAGCCTGTTTTTAAATCGGCTCGGCTCTGAAATTACGGTGCGCAAAGAGGAAATTCAACTCATTTTGTCACTCGGCGGAACACCTAAGCAATCCATTCAGCATATCCTCACTTCCTGTATGAAAACGAGTATGATACCGACGCTCGAAAGCCAAAAAACATTAGGGCTCGTACAGCTTCCAGGTATGATGACAGGCCAAATTTTGGCCGGAGCGGACCCGATACAGGCGGTGCGCTTTCAATTATTGATTGTGTTTACAACCATGGCCTCAGCCGCGCTGACGTGCGTCATTTTAAGCATGCTTACATATCCGTCTCTATTTACAGTACACCAGCAGTTAAAGCAGCAATCATAAGACAAAAAGCCGCTGTTCCCATTGGGAAAGCGGCTTTTTAAAAGGGGCCATTCAGGTTAACTTTTTCTCCACTTCACATTCTCTTGCTTCTCCTCATTTACATGCAATTGAAAGATATCAGGCCTTTAATCATGTTCAACTGAGTCAAAATCGAATTGACTGCTCGCGATGGTCAAATTCTGCTCTGAGCATGTCTACCTTGCCATAGACGGGCTCTTTAACATAGTCGCCCAAAGGACCTGCAATGGCGCTTCCGCCGGGCACATATCATGATTTGAAGAAACCATTCTTCAAATCATGCCAGCCATTAATTTTCCGTCAGCGCCTCATAGAAGCGGGATAGCTCTATAATCATAGCGCCCATCCGCTCAATATCGGGCGCTAGCAATCGGCTGATTCCTTCTTCCCGTAACGCCTCAGCGGTCACTTTGCCGACAGCTGACGCTAAGACGTCTTCCTTAAATGCATCCTTGATTTGATTAATGCACCCTTTTTCTCTGGCAAAATCAAAAAGCGAACGAACCTGAACCGCCGTGGTAAAACAGACCGCGTCAAGCTTACGATCCATCAGTTCACGGCATATTAAGTCCACAGTTTCCGGTTCAGGCGGAATATGCCGATAAGGCAGAATCGGCAATACAGATGCTCTTTTTTCTTTAAGAAAAGCCATTAACGACGGCGCTTTTTCTCCATGAAGCTGCACCATGACCCTTTTTCCCGAAAAATCATACGCTTCTAAAGAGCGTATCAGCCCTTCGGTTGTTCCATCCTCGTCAACTGCTGTCGGAATCACGTCCATTTTTTTCAGTGCGGCAAATGTTTTGTATCCTCTGCAAGCAATTTTCGCTTCTCGAAGCGTTTTTAAAAATGGCTCCTTCACTCCGGTTTTTTCTGCCAAGTCGACCAAAGTCTCAGTACCGATACCGGTCGTAAAAATCACCCAATCCGCTTGTTCTTCAACAAATCTTTGTAAATCGGGTTCCACTTGCTTGTCAGCTAAGAAAACCGTCCCTTGAAGAGAACGAACAACAGGCACTCCCCCTTGTTTTTTGATCAGCGTGCTGATTTCTTCCGTTTTCCGCGACCCGCCGATGGCAATGCGCTTCCCAAGCAATCCTTTTCCCATAGCTGTTCCCTCTTCCCGTATGTAGTGTCAGCGACAGCCTATTTGAATGGACCTTTTCATTACTTTTTATCAAAAGAGACCATCCAACACACCGTTCATTCGCTCATCCAATTTCCTATCAATATAAGATATTGTTGCGTAAACTATTTCGAAAAGCAAGAAAAATAAAGCCTTTGCATGCCGTTGAATACACGGGGCGATTGCTGTAATATTAACCACTGAGACGATTGATTACCGGAGGTTTGATGATGGAAACTGCAAAAGAGTATGAAACAAAAGGATATGACACAACCGTTATTTACGAATTTAATGAATTTCCCGATGTACATAGCGGACGCTGTGACAATTGTGACTATACGCTGTTTAAAAGCTCAGTGAAGAGCGGAAAATTCCTAAGAGAATGCCGCAGGTGCGGACTGAAAAAGAATATTTAAATAGGGGGTTTGATTTTATGGGCAGAAAAGTCCACTTTGGCGAGCAAGAAGTCACTTTATTCTTAACCGGCTTACATCCTTTTCTGGCTCTCAAACATAAAATCAGCATGCCTTACAGTAACATTGAAAGTGTAAATGTCGATTATTTTGATGCCCCCAAATGGATGCTCAGAATGCCCGGCACCTCAATTTCACCCCTTCATATATATGAAGGCAGCTATAAATATGCGGATGAATGGTATTTTCTTTCCTATGAACGAAGAGAGCCTCTTGTCATCATTGAATTAGACGGCCATAAAAAATATCGTTATGTTATATTTGCGATTGACGATCCGACGGCAACGGCTGCCGAGATGAGGAGGCGGATGCGGGAATATCATGAAAGATGAGCCGTGTTACGTTTTCGTTTTAAAAATAGAAAACTCACGATCTATGTTATTTTCGCTTCTTTATCTAAACCGCTGATGATCTCTTCCACTGTCTCTTCCGGCGTTAGATGTGAGGAGTCGATCCACAAACCAATCCGCGGCGTTTCCGTTTGCAACACTTTCTCAAGAGAGAGAATCTCTATTTTGCCGTACCCTTTCTTTGGACGGGAAAACTCCCTGGCCGCTATTATGTCCGGGCGAGGCGCCAAGACGATGACATACAAGGGACGACTTTTTATAAACTCCACCATGTCGCCTAACATCGTACCAATGATGACATCTTGCACAACGACATTGAATCCCGCTTCAAAATACATATCCGCTGCTTTAGCTGCCAGCCGATGACGAAGGAGCAATTGTCCCAACGCTTCCTTTGAAGGAGTGTCTGACATTTGCACCTCGCCATTTACTATCATTTTTCTAAATATATCTCCCCGTACATGGACACTTTTCTCCAAACGCTCTGATAGAAGCTGCGCAATGGTAGATTTACCTGCTGCCATGACCCCGGTAATTAAATAAATCGCATTTTCTTTTTCCATAACATCACACCCTTTTCCGTATAAAAACCGGAATCTAAGCAGATTCCGGTTCAAATTGTTTATTGCGGAACGACAGACTTTTTCATAAACGCTTCGATCTCCGCCGCGCCCTGTTCTGCTCCGCCTGCTTCCTTTACATCTTTCTGCATATCTTTCACGCGGCTGTGAATCTCTTTGTCAGAGAATATATTACCGATCGCCTGTTGCAAACGAGGTACACTGACCTCTTCTTTCGGCAGGTAAATTCCGAGTCCTAATTCTTCGACACGCTGAGCCGTGAGTTCCTGTTCATGCATTTGCGGAATCACTACAAGCGGCACTCCCTCGTTCATCGCTTCCATCGTGCTGTTCATTCCTCCGTGAGAAATAAATGCATCAGCTTCCGCCAATACGTCCAGCTGCGGAACGCTCTGGCGGACCGTGAAGTTGTCAGGAATATCACCAAGACTGTCAGGCTCAATTGATTTTCCTACTGACATAATGACATGCCATTTTGCCCCTCCAAAAGCCTCCATACACATTTGATAGAATTCCGGCCAGGCGTTGAAGGCCGTTCCCAGTGAAATCAGCATAAGCGGGCGATCGCCTTTCTCTTTTAACAACAGGCGCTCTTGTTCGCTTCGTTTTCCAAGAGACGGACCGATAAAACAGAAGCGGTCGTCGAAGGTTTCGTTCTTAATCTGAAAAGAGCGCGGCATAAAGACAATATTAAACGCTTCTGGTATAGCCAGTTGTTCAAATGAGACAGCCGGCAAGTTTTCTTGCTCCAGAAAGGCCTGAAATTCAGCCTCTGCTTCTTTGACTTGTTTGAGCATCTCCTCAGTTCCCATCTGAAAGGATTCATTTTGAGCGTATGACGAACAGAGTCTGACAGCCGGCACTTGAAGCTTATCAGCTAACAGTTTTCCCGCCAATGCGATAAAATCATAGACGATAAGGTCAGGCTGGTCTTCTTTATACAATTCTTCAAGCTGCGGCAAGATCCCAAGCGATTCTTTCAAAAACATAAGCGGCGTTTCGTTTTTTTCCATCAATTCTTTAATTTGCTGAGGATCTACCGAAATGGTTGTTTCATATAAAAGCGGGCGGGCTCCCGCTTGTTGAACCGCCGGAGCAAATTCCTCTGTCGTAGCGTATGTTACCCGATGCCCTTTTTCACAAAGCTTCTCCACTAATGCAAGTGTGGGGTTTACATGGCCATACGCAGGGATATTAATGATTGTGATATGATGCTGTTTCATTTTTCAGCCTCCAGTTATATTTTGAATCTTTTATTTCTGGAAAATTCTAAACTTTTACACGAAAACTCTTTAACCCATAAATCACACTGTTTGCAATTGGCGATATACTGATACGTTCCATGCCAGAAAACGCATTTGTCAGAGCTCTCAAAGCAATTTGTGCTTCAAGACGCGCAAGCGGAGCGCCTAAACAAAAGTGAATGCCGTGACCAAACGCAATATGCGGATTAGGATGACGATGAATATCAAATATGTGTGCCTGTTCAAACTTCGCTTCATCACGATTCGCAGACGCCACAAAAGCCAAAACCATATCTCCTTCTCTGATGAGATGCCCTCTTAGTTCCACATCCTGTTTGGCGATTCGCCGCAAAACCGGTGCGGGAGCCCTGAAACGCAAGGCTTCTTCCACTGCCTGAGGAATAAGCGCCGGGTCGTCCCTGAGCTCATCATAAGCCCCAGGCATCTCTAATATGCTGTACATCGCGTTTGATATTAAGTTGGTCGTCGTTTCATTCCCTGCCACAAGGAGTAAATTACAAAACGGGATCAATTCTTCCCCGGAAAGCTTCTCACCTTCTTCTTCCGCTTTGACTAAAATCGAGATGAGATCTTGTGCCGGTTTTTTCCGTTTCTCTTCTATGGTGGCGGCAAAAAACGCCGCTAACTCTTGTTCGCATTTGTTTCTTTCTTCCTGAAAAGCTTTTTCTGCTTCCTCACTGCCATCCTTTGGCATGCTTACGAGAATGTCCGACCACTTTTTAAATTGATCCATATACTCTGAAGGCACTCCCAGCAGTTCAGATATCACAACGACAGGAAGAGGATAAGAGAAATCCTGCACTAGATCAAACTCCCGGCTTCCAAGTAAACGATCAATTAATTCATCTGTAATGGCCTGAATCCTCGATTCCCACTGCTTCAAGACCAGCGGAGTAAACGCTTTGTTGACAACTGAACGAATCTGCGTATGTCTCGGCGGATCCATATTAATGATCGAATTCCCCAGTGAATTCGATTGCTGCTTCATATAACTGGAAAAACCATTTTTATCCCCGATTATTTTTTTCACATCTTCATAAAGAAAAACACTCCACACTTGGTTTTCTTCATCATAATGAACAGGGGATTCCCTTCTCATTGATTCGTACCACGGAAATGGATGGTAAGCGTCCTGTTCGTTTTTCCCTTTCAATATAGCTCGCTGTAAAGCCTGCCGCTGATTTACTACATTCATTTTCTCACTCCCCATCAAACAATGTGTTGTTCATTTGATGCATGTCACCACCTCCTGCTATCGCCAAAGAGAGGGATGTAAAGTCAAATTCTTGAATCAGGAAGTCTGTTTTGAAACAACGAGGTGCAAAGAGGCATCATATATTCCCTCTCGAATTTCGTTCATCTTACCATAATCTTTCAATTCTTTTCTATTCATCTCCATTGATACGGCTCACAACGTGACTATAGACATAATCATCGGATACCGGCTCAGATTCACCAGATTATCAACAGCCAAAAACAACTTTGTTCAAACCATATGAACTATTTTAAAAAATGACTTTTCCATTATTTCAATAAAATACGATATATGATTAAATAGAGGGTAAAATTGTGAAGGAGAGAACAATATGACAGCCCAGACTAATCGTCAAAAACTGTACGCAGGAATGATACTTTCACTCGTATTTGTGATGTTTGTGTTCTCTTTCTCTGAGAAACATTCAAAACCGCTTGCTGAAGGAAAAAAACAGGAAAACTGGCACACCGTGGTCGATAAAGCGTCAGTTGATGTATATGGAAATCAATTAATTGAAGTAAATCAATTGAAAAAGAAACTTGGCAGCAAAAAAGCCGATTCTATTATCACGCTTCTTAAACTGGCCAGTGAGAAACATATCGCGTTATAAATAAAAGAGCCTTTCGGGCTCTTTTATTGTTAATCAAACACCGTTTCCTTTTCCGGGTCCTGTACAAAGTCAAAAAGCATACTGAGCTGTGAGGCTGTATTTCTTTTCGGGGATAGACGAGGCAGACTGTTTGCTGGAAAAAAAGCTGTATGATTCGTCTCTAAACCGCTTTTTGCTTGCCCGCCGACAATCCTGCATTGAATAAAGATCTTATAGTAATGATAAGGCTGAGGCGGATGGGGATGCTTATGGCTGTCCAAAACGGCCAGTAATTTTTCGGGAACGGTATCATATCCTGATTCTTCTTTGATTTCTTTTACAACATTTTCAGCCGGCGATAATCCAATCTCACAGAACCCGCCCGGCAGCGACCACAGATCATCATGGATCTCCCGGACAAGCAAAATACGATTCTCATGAAATACCACGCCGCGAACATCCGCTTTCGGAGTTGGATAGCCCGGCTCGCCCACAAATAAGTCTGCAATCATTTCTATATCCGAATCAGAATAATCTGCCATCATCTCTTTACCGACCTTACTTAGCTCCTCATATCTTTCTCTGTCATAGGCGTCTTTCGAAAAAGCGAGACCCGCCTGCGCTATTGCTTGAATACGCTTCGCCCGCTCAAGCCACTTTCTATTCATGTATATCACCTCAACTGAACAAATCTGAAAGCCCTTACCATTATACCATATTTTGGTTATCGACTTATAAAAAATAAGCACGCTTCCTAGGTGCGGAAAACGTGCCATGAGCTGTACCTATCTAAGTGTGATGAGATAATGAATATTTTCCTCTTTTGTCAAATCAAAAAAAGATGGTTTATAGACGAGCGTAAGGTCCTTTTCCCCTTTAGGTACCACGAAACTGATAGTTCCGGTTACTTTTTTGCCTGAAGCTAAGTTTCCTGCTTGAATGTACGTGTCTATATCTGGGGTCGATACTATATTAGGTAAAATGGTTTTATCTTCCCCGTCCTTTAATTCAAACCCTAATATACTGTAGTCTATTGATTTTTCGCCTTTATTTTCAATTGTTACCTCTGCAATTAAAAATTCCTCGTTCTTTTGCAGAGATCTTTCTTTTTCTTCACTTAATTTCACCTTATACTCGCCTTTTTGAGCAGTATAAATCTTATTGACTGAGAAATTAGTATTCATAGCTTTAAAAGTCTCGCCAATCTTATGTACCTCTTCATCTGTTTTGTTTTCAGTTTTGTCTTTTGTTGTTTCTTCTTTCTTTTCGCTTGCTTTCTTTTCTTCCTTTTGTTCAGCTGAAGCATCTTTTGATTGGCTGCATGCCGTAAGCGCTAAACCAATTGTCAGCATAAATAATAACAATAAGACTTTTTTCATTCCTGTTCCCCCATCTAAAGTAATCGTTTTCTATTATAAATAGGTTACCTCTCTCATTAACAGGGAATAAAGTAATGTTTTTACCAAACTTCATAAACTTTCCCTTTCATTTGTAAGGTAAAAAGGAAGAGTCATATGATCTATTAGGATTTACATCCGGTTTGAAGCGGTGTTTCACAAAAAACCCGAGCTGCCGTTTTCAGCTCGGGTGTCAGGAATCAATCTCGTTTATTCATGTCACTGTTGTCGTGCGGCTCTTGATGATGCTGCTGATGTTCGGGAGGCTGGGTATTTCTCTCCTTCTCCTTTGTATCCTCCCCCATGCCTTTCAGAAAAGTAAACAGCATTGTGACCGCCTTATTGATTTCCGGGTCTCTTAAGGAACGGAGAATATCGAAATAGCCTGTTTTTTCATTGCTGTCTTTTTGTTCCGCTGCTTTTGCCACACCGGCGTTGATCTTCAGGATGAAAGGCTCCAGCTGTTTTACATTGAGCATTCCGAGCGTGCCCCCAAGCAAAAGAAGATTCTTCAGCATATTTGCAGCTTCAGGCTTGTCCGCTGTTTTCACCAATATATCCATCACCTTGTCGCCTTGGCCAAACAGTCCGTTCAATGCAGACAGAATACCGCGGTCATTCATATGGCCCAGGATATGCATCGTTTCGAGAATGGCCTCTTTATGATCAATTAAAGCCGTTTCAATTTCCTCTAAATCCCGTTTGCGCTGATCCTCTTCTGTCACAGTTTGTTTTTGAATCTTTGTGATCGCTTTAGCCATTATGTTTCAGCCCTTTCTTTACAGCATCTCCAGGGAACATATAATCCTTCCGCGCCCATTTCCTTTGAACCTGCACACCGATTTGCGGCTGAGGATTTCCGTTTCGATGGTTGATTTTCGGAAGCGGATTAATTCCGTCATGTTTTAAAATTTCCATTTTCGCAGAGGTTTCTTTATAAGCAGGTGTATCTGTATCCTTGTCTGAATAGCTGCTTGTTAACAGGTTGATCGCCGCCTCTTTGGAATCGTTCATCGGCAAGTAGACTTCCTTTCCTTTGACGCGATCAGTGATGAGGCATTTCACCTTCACATTTCCATATGGTGAAGTCAGCCTCACCAGCGTGCCGTCTTTGATCCCTCTTTCTTCGGCGAGCTCATGGGAAATCTCCAAAAATGCATTCGGTGTTTTTTCAGAAATGCCTTTTGATTTATACGTCAGATTGCCTTCATGGAAATGCTCTAAAAGACGCCCGTTATTTACGTGAATATCGTATTCCTCGCCAAACTCTGACGGCTTGGTCCACTGGACTGGATAGAGAACGGCTTTGCCGTCCGGAAACGGAAATTCTTCTTCAAATAATAATGGCGAATCCGTTCCATCTGCGCTCACTGGCCATTGCAGGGAGCTGTATCCTTCAAGCCGTTCGTATGTTACACCGGCATATAATGGCGAGAGCACCGCAGCCTCCTGCATGATGTCAGCCGGATGATCGTAACTCCAATCCGCACCTAGTTGATTGGCGATTTCCATAATAATCTGCCAGTCCGGTTTTGATTCCCCAAGCGGCTCAAAGACTTGATAAAGACGCTGAATCCGGCGCTCCGTATTTGTAAAGGTTCCGTCTTTTTCAAGACTCGGGCTTGCCGGAAGCACAACATCCGCATATTCCGCTGTACGGGACAGAAAAATGTCCTGAACGACAAAGAAGTCAAGCTTCTCGTAAGCAGCGTGAACGTGATTAATATTGGAATCCACAAGCCCCATTTCTTCTCCTTTGACATACATAGCTTTCAGCTGCCCAGAGTGGATTTCTTCAATCATTTCATGGTTTGTCATACCGGGTTCGGCCGGTATTTCCGTCCCCCAGCCTTGTTTATATTTTTCCCGCACTTTTTCGTCTGTCACTTTTTCATAGCCCGGCAGGCTGTCCGGCATACTTCCGAAATCGCTGGCTCCCTGTACATTATTGTGGCCGCGCAACGGATAAGAACCGGCGCCCGACTTACCATAATTTCCCGTTACCAGCAGCAGGTTGGAAATCGCTGTACTCGTATCGCTGCCTCCGATATGCTGCGTGACCCCCATCGCCCATAATGCACACATACTGTCCGCTTCATGAATCATGTTTGCGATCTTGATAAGTGTTTGCTTATCAATGCCGGTTTGTTTCTCTGCGTATTCCATTGTGTACGGCTCAAGACTCTTCACAAATTGATCCAGACCATTGACCCTATCTTTAAGAAATGCCTCATCGGCCATACCATTATCAATCAAATACTTTGAAACCGCATTAAGCCAGACAATATCGGAACCCGCGTCAGGCTGGATAAATAAGTCGGAACGCTCTGCCATTTCATGCTTTCTGAGGTCAGCTACAATCACTTTTTGGCCTCTCAATTTGTGGGCTCTTTTGATTCTTGTCGATAATACAGGGTGTGATTCAGACGTGTTGGAGCCGATAATCAATATAAGCTCTGCCTTTTCTATATCCTGAATTGAACCTGAATCTCCTCCGTATCCGACTGTCCGGAATAACCCGGCTGTAGCGGGGGATTGGCAATAGCGGGAGCAGTTATCCACATTATTTGTGCCGATCACTCCCCTTGCGAGCTTTTGCATGAGATAGGATTCTTCATTCGTACATTTCGAAGACGTAATAAAAGCAAGCGCGTCAGGACCATATTCCTCTTTAATACTTGAAAACTTATCGGCAATCAGCGCTAACGCTTCCTCCCATTCCGCTTCACGGAAATGGTCGCCCTCCCTGATCAGCGGCTTTGTCAGCCTTTCCTCGCTGTTTACAAAATCCCAGCCGAATTTTCCTTTGACACATGTGGAAATACCGTTGGCAGGGGCTTCTTGCTGCGGTTCGACCTTCAAAATGTCTCTGCCTTTCGTCCAAATGTCAAAGCTGCACCCGACTCCGCAATATGTGCATACAGTTTTCGTTTTCTTTATTCTTTCATCCCGCATCGCCGATTCCATGTCAGAAATGGCAAGAATGGAACCATAGCCGGTCTCAACGCTTTTTGTCATTTCAATCATCGGGCGAAGGGTTTCTTCAGTTATACCCGTTAAATAACCAGCTTCTCCTTCCATCCCTTTTTCCATCATCGCGTTGCACGGACAAACGGTAGAGCAATGGCCGCATGAGACGCACGAGGATTCGTTGATGGGTACGTCGTTATCCCAAATCACGCGCGGACGTTTACGTTCCCAATCTATTGTCAGCGTCTCAGTTACCTGTACGTCCTGACATGCCTCTACGCAGCGTCCGCACAAAATACATTGGTCCGGATCATAACGGTAAAACGGGTGAGACTCGTCTTTATGGTACGGTTTTTGGTCGAATGGAATGCTTTGGTGATTGATTTTCATTTCCTTCACCGTATTATGTATTTCGCATCCCCCGTTGTTGTAATCACAAACCGTACAGTATAATTCGTGATTATATAAAATGTTATCCATCCCAATCACTTGCGCCTTTTTCACCTCAGAGGAGAGAGTATCAATCACATCTCCATCTTTTAATTCGGCGGAGCATGATCTCACCAGTTCCCCATTTACACTGACAATACAAGTATCGCAAGTCTCAATTGGGCCGAGGCTTGGATGATAGCATACATGCGGCACTTCAATAGAGCTGTCAGAAAGCAGGTTCAGCACGGTTTGTTCCCCGGCTGTCTCCATTTCGACGCCATTTACAATCACTTTACAATTTGTCATCTGACATGTCCCCTTTCTCCCCCTTGTATATCACTAACTAAACATTTCAGTTCCCTCACAGCCGAACATCAAAACATGAAGAAGCCATGTTTTGGCTAGAAAGCTCAAGGGAAACGATACTATATCTTGACGGAGGAGGTATAAAATGCTCACAAAAAAAACGATGGCTACCGCGGTCACAGCGACTGTATTGACAGGTTCTGTATTAGGAGTGGGAATGGTGTCCTTTTCTGCGCCGGCACAAGCTGCGTCTCAATCGGCAGCTGCATCTGAAACGACACACCCACGAGCAGCTGAGATTCTGAACGAGCTCTACAACACCGCCTTTAAAGGAGAAATGCCTCAAGATATCGAAGGTCTGAAACTCAATAAAAGCACACAAAGCGATGTCTATAACAAAATCGGAGAACCGGAGAAAAAAGCGGATGCCGGCGACCCATTCGATTTATACAGTTCAAATATGGGGAATCCCGGCTATGGATTTTCCTATAATAAAGACAATACCATTTCACAAATCCGCTACTTCGGAACCGGGGTGGAAAGACAGCAAAACCTCGGCGGAATCACACCGGCTGTGTTAAGTAAACAAATCGGCAGCGCGGATCAAATTCTAACTGTTCCGCACACACATGAAATAGATTATGTTTACTTCACAGGCGACTATGAGCTTCATTTTGTCATCGGCAGCGACCAGACAGCCGACCATGTAAACTTAAAAGCGAGATAGATGTTTAGAGAAGAGCAGCGGCTGTCCAGCCGCTGCTTTTTTTATTGTGGACACACTCACCCATATTCCTTACAATACATCTGGAGAATTCGTGCGGGAAGATATGTGAAATGAGGTTTTTCAGATGATTGATAAACGGAATAGATTTGCTTATGCCGGAATGGCTGCTGTTGTCATGAGGCTGGGATTATTGTCCAGAAAAATCCCTGATGTTCTGCCGGATGTATTGAATATCTATGCAGGCGATGCACTGTGGGCGCTCATGATTTTCCTTGGGACCGGATTTGTTTTCCATACGATGAAAACATCTTGGGCAGGATTAATAAGCCTTGCGTTTTGCTACCTTATAGAATGCAGCCAACTGTATCATACCGACTGGATTGATCGGATCAGAGACACAACACTTGGCGGATTAGTGTTAGGGTATGGGTTTTTATGGAGCGATTTGGGAGCTTATACGATAGGAATTGGGATAGGCGTTGTGATAGACATTACCTGCAGGGATTTCATGAGACACAAATTAAAACACAGATGAATCAGCTGATCTGATTACACTGCAAGTGACTCCTTAGAAAAAGACCTTTAAATAAATAAAAACGACAGACATGCATTTTCGCATGGGAGAGTAATATGATTTATTGTTTCTCATTTGAAGGAGGTAAAATGATTGATGAAAAGCTTGTTCATGAAAGTGTCCTTGATGTTTCTAGTCACTGCATTGTTTTTGGCCGGCAAAGGCATTCCCGTTAACGCCGAAACCCATTCTTACGATGGAAAAAGCCCATATTACAATGACTGTGATTCCAGCGGTTCCACAAAAAAATCCGCTAACTTAGTGAATGCAAACAATCAAGTCATTGGCGTGGTGGAACTGAAATTCAGCAGTACTTGTAAAACAGCTTGGGCTAAAATTTCGATGAACAACACGCTGACATCCGGTTATGAAGCGAATGCGGAGATTACCCGCAACACGGATGGAAAGCGGTATAACTGTGATTCTTCAGGAGGCAATGGCAAGGCGGTGGCAGGCCAAAAATCTTGTTATACGCCGATGGTTTATGATTTAGATCCCAGGAGTTCATACGCTTTTGGCAAGTATTCCGGACCCAGCCTGAATGTGTGGGCAACAACTGGCTCTTATTGATTTCAGAATAAAATAAAGGCTGCCAAGATCCCCCCTTGGCAGCCTTTCAAACTATTTTTCTTCTCTTTGTTTTTTTATTTCCTCCATTTGCGTAACAGTTACCAATTGATATCCTTCATCTGTTAATTTGCGAATAATTTCATCGGCTGCATCCGCAGATGTGGAATAGATATCATGGATCAGTATTGTTTTTCCGTCCCCCGCTTGGCTTAAAACGTGATTGACGACAGTTTTTTTATCACGATATTTCCAATCTTCCGGATCAACATCCCATAAAGCGACTTTCATGTTAAAAGCGTTGCGCAGAGAATCATTTAAACCGCCATATGGAGGTCTTACGTGTGTCGGCCGGTAGCCGCTTATCTTTTCAATGATATTCTGTGTGTCATTGATCTGTTTCATCGCTTCTTGAACGGAAAGCCTTGTAAGAAGCGGATGGCTCCATGAATGGTTCCCGACCTCATGTCCTTCTTTCAGCGTTCTCTTTAAGGTTTCAGGATAATATTGAACCCTGTTTCCAAGCACAAAAAACGTAGCGTGCCCCTTATATTTCTTTAACGAATCCAAAATTTGATTGGTTGTCGCAGGGTTCGGTCCATCGTCAAAGGTTAAAGCAATAGCTTTTTGAGCGGGATCAATCGTTTCCTCTTTCGGCAGGGAAATGACTTCGTGTTTAGGTTTATTTTCCTTGATTTTATTCTTGTTTTTCTTTTTATTCAAATACTTTTCTTTCATCATATCTTTCAAAAGATCTTTTTTAATCGCGATGGATTGCTCACCGAGATATCCGGCAGCTACTTGATATTTATCAAAATAAATTTCTAGATAATCTTCCTTTATGGCAAAATGGCTGAAATTTTTCTGAGTCGGAGCCGTTCCTTCTTTTAACAGCTCATCATTGGCGGCAATTTCTTTTTCTTTCTTTAATTCTTGATAAGATATGTATGAAAGCTGATTCAGATAATCTGTGTCTTTTTTAAAAACATCATTAAGCTTGATAAATTTTTGCTTATCAAAGTCAAAATTAAATGTCGTTTGAGTTGTTTCTCCATTCGCGCCGCCTAAATATTTATATTCATCGAACACGACCGCTACTGATTGCTTTGCGTAATGAACGATATTGTAATTTATATTTAATTCGTACCGCGTTTTCGTGCTTTCCTGATTTGCTTTTTTGTATTCCTGCTGGAACTTATGAAGTTCTTTTTCTGCATAACTCTTAAACTTCTCATCAATAACTTTATTTTTAAATACAGGATAGTTGACGGCATAGTTATACGTTTTTCCATCGTTAACGAGAGTCGCAATCTCTACATCGCCGTATGTTGAATCCATTTTTATCTTTTTCTTTTCATTGTCGTTTGAGATTTTATTTTGACAGTAACCAATGATGCCAGCCATTAATACAATCAGCAATAGCACATTGATCCACTTTATTCTGCTTGCAAACAAACCTTTCTCCTTCTTTCGTAATCATTTCGTTTTAAAATCAACAGATGATAAACTTTAGCCCTATATTCCTTTCTTTACATCAAGCGATCATCCTAACTTTCAAATTGACATCTAATTGTAACAATAAAGTAATATTCGTTTCCCATTTGTAATATTAAGAGTTTTAGCAGTTCTTGTCAAACGTTTTTCATATGATATGAAAAGAAAAACCCTTGAGAATCAGCCTAGGATCCCGAAAAAAAGATGTACTTACACTATCTGGGAAAAAGGGAATATAGTAAACAGAATAAAAAAAGTCAGGGAGGTTTTCCCCTTGAATTATCCTTATTATGAAGATTTTGAACAAATCGATTTTGCCGATGAAAGACAGCCTTATTATTATCCGCGCCCGAGACCGAGACCGCCATTTTATCCGCCTTACTACTATCCGAGACCAAGACCCTATTATCCATTTTTTCCCCCTTATTACTACTATCCGAGACCTTACTATCCGTGGCACTACGGATATGGATATGGCGGAAGGCCCTAAATTGGTTTAAGGCATAACGAAACACTTGTGACGAGGGGGCGCTTCATATTAAAATAAGGATGAACTCCATCCTTTTCCGCCCCGAATTATGGAGTGATTTTGTTATTTCAGAGGCAGAACAAAAAGAATTGCTTAAAAACATCGAAATCACGAGAGAAAAAATGATACTGTCAGCAGTCAAAAAAGGCCGGATTCATCCTGACACGATCAGGCTGAGCGAGGCATTAGATGTATTGCTGAATCAGTATCATGCAGATAGAAAGGGGGATTAGCCCCCTTTTTATGTTGTCTCAAACTTCTTCGGACTTCCTCTTTCCATATAGTTCATCATCAGCGATAAGCATCCTGATTTCTTATTTTAGTTTCACTTTCTTTAGCTCACGCAAGGAAGCCAGACCTGATATCTCTTGGCCATAAATAGGCGAACACTCATATCCCGAAAACATAATATGTACTACACAAGTCTAGATATTGGAGGCTCTTATATGTATTCACACTTGAATTCGCATTGGCCTTATTCGTCTAAAAAAACCTCTTCCTCAGCATGGGGTTATCATCCGCAGGAATTTGCAGAAAGGCTCAGAAACCTGGAATATAAAATGGAACAATTACTTAAAATGAGTGAACAAAACAATCAATTGCTGCGTTCCATTGAAGAACAGCAAAACCGCGTATGCACAAACGGGGGCAACGGCAGCGGCGGATCAGTCATTGTCCGAATGTAAGAGAAACACATCTGAATAAACCAAAAAAAGGCGGCTCACCGCCCTTTTTTATTGCGATTTATTCCACTTTCACAGACAAAATATGAGGGATTGACTGAATCGTTTTAATGAGCTCTACTTTACCGCTTTTATTCTTGGCTTTCCCTTTTACCTCAACGGCATATATGATTTGATTCGCTGCTGTTTTGTTCTTTATTTCATAAGAAGATATTAAAATGCCCTTTGCTTCTATGTGCTCAAGAATTTTGTATATAGAATCTTTTTGGTCCGCATCAAAGCCGATGAATAAAGAATGCGTGGATATCGATTTGAACAAGACATTCAAAAGTTCAAGACCGATCAATGCCAGTATCGTCCCGCTGATTCCGATTACATACATTCCGGCGCCGATTGTCAGTCCTATTCCCGAAGTAGCCCAAATGCCGGCCGCCGTCGTAAGACCGCGAACAATATGCCTTTGTAAAATGATGGTTCCCGCACCTAAAAATCCGACCCCGCTTACGACTTGTGCGGCGACCCGGCTTGGATCCAAGGACGTATGTTCATTATGAATGATATCGGAAAACCCATATTTAGATACAAGCATCATTAATGCACTGCCTACTGCAACTAAGAAATGCGTCCGCAAGCCGGCTTCTTTCGCTCTGAATTCTCTTTCTAAACCGATGAGTGCGCCTAAAAAGCCCGCAACCGCTAAGCGAATTACAAAATCAATGTCCATCCTGTCACTCCTTTCCATATCTAAATACCACAAAATTGCGGTTTATATACTACCGGGCAGAAATTAGAGTGTAAAACTGGACAGACTAAGGATAGTTAGAAAAAACTTGTACGGACTCGTTCAAAAGAAAGCTCGCTCTACTGTACGATAAATAATACTCTCGTACCATCAGGATAACCGCTCATTTGATTCCCGACCCATGAACCGGCGCCTCGATTATCAGATGGGGTGACATACCGGATATCCGCCCCGGCCCCGCCTTCTTCACATACTGCCATCGGCCACTCATCCCGGTCATACCCCGGTTTCGTAGGAATCCCCTTTAAAGACTCCTCCCTGCGCTCATCCGCCCCGGCCCTGTCAATCGTACATACATCTGAATGCCCGGCCGCTACCGCATCTTTAATGTGATCGCCGGTTTCAGGATAACGTGAAAACGGAAAGTAAAGAACCTGGTCATACCGTGATGCGCCTTTGACATCCTGCGGAGCATACACTTCCGCACCCATCAATCCAAACAGTATCGCTGCGGTCAGAAATAAGCTTGTGATCCATTTTTTCATCGTATACATTCAACCCCCATTTTGTACTTACAGTTAAATGTATGGCGTGTGTTTACAGATTATTTAAATGATCTGTATGAATATTAAATGAGAAATGCGAAATTGAACGTTTACCCTACGGAGTTCGTCCAATCGATTTAACTCAAAATGAATAACCTATCATAATTAAACAGAGAAAGGAGCATGAATATGAGTCATTTCTATGAAGATGATGAGGACCACTATTCAAAAGCAAAATCAGATAGCCATGCAAAAGCGAAGGCTTATGCTCAAAATGACAACGAATTAAAAAACGAAGATCGAAATACTAATATTGCAAAAGTCGAAAATAGCGGAAATTCAAAAGTGGATATTAAAGTTGACGTGGATACGAAAGCAACAAAAGTGCGTACTGAAGACGACCCTTATGAAGAAGCAGCACAATCTCAAAACCAAAATAATTCAAATTCTAATTCAAACCCATCGTAAAGACTCGGGAACGATTGAATTTTAAAAAAACCCTCAGCCTTTAAAGAAAATGGTGAAATCCATGGAAGACAAAGTTCATAACATAATGGAGTTTAATAAAAAAAGGCCGGAGATCGAAAAAGCCAACCCGGAAAATCCTCATATGAAAGGTTCCATCATAGAACACAGCGGAAATTCAGAAGCCAACGTTCACGTAAATATTCAAATTGATACAATGCCAATCGCATTCGCCATTTTGTGCTCCTCATTGGCCTCCAATCAAATATCAAAAGAAGAATTCGATTCCGCCTACCATCAACTATTAAATATGAATGCTGATTATATGAACCAAAAAAATGCAGGCGATCCATCTCAAGTGAAACTCATTGATCAGCAGGTTTGGGAGAAGTAGTATCTTCTCTCTTTTACATAGAGACTTCATGCAAACCGGCCTTTTGTAACTTTGTAATTTAGTTTGCTATTCAGATAGAAGAGACCCGTCTATTTAGACGAGTCTAATAATTTCTGTGTATAAGTTAGAATGGATGCACCCTTTTTTCTTTCCCAGCTATTGATTTAATGGTGTTCCCTGACACCCCGTGCCTTTCGGCAAGCTCCTTGTATGTTGACGTAATCTTTCTGCTGTCATTTACATTCACCGCCGTCTCCTTTTGAATTGTGTTTGTTTTGGAAAGAAACCACCCCGCACTCTAGCCGTTAACCACCAATTTCCCATCCTGTTATTTACCATAATTTGTATAACTTCTTTTCTATATACTTATCAATATCTCTAAAATACGCCGCCGCAGACAATGATTGCCCCGATTAAAGCAAGATTCGCTTTCATATCCGGCCTGTAATCGTCAGGAAGTATGTCGAGAATCCGTATCCCATCAGCAGAAGCAATATTCTTAGTGCCAACAAATCACCTAGCTTAATTAGTCGTTCACAAAGATTTAACATAAATTTACATGGACAAATTTTACAAATTGTGTGATGATACAGTTGTATCAAAAAAACAAAGGGAGTGTTTAAGAATGAAAATGAAAAAAGTTTTAACTGGTTCCGCATTGTCCCTTGCTATGCTTGTTTCTGCAGCCCCTGCTTTAGCCGCAAGCCCAATTACAGCGGGAGTTGAGAAACAAACTGAAGTATCTACACAAGCTGTCAAAAAAACTATTGAAATTCCTGGTTATTCTTCTCGCTGGTCTATTCCTAATACAACAGTGTTTATGGGATCAACATTCTATTTAAAGGATGCTCGGCAAGAAAGTAACGGAACTTGGACAGGAATATTTGAAGGTTGGTATAACGGTTAATAAGATGTGAAGGGTGAATAGCCCTTCACTTTTTTATATTCTTGGATGCCAGCCGATTTAGCAGCAAGCTCAATGCCCCCTATTCCACTTCTATGAGTCTTTCTTTTAACAGATACCGCAGATATAGCAGCAGAAATAACTACCAGCTCCGCTTCTTAAACACTCTCTGTAACATGAAGAATTAGGGCGCCCATACACATAGTGGGAGCTTCCTGGATAAATCCATGGATAAGTCCATGGATAAGAATTATATTGTTGCCGCTGATACAAATGGAAAGGCGGGTAATAATACAACATTTTCAACTCCTTTTTGGTTTCCAATATTATACTTACCCACACCCTTTTTAGGTGATTGTCTCTTGCATAATTGGGTGGTTGCCTAATAAATGGGTAAAAAAAGTGGAATTTTATTCCGCAAAGTCGAGGCCTTAGAACCATCACAAAATCTTTCGTAAGACGTTTTATAAGATAATCTCTCCTTGTGGGCCACTGAGCACCTCGTATTTTCTCAAAGGTTCATAGAGGTGGACGGCTCGTCCATCCTCCATGGGAAACAGCAAATACCAACGCTGCTGCTTTTTCCTTATCCTCATTTATGCCGCTCCGTCTTCGTCCTCGTTTTCTTCCTCTTTTTCATCCTTGGTTGACGGATCGGATTTATCACCTCATCAAGAGGAACACGCGGTACTTCTCTTTCCATAGGCTCAGCTTCTGCGTCTTGGTCTTGTTTCCAATCCCACAGGCTTCAGCGAGTGGAGCAACTTCTTTTCTGCATTCGTTAATGAGGTCCACAATGGCTCCTGATGACATATCAAGCTCATTAGCAAGCTTTCTGTATGATTCCCCTTCAATGCGGCGTTTCGGTGAAAACCGGGTATTTCAGCGTAAAATACGGAACAGCCGCAGACACTAACCAGTGCTACCTATGGTCTTAAAAAACGAGTGAAATTGTTCCACGATAGCAAGCGAAAAAAAACTGAAACTTGACGAGACATCTAGCCCATGGAAAGTTTACATGTGTGGTTCTGGTTGATCAAAACAAAAAAGAACACTCTTTACTTGGGAAGTCCCGAGTCAGAGTGTTCTTTTTTTAATCATGTTTATTATAGAGCGTTTTAAGCAAAATGAATTGGTATGCTCCGAAAATTAAAGTTAGAATGATCACTGCTGTAATTACTTGTTCAGCCGGTAAAATAAAATAAACAAGAATGAAAGAGAGCAAAAGTACAACGTAGCCAATATTAAAGGCCTTTTTAAATGTCATTTAACTCCCTCCTTTTTACAACCATATCATGATCATTGACCACATAACGTTTGTTCCATTTCGAGTTAAAAAAGGAATGTTCGTTCTCGTTTTATTTACTCGGAGGAGGAGGCAATCGGGATGAATGACTTTGAGCGGAAAGTATACCGGATCATTTTTAACATGACCCACTTCGGAAAAAATCCCTTTTGGACGAATTAAAGTGAAAAACCAGGAAAGATGAACGCGCTATACGAGAAGCGGTTAAGAATCTCATGAAGCAGAGTTTGTTAAAATGGGACAAGGGAAAGAATAAATGGATTGTTTAAAAACCCCACCATAAAAAGATGGGATTTAACAGGGTAATATTCACTTAGATATTAATAGCTTTTTCGGCTACATAGAAAGTTCCAGAATCATTCATAGCAGCATACGCCTTTTCCACATTTAATAAACCTGCAAAAAGAATACCGATTAAAGCTGAGCTGATTAAAAATTTCTTCATTATATAGCCTCCGTAACCTTAAGTATTTGTGTTTGGGCATGTATAGTTCTTTTTAAGAAGCTTCTTCCCTCTGCATAATTTCTTTGTTCATAATGAAAGTCACCCAATTTTTCTGTTAATTCTGCAAAATCAGACCACAGGCGTTTCTTTTCCAAATAGTCTAAGCTTCGATATACTTCTGTTTCATTATATTCTTCATATAATGAATTAATGATCTTTAATTTCGCCATGTATTCTTCTTCATTAGAATCTTCAGCCCGATTTAAAGCTGTTTCATAAAAGAAACGTGCTTCCGTCGGTTTGTTGCTTTGGTAAAGTACATTTGCCATCATATATAGTGACCTAACACCATACACTGTATCAAGATGTTCTTTCATGTCTATTGCTTTTTTAAAATGCTCTTCAGCTACACTTAGGTTTTGGGCCCTTAAATAAACTAAGCCTAAATTATGAAAGATCACTCCAATGATCCTTTTTGCTTTTTTTTCATTTATTCCCTCAGCGACGCTTAAAGCTTCCCGGTAATATGATTCCGCCTCTGTCAGCCGGTACATATCGTACATATTAGCTCCAAACATCATATTGCATCCGATCACTTTCACCTTATATAATTGATTCTTTTCAAACAAATGCTTAGCTTTTTTCAAATGATTCAGGGAAACAAAATGCTGATCAATTTGATAGTAGGCATCCGCTATTTTGTAATGAAATTCAGCTTGTTCCATTTCATCTGAAACAGCAGTCAATTCTCTCTCAGCTTTACGATAATAACTTATCACTTCAACGTATTCTTTATGATCAAATTCATACATCCCTCGGAAAAATAATGAGTAATATTTTAAAAGGCCTGTAAGTCTTTTTTGCGGTTTTTCTATTTTTTCAAGTAGTTCATCCACTGTGGGACGATCCCGATATCTGTCTTCTGGCTCTAATGAGTCTAACATGATGAAGGAACTCTTTCATGGGATAAAGAAAAGAAAATATGGATTATTTAAAAAGCCCAACTCATATGAGAAGGGCTTTTTTGGGCGAGGGTATTACTTTTACCCTTCCTCTATTAAACTGATCTATCATACTATTTTTTAGTAAAAACAAAAGAATAGTATCCATCAGACTCTCCAGTTTTCAACTTAATTGCTGATCTTCCGTAGGCTGATTTGCTACTGATTTTACCATGCATTGTAGAATACTGCGTTAAGGTGCCTGTAGACTTTCTTTTGTATGGTTTAAAAGCTATATAACCTGATTGACCTTTTTTTATTGTAAAGGAATATGTACTAGAACTAGATTTTGCTGATGTAAAATTAAAACTAGCACCATAGTTTATAGCTTTAATTTCTGATGAAGCATTAACACTGTAAGACTTAGATATAGTAGCTTGCCATTGTTTATCTACTCTACACGATGATGAAGTACACTTAATTGATGCTGAAACTTTAATAGGATTTCCATAATATTTAGTGGCTGATTTTTCTTTATAACTCCAAGTTCTAATATCAACGTCAGCATAGGCATTAAATTCTGGCTCGTCATTATTTTCCTCAGAAACAACAAACTCATTCTCTAAATCTTCGTTTTCTGTTGTTTTAGTCGCTTTTTCATATTCCTCTTTCGAAACAGGAACAAGACCATTTTCTGTCGCTTTGAATGGTGCAATTACTGCATTTTGTTCCTCATCATAAAATTTTTCAACATTTGAATCAGATAGATTGATAGTATTTTGCTCGGCTGCAAATCCTTTCGTAGGATTTCCAAAAATCATCAAACATACCACGCAAACAGTAATCAAAAACGCAACTTTCTTTTTCATATACACCCTCCTTATTTTTACGACACATTAAAATATTACCAAAGAAGGATAGTTTTGTAAATAAGATGTGATTAATTTATACTAGGAATTAACAAATAATATATTCCTGATTTCTTATCCACATGAGGAGTTACATTATTATCTGTCTGAGTTTCAATTTTTAGATTTTTTGTTTTGTTAAATCCAGCATATAATTTATACTTTTTACCTGAATACGACTTTACATCACCTGAAATATCAGTCTTATTATTCTTACTATCAAGTACTATATCATTCCCGTTCTTTACCCATGTTACTTTTTTATCTTTCCATGCCAATGTTCCTGTTCCTATACCCATTTGTTTATTTTTTTCAAATGTATATATCACAACTTTTTCATTGTCAATTTCCTTTGTTTCATCTATAAAGTCAGTAATATAAGGTGATTCTTGTTTAGCATACTGTAAAGCTTCCTGTTCAGTATTAAATTTTTTCGCTGAATCAGGAGTTTCATTATTCTTAATAAAATAAAAGCCAACTATGAAGATAATAGAGATGACCAATAAACAAATGATGATCTTTTTCCCTTTCATAACAATAGTCCTCCAATTTAGAAAATATGTTAGTTATTAGTATAACAATTTTAGAGTAATAAAATAAAGATCTTATTAATTTGATTTCAAAATAGTCAGTCATTAACTCTCGTTAATTAAGTGTATTCTTAAAGCATTAGTTAAAAGGTCCTCTTATAGAGAGGGTCTCTTTTCACTTCAATAAAGATTCAAGTTTTGCTTTCGTTTATTTTACTGTTGCCTATGTGCTTCGCAACATAGATGTTTACCTTTCCGAACTGGTCCGTCTTGATCGTGTAGACGTCCGTTTGTGGATTACCGAGAACCCCGTACTTCAGGCCGCCGAATTTCTTAGGACGCAATAAGCCGCATTCGTTCCCTTTGACCGGCGCCTTGTTTGTCGTATAAATGCGCCATGAATCGGCCGAAGCCGGAAGGTAAACGTATTTCTTACCGCTGGATGACGGCTTAGAAGAGCCGGATGATCCCGTCAGCTTTAGCACTTGGCCGACTTTGATTTTATTCAGATTCTTAATATTATTCCATTTCTGAAGGTTTGCCACACTTACCCCATACTCTTTTGGAATTGCGGAAAGAGTATCGCCTTTTTTGACTGTGTAAGTGCTCCCTGCTGCTTTAGGTGCAGATGATGACGTTTTAGAAGTTGTCTTTCCTCCTAACGCCTTTAACTCTACTTCAATGGCAGCCTTAACCTCGTCCCATCTTCCCTCTGACAAAATTCGATGCGGACAATATTTGCCGTTCCAATCTTGATGCTTACGCACACGAGATCAAATTAAAACAATGCATATTGTTGACTTTATGGATTCACTTGAAAAAGACGGAATTCGAAAAGACGGCAAACCAGGAGGTTTATTTATCGAGTTCAACCAGGTACGACGTATTCAAAGTTCTGAAAGCAATGTTCAAAATTGCTGTTAAGCAATGGAAACTAATCAAAGTAGATCCAACTGAAGTTTTAGATCCCCCTTCTGTTGAAACCAAAGAAATGCAATTTAATGATTCATAAGCAGCTAAGGAATGCATTGAAGCTCTTTATCAGATGATATAATGTGGAGATTGTATTTTTTGGGCGCAATGATTGGCGGTCTAAGAAGAGCAGAAGGATTAGCCTTTGAATGGCATCGAGATGTTGATTGGAATGCAGGAGGTTTTTATGTAAATCGTTCAATCCCAAAAACAATAGATGGAAAACCACTTATCAAGGATCCTAAATCAAAAAAATCCAAGCGCTTTGTAAAGATGCCTGATTGGTATATGGATGAGCTTGAGAAGTACTATAGAATGTGGAAAAAAGAGAAACTGAAATTAGGTGGATGCTTGGGAAGGTGGAGAACATCAATACATTTTCCGTAGTGGGAAAGGTAAGCCCTATTATTACACAATCCCCACTACAAAATGGTCCAAGTTCACTAAAAAGTATGATCTGAAAAAACACGACTTCATGAGTTGCGTCACACCATGGTTACTTTATTAATTGAAGCTGGTGAAAATTATAGAGCGATTCAAGAACGAGTCGGTCACGCCAGTTATCGAACTACATTCGATAGATATGGTCATGTAACAAAAAAATAAGCTGATGAGACAGCTGAACTTTTCAACAATTTTGACCCTAAAAAGAGATACGGTCAATGAATTTCGAAGCCAAAAAATCAAATTCGCAGTTTGCCAACAACCTGCGAATTTGATAAACCGGCTTTATTAAAGCAAAGTAAAAAACCCTTGCGACGCAAGGGTTTAATCTATGATTCCGACTGGGCTCGAACCAGCGACCTCTACCCTGTCAAGGTAGCGATTATGTTCTGACACGAACGGATGTTTTATTTCAAAACCTTATTTTATAGGGTTTTCTGACAAATGTTTCTGATAAAAAATCTTCTGTTTTGACTAAAAATGAACAAGTTGGTCCCCAATTCGTCCCCATCTGTCCCCAAATCCAACTTATTGACAAAGGAACTTTTGTTCGAATATTATCCTTGCAGGAGATGATCAAATGACTGATTTTGAACGGAAAGTATATCAGATCATAGTGAACATGCATCTGTATGGAAAGAATCCAACTCTGAACGATTTGAAAAGAAAAACAGGAAAGAGCGAAGAGGATATTCGTGCAGCAGTGAAAGCCTTTTGATGAAAGGTGAATTGAAGTTTAAAAAAGAGGGAAAATGAATCTTATTCAAGCTAGAAAAAAAGAAGCCCTATATAAGCTTCTTTTTTTATGAAATCTTCAGTGTATCTATGTCATGTGCTTCTCTTTCAATTGTATTACACAATATTTTTAACAAGTTTCTCTTATTAGTTTTTCATATTTGTCTAGTTTTTCCGCAAGAATGGAATATTGTCCTAATGCTAATATAAATAACTCTTCGTTTTCTTCAATGTTATCAATACCTTTTTGACTCAAAAGTTCCAGATCAAATCCATGTTGTTCACTTATAACATTAAATAATTCAACTAGATATTCATCAATAGTTTTAAGCATCAGTAAAAAAGAATAACGTGTGAATGTTTCATCATAGTTTCCTCCTATTACAAGATCTTCTTGTAATATATGAGAAATGGATTCCGTTTTAGGATGTGCCCTACTACTTAAATATGAATATAGTCCCTTCATCTTTTCATCTTCATCAATTGCTTTTCGAACTTCGCGTGGTGCAATATAATTTTTTTTAGATGAAAGCCAATCTTCTTGTTTTTCAGGATATTTTATAAAATATTGAGCCAACCATTTAACTTCGCAACTTTGACGGAATAAAATAAAAAATTCATCTACCATAGAATTTAAAAGTGCATCATAAGCTGTTGCAGTATGATTAATAAACTTTGTAGATAAAATTAGTAAAGACACCCCTGGTTTTTCATCCATATATATTTGATCAGCACTAAGATGTACTAAGCTTAAGTAGTCCCAAAAAAGATCGTCATTTTTTTTTAAAAGATTTACGGCATTTTCTTTTCTAGTTTTCGAACTAAATGCCCTTTTTAAATCACTTACAACTTCGTAATAATTTCTCATTTTCACGTATCTCCTCATCAAATATATACATCAAATTATAACCTATAAAATTAAAAAGACTACCTATAGAATAGTAGTGAACTCGCAATCTTTAATTAGATAGGAAATTCCGGTTCATCTTTTTTGCAAACGGTTAAACTTTTTTCAAAACGGTGCGACTTTTTTTAAAAGCCACAGAGAACCTTTATTATATTAAATGGCAAACGTACGAAAGCTCCTCTCAAAGTAAGAGGAGCTTCATTCATCATACGGCCGGTATTTCTTCCGGCCGGCTTCTAATTCTTTTTTAGGGCCTGTACATGACCAAGCAAAAACAATGCAACTGTCCCAACCTTTTTAACCGGCTTGAGCTTCCCTAAAGTCACAAGGGTACTTAAACGCTGTCGGGTGATTCCAAGCTGCTCCCCCACTTCCGCTGCAGTCAAAACGTCTTCCTGGATAAACTTTATTTTTCGCTTTCGTTTCATGTCGGCTTTCTCTCCACATCATAATGAATCCTTTTAACAAGGTAATAACAACCGCTACCTCCTATCTATACCTTAATTAATAGATATCGCATTAATTCACGTGTATTTTTTCCATTTAATTGGAAATGATTAAAATATTGTTCGAATTATGTTAGGAGGAATAATATGAAAAATATCCGTACTGTCCCACCAGCTCCGGAAGTAATCACATATTTAACAAATGAGTACAATAAAAAGTGGGAGGAACTAGGTTTTACATACCGACAATTTCTTGCTGCACGTGGTTACTCCAATCCAGCACACAATATTCATGGCATGGATGATCATACTTTAGGTTCTATTCATAAACACGATTTTCAAAGAATATCTATTCCACGGGTACCGATAACTGGAGATTTGAACGTTATTGTCTTATTAGTTGATTTTCCAGACTTAGAAGGCAAATTACCAAAGGAGCATTATGAAGATCTCCTTTTCTCAAAAGGTTCCTATCCAACTGGAAGTATGGCCGACTATTACAATGAAGTTAGCAAAGAAAAGGTAACTGTTGAAGGTGAAGTTCACGGATGGTTTAGAATGCCTGAAAAGTATTCGTATTATACCAATGGTAAATCTGGACTAAACGAAAATTACCCTCGAGATGCAAGAAAATTAGCTGAAGATGCTGTAAAAACTGCTCTTGATCATGGGACTAGCTTCGATTCAAAACTTGACAATTTTAAGGATGGTACAATAACTGCGTTATTTATTGTTCATGCAGGCCAAGGTGCAGAAAAATTAAATCCTAACATTAGTGGTAACCATATTTGGTCACACAAATGGCAAATGAAAAACCCACAGTTAGCGGCACCGGGACTTACTGCAGTCACATATTTAATGGTACCTCAGGACGCCTTATTAGGTGTATGCGCACACGAGTTAGGCCACTTAGCTTTTCAATGGGATGATTTTTATGATCCTAATTATGATTCGGATGGAGATCATTGGGACGGTAATGGTATGTGGGACTTAATGGCGAGTGGTTCTTATGCAGGGAGAGAATTATGTCCTGTTCATCCAGCTGGACTTCATAAATTACAGCATGGATGGGTTAAAGTAAAAGAAATTAATAAAAGTGAAGAAGGATTAACTCTAGAACCAATTACTCGATCAGGTGGTGAGGTAGTGAAAATTAAAGGTCCTGGCTATACCAAGGATCAATACTTACTACTTGAAAATAGAATTAAGGAGAATTTCGACAGTTATATACCAGAGGAAGGCTTATTGGTGTGGAGAATTGATGAAGCATTCGGGAATGAAAAAAGCGCTTCCCCAGGAATGCTTTTAATTCAAGCAGATGGGAATAACGATTTAAGCAACCCTCGAGATGGAAATAACGGTGATGCTGGTGATCCATTTCCTGGATCAAGTAACATAACATCAATGTCAGATACTGGAAATATATCAACTTCTTTTTCCGGGATACCATCTGGAGTATCATTAAAGAACATTTTGTTTAATCGGGAGACTAAACAGATAAAGCTTGATGTAATCATTAAATAATATAAGATCCCCTCACTTACTAAATGAGGGGATCTTGTACTTTTTGAATCTCAAATTAACATCTAGTCTACTGACTAAACTTACTTGAAAAACTAAGATGAATGAAGAATATATTGGTTTTATTCACAATAATAAATTTTATGAAATAGTGATTAATAAAAATCCCACAAAATTTCTTGAAAATTTAGCCGCAAGGGTGGCACCGCTTCCTCTTGAATTAGCTTATACAGAAAATGAAGATCAATATATCGTGTGATTAAAACATAACCTGTCTCATTTTGAGACAGGCCTTATAATTCAATTTTTAAAACTCGAAATGTGTCACAACTTTAAATCCTTTTCCTTCTCCCTCTGGTTTTAAAACAACCATTCCTAGATAAGGAAGGCTAGAAATTGCATTGCCAAACGTAAAATGATGACCGACAACAACACTATTTGTACCATCTTCAGGGACGGATTCAAAGATGTTTGCCAAAGTCTTCTTTAGATTCTTTTGATTATCTCCAACTGGTTGATCTACAAAAAGAGCATCTATCCAATACAATGCATCATTAACTTTTCTTTCTATACCTTCAAAAGCAATTTCTGCAGTTTCTTGAGTCCGTCTAGCTGGACTTGTCCAAATTGGTGTATTAAGAATAATTTTTTTTCTTGAAACAATAGCTTGAGTGATTCAGCTTTTTTCTTTCCTTCAATACTAAGCCCAGGATCCCCCGATGTTTCAGCGGGATCCGCGTGACGAAAATAAAGTACATGCCCACCCTTTTGTAAAATTTCTAATAATTTGTCTTTATCTACATTGTTACCGAAAAAATCTGTCATGACAAACCCTCTTTCTTAATATAATTAAGGACCAATAAACAAATTGTTTGAAGTATTCAGGGGTTATAATATCCTAAAATAGAAAATTATACGCTGTGAATATTCATTTATAAACTAAGAAATATGTGGTAGAAGATGACTCAATTCGAGGACTGCTGGGTTGCTATCATTTGGTTTAATACACAATTATGCTGTACAGATAAAAGAGGATTCCCTATTACTAATTTTTAACAAAAATGAGTTCCCTTCTCAAAAAGAGAAGGTTTTTTTCACTTCAATAACGCTTCAAGTTTTAGCTTTCGTTTTCGGTCCATAGATACCATTTGCAGAAAGCCCGTTCATAAGTTAGAACCGTCTGACGGCGTCATCAGTTTCCAAACAGATAATCCAGACAGGTAAATTGACACAGACCAAATTGATCATTTCGCACTTTTGAATCACATTGCTGTCTATTTCTTCATTTCCACATGGTAAAATCTTGTTAAAGCTTTTTGAATGAAAGGATATGAACATGAAAGTATTTGAAGCCAAATCACTGCTTTCTAAAGCAGATAAACGTGCAAAAGAATACAAAGAATTAAGAAGTCAGATGGTCAATCTAAAAAAAGCCTTCAAAGCTGTAGCTGATTTAGATGACAGTGAGTTTTCCGGAAAAGGCGCCGACAACATTAAAGCATTTTATCAAGACCACGCAGGTGTGGCTGACAATTGGATTGATCTAATTGATATGAAAATTGCTTTTTTGACAAGCATTTCAGGCGCTTTAGAGGACGCCAGCTTAGCTGATGCATACATAGAAGAATCCTTTTTAGAACATGAGCTGGCTAACGCCTACACAAAATCAAAATCTATTATGTCAGAACAAAAGAAAGCCATGAAGGATATCTTACATGATATTGACGATATCCTTCCGCTTGATTTGTTCTCGACAGAAAACTTCAAAGACGAACTCGCCGATGCGGAGGACAAACGCAAAAAAACAGTCGAGAAATTAGGCAGCGTGGACGAAGCACTTGTTACTGAATATGCCCAGTCAGAGCCAAACGAGCAATTCATCAAGAAGGACTTCCAAAAGCTTGAGGAATCCACAGGCAAAGGCAAAAACGCTACGCCCATTCACTACAACGCCAAGGCGTACCGTGAAAGTGACATACATAAGAAAAAAGGCGATATTGAGAAACAGACTGAAGCTTATTTGAAGATCAAGAAAGATGAAGCAAAAGAACGAGAAATCAAAGAGCTAAAGAAGAAGCTAGCTGACGGAGTCACGGATCCAGATGAATACTTAGAAATTGCCAAAAAGGTCGGCTATGAGAACCTTACCCCTGAACAGCTTGAATTTGTTTCATTTCTTGAACAGCGTAAAGCTTTCATGGATAACGGAAAAGAAGTGTTGCAAATCATAGGTGATGGCGCCAAAGGTGCAATTGTTGGTGTATACGATCTTGCCAAGGATACCGGTGAAGGAGCCATTCAATTTGGATGGAATATCGGTTGGACAATTGACAACTTAAACAAGGATCCTCAAAAAGTGCTGGATACAGTTCTGGAATACGACTATCAAGCTGCCTTTCAAAGTATGGTTGACACATTGAAGGATGATTGGGATAAAAAAATGATTCACGGGGATGCATATACACGGATGCACTATGTTACTTACTTGGGCGGAAGTCTTCTGTTATTGAAAGGTGGAAAATCCTCTGTCACAACAGGCTCGAAAGACCTTGCTAAAGTTGGGAAAGCAGTTGGTGGCACAATTAAGAAAGGTGGCCCATCCGTAAAACAGTTTGTCAAATCTCCTGTCAATCGGTATACTCCTGCATTAGAAGGGATCCTTCAAGATGCTGAGAATACCATTAACGTGAAAAACACTCCGCTGCTAAAAAGTATTGCGGAAGATAAAAAAGAGAGTGTTCTCACTAAATCTGAAACTTCTAACAACATGGATATAGGTAATGTCAAACAAGGTGAAAGTACCCCTCTCGCACCTGGCGGTGGATTAGCTGCTCATGAAGCAAAAGGCGGGCATCTAATTGATAGACATATCGGTAAGACTGATGAAGAGTTATTACAGAGGCTACAGATAAACAAGAAGATACGTGCCTCTTCTAGTTTCACTGATAGGCCAACTGCAGAAAGAGTCGCTAATGAAACATTAACTAAACATAAAAAGGAAATTGAAGAGTGGTTAAATAGTGATATTGACGATCGATTACCGTTACCTTATAGAGGAACCGAAGTTATAGGTAGAGGAGTTCGTAAAGGTTCAAATGAAGTTAAGGATATGACTAATGCTAGAATAGTATTAAAGAAAAATGAAGATGGTAGCTTTATACTAACAGGTTACCCAACGAGGTGATATATAATGATTGAAATTAAAGTTTCTGATCCTGTATTTAGATTTCTCGGTGGACATTTCCACCAAGATATAGAGTCTCCGGAAAATGCCCTTGATGAATATTTAAATGAAGCATCACAAAAACTAAAAGATAGAGATTTAATAGCACTAACTGAGTTTCTAAATAGTGATTATTCAGAAGAAGACAAAAATGAATTTATAGAGGAAGCAGCGGATGGTATATACTTTCCTGAAGATGATATAACTCCATTAGAATGGCTTAAGCATGTCACTGAACAAATTAAAAAACACCTTAAAACAACATAGTTAGAAAAAGAGCCCTCTTTTAAGAAGGGCTTCTTTTATTAATTCAATCTCACTTCAAGCTTTGTTTTCGTTTTTCGGCCCGTAAATGCCGTCCACTCTCAGCTCGTGCGTGGATTGGAAGCATTGTTCCCAGTCTCGTTAACCTTGATAAGTAATCATAGATCGTTTCCTCGCTTCGAAATTAACTATAGATAATGAGTATAAGCTCATTTAAAATGGAATCATCGTCTTAATTCAGGAGGAATATTATGGACTTATTTCTAAGTTTTATAGGGTTTTTTTTGTTTATAGGGTTTATAGTTGGCTTGATTTTTCTTTTCATCAAAAGAACACGAAAATTTGGTAAGATAACTGTTCCACTTTGTTTTCTGGCTTCTATATTCTTTTTCTATTTAGGTGGACAATTTTCGGATACCACTCCGAAAAATAGAGCCATAGAATCGGGAGTGGGTGATAATACAAACATCCAATCTTATGAAGAGGAAAAAAATAAGGTTTCTTCTGAAAACAATAGAGTAAATGAATTGTCAGATGATGATTCTACTGTTGTTCATGAAGTAAACTGGTCAGAAAAAGAGAATGATACAACGTTTAAAATTGATCGTGTTGGAATAGTTAAAGACGAAATGGAGTCTGGAGCTGAGGGGGCTATAGCTGTTCACTTTACTATTAATAATGAAAGTGATAAAGATATTACGACATTTCCAGATCAAGGGACACTTCTCACCAACACTAAGGAACAAATAGATGCCAGTTTATCACTCAGTGAAGATATTGGCGGAGAAATTATGTCTGGTGCAAAAAAAGAAGGTTATGTCCTTTATCCGGTTAAAAAATTAAGCGGTCCCAATGAAATCAAATCAGTGAGGATTAAGTGGGATTATTGGCCAGACAAAAATGTTACTTCAAATGTAAAAGAATTTGATATTAATTTAAACTGGTGATAACGAACTAATACACCTATTCGTATACGCTTACCTTGAAGATCGTAAAAATCAAAAAAAGGCCTCTCGTTATGAGAAGGCCCTTTTTGTTTACTTGGTTTTAACCTGAACATACTTATCAGCAGCCGTAATATACAGACCGGATTTCAACTTGTACATTTTTGATCCCCTGACTGTTACGGTTGAAGCGATTGTAAAAGCTTCCCCCGGCTTTACTTTTTGTGCCTTGTCATTCCAGTTTGCACTTTTATACCCAAAGCCATCCATCGGCGTTTGGCTTCACTACGGCTAATTTAACGCCGTTTGAAGATTCTTTCTTTTTAGAGGTTGATTCAGTTTTTTTTCAAGCCAACAGCCGACGCGATTCCTTCCGCGTGGCCTTCACCAGTCGTACCAAGCCCTCTCGGTGAATTTGCCGGGAGGGTATTTTGTTTTTCCGGAACTTTGAAAAGCGGTGTTTGTTTGCAGAAGAGGGGGCTCCGTTCTCAAAACGTTTTCTTTCCAGCGATTTGGATAGGGGGGAGGGTCACTTGTCTTTACTACCATAAACCTTGTTGTGACAGGCATTACACAGGCTTTCAAGGTTGTCTAAGTCTAATCTCTTCGACCAATCTTCCTTTACTTCCACAATATGATGCACCATGTCAGCTGGTGTGAAGCAACGATCTTTCAAACAATGCTGACAAAGATAATTGTCTCGTATCAAAGCAAGTTGTCTTGTTCGTTTCCAATCTGTTGATTTATAAAAACTTGTTATTGTTTTAATTTTTGTTGTAATGTTTTGTTTCCTCCTGCCGGACGTTCCTGTGGTCAGGGCAGTTACCCCTTCCTGGTAATGGCCTTACATTCCCTTAATGGTTTAGGCGGCATTTGAATCACCTTCTCTTTCTATTTTCATTAACGTAAAGAGCACAAAGGCGTTTGAGTCCCTCACCGTTTGACACGCATAAAAGTCCCTAAACTCAGGCTGATAGGATGTTCGGTAAATGCTAGGTATTCGCTGACATGTATCAGTCCGTATATAGCACGCTGATCTCTGACACCAAATGATCCAAGCATCCCCCGTCCCCTGACATTCTCCCCATCACTTTCTCAACTTTATACTTTATCCTATTGACCCATTTCATTTTTCTCAACTCCTTTCAAAATAAAAAGACATCCGTTATGGATGTCTTAAAGTGATTATTTATCTTTTTCTTCTTTCTCCATTTCACTTTTTAAATAGTTTATAGCATTCGATGTGGCATTAGTAATGAAAACTTGAAACAAGTTATAAATAACACATTTCAGCTCAATTAAAAAATTTAATATAAAAATGATGTAAAGGCTAATCAACGATGCGGATATTAATTCATTCGTTTCTATACTCAAGTAGGTCAAATACCAACCACTGGGTAAGTATTTAAAAATAGCCACTAACAAAAAATTAACGATTATTATAATTAAATAAAATACTCCCACACCCAAAAAATAAAAGTTGTATATTTTAAATTTACTACTTTGCTCTTCATGTTTTACTTTAATTAAGGTGATCATGGTTTGGTCGCTAGCTAGTGCTTGAAAGATAGCATACCCTGTTACAATAACTGTGAAAACAGGAATTATGATTGCATTAACATTTACTGTTATATCCGATATGATATCAATTGCACTAGTTACATTAAATAGAATAAATTTTAGAAATATAAATGTAGCCATAAACATCAAAATTAAAAAGCACAATCTTATGTTTGATAATTTAAAAAGATCAATACTTTCTAAAAATATTTGATTAGAGTTCTTTTTTTTAGATTCAAATAAATCTCTAATATGCTCACTTATCTGCTCTTTTTGTCCCTCATCCATTTAATCACCTTTTAAAAGCTATTTTTTAAATAAAGTATTGTATGCATTCTCAAGTCTGGTATACACTCTATCATATATTGACCTATTTTCTTCACTTGTTTCATTAAATTCCGGTTTATTTATAACTTTACCAGTAATCTCATCAATATTCTGATTGAATGTTTCTTCTTCATTTAATGGTATACTCATTACCTCTGTAAATGAATCATCCTTCAAAGTTCCTGAAGTTCCATTATTAAATTTTACTCTTATTGTAGGCTTCATTAAACCCTTTGTGTCTTTAATAATCGATACCACATTATCTTTATTAGTTGGTGTATTATATGTTATATTCCCTGTCTTCGAACCAAGTTTTTCCAATGTTTCTGTTAAATAATCGACTGTTTCATTGTCAATAATATCGCCATTTAAAGGATAAAATCTTAAAGTTACATTCTTGATTTGTTTTACTTTCTTTAACTCTTCCTCGATTGCTCCTTTAAAAGGAATAGCTACGACATTTAAATTGACATTAGGTAATTTTTCTTCCCTTACTTCATTCTCTTCCCTGGTATAGTTTCTAATTTTTTCTCTCGCTGTTACTGAGAAATTCTTTAAAGTCGGACTCCCTTTTTGATTTTTAACTAATACCATGCGATGGTTTTTCAAATTTATTAAGAAATAAGAGTAAGGATCTGAAGGATATATTTCATTTGTCCTTACTAATTCACCTTTAATAATTCTCGACTTCACTTCTAAAGTAGTACTTTTAACAATTAAACCAGCAAGGACAAATTCACCTTTTACATTAGTCAGTTTAACATTACGAAAAAAGAAATCAGTTTCCTTTTTTTCACTTCCTTTTTTTTGATCCTCTTCTTCTTTTGAAAAAGCCGGTAGTATAATTTCAAAAAAATAATCCAACATAGGTTGATTTTCTTTTCCAAAAGTACAATTGAAATTTGCAATATAAGAATGTTTGTCTTCTAACAAAGAATATTTCCCCCTTTTTATCATTTCTAACTCTTAGAATTCGACAAAAAAAGGAATACTCCTGCTACTTTATACTCATTATTCATGATACACGAACAAGTGTTCTTAATCAAGACTTTTCGTTAATAAAACTTAAATAGGCAATTTACGAAATTTGTCGAATAAATTCATCTACATTGTACAAATCGGGTAAACGCCTGAATATATTCTTTCTTAACTGCCACCGTACTCAAGCCGTTAACCGCCAATAGTCTATCCTGAGATTTACCGGAAGCAGTTTACAGAGAACATAAAAAGCATCACCATGGGCTAGAAAAGATGGAAAGCCTGGCGGATTAGGAGATCAAACAATCAAAGATATATTTAAAATTCTGCAAGCACTGTTTAAAACCGCAACAGAGGAATGGAAATTGATAAAAGATGATCCTATGGAGGGATTGAGTTCACCTGAAGCTGAGAATAATGAAATGAACTTTCTTGAATCGGAAGAAGCAGCTGAATGTATTAAAGTGTTGTATGAAATAGATATTAAATGGCGCTTATATTATCTTGCAGCTCTGATCGGGGGGCTTCGTAGAGGAGAAGCTCTTGCTTGTGAATGGCACTTGGATGTAGATTGGGACAAAGGTGGAATATACGTAAATAGATCAATTTCTAAAACAATTAACGGAGAGCCTCTCGTCAAAAGCCCGAAGTTAAAAAGTTCTCAACGATTCGTTAAAATGCCTGATTTTTATATGGATGAGTTGGCTAAATATTATCGCATATGGAAAAAAGAAAAATTGTTGCTTGGCGATGCCTGGGAAGGCGGAGAACATCAATATGTATTTCACAGTGGTAAAGGAAAACCTTACTACTATACAACCCCTACCGCTAAATGGACTAAAATAAAAAAGAAGTACGGCCTCAAAGATGTTCGTCTCCATGACTTGCGGCATACTATGGTGGCTCTCCTTATGGAAGCTGGCGAAAGTCTCAGTGCTATTCAAAGAAGAGCTGGACATGCCAGTGCTCGAACAACTAGTGATATTTATGGTCATGTTACCGAGAAACTCGAAAATAGCACAGTAAAACACTTTAACCAGTTCGATCCTAGAAACCTAGCACAAAAACAGAGTTGATTTTGAATTCCCCTTCAAAATCAGCTCAAAAAAACAATTTCGTCCCCAATTCGTCCCCAACTCGCTGAATGATGACAAAATCACTAAATAAGAAAAGTAAAAAACCCTTGCTACGCAAGGGTTTAAGCTATGATTCCGACTGGGCTCGAACCAGCGACCTCTACCCTGTCAAGGTAGCGCTCTCCCAGCTGAGCTACGGAATCATGATATGTATGTGTTGCTGGGTATGTTGGTTGTCTTACTGACAAGTTCTATTATATGTGCTAATGTGCTTTCCGTCAATATCTTTTTTATAAAAACTTTATCTTCTCTTGCTCTGCTGTCTTGTCACCCTTATAATTATTTTAATTTTCAAATAAATAGGGGTGGTTGAGTGGATTCTTTTATTTCTTCTGACGATGTTTGGGTGCTGTGGGGGTTTATCGCGGTGTGGGCCGCTGTTAGTATCTATTTCGAGCAGCGCTTTAAATGGGCATCTGCTATTTCCGGGGCAATATTGGCGCTTGTCGGGGCGATGGTATTTACGAATATCGGGGTGCTCCCTGTTGAATCTCCTGTGTATGATTCAGTGTGGGCATATGTTGTGCCGCTTGCGATTCCTCTTTTGCTGTTTCAGATCAATGTGCGTCAGATTTTTAGCGAAAGCAGGCGTTTGCTGTTTATCTTTTTGGTAAGCGCTGGGGGAACGGTGCTTGGCAGCATTGCGGCTTTTTTTCTTTTGAAAAATCATATTCCTTTTCTTGATAAAATCGGCGGTATGATCAGCGCTTCTTATATCGGCGGTGGAATTAATTTTGCGGCGATGGCTGCGAAGTTTGAGACGCCGGGTGAATATGTTTCAGCGACTGTGGTGGCTGACAATTTTATGATGGCGATGCTGTTTTTTATATTAATCAGTATTCCCGCTCTGAAGTGGTTTCAAAGACATTTTGATATGCCGTATGAAGACAAAGTAAAGGCGGAAGGAAACGGCGAAAATAATGCAGAAAGCTATTGGAAACGGAAAAGTATTTCCTTAAAGGATATTGCGTTTAATATGGGCGCTGCTTTTGCGCTTGTCGCAGTGAGCGTTAAGATTGCTGTTTTTTTTAACAGTGTTTTTTCTCATCCCCTTTTGACCGGGACTTTGGGCGATCAGTATCTTGTGCTTACGACTTTGACCGTCCTTGTGATTTTTCTTTTCCCTCGCTTTTTTGAAAAGCTCAATGGGTCTCAGGAGCTGGGAACCTATTTCATTTATTTGTTTTTTGTGGTGATAGGTATTCCTGCCGACCTCCGTTTAATTGTGACTAATGCGCCGCTTATTCTATTATTTGTGTTCCTCATTGCGATCAGCAATTTAATCGTTTCTCTCCTTGTCGGAAAACTGTTCCGCGTCCGCCTTGAGGAAATTCTGCTTGCCGTGAACGCCACAGTTGGCGGGCCGACGACAGCTGCGGCAATGGCGATAGCAAAGGGATGGCGGGAGCTTGTCGCGCCGATTATGCTGGTCGGAACGCTTGGCTACTTAATCGGCAACTATGTCGGCACTTTTATGGGAAATTGGTTTTCTTCCTTTTTATAAATAAGGATTTCTGAGATTTTCTTAGATTGTTAAAAAAGTAATGCTATAGAGAGAACGGAGAGATCATGGCGGTGATAAAAGAAAATACCATTTATATAAGGCCCTTACAGATAGATGATGCTGAAGGAAACCTGAAGTTACAAAGCGAGATATGTAAAAATCAACGGAGATTGGCAGGATCATCAAGTGCTGGCGATTCTCAATCCTGCTGATTAAATTTTTTTCATAAAAAGAAGCCGAGTGTCCCCGGCTTCTTTTTTACCGCGCAGCTACAGGCGCTATTTCTTTCAGCGCTTGTTCGAAATCGCGTTCTAAATCATCTGCATTTTCGACTCCCACACTGAGCCGCAATAATCCGTCAGTGATGCCGCGTTTTTCACGTTCTTCCTTAGGCATCGCCGCATGGGACATCGTCGCCGGATATGACAAAATGGATTCCACTGCGCCGAGACTGACAGCAAAGACCGGGAGTGATACGTTTTCCACCAATTTTTTGACGGCCTCTTTGCTTTCAAGCTCAAATGAAAGTACGGCGCCAGCTCCGCTTGATTGGCTTTTATGGATAGCGGAGCCCGGATGATCAGACAGCCCTGGGTAATACACACGTTTTACGGCCGGATGCTGCTGGAAATATTCCGCAAGCCGGAGTGCCGTATGGCTTGCTTTTTCTAACCGGACCTGCAATGTTTTTAAACCTCGCAGTACGAGCCAGCAGTCTTGCACGCCAAGGACAGCGCCGAATGCGTTTTGCAGTTTATACAGTTCGCGCCCCAGTGCGTCATCTTTAACAGCCGCAAGCCCGGATAAAACATCGCTGTGTCCGCTCAAGAACTTTGTGGCGCTGTGAAGTACGATGTCTACCCCGAGATCAAGCGGCCGCTGTAATGCCGGCGTCATAAACGTGTTGTCCAAGTATGTCAGACAGCCATTCTCCTTTGCCAGCTTGACGACTGCTTTAATGTCAGTAATACCAAGCGTAGGGTTTGACGGGGTTTCCATGTAAATGACTTTAGTATTTGGCTGAATATGTCGGGCGATTTCATTTACATTGGTCATATCGACAAAGGTATGCTCAATCCCAAAGCGGGTCAAAACCTCTGTCACCATACGGAATGTTCCGCCATACACATCTTCTGTCACTAATACATGGTCATCCTGTGAAAGCAGCAAGAAAGCCGTTGAAATGGCGGCCATCCCCGAACTGAAGGCAAACCCTCTCGTTCCGCCTTCTAAAGCCGCAATCGTTTCCTCCAGAGCCGTTCTGGTCGGCGTGCCTGAGCGGCTGTAATCAAATGCGCCAAACTCTTCAAACGATGATTGGTGAAAAGTTGAGGCATGCTGGATCGGCACACTGACTGCCCCTGTTGCTCCGTCTGTTTTAAATGGATTGTGGACTAGCTGGGTTTCCAGCGTCCAATTATGATTACTCAAATGAAACAGCTCCCTCTTTGACCTGACGTAACGCCTGTTTTAAGTCTTGTTTTAAATCTTCGGCGTGCTCAATACCGACTGAAAAGCGAAGCAAACGATTGCAGACGCCGTTTGCGATTCGGATGTCTTCCGGAATATCCATATGGGTTTGGGTCGCGGGATATGTAATAAAGCTTTCTACCCCGCCAAGGCTTTCCGCAAAACAAATCGTCTGCAAGGCTTTTAAAAACGGATTCACCCATTCTTCTTTCTGCAAACGGAATGACAGCATACCGCCTTTGCCCGGATACAGCACATCGGCGATTTCATCTTGTTCTTCCAAAAATGCCGCAAGCTCCTGCGCATTTTCTTGGTGCTGGCGCATTCTGAGGCCCAGCGTCTTCATTCCCCTCATTAAAAGCCAGGAATCAAATGGCGGAAGCACGGCGCCAATCGCATTTTGGTGCTGAAACATTTCCTCACCAAGCTCCTTATCTTTCACGACGACAAGGCCAGCAAGCAAATCATTATGCCCGCCCAAATACTTCGTCGCGCTGTGAATGATAATATCTGCCCCAAGTTCCAAGGGACGCTGCAAAATCGGCGTGTAAAATGTATTGTCCACAATGAGAAGCAAGCCTAACTCATTGGTAATCCGGGCAATGTTTTCGATATCAGCTTCCTGCATCAGCGGATTTGTCGGCGTTTCCACGAACACCGCTTTTGTGTTATTTGTTATTTTTGAGCGTAAACAGTCTTCGTCTGTGAAATCATCATAAAGGAAGCTCAATCCGTATTTTCTCCATTCATTTTCAAACAGACGGTATGTGCCGCCGTACAAGTCTGAGGAGACAATCAGTTCATCACCGCTTTTGAATAAGGCCATAATCGTTTGGATGGCGGCCATGCCTGAACTGAAAGCAAACCCTCTTGCGCCGTTCTCTAGGCTTGCGATCGCATCTTCGACAAGCTGGCGTGTCGGATTTTTCGTCCGGACATAATCAAATCCGGTCGATTCGCCGATGCCTTTGTGACGGTAGGCCGTTGATAAATAAATCGGCGGGTTTACAGTTCCCGTCGTTTCTTCGCTGCGGTTTCCGATTTGGGCTAATTTCGTTTCAATATGCTCTGACATAGAACAAACACCATCCCTTTTCAAAATAAAAAACCCCTTGCTTCATAAGAAGAAGGGGTTTTACACTTCCTCTTATCTTCCAAGCACAAAAATCGCTTGCTGGATTTAGCACCTTGGCACTTCGCCTTTCTTGGCAAAGCAAACCGGTTGCTGAGGTTTCAAAGGGCCAGTCCCTCCACCTCTCACGATAAGAATGTCTCTAAATTTTCTGATTGTTTTATATTAGCGTAATTCATTTTATATTTCAACAGTTTTTTAGATCTACTGGTGAATCGGCTGCAAACACTCACAGAAGATGTTCCAAAGAGAGAAATTTCTAACAATTCGTGGTACAATAAAGGATACATAACATATGTGAAGACTTTAGATGGCCTGGAGGAATTTATTGTGGCACCAAAAACTGGAGTAATTCATGAAAAGAAGCTTTTTTCAGAAGAGCTTGGCGGGGAAATGACGATACTGGTCTATTTGCCGTCAGTCTACTCCCCTCTTTATAAGTATCACCTTATTATCGCCCAGGACGGTCATGATTATTTCAGGCTGGGCAGAATCGGCCGTCAAGTGGAAGATCTTCTCTCCAAAAGAGAGATTGACCGCAGCATCATCATCGGCGTTCCTTATCAGAACGTCAAAGAACGCAGGGAAACGTATCATCCGGAAGGCTCTAAATTTGCAAGCTATAAGCGGTTTATCGCAAATGAACTGATCCCTTATGCTGACAGAGAATATCCTACGTACGAAGTTGGGTACGGCCGAACGCTGATCGGTGATTCTCTCGGAGCCACTGTTTCCTTAATGACAGCTCTTGATTACCCGAATATGTTCGGCAACGTGATTATGCAATCTCCATACGTTGACCATCATGTACTGGAGGCTGTGAGCCGGTCAAATGATATGAAGAATATCTCTATTTATCATCAAATCGGCGAAAAGGAAACAGACGTCCATACAACAGACGGACAAATTTTAGATTTTACAGCACCGAATTTGGAGCTCAAACAGCTAATTGAACAAAAACAGTCGGAATATTATTATGAAACGTTTGACGGAGATCATAAATGGACCTACTGGCAGCCGTTAATTACTCCGGCGCTGAAAAAAATGCTGTAAGTCATCCAATCGCTTGCTATACTCATTATGATCAAACAATTCAGGGAGGGAATATCATGAAATACGGAATTGTTTTATTTCCATCAAAAAAACTGCAGGATCTTGCAAACTCTTACAGAAAGCGCTATGACCCAAGCTATGCACTTATCCCGCCTCACCTAACACTCAGACCCCCGTTTGAATCTACTGAGCAAGAAGCAGCTCAGGTGGTGTCGCAATTAAGACAAATTGCAAAGGAATCACACCCGATTGTATTAAAATTAACAAAATACAGCTCTTTTTCTCCGGTGAATAACGTCATTTATATTAAAGCTGAGCCGACAGACGAATTAAAAGAGCTGAATGAACAATTATACAGCGGTGTTTTAGCCGCAGAACCGGAATACAGCTTTGTCCCGCATGTGACAGTCGCCCAAGATCTTTCAGACGATGAGCATTCCGACGTGCTGGGGCAGTTAAAAATGCAGGAAGTATCCCATGAAGAAGTAATCGACCGCTTTCACTTAATGTACCAGTTAGAAAACGGGTCATGGACTGTATATGAAACATTTTTGTTAGGCGGAGGAGAATAAGAGACTTGGAAGCAGTTATCGCAAAAAATGAAGCACAAATCAAAGACGCTTTTTTCGTCAGACAAGAAGTCTTTATAAAAGAACAAAATGTACCGGCTGAAGAAGAAATCGACCATCTTGAGAGTGAAGCAGAGCATATTGTGGTTTATGACGAAGGACAGCCAGTCGGTGCCGGAAGATGGCGCCTTAAAGAGGGGCTCGGTAAATTAGAGCGGATTTGCGTATTAAAAAGCCACCGCTCTTCCGGCGTAGGAGCCATCATTATGCAGGCGCTGGAAAAAGCGGCAGAAGCCCGCGGCGTGTCCGGTTTTATTTTAAACGCACAAACTCAGGCAGTGCCGTTTTATGAAAAACAGGGATACAAGGTCTCATCGAAAGAGGAATTTCTCGATGCCGGCATTCCCCATGTGGAAATGATCAAGAAATAACGAAAGAAAATCCGGATCTCAAAAAGATCCGGATTTTCTTATGGATATCAATTGTTATGCATAATGATTAATATACCTGCCGACGCCCTCTTCCTTTAGCCTTTTATAAAGAGAGCGCTTACGTTTTGTTTCGTTTACCTTTTTTTCTGCCTCCGTCTGAATCTCCTGGCGTTTTTCGACTTCTTTGTAGACACGGTCATTTGGAACATGGCTCACCTTTGTGATTCCGGCATAATCTGGTTTATGTACTGCGGTGCGATTTGCATACTGAGCATATTGGTGATTTTGGATTGGACCAGCATATATCATATGATACCCTCCCCTTTGCTCTCTTTTTCCCTTAAACTTACTTTTTGAAACGCTATTCTTTTGTTATGATATTCTTTGTCTGCAAATACATGAACACCTTTAGTGGGAGGACCCCTTTTTGAAATGTGCCCGACTGAATGATCGAACAATACATTTACATACATATTCGAGAGAACATTACCAATTCCTCTATGAAGAAGCGGTAAAAGGACATTTATTTTGCGCCCATTGCGGAAGGCCTGTCATCATGCGGCTCGATATTCTTCAGGAACCTGAATTTCTCCACCGTGAAATAGGAGATTTCTCAGCTTGCGAAGAGGCTTGCCATTCAACATCCCGCAAACAGGAAGCAAAAAAAGAAGATTACGAGGAATCCGGCGTTTTCCGTTTACCTAAAGGCAAAGCCATTTTAGCCGATAAATCCCCCGTCCTGACAGAATGGCAGCCGCCAAGAAAGATAAACCCCGGAACGCCTTTTCTAAAAAAACCGGAAGAACAGCACTTGTCTCTTTTTCCAACGATCGGTTTAAACACTGATCAGCTTCAGGCTGTAACGGAAACGGAAGGTCCGCTGCTTGTGCTTGCCGGTGCAGGGAGCGGAAAAACACGCGTGCTGACCGCCCGCGCCGCCCATATGATTGAACACCTCGGCGTATCGCCGGAGAACATGCTGCTTGTGACCTTTACGACAAAAGCAGTCGCTGAAATGAAAGAACGGATGGCTAATGAATACGGACTGGCTCCCCAACATGTAGGAAGGCTTGTCACCGGAACGTTCCACAGCTTATTTTATAAAATTCTCTATCATTATGATTCTTCCAAATGGAACGGAGACCATTTGCTGAAAATGGAATGGCAAAAGGAGCAATATATAAAAAAAGCGCTCTATGAAGAAGGGGCAGACGAAAAAGAGTTTCCTGTCGATCAAGCAATCCAGCAGATCGGCTATTGGAAAAACTCTTATTTGCCTGGAGAACGCATTCCTTTAAAGGATGAATGGGAAAAACAAGTCTACCGGCTGTACGAGCATTACGAACGGCAGAAAAAAGAACACGGCCAATTTGATTTTGATGATATGGCGTCCGCGTGCTATGAACTGTTTCAATCGCGGCCTGATATTCTCGAACATTACCAGACTCGCTTCACTTATATTTTAATAGATGAGTTCCAAGACATAAATCCGGTGCAATATAAAATCATGCAAATGCTCGCCAGCCCAGAACAAAATCTGTGCTGTGTCGGAGATGATGATCAGTCAATTTACGCGTTTCGCGGAAGCAGTCCTTCTTTTATCCTCGACTTTCAGAAGGATTATCCCGGGGCAAAGACCGTTTACTTAACGGCCAATTACAGATCGACTCATCCGATTGTCTCAAGCGCTGATCTTGTGGTGAAGAAAAATAAAAAGCGGTATGTCAAAACGTTAGAAGCTACCCGTGACGATGTGCAGCACCCGGTATTGTTTTATCCGTATGACGAAGAGGAAGAAGCGACTATGGTCGTGTCCGATATAAAGGAAAAAATTCAAAACGGCGCGCGTCCGGAAGACTTCGCGGTTCTTTACCGGACAAACAGCGGCGGGCGGGCCATTTACGAACGGCTTCATCAATCATCAGTTCCATATACAGCGGATCGCGGCGTTCAATCCTTTTACAGCAGAAGAATCGTCCGCCAAATTCTGGCTTACTTATATGTCAGCCAGAACGAAGATGATACAGAAGCCATCAAGCATCTGCTTCCCGCACTGTTTTTAAAACAGTCAGCCTTAAATACGCTAAAGGCTCTCTCGATTACGGAAGATTGCTCGATGGTCAAAGCTCTGACAAAGCTTCCGGACCTCAAGTCCTTCCAGCTGAATAAAATCAAAAAAATCGTCCCGTTTTTCGCCAGCCTTCGCACCATGAAACCGGTAGAAGCCATCACATTTGCTGAAGGTAAGATGGGCTTTTCCGAGTATTTAAAAAAACGCGGAAACGAAGGAAACAAGCTGGAAAAAGGGTCGGATGACCTCCGGGATGTAAAAGTTGTCGCCAAGAAATTTAAGACCATACCTGACTTTCTCGCTCATGTCGATCATATGCGCGCTGCTGAAAAGAACAAAACAGCAGAAAACGGCGTACAGCTTATGACCGTTCACCGTTCCAAAGGATTAGAATTCAAAACGGTCTATGTACTAGGAGCGGTAGACGGCTCGATTCCGCACGATTTCTCGCTTGAAACGGCGAGAAAAGGAGACGAAACCGCTCTTGAAGAAGAAAGAAGACTGCTTTACGTTGCGATGACCCGGGCAGAACAGCATTTGTATATTTCCTGTCCGGCAAATCGGCGGGGAAAAACCGCTCACCGCTCTAGATTTTTGCAGCCGCTTATGCTGCTGAACAAACGATCGTCCTTACACAAATAAAATGGAAATCAGCCTGACAGGCCATCTGTCAGGCTGTTTCAAATAAAGAAGGCCCGCCATTTGAAACAGCAGGACCCAGTGATGCTTATTTATTGTTAAGCATCTTTGAAATCGTGCCAAAATCAAGCTTTTCTTTTCCGCTCGTAATGGACTCAACGATCTTATCTTCTAACTCTTTCGGCACGCGTTTGTTCGCAAGCTGCGATACACGCTTAATTACGCTTCTGACTGTATTCTCGTCTTTAAAATTGGCGTTTTGCAAAGAGCCGGCAAGATTCATGACATCGTTCATATTCACGCCTGTTTTCTTTTCAATATTCTTAAAAAATTGATTATCCATCATGTGCCTCCTTTTGTTGGAGTAATACATTATTGTATGAGCGCCGCACGATAGTGTGCTTTTTCCATCGTGAGAAAATTACGGTCTGCCCACAAGTTTTTTGATTCACATGAATGATTTACACAAGGTAAGGAAGCACGGGGCAAGTTCCCGTACTTCCTCTAGTTAGATCATATTAACCAAAAAAAGATGCGCCTACGATAATAAGAAGAATGAACAATACGACCACAAGAACGAATGTGGAACCGTATCCGCCTCCAGAATATCCTCCAGCGTAACCTCCGCCGCTATAGCAGCCTCCGCCGTATCCGTATCCGAAACCCATAATTAAGCACCTCCTTTACTCTCTATACACTATGTGACTCAAATCATTTGGCTTGGATAAATGCATAGGGCGCTTGCGGATTTATGGATGTTTTGGAAATTCTGCATGTTTCTTCAGACGGGCTTCCGTCTCTTCCGCAAATGTTTCGATCTCTTGTTCAAAGGTCATACCGGCTTGATCAAACCGGGCTAATTCCTTCTCAATATTTCGGATCTTTTTGTCGTGCTCCCTTTGCTTTTCATCATGCGGCCGGTATTTCCCATTTATATACGCTTCAAATTCGCTCACTGTATCCCCCCTGTTCATGGTGTATGCAAAGGGGAGCGAACTTGTTTCTAAAAAAACAAAAAACCGGACATCTCCGGTTTCTCCGCCAGGCTACTGAGGCTTTTTCTTGCCGCCGCATCCGCAGCCTTTCTTTTTTATTTTTTTGGAATAAGGTTGTTGATTGGTCGAACCTTGATATGGAGATTTTTGGGAAGGTTTGCTTAGTTGGCTCATAGTGAATCCTTCCTTTCATTATGTCATATATGCTAATTTATGCTTTTTTTGTTTGAAAGTTTCTGGTGGGTTCGCCTTATTCTTGCAGCCACTTCGAAACAAGAGTTTCAATAACTCCGGCAAGACCGGCGATGGCCAACAGTAAAATCAGCCACTGAGCGATAGCTGTAATAAGCGCCTGGCACACGATTAAAAAGCCGGCGCACCACACACCCGTACACCAATAACAGCTGAGCAATTCTCCTATAAACGCTCTTACGCCTGTTCCTTTGATGACAATATACGTCTCGACATTCCCGTCTGCATCTGTTTCCTCCTTCTCTTCATGAAAAAGGCGTCTGAGAGGCGCCATGATGGTGTCGAATACGAAAAGCCGCGCCAGGCGAAACACTGCAAACGAAAGAAGAATAAAAGAAAGCCAGTTGATAACCACTGATTCACTCCTTTTTTTAAACATGACCTCTTTTACGTATATGCCAAAACCCTGATCCTCATGAATCGCATCTTGTCCGGTAAAAAAATGGGTGCGGATTGGTTGTTTTTCTTATTCCGCTCTGCACTTAATCTGCATTATATAAAGTATGGATAAGAAAGGAGTGAAGGTTATGTCGTTTGAAGAAAAAGCTGAATCACTGCATCCTCAAATATTTGAACAATTATCCAACGAATTCGAGCAGCAAATCGAAGTGATTGATTGTGAAAATATCACCATTGATACAACACATATAACGGCCGCTCTTTCCATACAAGCTTCGGTTACTACAATGATTATCCTAGCGACACAACTGATGATCGCCGATCAGGACGCAGCTGACGGAGTGGTAAGTGAAATCCTCATCCTGGATGATTGTCAGATCAAAAAAAGAACGGTCATTCAAGTCATTAACAGCCGAAATATCAGGATCACTCTGGCAGCAGACGATATCATGGCCTTTGTACAAATTCTACTTCAATTATTAAATATACTTTTCACTGAACTAGGCATCCTTTAACCCTTTCTTTTCACATACTTTAAAGTTGAGGTGAAAACAATTGGCAGATAACGAAAAGTTCAAAGAAGAGCTCGCTAAGCTTCCAGAAGTAGACCCGATGCTGAAAATGCTTGTCAGCAACGTCTTTAAAAAACACGGCGTTACGAAGGATAAATTAAAAGAAGTATCAGATGAAGAAAAAGAAATGCTTCTGGCATTAGTGAAAGACATGCAGGCAAAGTCCGATGCTTTCCTTGAAAGCCAGAGAAAGAAAAAGGAACAGGAAAAAGAAAAAGAACAAGAACAGCCAAAAAACCAAAAGCCGCAAAGCCGCAGAGAACAATTAATCGAACAGCTCCGTCAGAGACGCCAAAATCCTGATAAATAATCAAAAATAGTGTTTTTCACTAGGGTATATGCCTGAGTCAAAGTAAGAGGCTGGCTCATTTAATAATAGTAAAAGAAAAGGAGGAATAGATATGGAAAGCAGACCATATTCTTGGGTTGCACTTGATCCTGACTGCGACCATCCGCTAGACGACAAAGAAGAAAAGAAAGATAGAAAATGTAATTGCGATATTTGCTGCAATGGCAATGGGTTTGGCGACAACAATGCCTTCATCGACCAAGATCTAGCTCAGGCAAATCTCAACAAACAAGTCTCCGATGAGACAATTATTATTAGAGATTCTTGTGACATCAACGTTTCATCTACAGACGTTCAAGCGGTAACATCAGTTGTCACAGCGCTTAATGCTGCTGTTGTTACGGCTACTCTCACATCCATTGCAGACGGAGTAATTGCAGAATTAGTCGCACAAGATTTATTGCAGCTTACAGCTAACAAACAAGTAAACCGCCAAAAACTTCTTATCGAATGCTCCCGCGGTGTAAATGTCACAACAGTAGATGCTGACATCGCAGCATTGGTCTCCACAGCTACCAACACACTTGTGGCCATCTTAGTCATCACTCTCGTTCTCTAAACCTAAAAGCAGAGCTAAAAATGCTCTGCTTTTTCTTATTTTCCTGCATATATTAATTTATAGACGGATACCCACACCAAGTGGGGCTCGCGTACATATGTTGTTAAAGACTAAAGTCAAATACCCTAAAAGAAGGAGCTGAAATCCATGAGCTGCGGAAAACACCATGGCCGACATGAAAACTGTGTATGCGAAGCGGTTGAAAAGATTTTAGCAGAGCAGGAGGCAGTTGAAGAACAGTGTCCCACTGGCTGCTATACCAATCTTTTAAGCCCGACTATTTCTGGAAAAGACTCAATTCCGTTTCTCTTGTACGATAAAAAAGGCGGATTGTTCTCCACATTTGGAAACGTCGGAGGATTTGTGGATGATATGCAATGCTTCGAATCCATTTTCTTCCGAGTTGAAAAATTATGCGACTGCTGTGCGACACTCTCTATTTTACGGCCCGTCGATGTAAACTGTGACACACTCAGCGTGTGCCACCCTTGTGATCCGGATTTCTTCGGTCTTGAGAAAACAGACTTTTGTATCGAAGTTGATCTAAGCTGCTTCTGCGCGATTCAATGTCTGTCCCCGGAATTAGTTGACCGGACATCGCCAAGCAAGGACAAAAAGCATCATCATCATGGATAAACACTGATTTTGCATGAAAAGAAATCCCCTTCCAAGCTTTGATTACGGATGCAAAATCATTCAGCTGCTCTCTTTATGAGCAGCTGACTCTCCATTATTTTTGCCAGTCATTTTAAAACTTTAAGGCAGGAGGGATAATATGAGCCAGAAATCATCAAGCTGTGTGCGTGAAGCGGTTGAGAATATCGAGGATCTCCAAAGCGCAGTAAAAGAAGAATGCCCGACAGGCTGCTATTCAAAGCTTTTGTCTCCATCCTATACATTAGGCGATACTATACCATTCGCAATATTCACTTCAAAATCAAAACCTTTCGTTGCGTTCGGGAATGTCGGCGAACTGGATAACGGACCTTGTTTCAATACCGCATTCTTCAGAGTAGAAAAAGTCCATGACGGCTGTGCCACACTAAGCCTATTAATCGCATTTGACGAACATAAACACATTTTAGATTTCACAGATAAAGATACGGTTTGCGATGTGTTCCGTCTGGAAAAAACAAACTTTTGCGTAGAAGTTGATCTAGATTGCTTCTGTGCAATCAATTGTTTGAACCCAAGACTTCTTAACCGCACTCACTAAAGACAGACATCCTTTCCCAGATAAAAAAGCCTGCAGAAACCTGCAGGCTTTTTCTTTCATCTAAATAAGCTGCCGGAGGTAATCCAGACAGCCATAACCCAACTTATCAAAATCCAAGCGGATGCAAAGAGGTGATGTCATCAATTACCAGCTCTGTCGGCGCGCCGTTTCCGGTCGTGCGAAGAAGGACGGAATTATTTCTTCTTCCGACGATCACACCTCTGTATGTTTTCCCATTCGCTTCAATCAGGCAAAGAGCTCTTGGCATATTGTGCGGAAGCTTTGTTAAAAAGTCAATTTTTTCAATAATGGACATTTTGCTCATCGGTTTTTTCACTCTTCTTGGAGGTGTTTGTTTTTCCTCCGCTTCCGCATTATGGACGGCTTCCGGTTCTTTTTCGGGCTTCTTCACTTCGGCAGCCGGCTCTTGCTCGTTTTTTTGACGATCTTCAGTTTCTGCTTGCTGCTGTGCCGGGTCCTGTTGCTGCGCCTCTTGGTGCTGCGCGGTTTCCTCCTGCTCCTGTGCTTCCTGCTGCTGCAACGTCCCTTCATGCTTCCGTGCTTCCTGCTGCTGCAACGTCTCTTCATGCTTCCGTGCTTCCTGCTGCTGCAACGCCCTCTCATGCTGCTGTGCTTCTTGTTGCTGCACCGCACCTTTTTCTTGCTGGATATCTTTTTTCAGAGATTCTTCATGCTGCTTTTCGGCCGTTTCCGGCTTTTTCCGCTCTTCCGGCGGAGCCGTTTTGATCTTTCGTTTGATCACAATATCCTGCATAGAAGATCTTGTTTCTGAGTAATTGGGCTGAACAATATACATGAGCGGTTTTTTATCCGCGTCTCTGTTTTTATTTGACATCTTCATCCCTCCGATTCTGTCATATCCTATCTATATGACAGAATGTTAAAAATCAGAAGAAAGAAAAAAGCAATCCCAATTGGGACTGCCTTTGAAACATTTTATTTAGCGTGCGGTAATATGGAAACCTGAATCAACGTGAAGGTTTTCACCGGTGATGCCTCTGGACATATCGCTGAATAAAAATGCAGCTGTATCTCCCACCTCTTCAGGCGTTGTCGTGCGACGGAGCGGCGCACGCTCTTCGATGTCTTTTAAGATTGAGTTGAAGTCACTGATGCCTTTAGCAGACAATGTTCTGATCGGGCCAGCTGAAATACTGTTTACACGAATATTTTCTTTACCTAAATCAGCAGCTAAATATTTTACGCTTGCGTCTAGAGAAGCTTTCGCCACTCCCATGACGTTGTAATTCGGCATAACAAGTTCTCCGCCAAGGTAAGTCAATGTCACAATGCTTCCGCCTTCTGCCATGATCGGACGAGCGGCTTTGACGACAGCTGTCAATGAATATGAGCTGATATTATGCGCCAAAAGGAAGCCGTCACGATTCGTATTTAAATATTCGCCGACAAGCTCTTCTTTGTTCGCAAAAGCGATACAATGCGCGATACCGTGGATAACGCCGACCTGCTCTTTAATGCTTGCAAAACATGTGTCGATTTCCTCATCGTTTGTTACGTCACAAGGAAGTATAATTGAATCGTTTCGTTCTAATGTCCCTGCCAATTCATTCACTGACTTCTCCAAGCGTTCACCCGCATAAGTGAAAATCAGACGTGCGCCGGCTTCGTGTAAAGAACGCGCGATTCCCCATGCGATACTGCGTTTATTGGCAACTCCCATTACGACGATGTTGCGGCCTTCCAGTGAAAAATTCATATGTATAAAGCCTCCTATATTCATGTCAATACATAGTATTAGTACCTGATCTTAATATTCATCATATCATAACCAAGGGCAGAATAAAAGAACTGAAAAAAGGCACATAAAGAGATCACCTTTCAAAAGGTGATCCCTAATCAGCTGTATTCAAGCTGTTTCTTTTAAATGCAAAATGATTTGTCGGACCATGGCCTGCTCCGATTCCAAGCGTATGTTCCACCGCTTCACGAACAAAGTTTGCCGCGACTTCAAAAGCCGCATGAATCCCGTGTCCTTTGGCGGTTTGAGCCGTTAAAGCAGCGGCAAAGGTACAGCCTGTTCCATGGGTATGCTTCGTTTTAACATATGGATGGCTGATTTGTGTAAACGTTTTTCCATCATAAAGAAGGTCAATGATCTTTTCATCTTCCGGCTGGTGTCCGCCTTTAATAATGACATACTGCGCCCCAAGCACAATACATTTTTCAGCGGCCCTTTTCCGGTCATCCATCGTGTGGATTTGAATTCCTGTCAGCGCCTCTGCTTCAGGTACATTTGGCGTGATCGCATAACTTCTGGGGATCAGAAGCTCCTTCAGCGTGGCAACCGATTCATCGCGTAATAATGAGGCACCGCCTTTTGCAATCATTACCGGGTCAACAATCAGCCGATCCAATTGATACTGATCGACTTTCCTCGCAACTTCTTCAATCATTTCCGCGCTCCACAGCATTCCCGTCTTGATTGCATCTGGTCTTAAATCTTCCGCGACTGCGTCAATTTGCCGGCCAAGCGCTTCCACAGACAGCGGATATACTCCATGAACACCTAATGTATTCTGGGCCGTCACCGCAGTAATAGCTGACATGCCGTATACATCCAGCTCCTGGAAGGTTTTTAAATCCGCCTGAATACCTGCGCCGCCTCCCGAGTCAGAGCCGGCAATGGTCAATGCTTTACTGATACTCATAAAAAAACTCCTTTCACATTACCCGATCCACTTATGATAAAGGGATTTAGCTTTGGTAATATCATTTGTCCCGTGTATAAACGCTCTTCCGTCCTGAAACAACACCATCTTCATGTCATGTGAGCGGCATGAAATTAAATATGGGTTCGCCGTCACTTCAAGCCCTGCTTGTCTCAGCTGCACAGCAAGCGATTCAAGATCAGGCTGTTTGGCAAGTCCTGACCTGATTTGCACGGTGTCCCTGCCGCACAACACAGCCGCTTTTGTTTGATTTTCATAGGATAAAAACGGAAAATCTTTTGTGCCGCAACTCGGGCAGGAAGCATTAACGAGACTTGCTGCGTTTATCTCAGACCGCTCATTCTTCCACAAATCAAAAGACCGAAGCACCGGTTCAGGCCGTTCACCCGACAAAAGCTTAAGCGCGTCTGTCACCTGATAGACAGCGACCTGCAGGACGGCGGGACTGATGATGCCGGCTGTATCACACGTTAATCCTCCTAAAGGAAGTTTGTCGAGCAAACAATGAAGACAAGGCGTAACACCAGGCAAAACAGTAAAGGTTAGTCCGTAGCTGCCGACGCATGCGCCGTAAAGAAAAGGAATCCCCATTTTCACAGCGGCATCATTAACGATCAAGCGGGTTTCAAAATTGTCGGCGGCATCCACAATCACGGACGCTCCTTCGATCAGCTCAGAAACATTTTCAGCATTGACATCCATGACAATCCCTTTGACATGTACGTCGCTATTAATGGAACGAAGCCGCTTTTCAGCAGCAGCGGCTTTCGGCATTTCCTTTTTCACATCGTCCTCTGTATATAGCTGCTGGCGCTGTAAATTGCTCCATTCCACATAATCTCTGTCAGCGATCGTCACAGACCCGAATCCCGCCCTGACAAGCATTTCAGCACTGGCTGTGCCAAGCGCGCCGCCGCCGATAACCACCGCGCGCGCTTCCCTCAGCTTTTCTTGGCCTGAGCGGCCGATCGGAGCGAACAGCTCCTGTCTGGAGTACCTGCCCGTCATACAGGAAGACCTTCTCCCGGGCTGCTCGCCGTTCCGTAATGTTTCACCGGAATTCGGCCCGCTTCAAAGGAAAGACGGCCCGCTTCCACTGCGAGCTTCATGGCGCGCGCCATCTTAACGGGATCATTTGCCCCGGATACAGCGGTATTTAACAAAACACCGTCCGCCCCCAATTCCATAGCATGCGCAGCATCTTTAGGAGAGCCGATTCCCGCATCAACAATAACCGGCACCTTAGCCTGTTCAATGATAAATGACAGATTCAAAGGATTAACGATTCCCTGGCCTGACCCTATCGGCGAAGCACCCGGCATAATTGCGTGAACGCCAAGCTCTTCAAGCTTTCTGGCCAAGACGACATCATCAGACGTATAAGGCAGAACGATGAATCCCTCTTCCAGAAGCTGTTCAGACGCTTTTAATGTCTCTACCGGATCCGGAAGCAAGGAACGGCTGCACCCGATTACTTCCACTTTAATCATGTCACAAAGACCTGATGCTTTCGCAAGTCTGGCGATTCTGACCGCTTCTTCCGCGGTACTTGCGCCCGCTGTGTTTGGAAGCAGTGTATATTTGGATAAATCAAGCTGTTCCAGAAAATTCGGCTGGGACGCTTCAAAAATATTCATTCTCCTGACAGCAAAAGTTAAAATATCAGATTCAGAAACGTGTACCGCTTCCTTTTGGATTTCAAATGTTGGATATTTCCCTGTTCCCAATAGTAATCTTGAAGAAAATTGCTTTCCGCCAATTGTTAGCATTTCTCATCCGCCTCCTACAAAATGGACAATTTCTATAACATCCCGATCACAAAGATTAATATGCCGATAGTTCTCTTTATCAATGATTTCTTTATTTCTCTCCACAATGACAATTTTATTTTCAAGCTGGTAGGACGCGAGTAAATCTTGGATAGTGCCGGTGTCCTTGTCCCATTCCACTTGTTTTCCATTCAGCTGAAGCATCATGCCTGAACCGCCTCCTTGCGATCAATTCTAAACGCGTCTATCCATTTTTGATTGACCTCTCTGTCCATGACTAAATCGCAAATTACTTCACCAGTAGCCGGAGCCAGCAAAATTCCGTTTCTGAAGTGGCCTGCGGCAAATAGAATCCTGCTATCCTCCGGGTGCCTGCCGATATAAGGTTTTCCGTCTCCAGTTCCCGGCCGCAGCCCAGCCCAAAATCGGTCTACCTTCATATATTGGATGGCCGGCAGCATTGTTTTTGCTTTCCGCATAACGGATTCAAGTCCGCCAAGTTCCGGCTTATCACTCCAATCCCCCGGTTTCATTGTCGCCCCGACAACCAATCTGCCGCTTTTTCTCGGAACGATATAGCAATGGTCATGATAAAGTGTTTTCGTAAGCGGAAAGTCGTCATTCCAGACAGAAAGGCACTCTCCCTTAACAGGGAAAAACGCTTGGTTCAGACCGAGCTGCTTAAAAAACTGCCCGCTCCATACCCCGCTCGCCACGACAACATGATCCGCATAGACTTCACCGGCCGTCGTTGTGATGCAGACGGCATCTCCGTCCCGCTTTATTTCCGTAACCGATGTGTGTTCATACAACTCAGCGCCTGAAAGCTTTGCCGCTTTGGCGTAAGCCTTGCATACGTAAAAAGGCTCAACATGGACATCAGCTTTAATTAGACTGGCTCCGGCAATTTCTTTTGACGTATACGGCTCATTCTCCAGCACTTCATCTTTTGTATGCCAGCTGACGGAGTCTAAATCATCCATCTGCCGTAAACGAGCGACGTCTTCTTCTGAAAACGCCAGCTTATACATACCGCCGTTGTGCCGTCTGATATCAATGCCTGACCGTTCGTTCAGCTCGGCTCCAAGCGCCTGATATAAACGCTGGCTGTACATGGCAAAATCAAAAAACGCATCCCGCTCCTCACACTCGGCGTGAGCCCCAAGCATTCCCGCAGCAGCGCTCGTTGTTTTTCCGCCGATTGTTCCGCTCTCAAACAAAGCCGTTTTTTGCTTTTCTTTTGACAAATGATAAGCGATGGCTGAACCAATGATCCCGCCGCCGATGATGACTGTATCATAGTGCCTTTTCATACTTGTTCTCCTTTAGCTTGCGGGAGTAACTTCTGGAGGCTTCCAAAGGATCCGGCGCTGAAAATATTCCGGACATGACGGCAACCCCAGCAGGATCGGCTTGTCTCACTTCGGGTATCCTGGAGGGCGTTATACCTCCTAATGCAATCACCGGTATCGCAAGCGTTTGTTTTATTTCTGTCAAGAGCTGTACACCCCTGCCTTCTAAACCTTGTTTGCATTCCGTTTCAAACACATGCCCGAAAAGCACGTAATCCGCATCTTCACGTTCTGCTTGAACGGCTTCTTCTAGCGAATGAACAGACCGTCCGATATGAAGGTGGGGAAACCTCGCTCTCACCCTTTTTGCCGAAAAACTATGGCCCGGCAGCTGAACACGATGAATATTGGCAAAAAGCGCAATATCCACCCGGTCATTCACAATCAGTTTTTGCTTCTCAACACCGCCTTGATAAATAAGCTCAAGCAGCTTCAGGATATCATCGGCCGATTTTGACCGTTCTCTGATATGAATGAAATCAACCTCATCTTTAATGGCAATGATCGAAGACGAGAGATGTTCAACACGCTGGCAATTATCAGTTATCGCGTGCAGCTCCAAGTTTCTCCACCTCTTTTGCGGCGCTGTTCGACCAGCCTTCTTTTCGGTAGGCCATTCCCCAAAATTGATACTCGTAATAACTGGAAATGACAAAATTCTCTTTCATTTTGGCGCGGACTTCCTCCGTGCTGCTTTCCGCTAACTCATCTAATCTGTTAATCTGTTCCTCCACCTGCTGTTTAAACCAGTCACCGCCATAAGTATTTATCCATTTTTCATAAATCGGATGACCCGGATCACATTCAAGCAGCCTCTCGCCCACTTCATAATAAAGCCAATAGCATGGCAAAAGAGAAGCCAAAATTTCCGCAAAGTTCCCGCTCATCACCGAACGGTACATATGAGATGTATAAGAATACGCAGTTGGAGACGGCTTAAACTCCTCACGCTCTTTTTCACTGATTTCCAAAAGCTCTGTAAATTCTCGGTGCAGCGCCATTTCCGCTTCATATGTGCCTTGCGCGTGGCTTGCCATTCGCCCCGTCGTAAAAAGATCCTTGGCATATGCAGCACCGAACGACTGGATCTTTGCAAAATGCGTTAAGTAATAAGAGTCTTGAAGAACATAATATTTAAACCGGTCAATCGGGAGGCTCCCGTCACCAATTCCCTGCACAAACGGATGGACAAAACTTCCATCCCACCATTCTGCTGCTGCCTGACGACACTCTTGCGAAAACTTCATCATTTCATTCCCCCAGTCTGAAAAATAAAAAAACCACTTTCCCGGAAGGAAAAGTGGTTTGGAATTTGCATAGATAAAATAACCCAAATACCGCTCCACTTCCCTACGCAGGTTTTAACCTGTTCAAGTTATGAGGGTCTAAAAGTCTCACTTTTATCTCAGCCCTTTTGAAGGGCACCCCTAGTGGTCATACAATTATAATTTAATTTTTACTGCACCTCTATATTAACATGAATCCATTTTTGGTCAAGGTTTATCCTTCCAGTGTTCTTTTCATTTCCGTCACATATTTACGTGATCCGGTCACGATCAGACGGTCACCTGATTGAAGCCTTGTATCTCCATGGGGAACAATGCTGTCCACCCCTCTGAAAATCCTGACAAAAATGACATCTCCCGTTAAAGGGAATTCACGCAAAATCACACCATCGTATTTACTGTTTTCCATATTAATTTGGTACAGCGAAGATTCCTGGTTTGTGAGCAACTTCATAACACCAGGAGCCTCGATAAGCGCACGCAGCAGTGTCTTAGTGGAAAGCAAAATGGAAAAAGTATTGATGCCCTCCTCCTTTAATTTAGCTTCATGTTCAACTGAGCCGACGCTTGCGATTACCCGTTCCGTTCCTTTTTCTTTGGCGTAAAGAGCAATATCAGCATTTACATCTTCATTACCTGTCGCAACCACGAGGACATCAGTCTCAAATATCCCTTGTGACTCAAGGGTTTGACGCTCATAATCAGAAATGGTTTCCACGCTGAAAACAGAGTCTGACAGCTTTTCTTCCGCATTTTCCTGATATACGTGGACCACCCTGACTTTATACTCTTCCTCAGGTAATTCCAATGTTACCGGCAGCGTCATCTGATTGGCGCCAATAAACGTAATGGTCTTTTTCTCCTCCGGCTCCTCTTCTCTTTTAAACAATTTCTTAAAGCCGACGGGCGTTATAATGCTTGCAATGACAGCAACCAAAGTCAGCGCCCCTGACATATTCGCGCTGATGATATGCAGGCGTTCTCCAATCGTCGCAGCCGCAATGACAAGAGAAAGCGTAGACGTCAATAAAAAGCCCGATGCCCATACCGTCCTGTTGTCATACCATTTTTTCAAGTAAAGGACAGGAAGGATTTTACTCAATAGCAGCGCGATTAAGAGAAGCGGAATCATGATTAAAATCAACGGGTCCTGAAAAAGCGACCAAATGTCTAATTTAACACCGACCATCACGAAGAAAATCGGAATCAAAAAGCCGTAGCCGAAGGAATCCAGCTGCTGCACCAGCTCTTTGTTCGGCGAAAGCAGAGAAACAAGCACACCGGCTAAAAACGCGCCGAGAATATTTTCAGCTCCAAGTGATTCAGACAATGCGACAAGGACGATAATCAACGTGAAAATCGCACGTGTGCCGATTTGGATTGTTCCTTTTGACATCGACTCCACGAAAGAACGATGCTTAAAGAGCCGCCCGAAGAAATAAAGCACAACTCCGGCTGCAAACAAAATCATTAAGAGCCACATGTTTCCATTATCGTTCCCGTACAAGGAAGCAAAAACAGCGAGAAGAATCATAGTAACCAAGTCAGCAATGACAGCCACAAGCAAAATGATCTGCCCTATATTTGAATTCATTATCCGCTCTTCTTTTAAAGTCGGCACAACAACGCCTAAAGAAATGGTTGATATGATCAGCGTCATTAAAAAGGCGTTATCAATAAACCCGGCCAGCACAAATGCGTAGGATAGCGCCAAAGATAAAACAAAGATGCCGAGAAAGATGACAGACGCCGTTTTAAATGTATTCGGCGCCTCCTTGCCGTTCGGGAGAAATTGTTTTTTCTTGCCTTTCTCAAAAGTCGAAAAATCAATTTCCAGCCCGCTTAAAAACATTAAAAAGATAAATCCGAGCACAGAGAGCGTCTCAAGCCACGTATCACCCTCTACTACTAAATTAAAGCCGCTTTTTCCAATAATAAGCCCCATGATAATCTCAGCTACTACCACGGGGATACTGAGCTTAAAACGATGCAAAAGAATCGGAGTTAAAAATGCGACTACAAGTACAACAACTAAAGAAGCGACAGATGTATGCTCCATATATAAAAAACCTCCTTTAAGAAACCATTCAAAACCAGGATAAAGTGAGTTTTCACAAGCACGAACGGAACCTTTTTTAAAAAAACATAACGTGATTTTAACAAGGTCAGACATGAAAAAAAAGTGATAAGGCTTATTTCTTTTATCAAATACAATTTCTTTCTATAATTTGCACATAAAGCGGTGTGATGAGTCACGAGAATTTGCTTCATAATAAATAAAATAACATGAGGAGGATCTAAAAAATGGCCTACGATGTAATCGGTGATATTCATGGATGTTATGATGAAATGATCGCATTGATCAAAAAACTCGGCTACACCATCCAAAATGGGATGCCTGTCCATTCTGACGGAAGAATGCTCGTATTCGCAGGGGATCTGACAGACAGAGGGCCAAAGTCAATCGAGGTTGTTCGATTTGTGGCAGGAGCGTATGAGAAAGGCGCAGTCCGTTATGTCCCGGGAAATCATTGCAATAAACTATACCGTTTTTTAAAAGGAAATCCCGTTAAAGTCATGCACGGACTTGAAACAACCGAGGCCGAGCTCAAGCAGCTTTCCGATGAGGACAGGACAGCGGTGAAGGAGCAATTTATCAGATTATATGAAAAGGCGCCGCTTTACGACATCTTACATAACGGAGATCTGGTTGTCGCCCATGCTGGCATAAAGGCTGACGATATCGGTAAACAATCAAAAAAAGTAAAGGGTTTTGTCCTGTATGGAGATGTAACGGGTGAAACGCTGCCGGACGGAAGACCCGTAAGAAGAGATTGGGCCGCAACATATAATGGCAAAGCGTGGGTGGTGTACGGCCATACTCCGGTAAAAAAACCGAGAATCGTCAATCGGACTATTAATATTGACACTGGCTGTGTATTCGGAAATCAGCTGACAGCTTTCCGTTTTCCTGAACATGAGACTGTCTCCGTTCAAAGCTCAATGCCGTATGATGAATCACGTTTTCGCGAACAGTAAAAAAAAGAGAAGCCAGAGCATTGAGAATGCTCTGGCTTCTTTGTCCTTGAAGGATGGCGCTGTACATTGAGAGATGCGTTTGTTAACGGCTCTCCTCTATTAATTGCTGCATATCTTGCGGAACTGGGGTATAAAAGACCATCGTTTCATCCGTCAGCGGGTGGATAAAGGACAGCCTCTCACTGTGGAGGGCCTGTCTGCTGATCTTCTGCCTTGTTCCCCCATACAGCGTGTCACCGCATAAAGGGTGGCCTAGATGGCTCATATGGACACGGATTTGATGGGTTCTTCCCGTTTCAAGCTGCAATGTCACCAATGTTAAGCCGTTTGTCTTTTCATTGACTTGAAAATGAGTAACAGCCCGCTGTCCGCCGGGTATGACCATTCGTTCTATAATGCTGTCCGGCTTTCTGCCGATCGGCGCGTCAACCGTACCTTCCGCTTGCTCCATGCTGCCGTGCACAACTGCGAGATATCGCCTTTTGACCAGGCCGTTTTTTTGCGCCGTTGACAAAATGGAATGTGCAAACCGATGCTTCGCAATCAGCATCACACCCGATGTGTCTCTGTCAAGCCGAGTGACAAGATGAACCGTAGCACGCACGCCGTTTTTCTTATAATGGCTGAGGATGCCGTTTGCGATGCTTCCGGAAGGGTGCTCTCTGGAAGGTATAGATGAAACATACGGCTGTTTGTTGATCACAAGCACATGGTCATCTTCAAACAACACATGCAGCGGAACCGGCTCTGGAAAAAGAGACTCGCTCACCTGTTCCTCGGGAAACTCGAACTCCAGTGTGTCTCCAAGCTTCAGTACATATTTTACTGTGACGTGCCCGCCGTTAATGAGAATATCTCCGCCTCCGAATTTAATATCCGTCAGCATGCGTTTTGAAATCCCCATCTTTCCGGCGTATTCTTTTACCGTCATGCCCTCATCAGCAGAACTGATCTCTTTCCGAATAAAAAAATTCTTCAATATATTTCCTCGCTTTACTCGCCTTTACCGATAAAGGAATCCTGCACCCTTTTCCAAAATGGAAACGGACGAAATCTTGCAAATCTTACTTTTTCAGAAGCTACTCGGCATTGGATGGATTTCACATCCTTATGAAGGAGCGTCAGATGGTCGATGGTGACTTGAAAATCAACTTCATTTCTCGGTTTGATCACACAAGTATGGTGATCGGGAAGAAGGAGCGGCGAGCCTACCGTACGGAAAACACGGTTATTAATAGATGCCATCTCCGCAAGCTGGATGGCTCTGATAGACGGATGGATGATCGCTCCGCCCAGCGCTTTATTATAAGCGGTACTTCCCGATGGCGTTGACAGGCAGAGGCCGTCTCCCCGGAAGGTTTCGAACAGCTGCCCTTTTATTTCCACGTCAGCCACAAGGCTGCCTTCAATACTCTTAATGGTGCATTCATTCAGCGCAAGATACTTCTCTTCCCGCTCGCCCTCATGATATCTGACAGTTACTTCGAGTATCGGGTATTCCACAATATGATAAGGTGTTTTCGCTATCGCAAGAACAAGCTTTTCAATCTCATGGGGAACCCAATCCGCATAAAATCCAAGATGCCCGGTATGGACACCGACAAAAGCCGTTTTGTCCAAACGTTCGCTGTATCTGTGGAAGGCATAAAGCAGTGTTCCGTCTCCGCCGACAGAAATCACGATTTCAGGCTCGTCTTCATCCAATTCCATATCAAAATCCAATAAATACGCCTGTATTTTGCTTTTCAGCGTGTCAGACACGCTGTCTCCTTTTGACGATACGGAAAATTTCACGTCTTCTTCCCCCTTTTCTATTGATGCTCACTGCCTTTTTTCTTTCTTGAGAAGGCTGCTTGAGCTTCTTGAATCTCACCTCTAATTTCAGACATCTCTTCATCAAGCCGGGATGCCGCTTCGGAAGCCCGCTGAAGCCTCAACTTTACTTTTTCAGGTATGTTCCCGCTGTATTTGTAATTTAATGAATGCTCAATTGTCGCCCAAAAGTTCATCGCAAGCGTCCGGACCTGAATTTCAACCAGAACATGTTTTTCACCGGCGGGCGTCTGCAAAGGGTATAAAACAACAAGGTGATAGGAGCGGTACCCGCTTTCTTTATGCTCTGCGATATAATCACGCTTATCCACGACAGTGAAATCTTTCCTTGCAAACAGCATGTCTTTCACCATTTGAATATCATCCACAAATTGGCACATAATTCTAAGGCCCGCAATATCCTGCATAGTCTCAATTTCATGTAATGGGATGCTTTTCCGTCTGGCTTTCTCCAGAATGCTTGCCACCGGCTTCACCCGGCCTGTCACAAACTCGATCGGCGAATGGTCATCCTCATATTCATAAAGTGTTCTGATTCCCTTCAGCTTCACTTTCAATTCCTCTACTGCCTGGCGGTACGGCACTAAAAACTGCTCCCATTGTTTGTCATCCATCTTACATCCCCCAATTCCGGACCCTAGTTTTTTCTAGAGGAATACACTTCTCACTTTTTCTTCCATTTCCTCACCGTAATTTGCATTATCTTTAATATTTTCTAAAAGGTATTCAAGTTCCTCATGCAGGCCTGACAGCTCAATCATTTGACTCCCCGCTTCAAAAAATACCGGTTTCCTGTCACTGTGGGCCTGTTTCAGTTCCGGCCAGACATTTTCCTTTATAATGACATATTCAAATGAATCAGCCAATTCAAGTATGTATACAAAAGCAAAGTGGTCAGAATCAACAAGCATTTGACCCGACGCTTTGCGCTCCGCTTCGTCTCCCTCTGCCTGACATGTAAAGCGAAGCTGATCATCCGTTAATGTTGCATTCATGATTTCAATTCTCTTTTGCATAATGCTCTCCTTTTTTCAACAAAGTACAGATTTATTTTATCATATCAAGATCAATATTGATAAACGTAACATCTAAAGAGATAATAGTAAAAATACGATTTACAGTGCGGAAAGGAAGAAAAGTATGGCCCAAGAAATTGAAATTGAATTTAAAAATCTGCTCACAAAAAACGAGTTTGAAAAATTGACACAAGCTTACCAGCTAGACAATGAGGATTTTGTCTTACAGGAGAACCACTATTTTGATACAAAAAGCTTTGCGCTAAAACATAAGGGTGCAGCCCTGAGAATCCGTAAAAAGAACGGCCGGTATGTGCTGACGTTAAAAGAACCGGCAGCCGTCGGACTTTTGGAAACCCATCAAGCGTTAACAGAAGTTCCGGAATTTGAGAAATTCATTGTTCCGGCCGGCCCTGTTCAGGACCAGCTCGTCCAGCTTGAGGTTGACTGCGGGGCGATCCGCTATTTTGGGTCTCTTACCACAAATCGGGCAGAAAAAGAATCCGAAAATGGCTTAATAGTTTTAGACCACAGCCGATATTTAAATAAAGAGGATTTTGAATTGGAATTCGAAGCAGCAGACTGGGATGAAGGCAAACTGGCTTTCGAAAAGCTTCTTCAGCAGTTCAGCATTCCTCAGCGTGAAACAAAAAATAAAATCTTCCGTTTTTATGAACAAAAACGAAAGTCATTATAAGGTGGAATGACAAAGTGAACGTAACGAATTGGGCGGCTCTGCTTCAGCTTCAGGCATTACAATCAATCGCCAGCACAAATACAGGGAGCACTCAAGCCTCAGGCAGCACGCTTTCAAACTTCAGCTCTTTGCTCAGCCAGTATACACAGAACATAAGCCCGCAGTCCGCGTCCTTGGCACCAAATCTGCGAACACAGGGAAACAGTTCTTATATGCTGTCGCCGGCAGTTCTTTCATCTAACGGGCTGGGGTCTTTATCAGGCAGCACGCCGAATATAGAAGAAAGCGCACCGGAAGCCGTAAGCAGCTCAGCGGCAAATACAGCCTCAATTTCCTCAACAAAAGGCGACTTTTCAATCGACAGCGCCATTAAAAAAGCGGCGGACAAACACGGTGTTGATGAAAACCTGATTCGAGCGGTGATACAGCAGGAATCAGGCTTCAACTCGAAAGCCGTAAGCGGCTCAGGCGCCATGGGACTCATGCAGCTGATGCCGTCAACCGCAAGCTCTCTCGGCGTGTCAAACGCGCTTGACCCTGCGCAAAATATAGAGGGCGGAACAAAATATTTGAAGCAAATGCTGTCCAAATATGACGGAAATGTTTCCATGGCTTTGGCAGCCTATAACGCCGGACCGGGAAATGTAGATAAATACGGCGGCATTCCTCCCTTTAAGGAAACTCAAAACTACGTAAAAAAAGTCACTGCAAACTATTACGCCTGAACCAGAGCGGCTATGAGCCCTCTGGTTTTTTTGCGGAGTGAAATCTTACACATTCATGAATTTTATGTGATATGATATGAAATACAAGCGCGGTACTGTGCGATTTTCCGGCACATCAGGCAAACCCTGAGCGCATAAAAGGCAGTTTGTTTGTAGAAATTAGGCCTTGTTGCTAAAATAAATGGTAGATGAAAATAATAAACACTACATGTACTTTCGCAATAGGAATTATGATTCCTATTAGCCATATTTAAAGGAGTAGTCAACATGGGACAATCGTTTAACGCACCTTATGAAGCGATTGGAGAAGAACTTCTATCGCAACTTGTTGATACTTTTTATGAGCGTGTCGCGTCTCATCCTTTGCTGAAGCCGATATTTCCGAGCGATTTGACGGAAACGGCCAGAAAACAAAAGCAATTTCTGACTCAGTATTTAGGCGGACCGCCTCTTTATACTGAAGAACACGGCCATCCGATGCTCAGAGCACGTCATCTTCCTTTTGCCATCACGCATGAGAGGGCGGATGCATGGCTCAGCTGTATGAGTGACGCAATGGACCATGTCGGTTTAGAAGGGGACATTCGTGAATTCCTGTTCGGGCGGCTGGAATTGACAGCAAGGCATATGGTGAATCAGACAGAAGCGGAGGAACGATCATTTTGACAAACTATCAACATGACCAATACTTCGCCCATTGCCACGGTCACCCAAAAAAACCGCTGGAAATTTACATGTTTGTTGATCCTTTATGTCCTGAATGCTGGTCCTTAGAGCCTGTCATAAAAAAGCTGAAAATCCGCTACGGCCGTTTTTTTACCCTGCGGATTATTGCCGCCGCAAGTATCACATCTTTAAACAAGCAAAAACGAAAAAAGCATCTTCTGGCGGAGGCTTGGGAAAAAATCGCAAACCGCTCCGGCATGTCGTGTGACGGGACTTTGTGGCTCGAACAAGAACAGCCGCTCTCTTCACCGTATCTTGCAGCTCTCGCTTTAAAAGCGGCAGAGCTTCAAGGACGAAAAGCCGGAATACAATTTCTCCGCAATATGCAGGAAAGCCTGTTTGTTGCAAAGCAAAATATTACGGAGGAAAAAACGCTGCTGAAGATCGCTGAGAAAACAAAGCTTGATCTTGAGGAGTTCAAAAAGGATCTTCACTCTCAAAGTGCGGTTAAAGCGCTCCAATGCGACATGAAGATTGCAGCTGAAATGGATGTTACCGTAAACCCGACTCTTACATTTTTTAATACTCAGCATGATGACGAAGGGCTTAAGGTGCCTGGAAATTATTCATATGAGGTGTATGAAGAGATTTTATTCGAAATGCTGGGCGACGAGCCAAAACCTTCAGAAACACCGCCGCTCGAATGCTTTATTGAATACTTTCGCTTTGTGGCCTCGAAGGAAATTGCACTTGTATATGATTTAACTCTTGAAGAGGTTGAAAGAGAAATGAAAAAACTGGCGTTTGCCAAGAAGGTTGCCAAGGTCGAAGCAAAGCACGGAATGTTTTGGCAGTCTCTTGCCGAAAGCTCCGATCAATTGCATTCATGTGAAAAATAGCCGCAGGCGTTTATAGCTTGGGGCTGTTTTTTCGGCCTGAATACGAACGTAAGTTCTGTTTAAAATTATAAAGAAACCGCGCCGGGATAAGCGCGGTTTCATATGTCTTAACGACAACAAAGGGGATGGGAGAAATTTTTCACGGTCAAACAAAGGGGTAATGTTTGTTTGTGATCAATTTCACATCCTTATCATATCAAAAGTTGTCGACTCTTGACAAGCCATACGATTAATGTTCATATTTTTGTCACAAAACATAACTTACCGAATATGTTCATATGCTTGTAATGAACAAGGACGAGGAGGAAAGTCATGCTTTACACAGTTATTTCTATTGTATTGATTGTCTTCTTTTTCTTTTTAAATTTATTAGCCATGATGCACATGCTGCCGATCTACATTACATCTCCCCTATTGTTTCTGTCCATCTTATTTGCCCTGTACCGTTTGAATCACCGCAAAACGTTTAAAGGATTTTAAAGAGCCTGTGCATTTGCTTGCACAGGCTCTCGCTTTTAAGAATGCTTCACTTTTAACAGCAATTCTTCCATTTCATCAAGTTTTTCCTCAAACATTTTGCATGCGGCCTCGATTGGTTCAGGCGATGTCATATCAACGCCCGCTTTTTTCAAAATATCAATCGGATACTCAGAGCTGCCCGCTTTCAGGAAGTCAACGTACCGGTCAACAGCAGGCTTTCCTTCCTTCAAAATCTGGCTGCTCAGCGCTTGGGCTGCACTATAGCCCGTTGCATATTGATACACATAGTAATTGTAATAAAAATGCGGGATTCTTGACCACTCCAGCCCGATTTCTTTATCAATCACCATATTATCGCCAAAATACTTTTTATTAAGATCATAATACATACTGCTCAGAAGTTCAGGAGTTAACGGTTCTCCTTCTTGCGCTTTCATATGGATTTGATGTTCAAATTCGGCGAACATCGTTTGTCTGAAGACCGTCCCTCTAAAGCCCTCAAGCATATGGTTAAGAAGATATAAGCGCTGCTTTTCATCCTTTAAATTGTTCAGCATATATTCTCCGAGAAGCGCTTCGTTGGTCGTTGACGCCACTTCAGCGACAAAGATGCTGTAATTGCCGTATTGGTATGGCTGATGCTTTCTCGTATAATAGCTGTGCACTGAATGGCCGAATTCATGAACGAGCGTAAACAGGTTGTTGACATTATCGTGCCAGTTCATCAAGATATACGGATTCGTGCCGTATGTGCCTGAAGAATAGGCGCCGCTGCGTTTTCCTTTATTTTCGTACACGTCCACCCATCGGTTTTCAAGTCCCTCTTTTAAAATAGACGCATACTCGTCACCTAAAGGAGCAAGCCCTTTGAGCATATACTCTTTCGCTTCGTCATATGTGACCTTCATACCCGCATCCTTCACAAGCGGCGTGTACAAATCATAGATATGAACTTCATCAAGCTCAAGCACTTTCTTTCTCAGCTCAATATAACGGTGTAACAGCGGCAGATGCTTATTAATGGTTTTAATAAGATTATCGTACACTTCCTCAGGAATGCTGTTGTTTGAAAGCGCGGCTTCCCGGGCGGATTTATACTTTTTCACCCTCGCATAGAAATTGTCCTTTTTCACTGTGCCGCTGAGGGTCGTCGCCATTGTGTTTTTATATTGGCCGTATGTTTTGTAAACAGCTTCAAAAGCGTTTTTGCGCACTTCACGGTTTTCGCTTTCCAGAAAGTTAATGAAATTGCCGTGAGTAATCTGCTTTTCTTGCCCATTTTCATCCTTGATGGATGGGAACGTAATATCTGCATTATTCAGTACACTGAAAGTATTTGAAGAAGAAGACAGCGCTTCAGAAGCTTCAGCCAACAATGCTTCCTCTTTTTCGCTTAATACGTGCGGGCGTTCTTTTGTAATTTCCTCAATCGCATGTGAGTAAAGCTTCAGCTCTTCTTTTTCAAGAAGGAATTGCTGCAGTTTTTCTTCTTGTATGGATAAGATTTCAGGAACCATGTACGCGGTTGCGCTTGCAGCTTGTGTATACAGATTGGCAGCCTTGTCATTCAGGCCTTGATAAAAGGAGTTCCCTGTATCCTGGTCAGAACGCATATGCGCATATGTGTACAGCTTGCCCAATCGTTCCATTACTTTGTCCTGATAAGTAAGGGCTTCGTATAAATTATCCGCAGAATGATCGAGCGTCCCTTTAAATTCAGAAAGGTTAGGAATTAACTCTTTCACAGCTTGAAATTCTTTATTCCAGGCCTCATCACTAGGAAAAATATCCTCTAGTTTCCACGTATCTTCCGCCTTTACTTCGCTTCTGTCAGGCAGTTGGTTTGCTTTTTTTTCCTCAGTCATGGTGATCCCCCTCGTTTTCTTTAATTCAAGCCAATTGAAAAAACGGCTGTTTCTCAACAAACTTGTATTGTGATTATCTTCCGGTTTTTCACTGCCATTTGTCAAATCATATGCGGTGAAGAAGACAACGCATGCCAAAAACACAGTAAAAAAGCGAAAAACACTCCGTCTCTTGCCTTTCACATCCAGCCACCACCTTTTCTTTAGGGTGAGCCAAATGAAACGATCTCATTCCCCAAAACAGGTTTGGTCGCGCTCCATAACACTCTCAAGCGTGCGGCAGTCATGAACTGGATATTTCACCATATATACTTCTTTCTCACCCTCTATTAAAAATTCCTTCCGGCACAGAAAATTGATGTACTGTTTCATCGCCTCACGTAAAAGCTGTTCGCTATATTCGTACCTTAAATGAATCCTTTTTTTTCGAATCTGCATCTTACAAAATAGAAAAACAGCAGAAAACCTGATGGGCATACGCTTTTCTGCGAGGTCGGTCATATACAGATAAAGATGGCCCTGCCATACGAAAACGGGACTTAAAAAAACGGCTCCAAGAGGAATGGGGGCAAATACTTCAGGCGGTAAAAATGGGAACGGCGTCTGGCGTTTTTCATAAAAAAGGAGCCGAAGATGATTCGCTTCTTTGGATAAAAAACGGGGAGGTTTATGCCGAAAACGGGTAATGGCGTTTTGCCAGGCAGCAGGCTGAAAGGAAGGTGCGGATGCTGAGAACCACATATCCTTCACATTTGCTTTTGTGAGCGGGATTGCTTCGAGTGAAGCGCAGGCATAGTTCGCATAGAACGGGATAATATGATGGAGCTTATAGAAAGAGCGTGCTTCCGGACAGTAAAACAACAGGAACTGCCGTGGATTCTCCTTCATGAATTGCCAATGAAAAGCAGATAGCTGGAAAAAGTGCCTTGACGTGCGTTTTAAACGATTTCCGCCGATGATCCAGAGCGGTTCAGCCCCTGCTTGCTTTAAGCCTTGCGTGCGTTTATATAAGAGGTCTGAAGCGAGGTTCGCGCATTGAAATTCAAAAGCCAGCAAGTCTCCATGTACTTTTGCCATAATATCAGGCCTTTGCTGTATGCTTTTTACATATGGCTCCAGTACAGGTGAGCATCCTTTCGCTTTCAGCCAAAAATAAAGCTGCTTTTTCCCTTTTAAATGGTAGGCGCTCTCCGATTCAAACTCTATGGTGCAAGCTTTATTCTGCTTATGGGCAAAATGTGGGGCCTTTAAAGAGCCGAGCTTGACATCGAGCTGTTCTCTGCAAACCGGACAAAAGAATTTCGTTTTTCTCAATTCCGACGCTTCTGTTGCAGCATATCTTTCTTTCATCAGGTAAACAGTCTTACCTTCTGATGTCACAGCACTAAACAATATCCATCTCTCCCTTCCAGATTCTTTATGAATTCTGTAAGAAGATGATGAATTCCTGTTGTCTTTTCTTTCTATAAAAACGTCATACTCCCATTTTCCACCCTCAAAATTGTGTTTTCATATAAGAAAAAAACCGATTTCCGTAATGAAATCGGTCTGCTATGATGCAAAGTGTTTTTTTATTGTATCCAGAACATCCTCTGAAATAATCAGCTTGCCGTATTCTTCGATGCGGTGTATGCTGATTGAGGATTCATATGTGTACTCTAACAGGATGCTTAGCTGATTTTCAACCTCTTCATCAGACATTTCTTGAAAATCTACATATAAATAATACCGGTTTTCAAACGAATAAAGCGTCGTTTTGCTTCCGTTTACGTTCAAATTTGAAAGAGAAATCAAGTCCTCAAAATCATCAAACCGCAAGACGAATTGAAGCTTTTGCTCCTTCTCTTCCTGATTGTCGGCTTGCTCTTCTTTTTGAAAATCATCCAGCAAGGCATCGAGATTCTCATCTGCTTGTTCTTGCTTTTTATCTTCAGGTATCGGCAGTTCGAGCTTTTGTCCGTCTTTAGAAAGCTGGGCTTTTGTAACGATAATCTCCAAGCCTTTATCGAGTGCCTGAACTTGAATCCAAAGAGGACCTTCTACAGCGAATTCTTCTTCCTCATGAACTTCATCCATGACTTCCCAGAACAGTTCTTCACTGCGCTCACGGTTATACCAAATCTCTTCTCTGTCGAAACCGCGGTCTTCAATATCTCCATATGACATATAAAACTTTACAGTATGTTCGTTTATTCTTTCTATTTCCATTTTGCCAACCTTCCCTTCTATATAAGATGTTGAAGGGACATCTAAGCTCCCGATTAATTGTACTTTACTACACTTTACCCATTCCGTCCACATCTTAACCTTGTCCCCAAGACAGTGTGAAATTCTTTATATTTCTATTTTATGATAAAACAGTCACAAAAGAAATAAAAATGCATTATCGGCTGAAAAACGGCTTGTCTTCTGCCCGCTATCATAAAAAATAACCCGCTTCATATATTAGTTGTACAAGCGATGAAACAAAAAGCGAGGTGCCTGTACATGGAGCATGATTATCTGTTTTCGCTGCTGCTCATCATCGGGATAGATCTGATCCTCGGCGGAGATAACGCTGTTGTGATTGCGATGGCTTGCAGGAACTTACCGGAAAAACAAAGACAAAAAGCGATTATTTTCGGAACCTTTATTGCAGTGGCCATGCGAGTCGGGCTTACGAGTGCAGCGGTGTATCTGCTGAAAGTTCCTTTTCTGCAATGTGCCGGCGGAGTGTTTCTTTTATATCTCGGTTACCAGCTGCTTATTGAAAAGAAAGACACCCAGCACGTAAAAAGCAGCACCTCCTTATGGAAGGCCATTCGGACGATTGTCCTCGCCGATCTCTTTATGTCGCTTGACAATGTTATAGCAGTGGCCGGGGCATCACACGGCGACATTTTTCTCGTGATGGTCGGTTTATTTGTATCAGTTCCGATTATTATTTGGGGCAGCAAGCTGATTCACATTGCGCTGAATAGAGTGCCGCTTTTGATTTATGCAGGAAGCGGGCTGCTGGCATATACAGGAGGAGAAATGATTGTCAGAGATCAAAAGCTGTCTTATTTTATGGCGCAGCATAGTCTTGTTGAAACGCTGCTTCCTGTTCTGACAGTTGTGTTTGTTATCCTTGCCAGCATTTATTATGAACAGATAGCTGACAAAAAATAAAGAAGGCTGATAAAACATCAGCCTTCTTTTATATATTAATTAGCTAAACGCTGTGCTTCTCTTAACTGGAATGAGCGGACTTTTCTTGGTAAGAAACGTCTGATCTCATCTTCATTGTAGCCGACCTGCAAACGTTTTTCATCGATGATAATCGGGCGTCGAAGCAGTCCCGGATGTTCATTAATCAATGTGTATAAATCTTGAAGCGGCATTGATTCAACATTTACGTTAAGCTTTTGGAATACTTTTGAACGGGTGGAAATGATTTCGTCCGTCCCGTCTTCCGTCATGCGTAAAATTTGTTTTATTTCATCAATTGATAAAGGTTCAGAGAAAATGTTTCTTTCTTCAAATGGAATCTCGTGCTCTTCCAGCCACGCTCTTGCTTTTCTGCATGAAGTACAGCTTGGTGATGTGTATAATGTAACCATTTAATCTTCACTCCTCTAATTAGTAGGATGAACATGTTTTTTATTCTTAAATTGAAATAACTCTAAAAAAGGAATCTTTATAGGTATTATACTATAAAAAAGTAAGTGTGAATAGTCTCCTAAGAAAAAAATGTGTCAATCCGGCAAATTTTCACGATCAAACGATCTTTATATTCTCAATTAGCTTAGCTGATCGAAAATGTTTTTTTGTTTTTTATCATCAATGACCTTTAGGACCTCATCCGTTTTTTCGTATGAATCTCCGTACCATTGTTCATCTTTATAGATATGAATTTTTTCATATGTCTGCTTCATCGCTTCTAGCATTTCTTCTTCAGATTCTGTTTTTGGTGACCAGTACAAAATCTCCATTTTGTTCACTTCATTCGTAGCCAATGAACGGCGCTGGTACCCAATTGACTGAGCATGTTTAAAATGCTCTCTTTGGTAAAATTTCAGGCGCTTCTCTGTATCTGCATCATCTTCATCCACAGGCTCAACCTCAAGCAATATCGGTTTGTTCTTCTTTTTCAGTTCACCGATCAATTTGCCTCCGAGTCCCTGCCCTCTTGCGTCCTTCGATATATACAGATAATCAATAAAGATAAAAGAATCAAACTCCGCATACATTAATACATGATGTTTGCCTTCTTCTTTATGGTAAATATCGCTTCGTTCTTTTAACAAAGCTTCCATATGCGCTTTGGATTTCATTTCTTCAATTGGAAAGTATTCATTTAACTTTTGGTACCAGTTCATTGATCTGCTCCTTATGAGTTCGTTATCTTCACACTCTTAGATATACCCCATTTCTTTTTGTTTAAACAGCCTTACATTTATTAAGACGTACGAGCCTGAAACTTGGTTTCATTTTTTTCAGACAAAAAAACGGAGCCTCTGCTCCGTTTTAATCAAGCGGCGTGTAATCCACACCTTTTGTATAATGGTTTGCCGCGTCCCAAAGCAAAAACTCATCAATTCCCGCTTCGTTCAACGCCTTAATTTGATCTTCAATCTGCTGTTTTCCGTAGTGCTGATAATTGCCGCTTCCAAGATAAGAGGCTGTGAAATCTTGAAGCCACGGCCTCGATGAAGGCGGATTTTTCAGTTTTCCGAGTTTGCTATTTTCTACTTTAGCGTATTCCTTTATGACTTTGTATGGTTCAAGGTCTGGCTTATCAATTCCGAAATAGCTTGTCCAGTGACTCGGATAAATCATGGAAGAAATAACATCAACATTTTCGGAAATTTTGCTGAAATTCTGTCCGATGCCGGGCGCTTCAGGCAGCGTGGCGGAATATCCAAAAATATCGGCGGATACATCAACGCCGTACGGCTTCAGTTTATCTTTCGCATAACTGACAAAATCGGTGACCGCGTGTACACGTTTTTGGACATTATCATCAGCGCTTTTTCCATACTCTCCATGATCGTAAGTCAGTTCATCATCCCGTTTTTCAAAACCTTCAGGAAAGCGTACGTAGTCAAACTGAACTTCTTTAAATCCCATTTTGGCTGCTTCTTTTGCTAAGTTCACGTTGTAATTCCAAACTTCTTTCATAAATGGATTGACAAACGATTCCCCGCGCCCGTTTTTCCAGACACTTCCGTCCTTTTCTTTGAAGGACCATTCAGGCTTTTTATTTGCAAGAACCGTGTCTTTAAATACGACAATTCTAGCTATCGGATAGATATGTTTCTCTTCCATTTTTTTAAGCATCGCTTTTGGGTCTTTGATGTATTTCTTACTGATATCGTAATATGGAGAATTTTTATCAGGCTGGTAAGTGAGATTTCCGTTATCATCTTTTACGTCAATGACCATAGTGTTCAATTCTGTTTTCTCAACAAAATCAGTCAGAGAATCAAATCTGCTGCCTCCCGCTGAATGTCCCGTCACGTAAATTCCTCTCACCGCATCAGGATATGTAAAATGAAAGCCCGAATCATACGCGAATCTGGACATCCCTTTAGGCAGTTCTTTCTTTTCGAGAGCCACTTTTAATAAAGGCTGCGGTTCTTTCTGCGGTTCTTTCTGCGCCGCTTCCGCCGGATAGGCCGCAAAACTGAGAAGCAAGCCTGCTATGATTGAATACTTCATAAAACACACAATTATCCCCTCCTGGCTTCCATTATAGGAAAATGAGGGGTCACTTGGTAAGTTTCAATGTGCGCGGTTTGATGCTGATAATGAGAAAGCCTCGGCTTTAGCTATTGCAATGACGAAAGTAATCAAATACAAAACAGCCGCCGCCCTGAAAGCAAAACGTGCATTTGTTCCTTCTGCCATCTGTAATCGGATACGCCACAGCACTCTAAGGAGTAAACAGCGCGTTTTTCACCGACCTGATGGCCGACCGGCTTTTTAGATACCGGCTGCCTCCCGTCCATTTTCTTCTATTATAATAAACACCATTAATACCACGAACATTTCATAAAAAAACCTTCAAGATGCCTGACTCTTGAAGGTTTTGGTACGTGCTTATTTGTATGATTGAAATTCCGCTTCCGTACACATAACAAAATGCCCTGGTGAAGCTTCACGGAACTCCATCTTTTCCCCGTCCTTTAATTGATGGACGGACGGATCATACTTGTGGCGGATACGGTTTCTTTCGTAATCCGGATCGGGAAGCGGAATTGCAGAAAGCAATGATTTTGTATATGGATGAAGCGGGTTTTCATAGAGTTCGTCAGCCGGAGCCAATTCCACCAGCTTTCCGAAATACATGACACCGATTCGATCACTGATATATTTGACCATGGATAAATCATGGGCAATAAACAGATAAGTGAGTCCTTTCTTCTTTTGCAATTCCTTCATTAAGTTGACAACCTGTGCCTGAATGGAAACATCCAGTGCAGAAATCGGTTCGTCCGCAATAATAAAATCAGGATCAACGGCCAACGCTCTGGCAATCCCGATACGCTGGCGCTGCCCTCCTGAAAATTCATGGGGGTAACGATTGGCGTGTTCCTTGTTCAGGCCGACAGTTTCAAGCAGCTCTTGGACACGCTGCATGCGTTGTTTTTTCGTCTTTGTCAGCTTATGAATGTCAAGGCCCTCCGCAATGATATCGGCAACAGTCATTCTCGGATTCAGAGAGGCGTATGGATCTTGGAAAATCATTTGCATTTTCCGGTTGAATTCGAGCAGCTTTTTACGGGATTTTTTCCCGTGGACATTTTCACCGTTGAACAGAACCTCTCCGTCCGTTGCATCGTACAGTCGAATGATGCTTCTGCCTGTTGTGGATTTTCCGCACCCGGATTCGCCGACAAGCCCAAGCGTCTCTCCTTTGTAGATATCAAATGAAAGATCATCTACAGCTTTTACCGTTCCTTTAGATGTGAAAAAATGCTGTTTTAAATGTTTAATTTCAAGTAATTTCTCAGTCACTTCATTCACCTTCTTCCATTAGGACAGGGATTTCATACGTATGTTGCAGCTGGCGCATTTTTGCTTTGACCGCTTCCGGAGGCTCAACCTTCGGCGCATCGGGATGGAGCAGCCACGATTTCACATAATGCGTATCGGAAATTTTGTACATCGGCGGCTCCTGTTCAAAGTCAATTTTCATCGCATACGAGCTGCGAAGCGCAAACGCATCTCCTTTTGGAGGATTTGTCAGATCAGGCGGTGTTCCCGGAATAGCCGTCAACTGTTCATCACCCGTGCTTTCAAGGCTTGGCATGGACGCCAGCAGTCCCCATGTATACGGGTGTCTCGGATTGTAAAAGATTTCGTCAACGGTGCCTGTTTCAACAATCTGGCCGGCGTACATCACGGCCACACGGTCCGCCACATTGGCTACAACACCAAGGTCATGCGTGATAAAGATAATGGATGTGTCAATTTTCTTCTGCAGATCTTTCATCAATTCCAAAATCTGAGCTTGTATCGTCACATCGAGTGCGGTTGTCGGTTCATCGGCTATTAACAGCTTCGGGTTTGCCGCAAGCGCCATGGCAATGACCACACGCTGCCTCATCCCGCCTGAGAATTCATGAGGAAACTGATTGACCCGTTTTTCCGGCATCGGAATCCCGACAAGATCAAGTAATTCAACAGCACGTTTAGCTGCGGCGTCTTTAGAGATTTTCTCATGTTTAAAGAGTACTTCTGTAATTTGTTTGCCGACTTTCATCGTCGGGTTTAAAGACGTCATCGGATCTTGAAATATCATGCCGATTTCTTTGCCTCGGATTGACTGCATGTCTTTTTCTGACATAGGCACCAGATCCCTGCCGTCAAATAAAATCTGGCCGCGCTTGAAGTAACCCGGCGGCATCGGAATCAACTTCATAATCGCTTGGGAAGTCACACTCTTTCCGGAGCCTGACTCTCCCACGATCGCCAATGTTTCTCCTTTATTCAGATGAAAATTCACCCCGCGGATCGCCTGAACCTCTCCGCCGTATGTTTTAAATGAAATTGCTAAGTCTTTTACTTCTAATAGGCGTGTCACCCGTATCACTCCCTTATTTACGTAACTTAGGATCCAGCGCGTCTCTTAATCCGTCGCCGACCACGTTAAAGCCAAACATCGTGATGCAAATAAAACCGGCAGGGAAAAACAAACGCCAAGGATAGTAGGTCAATGCAGGCAATCCGTCAGAAGCCATCGTTCCCCAGCTTGCAAGCGGGGCAGGAACTCCCAGTCCCAAATAACTTAGAAATGCTTCTGTAAAGATCGCAGACGGAACAGTTAATGTCATTGTGACCAAAATCGGTCCCATCGCGTTAGGCACGATATGTTTAAACAGCAAACGTGACGTTTTTGCTCCTAAAGTTTGTGAAGCCAGCACATATTCCTGGTTCTTCAGCTGAAGGACTTGTCCGCGGACAATTCTTGCCATATTGATCCACCCGGTAATCGTCATCGCGATAATAATCGTCATTAAGCCCTTTGGCAGCACGACCATTAACAAAATAACCATTAGTAATGAAGGAACAGCCCATAAAATATCTGCAATACGCATCATAATCTCGTCAGTGCGTCCTCCGCGGAAACCTGAAATGCTTCCCCAAATGACGCCGATCAATAAGTCAAGAACGGCTGCGGCTACACCGATGAAGATAGAAATCCGCGCGCCGATCCATGTCCTGACAAATATATCCCTTCCCAGGTCATCTGTTCCGAACCAATGATCTTTTGACGGCGGCTTGTCAGCATTTAATAGATTGGTAGTGGAATAATCATATTTTGAGAACAAAGGCGCAAAAATAGCCATAAGAACGATAAGAATGATAATTACAAGTCCGACCATCGCAAGCTTGTTGCTGCGAAAGCGCAGCATCGCATCTTTCCAAAGGGAAAGGCTCTTTTTAGATATTTTCTCAGCATCTCTGGCATCCGCTGCTGCTGGTTTAAACATGTCTTTTGGAATATTCTGCATGGCCTAGGCTCCTTTCTTTGCTTTGGAAAGCTTGATTCTTGGATCAATGATTCCGTATAGCACGTCTACAATAAGTACACATAAAAGCAGAATGACACTGAAGAAAACCGTTACGCCCATGATTACAGTGTAATCCCGATTGGAAATACTGTTTACAAAGTGGGCGCCCAATCCGGGTATACCGAAAATCGTTTCAATGATAAAGCTTCCTGTTAAAACTTGCGCAGCCATCGGGCCCACATATGTAACGACCGGCAAAAGTGCGTTTCTCAGCGCGTGCCTTACCGTTACAATCAGTCTTGATAAGCCTTTCGCTTTCGCTGTCCGTATATAATCACTGTTTAACACTTCTATCATACTTGAACGGGAAAGTCTTGCGATAAATGCCATCGGCATCGAAGCGAGCGCGATTGAAGGCAAAAAGGTGTATGCCCAGGAATCCCATCCTGCGACAGGAAAAATCCCCAGTTTCATAGAGAATATGTATTGTAAGACAGTCGCCATGATAAAACTCGGAACTGAAATACCGAAAATCGTTAAAATCGCAACTGTATAATCCTGCCACTTATTGTGATAAAGGGCCGCAATAACCCCAAACAATACACCAAACGCTAAAGCGAGGAGAATGGCTTCTGCTCCAAGAGTAAATGAAACGGGGAAACCTGAACTAATCAAATCATTAACGCTTTGGCCTTTATATTTAAAAGATGGTCCGAAATCCCATACCGCTACTGATTTTAAGTAGCTGACATATTGGACAAAAAGCGGCTTGTCCAAGCCGTAATGCGAATTTAAGTTAGCTTCAATTTCAGGCGGAAGTTTTCTTTCACCCGCAAATGGCCCGCCCGGTGCTGCCTGCATTAAGAAGAATGTTACGGTTACAATCACAAATAACGTGATAATCATATAAACTAAACGTCTTCCGATATACTTTAGCAAAGGGATACACCTCCATGTTTTTTGCATTTTTATACTCCATCAGTAAGAAAGGTATACGGGGAACCCTTCCCCATATACCTTAAAATCTTTTGTTTTCAGATGAAGAACCTATTTAAAATAAGCATTTCTAAAATAAATCTCACCAGTACCAGTCAGGATTGCGCCTTTTAGGTTTTCGTCCTGCACCCATGGAACGGTATAGAAATAGATCGGGGCAACAGGCATTTCATCCATAAAAATGCCCTCTGCTTTTTTAAGCAGTTTCGCACGCTTCGTTTCGTCTGTTTCCGTTTGAGAATCATTCAGAAGCTTTTTGTATTCAGCATTTTCCCAGCCTGTATCATTGTTGCCGCCTTCTTTATCTTTGAACAACTCAAGGAAGGTGATCGGGTCATTATAATCGGCAAGCCAGCCCAGACGGCCGATTTGATAGTCTTGGCTGTGAAGCTTGTCGATGTAAACATTCCATTCGGAATTATCAAGCTCTACATTGACGCCAAGGTTCTTTTTCCACATTTCCTGGACGGCTTGAGCAATTTTCGCGTGGGCGTCATCCGTGTTGTAGGATACTTTAATCGTCGGCAGTTCAGATGCTTTGCTCAGGCCCATTTCTTTGAGCCCTTTTTCCAAATATTCTTTTGCCGTTTTAACGTCGTTATCTTTGAAGTAGCCTTTGTTATCTTCAAATCCCTTCATTGTCGGCGGAACGGCAGACGTAGCCGGGATTTGCTCTCCTTGCGTCACATTTTCAACAATAGATTGACGGTTAATTGAATAACTTAACGCTTTACGGATGTTCACATTATTTAATGGCTTAGCTTCAGTGTTAAATTTGTACCAGTACACTCCCGCAATCGGCTCTACATGAAGAGAACCGTCTTTTTTCAAGCTTGGAAGTGATTCTGTCGGAAGCTGCCCAAGCGGCATACCCGCCCAATCCAGCTCTCCCGCTTGGAATTTCTTCAGCTCAGTGTTGGTGTTATTAATCATGGTCATGTTGATATTTTTCAGCTTGACTTTGTCTTTATCCCAATACTGGTCGTTCTTTTCAAGTTTGATAGTTCCGCTGTGTTTCCATGACGCTAATTTGAATGGCCCGTTTGAGACATAATCGTCACCGGCATTCGTGTTCCATTTTTTATTTTTCTCTGCAATTTTTTTATTAATCGGCATATAAGTATAGAACGCGGTTAACTGAGTGAAATAAGGTGTCGGGTTATTCAATTCAACCTTTAATGTTTTGTCGTTTTCCGCTTTTACACCAACATCGTCAAGGCTGCCTTTGCCTGTGTTTGCAGCTTCAGCGCCTTTGATGTAATAAAGTTCGTAAGCATATTGTGACTCGTTCGCCGGGTCAAGCGCCCATTTCCAGGCATACTCGAAATCTTCGGCAGTTACCGGATCTCCGTTTGACCATTTCGCGCCGTCACGAATCGTAAAGGTATATGTTTTTCCATCGTCACTTTTTTCAATCTTTGAAGCTGCTCCTTCTTCAGGTTCCCCGTCTGAATTGATACGAGTCAATCCTTCAAAAGTCTGGCGAATGACTCCGCCGGACACTGAATCATTAGCCAATCCAGGATGCAGTGAAAAAGGCTCAGTTTTAATATTTATATTCAGTGTTGTTTTCCCTTTACTGTCTTTACCATCACCACTGCTGTTAGATCCGCCGCCAAAGCCGCATGCGCTTAAGACGAGAGTGAAAATAAGCAGCAAACTTACAATCGACCAACGCTTCTTCAATGAAGTAGCCCCCCTAAAATAATTTTTCAGCTCCTTACGGCTAAATCCTCAGAAATATCAGACAAATGAACCTATGTTTTCGTAACATTTACTCAGTTCCGTCTATTCTGATTATTCTTTGTAAAAAAGCTGTAACAAAGAAGTGAACAAGTTCATTATAATGAAACAAATAATTTATTGCAATATTATTTTTTCAATTTAAAATATTTAAACTTCGTCAGTTTTTCTCTCAAAAACGAGATATACTTCGATGTTTTAAAGCGGAAATTGACTAAATTTTTTTGAGATTTTCCAGTTCGTAATGCTTTTTACATATAATAATAAGCGGAAAATCATTGATATTCTTTATCATTTAGAGGCCTGAAGACATGTGTTATTCGATGGGCAGCTACAAATGAATTGGTAAAAATGGTGTTTTTACTTGATGACATTTGGTTATAATTGATTTATAATGAAGCAATCAAATGTAAACTTTGCTATGAAAAAGAGTAGTACACATTCACCCCGTTTACAGAGAGTCTGCGGTGCTGGGAGCAGATAACGGGCAATGTGGAATGGACTTTGGAGCAGCTGACCGAACTTGAAGTAGGCTCAGACGGAGCAGTCTCCGTTACCAACGTCTGGAGTGATTCCATTTTAATGGAATAATCAGGGTGGCACCACGGTTCATTCGTCCCTTTTTTATAGGGGGAGAATGGGCCTTTTTTATTATGCAGTAGAAATGAGGATGATGTTCAAATGAAAAAAACGATTTTTTCCGGCATTCAGCCGAGCGGCTCAGTAACACTCGGCAACTATATTGGAGCGATGAAGCAATTTGTCGACTTGCAGCACGACTATAACGGTTACTTCTGTATCGTTGACCAGCATGCGATTACGGTTCCCCAGGACCGTCTTGAATTGCGGAAGAATATACGTAATCTTGCGGCGCTGTATTTGGCAGTTGGGCTTGATCCTGAAAAAGCAACACTGTTTATACAATCAGAGGTACCGGCCCATGCTCAGGCCGGATGGATGCTGCAATGTGTCGCTTATATCGGTGAGCTTGAACGCATGACGCAATTTAAGGACAAGTCTAAAGGCAAGGAAGCCGTTGTTTCCGGACTGTTAACATACCCGCCGTTAATGGCCGGTGATATTTTGCTGTACGGCACAGATCTTGTTCCTGTCGGCGAGGATCAAAAGCAGCACCTTGAACTGACGCGAAATCTTGCCGAACGCTTCAACAAAAAATATAACGATATTTTCACGATTCCTGAGGTTAAGATTCCGAAGGTCGGGGCGCGCATTATGTCTCTGGCTGATCCCCTCAAAAAAATGAGCAAATCAGATCCAAACCAAAAAGCGTTTATCACACTGCTTGATGACCCAAAGCAGCTTGAAAAGAAAATCAAAAGCGCTGTGACGGACTCTGAAGGTATTGTGAAATTTGATAAAGAAAACAAGCCCGGTGTTTCAAACCTTCTTACGATTTATTCAATCCTTGGCAACACTACAGTTGAAGAGCTTGAAGCGAAATATGAAGGCAAAGGCTACGGCGAGTTTAAAAGCGATGTAGCCGAGGTTGTAGTCGGTGCGCTAAAACCGATCCAAGACCGCTATTACGAATTAATCGAAACAGATGAATTAGACCGAATTCTTGATGAAGGCGCTGAACGTGCTAACAAAACAGCCGGCAAAATGCTGAAAAAAATGGAGAACGCAATGGGTCTCGGACGGAAAAGACGCTAATCGAAAAAACCGCTCTTTGCTTCAAAGCAAAAAGCGGTTTTTATTTAATTCACTTTCGATTCATTTTCCATTTCCCATAACTTTTCGAAAAACGGCTGTCCTTTTATCAGGTTTTCGCAGAACGAGAGATGCTTGTCCGACCAGCCTTCGATTGTCTCGTTGTAAAGCATGTTCCATATCTCTTCAAAGCTCATCCTCTTGATCTGCCCGTACATATGCGGATTCCATTCAGTGTACCAATAAGCGATCTCGGCTCTGTTATTGAGCCCTTTGAGCTGATCAAGCGCCATAAACATGAGCTGTTTAATTTGGCGTTCTTTCCTCGTCAGCCCTCTGACATGCTCCGGCGCCAAGGACAAAATGTGGTATTCCTTAGAAGATTCCAGTTTGTTCGGTTCAAATGCATAGGTTTCAGGTTCTACATCCTTAATCATTTCATATACAAGCTGTTCCTGTCTCGGAATCAGGCGGCTTTTTCTGACCGGGATGGTATAGCCGATTGTATCAACAGCCAAAATGCCGATTCCGTCTGTCACCACAAAGCAATACTCAAGCTTCGTCCGCTCATGGTTTTTTCTGATATACGATTTTTGATGGACACCATCGAGCAATTCTTTCGGAAGCTCTGATAGATCATTTTCTATGTAATGATACAACACCGACGGGACTCTCAAAAGAGGCACCTGATCCAAAAGCTCTACCGTATCCTCCTTGCGCCATTCGTGAAAGTGGCATACATTGTAGCCATTCTCTTCCCCTTCAAACCAATTCACCCACACATCATGAAGAAATAACATCTCTGACCCCTCACTTTATAAAAACTGTTGTCCACAGTATAGGCAAGGGAGAGAGAAATTATTCCAATGAAAATGATGAAATATATAAGCAGCGGGCGACTTATTATTTTTTCAGGCATAATAAAAAGCAGATTCTCTATGAAGATAATCTCACAATAGAAACCTGCTTTTCATTTTGTTTTTGTCACTAATTCTGACATTTGTTTCGTTTTTCTTTTATTTAATATTTTTCGGATCAAGCGCATCACGCAGCCCGTCTCCGACGAAGTTAAAGCACAGAACGGTAATTAAAATAAATAGCCCGGGAAATAACGGGTACCACCACGCTTGAATCATGAGCGTGAAGTTTTGCGCATCCTGCAGCATATTCCCCCAGCTTGCGATCGGGGGCTGTATGCCGAAGCCCAGGTAGCTTAATGTTGACTCCGCTAAAATGACGCCGCCTACTTTAAGAGTAGCAGACACAATAATCGGTCCGAGGCTATTAGGCAAAATATGCGAAAAGATAATTTTGTAATTTCTTGTCCCGATCGTTTTTGCAGCTAATACAAATTCCCTTGAGCGGAGTGATAAGAACTCTCCCCTTACAAGACGCGCCGTTGTTGTCCACCCTGTTAATGAAAAAATCAAAATCAGTTTATCCATCCCCGGCTGGAATATCGTTACTAATGTGATCAGAAGAAAAATATCAGGAATGGATAGTACTACATCAACCGTTCTCATCAAGATGGCGTCCACAATTCCTTTAAAATATCCGGCAATCGCCCCAACGACCGTACCGATTGTAATCGCACCTATTACAGAAGCAAATCCTACAAGCAGCGATACACGTGCCCCATATAAGATTCGTGTAAAGATATCGCGGCCGAATTTATCTGTCCCCATCAGATTTTGAGCGCTCGGCGGCTTTAATTTATTGATAAGGCTCTGGCTTTCTGGTGAATAAGGCGCAACGAATGGCGCAAACACCGCCAGCAGAATGATAATCGTTAATATAAATCCTCCTGCTACAGCCAGTTTGTTTTTAAAAAACTTTTCAAAAAAGATTTTTGTCATTGTTTCTGGTTTTTCACGAATGTTTTCCTTCAGCTTAACCTCATTAGAGGGTGTCGCAGTATTTGGTTGTGACATGTTATCTCTCCCTCTCTGTTAATACTCAATACGCGGATCGACCAATGCGTATAAAATATCGGCAATTAAATTTCCGACGACTACCAAAACAGCAGAAATGACTGTCATTGCCATAATGACCGGATAATCTCTGGAAAACGCTGAATCTATAAATAGTTTGCCAAGTCCCGGCCAAGTGAAAATTTGCTCAACCACAACCGCTCCTCCAATAAACGAAGGAATCATCAAACCGAAGATCGTAATAACAGGAAGAAGTCCATTTCGCAAACCATGTTTAAAAATGACTTTATTTTCTCTAAATCCCTTCGCGCGAGCAGTCCGTATATAGTCCTGTTTCATTACATCAAGCATACTGGATCTGGTATATCTCGTAATGCCCGCCATATCAGCCGTTGCTAAAACAAATGACGGCAGAATCAAGTGATGAAGCCTGTCAAATATATTGAAATCCGCATTTAATGTGCCGACCCCGCCAGTGGGGAACCACCCAAGATTTACAGAAAGAAACATAATGAGGATTAATCCAAACCAGAAATTCGGTATTGCCAGCCCTAAAAATGAAGTAAACGTAATACCATAATCAAGTTTAGAATAAGGACGTTTCGCAGAAAGAACACCAAATGGTATCGAAATCAGAAGGGCGATAAAAGTTGAGAATATCATTAACACCAGCGTATTGGGCAGGCGCGAAAGAATTAATTCGGAAACAGGGGTGCCTTTTTTAACAATAGACGTACCAAAGTCGCCTTGAACCATATTTCCGAGCCATTTTAAATACTGAACAGGCTCAGGATCATTCAATCCGTATTTTTCAATAAACTTTGCTCTGTCCGCTTGGCTGATGGTCGGGTCCATCATCAGGGACATCGGATCACCTGGCGCCGCTTTCATAATAGCAAAAGACAATATGGTAATGCCTAAAAGAATCGGCAGAGACATTAATGTCCTTCTAATAACGTATGTAACCATACACTTGTCCCCTTTTAAAATAAAATGAGAAAGAGAAGGAAGAAATCCCCTTCCCTTTCTGGAAAATGCTATTATTTATCGAGCCACCATTTTTCAATGTGATACAAATCATTTTTAGGGTGGAATACATACCCTTGCATATTGGATGGAATCGCTCGGTGATAATTGTAATAGAATAAGAAACTGTACGGCTGATCTTCGGCTATCAGCTTATAAATTTCTTCATATTTCTTCTGATATTCTTTTCGGTCTGTAATGGTTTTAGCTTCTTCAAGAAGTTTATCGACCTCTTTGTTTTTATACCAAATATTATTTAAACCATTTTCTGATTGGCTTGAATGGAAGATGGAGTACTGATCCGGGAATGTTGCAAGACTCCAGCCCAGAAGCAACGCATCGTAGTCCCAGTTCGGAGCACTTGTTTGCTCAATCAGCGCACTGAATTCAACAATTTGCGGCTTCGCTTCAACGCCCACCTCTTTTAACTGCTGCTGGACTACTACCGCTAAATCTTCTCGAATTTTATTCCCCTGATTTGTTTTAATGGTGAAAGAGAATTTTTTTCCGTCTTTATCCAGGATGCCGTCTCCATCCGTATCTTTCCATCCAGCTTCTTTCAATAGCTTTTTAGCTTTTTTCTGATTAAAGTTAAAGGTTGGAATTTTGCCTTTAGGGTAATTCCAAGAAAGCGGGCTTTCCGGTACGTCTGCCACTTCACCGTCTCCGTTAAGCACTTGGTCCACCATTGCTTTGCGGTCAAGCGCATATGTCAGGGCTTGACGTACTTTTTTGTCTTTAAACAAGTCATTTTTTTGATTCCAGCCAATGTAGCTATAGTTAAGTCCTAGATCTGATTTAACCTTTACATGATCAAACGTTTGAACGGTCTCAAAATCCGTGCCCGGCACTACAAAGAAATCTACGTCTCCCGCTTTCAACTGGGCAACGGCAGCATTTGCATCCGGGATCGTTTTGACTGTTACGGTGTCTAGGTATGGTCTACCGCCATAATATTCGTCATTTGCTTCAAGTTTTACATAATCACCTTTTTTCCATTCTGAGAACTTAAATGGCCCTGAACCAATTGGATTTTTGCGGTTAAATTCGTTCTCGCCAAGTTCCGCAACAGGAACATCTCCTAAAATATGTTTAGGGAGTATTCCATAACTATCTAAAACGACGTTATAAAAATAAGCATCCTTTTTCTTTAGTTTAAACTCAATTTCGTAATCACCTTTTTTGGTTACAGATTTAAGGGACTCAAATCCCGACCCGCGTTCTCCATTGTAGTCCTTATCCAGAGGAATACTGTATGTGAACACAACATCATCTGCTGTCAGCTCTTTCCCATCGTGAAATTTAACACCTTCCTTAATTTTCACGTCATAGGTCAGACCGTCATCTGATTCAGTGACTTTTTCAGCAAGTGCGGGTTTTACATTTAATTTCTCATCCGTTTCTAAAAGTGTGCTGAAAATCATGCCTTCAATATCTGAACTTGAAACATCCGTTGAATAGAGAGGGTTAAACAAGGTAGGCTCACCAGTTGAGGCAACAACCAAGTCCCCGCCCTTCTGCGGTTTTCCGGCTGGTTTGTCTTCGCTGCTTGTTGATTTTGATCCTGAGCAGGCTGATAAGAAAATGGCCAGAACCATCAGTACACTTAGCATCGTCAGTGTTGTTTTTCTTACTTTCATCTTCATTTCCCCCTTTGAAATGTAAGTTGTCAGTTAGATCGTGTTGGTTATGTAGTACGCATACCCCCTCTCAAGTCTCGCTGCGCCGTGACTCTTCGTTAACCGTAAAGGTGACAGGCGACAAAATGGTTGGGAGCGGCTTCTTTAAATTCGGGTATTTGTTCTTTGCATATGGCTTTTGCGGCGGGGCATCTTGTGTGGAAAACACAGCCTTTCGGCGGATTCGCCGGACTTGGCAGTTCTCCTTTTAAGACGATACGCTCGCGTTTGACGGCTCCTTTTTTTCTTGTGACGGGTACAGAGGATAGGAGCGCCTGGGTATACGGGTGAAGCGGGTTATCGTAGAGCTCATGCTTATCTGTCAGCTCCATCATTTTACCTAAATACATGACGCCGACTCTGTCGCTGATATGCCGCACGACGCTTAAATCGTGAGAGATAAATAGATACGTCAGGTTAAACTCTTCCTGCAATTCTTCCATTAAGTTGATCACTTGGGCTTGGATTGATACGTCAAGCGCAGAAACCGGTTCGTCCGCTATGATCAGTTCCGGATTTAAAGTCAGGGCTCTCGCAATGCCGATCCGCTGCCGCTGTCCGCCTGAAAATTCATGGGGATAGCGATTGGCGAAGGATGGATGGAGGCCGACTCTTGCCAAAAGCTCTTCTACTTTCTCGTTTCGTTCCTTCATGCTGTACATATGATGGGTATTGAATGGTTCCTTAATAATGGATCGCAGGGTTTTTCTCGGATTTAATGAAGCGAACGGATCTTGGAATACCATTTGAATGTTTTTGCGGACACTTTTTCGCAAACTTTCCTCTGACAGGCTGGAAATATCTTGGCCTTTGAATAGAATCTGGCCTTCCGTCGGCTTGTAGAGTCTGATCATCGTACGTCCCGCTGTCGATTTCCCGCAGCCAGATTCTCCAACAATCCCGAGTGTTTCTCCTTTTTTCAAAGAAAATGAAACACCGTCAACAGCCTTTACATCACCGACTTTCCTTTGAAAAAAACCAGATCGGATTGGAAAATATTTTTTGACGTTTTTCAGTTCTAAGATTGTTTCTTCCTTGGCTGTTGTCATGTTTGGTCGGCACCCTCTTCCTCATATAAAAAACATCTCACAGAACGCCCGCTTGGATGGGCCAAAAGCGCAGGCTGATCCGTCCAGCATTTGTCCATTGCTTTTGAACATCTCGGGGCAAACCGGCAGCCCGCCGGCAAATTGTCCGGTGTCGGCACACTGCCTTTGATTGCATTTAATGTACCAATCTCTCCATCTATCACCGGAATCGAGGTAAGCAGACCTTCTGTGTACGGATGAAGCGGTTCTAAAAACAACTCATCTACTGTCGCATTTTCTACGACTTGTCCGCAGTACATGACGATCACTCTGTCGGCCGCCTCTGACACGACACCTAAATCGTGTGTAATGAGAAGGATAGAGGTGTTGAATTTTTGACAGAGCTCTTTCATCAGTTCAAGCACTTGGGCTTGTATGGTGACATCTAGTGCTGTCGTCGGCTCGTCGGCAATCAGAAGCTTCGGGTTGCAGCTCAGCGCAATCGCAATCATGACTCTTTGCCTCATTCCGCCTGACAGACGGTGGGGGTAATCCTTCATAATTTGCTCAGCCCTGGAGAATCCGACCATCTGCAAAAGTTCAATTGCTCTTTTGCGTGCTTCTTTTTTATTCATATTTTTATGGTAGATAAGCACTTCGGTAATTTGTTCACCGATGGTTAACACCGGGTTAAGGGAGGTCATTGGTTCTTGAAAGATCATGGATACGTCGTTGCCGCGGATTTTGCAATAGTCATTTTCGGTGTATGTCACAAGGTCCTTGCCTTCTAGGGTAATGGAGCCATCCATTATTTGTCCGCCGGAGCTTTGGACCAGGCCCATAATGGAAAGGGAAGTAATGCTTTTGCCGGATCCAGATTCTCCGACAAGCGCGACGGTTTCTCCTTTATTGATATGAAAATCAACTCCGTCTACTGCCGGGATCGGCTGCTTTTTTCTGAAAAAATATGTTTTTAAATTCTGCACTTCTAACAATGTGCTCATAATACTCTCCTTTCACCATCATGGTGTAAAATGTTTTAGAGAGAGAATAAACTTTCTATTCTGAAATCACAAAAGATATTGAATTGCCATAAAATTTTATAGTTGTATATTATTACAACACTTTTACAAAAGCAAGAATTTTTTAGGATAAATGTAATATTATTAATTAAATTCCAGACTTTTAACCTTTTAAAGCGTTGCTTCCAGAAAGGTTTCCGGCTCGATACTTATTCCATACTTGGTATTTACCTTTTTCTCAGTTAAATATTTTTTTACAATATTGAATCCGACTGCATATCCCAGCATGCTCGGATAATATCCTTTCCCAAACAGAAGCTGCGGGTATAATGCGCTTTCCCGCTTTAGATGAAGATGCGGCGCGATCTTTTTTTTGTAAAGCTGCTGAAGCTGGTCCTGTGTATAGTAAGAAGTCCATTCTGCGGTTTGGCTGCTGCCGAACCTCTCATAAACAGCATATTCTGCCAATCCTTCCATGATGATTGTATCAAGAAGTGTGACGTCTTTTTCTTGTTTTGTCATATGTTCTAACCGGCAAACGTGATGATATTCATGTGTCATTAAGGCCGAGACAGAGGAATTCGGAGGATCTGACGGGAGAAAAAGGAACATTTTGTCCCGAAAAGCAAGGCCTGATTTCGATCTGAACTCCAAGCGGATTTTCCGGTTGTGCTCGTCAACCGGCAGCACGATAATGGGTACATCCGGCCCCTCCCATTTCTTCATCAAACATTGCTCTTCCTTTTGGATATGGCGAAATACCCCTTTTTCTTCCAACAAATTTATTGTATTTTCGCCGTCTTTTAGACTGCGGAACATTCCGTGGTTTTGGAGGTGGCCGAGTATTGCTTTCCAGTCTTCTTTTGCGGCTCCAGAAAAGAAGGGAACAATGTGGCGGGACAAGTCATCTATAGAAGTTGAGGACTCGAACCAGCTATACGTTTTTTTTACACTCAAGTGAATCGCCTCCTTTTCGTATTCTATGCACGGCAAAAAAACCGGCTACCTTAATAGGCAGCCGGCACGTCGTGATGTTATTGATATTTTTTGAAGATCAAGGTCGCATTATGTCCGCCGAATCCGAGCGAGTTGCTGAGGACAACATTTAAGTCCTGTTTCCGCGCTGTATCCGGTACATAATCAAGGTCGCATTCTTCGTCTGGTGTTTCGATATTAATCGTCGGCGGAATGATTCCGTCTTTAATGGCCAGTACAGAAAAAATCGCTTCAACTCCGCCAGCCGCACCCAGAAGGTGGCCTGTCATTGATTTTGTGGAGCTGATCGCAAGTTTATTCGCGTGCTCGCCGAAAACGGTTTTAATCGCCATTGTTTCGTATTTATCGTTATAGTACGTGCTTGTACCGTGAGCGTTGATGTAATCAATCTCTTCTGGCGCAAGCCCTGCGTCTTTAATCGCTTCCTGCATGGCTCTTGCTCCGCCCTCACCGTCTTGAGCAGGCGCGGTAATGTGGTAAGCGTCTCCGGTTGAACCGTAGCCGACTATTTCCCCATAAATCTTCGCGCCGCGGGCAAGTGCGTGTTCAAGTTCTTCAAGTACCACGATACCTGCTCCTTCACCCATAACAAATCCGTCACGGTTTTTATCAAACGGGCGGCTCGCTGTTTTCGGATCCGGATTAGTTGAGAGCGCTTTGTTTGCGCTGAATCCCGCAAACGACATTCTTGTCAGCGGCGCTTCTGTTCCGCCTGTGATCATCGCGTCTGCATCACCGCGCTGAATGACTTTGAACGCGTCACCGATCGAGTTTGTTCCTGTTGCGCACGCTGTCACGGTACAAGAGTTGACCCCTTTGGCACCTAAAGCGATTGAAATTTGGCCTGTCGCCATGTCTGGAATCATCATCGGAACGAAGAACGGGCTTACCCGTCTCGGCCCTTTTGTTAAGAAGATTTCAAATTGTGATTCAAGCGTTTCCAGGCCTCCGATGCCGGAACCGACCCATACGCCGACTCTCTGCGCGATATCATCCGTAATCTCAAGGCCGGCGTCTTGAACGGCCATTTTAGCGGCTACCACAGCGTACTGTGTGAAACGATCCATTTTTCTTGCTTCTTTTCTATCCATATAATCTTCAACATTGAAGTCTTTCAGTTCAGCGGCTACTTTAGCCGGATATTCTTCTGAGTCAACACGTGTAATCGGACCGATTCCAGATACACCGTTGATTGCGTTCTTCCAGCTTGTCTCGACATCATTGCCCAAAGGGGATAATGTCCCAAGTCCTGTAACGACTACTCTTTTTTTATTCATTTTGTGCACCTCACCCTTTTTCTATCGGCCCCAGCGCAATGCAATGGCGCCCCATGTTAATCCTCCGCCGAAACCAACCATGACGACTACATCGCCGTCTTTTATTTTTCCGGCTTCCAACTCTTCTACGAATGAAATCGGTATAGACGCGGCAGATGTGTTTCCATATTTATGAACGGTTTTAGACATCTTTTCGACAGGAAGCTCCAAACGCTCGCGCGCCGCTTCCATTATGCGGATGTTCGCCTGGTGCGGAATGAGAAAATCGACATCTTCTTTTGAGAGGCCGGCTTTTTCAATGACATTCACGCTTGACTGACCCATTTGGCGAACGGCAAATTTGAATACTTCTCTTCCATGCATGATTGTATGTCCTTTTTCATCCAAGTACAAGTGCTGACCGCCTGTGCCGTCCGCTCCAAGCTCAAATGAAAGGATACCTCTGTCATCACTGACAGGCCCGACCACCGCAGCGCCCGCTCCGTCTCCAAACAGAACGGCAGTGTTGCGGTCTTCCCAGTCTGTAATGCTGGAGAGTTTCTCAACGCCTATGACGAGAACATGTTTATATGTTCCTGCTTCTATAAATTGTTTACCTGTGACAAGCCCGTACATGAACCCTGCGCATGCCGCGCTGATATCCATCGCACACGCTTTTTTCGCGCCCAGCTGTTCTTGAATCATGCATGAGACAGTCGGAAATGATTGATCCGGTGTGACGGTGGCAACGAGAATCATATCAAGATCCTCAGGCGCGACCTCAGCTTGTTCAAGCGCTTTTTTGGCAGCGGCAACAGCCATATGTGATGAATACGTATCCTCTGAGGCTATTCTTCTTTCTTCTATCCCTGTTCTTGTACGAATCCACTCGTCAGAAGTTTCAACCATCTTTTCTAAATCATGATTCGTCAAAACCTTTTCAGGGATAAAACGGCCCATTCCAAGTATTCCAGCTTTCATCGGGAAGACTCCTTTATATCTAAAATTTAGAAGATCAAACGTTATGATCAATTATTAGTATCTGGTACTAATCCTACCCTATTTTTTTTCTGTTGGCAATATATTCGTCTAATCTATCAGCGCTCTTCTCTCATAGATTATGTTATAAGGACGAAAAGGAGGCGTATATTGTTGGATGTATTTTCAAAAATGATGTTTGGCGATTCCGCAGAAAAAAAAGAGAAACAGGACGAAAAAGAAGCGGTTTCCCGTTCGGGCGAAGAAGAGACTGCTGAAGCTGTCGACTACATGCATGTCATGAACCAAATCGGCTCTATTATGAACTCGCTTGACCAATTAAAACCTGTTTTAAAAGATCTCGGCCCGATGGTTACCGCTTTAAAGAAAAAAATCATGTGAAAAGCCACTTCAATAAAAGTGGCTTTTTATTATTCATTTTCTGATTTTGCGTCGGACTTGCCAAGCTCGTAAGCTTCCGCCATCACCGTTGAAAACAGATTCATAAATGGCTGTATGGACTCGGCGGACAGCTCGATCCCCGATTTTTCCAGCTCCGCTTTTGCTTCCGGCAAATATTTCATAGCGATTTGCAAAAATTCAAGTGATTTTTCATGCTGCATTCGTATTCACTCCGTTACTCTTTTTTCGGCAGTTCATCTGTTTGATTATACGTTTTGATAAGAGCGGCAATTTTATCTTGGAAGGCTTTGTCGACAAGAGGACTGAATGTCCCCATTTCAACGACATGATCTTTAAAATCGAAATAGTGATCTCCGCTTTCCAAAGTGCCCTTGCTGTATTGCTCGGCTATGATGCCATAGGCCTTGTCCACATTTTGAACAGTGCTTGTCAAAACGGTATTCTCGCCCAGATCAGACTGGTCTGTGACATAGCCGATCGCATAGAGACCGTCTTTTTTAATTTGTTGAATGACAGGAACATTATACCCATCTCCGGCGGGATATACAACATCCGCGCCTTCCTCTTTTATCTTCTCGTAAAGCTTCACGGCCGTGGTATCGTCATCCCAGTGGTCTGTATATTTCGTATTGATGGTGATGTCCGGATTTTCATATTTGGCCCCTTTGATGAAGCCGTCTACTTCAGGCTGCCATTTAAAAGAAGCAATCACGCCGATTTGATTGGTTTTGGACATATGCGCGGCTGTCATCCCGCCGAAAAAACCCATCGCTTCTCCGTTAAGATGAACGCTTGTGACGTTGTCGGCTTTTGATTCCGCGTTAGAAACGACAAATTCCATGTCCGGGTAATCCTCACTGACCAGATTAAACATTTCTTCGTATTCACTGCCATGGCCAAAAAGAAGGTTTACCCCTCTCTTATGGTAATCTTCAATGGCGTTTAATATATCCTCATCAGTCTTAACGCCTTCTTTATAATAGACGTCGACATTATATGCAGATTGTATACTTAGTAAACCTTTATACCCTTTTGTTCCCCACACTAGATCATTGATGGTATCGGGAAAGAGCATACCGACCTTCTCAATTTTTCCTTTAAACGGAGTTTGTCCACATCCGCTCAGTAACAGGAGGACAGAAAAGATCATGACAAGCCTAGTGATCATGTCATGTTCAACCCCTTTTGCAAGCTATAACATGTATATTCCATATACGTTTATTGTATCTGGAAAGCTCGAAACATGGAAGGTATTTCTTAATATTTGTCGAATAATGATGAAAATTGTCTTTTCCACTCGATGATTTTTGTTTTTGCTTCCTCTTCCGGCGTTTGTTCTTCGACTTGCAAATGAATAACCTTACTCCTGTCCTTCTCGGTGTCTGACACAAAATAGTTCCTCAGGTGATCAGCCACGTCTTCAACGAAAAAGCTGTTTTCCTTTTTTTCTTCTTGATCTTCTTTCCATGGGCCATACATCCTCGGAAGAATAATGCAACTTGCCGCATCATTTTTCACTTCTTCTTCCCACTTCTGCCTGTCATGCTCATAGACAAGTATATAAACAGTTTCGTTTTTGAAGCTGTCTGCAGAAAAATCGCCGCTCTCATATTGGACACAGACTTTATCATATTGTTTGTCCCCGATATTCTTTAATTGGCGAAAGTGTTCGTTTCTTCCGAGCCACATCAGCCGTTCTTCCAAATAGATTCGTCTATTTTCATTATCCGGATTTGCCAAGATGACATCAACGTCATAACCTTCATCCATCATTCTTTCGCATAATGAAAGGCCGAAAAATTCATCTGCACCAATAATCAGCATTGAGTCCATTGATCTGCCGCCCTTCTTGTTTTTAATATTCAGCAAAGCAAAACAGCCCTCGGTAAAGAGAAGGCTGCTGTTATTGTATTCACTATAATTCTTTTTCATGCCTGTGAAAGAAGTTACAGATAGATGTGTAGATTCTGGTCGGGTGCTCAAATAAATGGAATGTGATATCCACCGGGCAGCCTGCCTTTTTTTGCGTGTCCTTGTAAACTCCCGCATGCATGCTGTATGGGTAAGGCGCTCCGGTCATCCGCTGCCAGATGTGCACAGGCAGCCGGCTTGGATAGCCTTTTATCGTTTTATAGCTCCGTGCGGCCGCTTCTTTTTCTGTTATTCCGTAGCTTTCAGCTGCTTCTTTTAAGAATTGTTTGTAGAAAAATTTGTTTTCTTTTTCCGATTCATAATGTGCCTGAAGATCGAGACAAGGATTCAGCATCGCTGCTGAACGGATGTGGTCCGGGGAAAAACGAAGCAGTTCATCAGCAACGAGGGCGCCCATTCCGTCTGCTAATATATGAATCTTCTGATTGAGGATCTCCTGCTTTAACACAAAGTGGATCAGCTGTTTGGCATACGTGACCGCTTTTTCTGCGCCCCAGTGCCTTCCGTACAAATTGCTGTTAAAAATCGTATATCCTTCTTCCCTCAGCATATTCAACAGCTGATTTCTCCCATAATGCTGAAGCCAAAAGCTGGTCTCATCACTGACGAAGTGAGTCCGGTCTCCCAATATAAAGATGCCGAATCCGTTCGGCCGATACGGCAGATGAATGACGTTTTGCTCCGATCCCATTTGAAAATATCTTTCCGTTAATCCCATCGCCTGCCCGCCTCCTTTCGCAGCTTCATCTCACGCTATACTATGCTATGTAGAAAGAAACAAAACGAATAAGGTAAAGTCCTAGTGATGCCTTGAATTGGCTATTATACCAATAGACGATATTTATTTTTATTTTACCATTAAAATGAAGATCAAGCAGAATGATGAAATGAAGAAGGGCATTAAAATTAACTTCCTACTCTACTTTATATATGGTATGATAACCTTTAGAATAGAATGAGAAGGACGAGGTGGAAACGTGCGATTTATTGTTGCTTTTATTTGGACGTTCCTTTTATCACATATGGCTTGCTACTTGATCGCCTCTATGAACAGAGCCGAGTATAACGTGACAACATCTTCTGTTATCGCTGTTATTATCACAGTGCTGGTTATTGTTCTCGGCGAGATGCTTCCTATGAAGAATGAAACAAGCCAACAGCCGTAAAAAAACCTGCTTATGCGCAGGTTTTTTTACGGCTTTCTTTGGTATGTCCATAGCCTGTTATGATTCGATGTCTCAGGAAACATGTCTCCTGCCGTCAAATGAATTTTTTTCGGGTTTTTCACCATGCTTCCTGTTTCGCCGATTTCTACATACGCACCGTTATTAGGCGCTTTTTGCCCAGGTCGGAATTGATGCTGCTGTCCCATTGTATCCCTCCTATAGCTTTTTGTTGTAGTATGCGTCTAAATATCAATAATATGTCTCATAAAAAAACTGCTAAGGAATACTCAGCAGTTTTTTTGTCTTCATCCTTTGTAAAGGATCGCCTTCAGCAAGGCTTTTTGGACATGCAGACGATTTTCAGCTTGTTGGAATACCGCGGAATTGGGACCGTCAATAATCTCTGCTGTTACCTCTTCTTCGCGATGGGCAGGCAGGCAATGCAAGAATGTATAGTCAGGTTTTGCATGTTTGACAAGTGATGCATTCACCTGGTAAGGCGCAAAAACCGTCAGACGTTCATTCGTTTCCGCTTCCTGCCCCATGCTTGTAAAAACGTCGGAATAAATCACATCGGCCCCTTTTACGGCTTCGACCGGATCAGCAGTCAGCGTTATAGAGGAACCGGATACGCCGGCATACTCTTTTGCAGCATTGGCCGCTTCTTCAAGAACCTCATAGCCCTTCGGCGAAGCGATTGAGACATCACATCCCATTTTGGCGCAGCCAACCATAAGAGAATGGGCTACATTGTTCCCGTCACCGATATAGGCGACTTTTACACCCTTGAGTTTCCCTTTGATCTCTTTGATCGTCAAAAGGTCTGCCAGCGCCTGACATGGGTGATATTTATCTGTCAGCCCGTTGATTACAGGGATATCCGCATGCTCGGCAAGCTCCTCGACCGTTTCATGCTCAAATGTCCGGATCATTATCGCATCCACGTAGCCGGACAGCACTTTCGCTGTATCTGCCACAGTCTCGCCGCGCCCAAGCTGGAGATCTTTCTGGCTTAAGAAGAGCGCGTTTCCGCCAAGCTGCGCCATTCCCGCTTCAAATGAAACACGCGTCCGCGTTGAAGACTTTTCAAAAATCATCGCAAGTGTTTTTCCTTGAAAAATCGGCTGGATTTTGTTTTGTTTCAAATCGGCGGCTTCGGTGAGCAGAGCGCTTATGTCCGACTCGCTGAGGTCTTTCAATGTTAATAGGTCTTTACCGAACAAGCTGGTTTGTGTGTCTCCAATATTCACTGTGTGCATGGTGCCACTTCCTTTTTATAAAGATCTCTGAGAGAAACAGGCCGATGATGCCCGGAGCCGCTGTTTAAAAACGCCCGGACGGTTTCCGCTTCTGTGAAAATCGTTACGCCGTGTGTCATTGCTTCTACCCGCTGCGTACGCGCTTCTTCAGAGTGATTCAGATTAATGTGGACTGCTTTATCTTTCTGTTCGATCCATGCGGAAAATGGACCTTCGTATACTGAGAAGCCCGCGTTTTCCGCAAGGCTCTTCAAGTTGTCATTCCCGCCTTCTAAGAAGATGCTTCCTTTTTTCTCCCAGAGGCCGGCATAGATTTTTTTCATTGCGCTAACCGCATCAAACGCGACACACATGCCTTCGCCTGTCGACTTCATTTCCGGCCCGAGCTTTACATCCACATCCTGTATGGCATGTGAAGAGAATACCGGGAATTTCACTGCCACACCATGCTGATTTTGAACTGATGGGTTTACATCCTTTAAGGACGCTCCTGCTAAAAGCTGTGTGGCGAGCGGGATCATCTGAACGCCCATCACCTTGCTGACGACCGGAACTGTGCGGCTTGCTCTCGGATTCACTTCAAGAACAAGAATGTTCCCATTGTCTATAACAAATTGAATGTTCATAATCCCTTTAAACGAAAGTTTTCGGGCGATTTTTCGGGCTGCTTTTTTCATGCCTTGTTCTTGTTCAGCGGTAAGGGACGGCCCCGGCAGAACGGCAAAGCTGTCGCCGGAATGGACGCCCGCCCGTTCAATATGTTCCACGTATGTCGGAATAAAGACTTCTTCACCGTCAGAAATTAAGTCAAGCTCCACTTCTTTACCCGAGATATATTGATCAATTAAAATCGGGTACGGCATAGCGTTTTCGTCAACAAGCAATTGTGAAAGCGCCTCTTCTGACTCAACGATCATCATTCCCATTCCGCCGATGACGTAGGATGGCCGGATTAGTACAGGGTAGCCGATTCCCTTCGCTTTTTGCACCGCTTCTTCTTTGGAATAAGCTGTTTCACCTTTTGCATGTGCAAGCCCAAGCTCATCGAGCAGCTTATAAAATTGGTCCCGGTCTTCTAAGGCGTCAAGCGTCTCAAACGATGTGCCGAGAAGAGTGATGCCGGCTTTCTCAAGTTCTTCTGCTGCATTGATTGCCGTTTGCCCTCCGAATTGCACGATGGCAAAATCAATGTCTTCGTGCTCCACTACATTTAAAATATGCTCTATCGTAATCGGTTCAAAATAAAGGCGGTCCGCAATTTCATAATCAGTGCTCACCGTTTCAGGATTATTGTTGATCATAATCGTTTCAAACCCGAGCTTTTGCAAGGTAAGGACTCCGTGGACGGCGCTGTAATCAAATTCTACTCCCTGGCCGATACGAATCGGGCCTGAGCCGATAATAAGGGCGCGTTTCTTTTCTTTGCGGCTGACATCCCCGTCGCTTTCGCCAAAATAGGTCGAATAAAAATAATTGGTTTTCGCATCAAACTCAGCGGCGCACGTGTCGACGATTTTATAAGACGCGGTAATTCCCGCCTTCTTCCGCAGCTTGCGGACTTGTTCTTCTGTTTTCCCGGTAAGGGATGCAATCGTGATATCTGAAAAGCCTTTTTCCTTCGCTTTTTTCAGCAGATCAAAAGAGATGTCACCGCCTTCTTCCATCATGCGGTTTTCCAGCTCAATGATTTTGTGAAAGGCATGCAGGAAAAACGGGTCAATCTTGGTTTTTTCATGTATTTCTTCTATTGAAATACGACGGCTTAAAAGCTCCATGACAACAAAAAATCTGCGGTCATCTGGGGTAATAGCTAACTCCCACAGGGCATCTGCAGACAATCCGCCAAGTTCCGGAAGGTGTGTGCCGATGTTTTTCAACTCAAGGGAGGCCGCCGCTTTTTGAATCGCCGCTTCTAAATTTCGTTCAATCGCCATGACTTCGCCGGTCGCTTTCATTTTGGTGCCGAGTGTGCGGTCGGCATTTTTAAATTTATCAAACGGCCAGCGCGGGAATTTCACAATGACGTAGTCAAGCGCCGGTTCAAAGCTCGCATAAGTCGAACCTGTGAGCGGATTTTTCAATTCATCAAGTGTATAGCCGACTGCAAGCTTTGCCGCCATTTTTGCAATCGGATATCCGGTCGCTTTTGACGCGAGTGCGGATGAACGGCTGACGCGCGGATTCACTTCAATGACATAATATTGTTTGCTCAAAGGATCAAGCGCAAATTGAATGTTGCAGCCTCCGACTACGTCAAGAGCTGAAATGATGGTCAGGCTCGCCGTACGCAGCATTTGATAATCTTCATCTGTCAGTGTTTGTGATGGTGCGACAACAATTGAATCGCCTGTATGGACACCGACCGGATCAATATTTTCCATGTTGCAGACGGTAATGCATGTATTTTTACTGTCACGCATGACTTCATATTCAATTTCTTTAAAGCCGGCGATGCTTTTTTCGATCAGGCATTGATGGATTGGGCTCGCTAACAGCGCCTGCTTAATCAGAGGAAGAAACACCTCTTTTGAAGGGGCGATCCCTCCACCTTTTCCGCCGAGTGTATAAGCAGGTCTGACAATGACCGGAAAGCCGATCGTTTCTGCAAAGCGCAGGGCATCTTCTTCGTTATCGACAATTTCACTGTCAGGCACAGGCTGATTGAGCTCCTTCATAAGCGAGCGGAATTTTTCCCGATCTTCTCCTTTTTCAATCGTGTCGACCGATGTGCCCAAAAGCTTCACTCCATTCGCTTTCAGCACTTCTGCTTTTTCGAGCTCAACTGCGAGATTTAAGGCCGTCTGTCCGCCTAAATTCGCTAGCAGTCCGTCCGGCTTTTCTTTTTTGATGATCTCCTTCAGGCTGTCTGTCGTCAGCGGCTCAAAATAGATTTCATCTGCGAATGCCTCGTCGGTCATGATGGTCGCCGGGTTATTGTTAACGAGAATGACCCGGTAGCCTTCTTCTTTCAGCGCCATGCACCCTTGAGTGCCTGAATAGTCAAATTCTGCGGCCTGGCCGATGATGATCGGGCCGGAGCCGATTACTAATATGCTTGAAATATTGGTGTCTTTAGGCATGAGCGATTTCTCTCCTTGCTGGTGTTACATTCTTTAAATAATCATCAAAAATCCATTCGCTTTCAGCCGGGCCGGGGTGGGCTTCCGGATGAAATTGGACACTCATGACAGGAAGCTTCTTATGAGAAAGCCCTTCGACAGATGTGTCATTTACATGGTGAAATCTGATGGACAGTTCTTGATCATTAATTGAATTTTCATCAACCACATAGCTGTGGTTTTGGCTTGTCATAAAGACCTGGTTCGTTTTGCGGTCAATGACCGGATGGTTTGCGCCCCTGTGCCCGAACGGCAGCTTATACGTATTTCCTCCAAAGGCAAGCGCGATCAGCTGGTGGCCGAGACAAATGCCAAGTGTCGGAAAGCGGCTGACGATGTTTTTGATTTGATCCATATACGGCTTTATGGCTTTCGGATCGCCCGGTCCGTTTGATAATACGATGCCGTCCGGTTTGATTTGATAAACGGTTTCCATTTGTTGATAAGGAATGACGGTGACCTTGCAGCCTCTCTTCACCAAAGCCGAGGCGATTGATTTTTTATAACCGAAGTCAATCAAGGCAATATGCCTGTTTCCGTCTCCCTCCGTGGTAATCTGTTGGGCGGAAGCCTGATCCGCCACGTTTCCCGGCTGTAAAGAAAGCACCGCCTCCGTTTTGGATGTCGTTACCGCTGCGCTCATAGTGCCTTTCGTGCGGATTTTTTTGACAACCGCGCGTGTATCAACATGGGACAACAGCGGGATGTTCCATTTGTTCAAGTACTCCTTGAGGCTGTATACCGCTTCATGATGAGAAAAATGCTCACACGCTTCATATACGACCGCGGCTTTTATATGGGGCTTTTTGCTTTCAAAATCGTTCTCGTTAATCCCGTAATTTCCGATCAGCGGGTACGTGAACACGATAATTTGCCCTGTGTATGATGGATCTGTCAGCACTTCCTGATAACCTGTCATGCCGGTGAAAAAAACAGTCTCACCCGTGCAATTTTCGTTTCCGTCCAGCTCCCCGCTGAATGACGTTCCGTCTTCTAACACTAAATAACCTTCCATCTCAAAGCCCACCTCTTGATGAATAATTAATAATAATTTTGTATTTTTATGCTTTCGTAGGTAAAAAAATTTATCGGTTTACAGCAGTATGCTGAGCAATCGCTTGTTTGAGTTTGCCAACGGCCGACGATAATTCATCTTTTGATACAGTGAGCGGCGGAAGCAAACGAATCACATTCGGTCCGGCCGGCAATACGAGTAAGCCTAATGTCTGCAATTCTGAAATGATATGAGAAACCGGTCCGTCACACTCAATCCCAACCATTAACCCTTTTCCGCGAATCTGTTTTACAAACGGGCCGTTCAGCTCTGTTTGTAATAGCGAGAGCAAGTATTCCCCTTTTTCCTCCGCCTCTTGGAGAAATTCAGGCTGGAATACAATTTGTAATGTCGCATTGACGGCCGCCATCGCCAGCATATTTCCTCCGAAGGTCGTTCCGTGAGAACCGGGAGTAAAGGCGTCTGCTAATGTTTTCTTGCCGATCACCGCTCCGACCGGAAAACCGTTTCCTAAGCCTTTCGCCACTGTAATAATATCCGGTGAGAGGCCGAAATGTTCGTAAGCAAAGCCTTTTCCTGTCCGCCCGATTCCAGTTTGGATTTCGTCAATGATCAAAAGCGCTTGTTTGTCGCTGCAAAATGTCTGTACGGCTTCTAAAAAGTCAGCGTTTGCCGGATTCACTCCGCCTTCTCCCTGAATTGTTTCAAGCATGACTGCGGCGATCCCTTCCTCGTCTTTAAGCGTTTCAAAAGCGGATGGATCATTGTAAGGCAGGTAATGAAAACCTTCCAGCATCGGTCCGAAGCCTGTTTTGATTTTGTCCTGTCCGGTAGCAGCCATCCCCGCATATGTCCGTCCATGGAAGGATTGGAGAAATGTGACGATTTTTGTTTTGCCGGTCGCTTTTCTCGCCAGCTTAATCGCTCCTTCATTCGCTTCCGCCCCGCTGTTGCAGAAAAACACAAGATCTCCGGCACTATGAGCGGCAAGCTGATCAGCCGCTTCCTCTTGCAAGGCGTTTTGAAAAAGGTTGGAAACATGCCATACGCTGTCGAGCTGTTGTTTGACCGCTTCCGTCACAGCCTCATGGCAGTGGCCCAGATTGGAAACGGCGATGCCTTGGATAAAGTCCAGATATGTTTTTCCATTTTCATCCTCCGCCATCGTTCCTTTTGCTTTCTTGATATCAATATCCCAACGGCTGTAGGTTTGAAATAAGCTGCTCACGAAACCGCCTCCTTTTCCTTCACGATTTTGGTTCCTTGAAATGTTTTGCCTGAGAAAAATGAACCCTTCCCGTTTACAATCATGACTTCTTTTAATTGGCCTGATAAAGCGGATAAGGCTGATTTGACCTTCGGAATCATTCCGCCTGAGATAACCCCCTGCTCAATTAATTCGTCAATCTCCTGCGGTGAAAGGATATCAAGCCGTTTTTGTTTCTTCATGATTCCTTCAACATCTGTAACGTACATAAGCTTATCGGCTTTGAGCGCTTCCGCTACCGCGGATGCCGCGAGATCTGCATTAACGTTCAGCGTCTTATAATCACTTGTCATCGACAGCGGCGCGATCACCGGGATGATGCCTTCTTCCATCAACGCGTTGACTATCGTTGTATCGACCTGTTTAATAGCTCCGACTTCGCCGTATGTGTACCGGTCAAGATAGTCCGCCTGAAGAAGTCCGCCATCCTTGCCTGATACGCCGGCAGCCTTCAGCCCGTTTTTAGCCAGCTCCGCCACGAAAAATTTATTCACGACACCTGACAGCACCATTTCGGCAACTTCTAAAACCGGCTTTGTTGTTTTCCGCTGTCCGCCCACAAATTCTGTCTGGATGTTTAATTTTTTCAGCATATCTGTAATTTCCGGGCCGCCGCCGTGGACGATGGCGATATTCCAGCCTGATTGCATCAATTCTTTTACATTATGAAAAAATTCGGCGGAAAGCTCCCGGATGACGCTCCCCCCGCATTTGAAAACAATTGTTTTATCCATTGCGCTCCCCTTGTTATGTGCGATAGCTCGCATTGATTTTGATATAATCATAGGTTAAATCACAGCCCCATGCTCTTCCGTTCCCTTCGCCTTCACACAAGCGGATGACAATTGTAATCTCATCTCCGCTTAAGTATTCCTTCGCCTTCGTTTCTGAGAATGGCTGGGGCTCGTTGTTTTTAAACAAGCACTGTCCGCCTAGAAAAACCTCCACTTGCTCTGCCGTCACACTTGCCGTACTGTGGCCAATCGCTCCGATAATGCGCCCCCAGTTGGCATCCGTCCCGTAAACGGCGGTTTTTACAAGGCTTGAACCGACTATCTTTTTGGCGATTACGTTTGCTTCAAGATCGTTCTTCGCGCCTTTTACTTGGGCCTCGATCAGCTTCGTCGCACCTTCACCGTCTCTGGCAATGTCTTTGGCAAGATCTTCGCAGACCAGTAAAAGCCCTTTTTTAAATAATGGCCACTCATCGTGCGCTTCGGTGAGGCATTCATTTTCCGCACAGCCATTTGCCATGACAAGCACCATATCGTTCGTTGAAGTTTCTCCGTCAACCGTAATTTGATTAAAGGAGACATCTGTAATCTCACGAAGTGCGTTGTGCAGCGCTTTTTCTTCCACAGCCGCGTCAGTTGTGACAAAGCCGAGCATTGTCGCCATATTCGGATGGATCATGCCTGATCCTTTCGCCGCTCCCCCGATCGTGACCTTTTTATCATCGATTGTGAGTTCGTAACAGGTCTGCTTCATTACTGTATCTGTCGTCAAAATCGCTTCTTCAAAATCTCCGAAACCCGCTGGCGTGTCTTTCAAAAGCTTGATCCCCGCCTGGATTTTTCCCATATCCAAATGCTCTCCGATCACCCCTGTTGAGGAAACGGCGACTAGTTCAGGGTCTACATTCAGCAGTTCGGCACAGTCTGCGCGCATATTGTAAGCATCCTCCAAGCCTCGCTCTCCGGTGCAGGCGTTGGCAATGGCGCTGTTCACAATGACCGCTTTTAAGTCTGAGCCTTGTTTTAAACTGTCCTGAGTGACTTTGATCGGCGCGGCCTGAAAGTGGCTTTGTGTGTACACAGCCGCGCTTGTTGCAGGCGTTTCACTGACGATGACGCCGAGATCCTTCTTTGAATAGCGCAGACCGCAGTGCACGCCCTTTGCTTCAAACCCTTTCGGCGAAGAAACGCCGCCTGTTACTTTTGTGATATATTCTTGACTCAACTGAATCATGGTTCGATTTCTCCCCTGTTCTATGGATAAATTGGCGTCATGGTAAGCCCTGTTTCTTCCTTCCAGCCGTTCATAATATTTAAATTTTGGACTGCCTGCCCGCTGGCGCCTTTCATTAAGTTATCAATCACTGATACGACCGTCACCCTGTTTGTTCTTTCGTCAATGGTTATGCCGATATCACAAAAATTGCTGCCCCACACTTCCTTTGTTGCCGGAAAATGTCCTTGGGGCCTGACTCTCACAAAATATGAATCTTGGTAAAATTCCGAATACAGATTTTGCAGATCATCTCCTGACATATTTGTCGTTACCTGTGTATACATTGTCGCCATGATTCCTCTCGTCATTGGAACCAAATGGGCGGAAAATGTGATATTCTCCATTGCCGGATGCCATTCTTTTAACAGCTGTTCAATCTCCGGCGTATGCTGATGCTCGTTAACCTTATAAATTTTAAAATTGTCGTTCAGCTCGGAAAAATGAGTTCCCATAGAGGCTTTTCGTCCGGCTCCCGAAACACCCGTCTTTGCATCAACGATTAAAAAGGATTCATCGAGCAGCTTGTTTTGTACAAGAGGAGCGAGACCGAGCAAAACGGCTGTCGGAAAGCAGCCCGGGTTTGCAATCAGCTTTGCTTTTTTAATGTGTTTTCTGTTGATTTCAGATAAGCCGTATACCGTCTCTTTAATTGTCTGTTCCGGCGCGGCCGTCCGTTTATACCATTTTTCATATACCGCAGACTCTTGTATCCTCAGGTCACCGGAAAGATCAATAACCGGAATTCCCGCGTCCGCAAGCTGCGGAGTCAGTTCACTTGATACACCGGGAGGCGTCGCAAGAAACATCACATCTGCTTCATGTTTAATGGTATTCATATTAATTGGCTGCAAGGTTTGATGCACCAGACCGCTCAGATGCGGATATGTCTCACTATATGCATTTCCCTGCCCGCTCGATGAATAAAGTATGCATTCTTCTGCATGTGGATGATTTTCAAGAATCCTGACAAGTTCAGCGCCCCCATAGCCTGTAGCGCCTACAATACCTATTTTCAAACAAGTTCACCTTCTTGGTTTTTGTGAAATTATTTAACATTATAACATGAATAAAAATTAATTCAATCGTATATTTAATATTTTTATTCATTTGAAAATTTTCTGTTCATTAAAAAAACCCGCTGTAAAAAACGGGCTTCCGACTATCATAAAATCACTAATTCTTTCTTATCGCAACGGCTATCTGATGGAACAAAAATGACCCGTCCTTCATGAGGGCCGGGTCATTCATTTCACTCTCGGTTTTGATACAACATCAGCCCGCTCACAAAGAAGACAATTGAACTGGCGTAAAAGATAATATGCACTGTAAAGAAATCTGCAAGAAAGCCGCCCAGTATAATCGCAGCCGCGGAAAAAACGGCGGTCCAAAAGTGATAGCTGCCAATCTTTCTTCCGCGTTCTCCGCTATCTGTATAGTCGGCAATAAGAATTTTTTCGCCATGCTTTTGCATAGCGCCAAGCAGACCTAAGAGAACTTGCACAATGTACACTTGAGAAACGTCGGAGATATGCGGGAAATATAAAAGAAGCACCGCCATTCCCCAAGAGTTGGCCATAAGAAAATAACGGTTATCCACTCTGGCCGACAGCCTGCCGAGCAGCGGATGAATAAGCGCCCCGCTCAGACCGAATAGGCCATAAGACAAGCCGAACTGTGTATAACTGGAACCGATGTTTTTAATAAACAAAATATAAAACGGAAAGATTAAACTGCTGGCGAAAAATACGCTGCTTTGGGAAAGAATCAGCCATTTCAATTTGTTGTGTTTCATGGTTTGTACCTCTGATAAAAGTAATTCATAAACCGCTCATCCGGGTCATACGTTTGTTTTTTGCGAAAAAATGCTTCGCTTTTTGGATATGCCTCTCTCATTTGCGCCTTTGTCTGATACGTCATGTATGGAAGGTAATAACTTCCGTGATGCTTTAAGGCAACGTCTGTCATGCTTCTGATGATACGTGCGGTATCAGCCTGCTCTTCTTTAGAAAAGCCCTCATTGATTAACAGAACGAGCGAAAACATATCATCTTTCGCATAAGACAGATCGGCTTTTTCATTTTTTTGCACATACCGGATCGTAATGTTCAGGAGATTGAAGTCTTCATGCGACAATGTTTGCCTCAGATCATCAATGTAGGACGAGTACTCTTTAACCGGGACAAAATATTCTTGCAGGACGTCTGTATTTTCATTGTTTTCGTATTCGAGAAATTCCGATTCAGACCGCATCACGTTATTTCTTGTGATGATCGTTCCGGTTTGTTTCAGGAAATAGGATTGCTGCGTGCTCCACAGCCAATTCTTGCCCCAACCATACCGCCGTGACAGGCCGAGCGCGAATTTTGTCAGCTCTGTATGCTCATCTTCTTTTAATTCGTTGTTCGATTTGATTTCATCCTGATCATCAGCCAATAAGTAATTCGTCACGTACATATCTTGCAGGAACCCTTTTTCGCCTGTCGCGATGCGGGCTAAATGCATGCGCACATCGGGATTCCCCTTCACCTGTTCTCTAAAATAATCGGCGTATGTCTTATAATTCATTTTCTCGGTTTGCATCTGATACAGCTCGTCATCCGTCAACTCAAGCTCAACATCAAGAATCACGCCAAATAGCCCGTATCCTCCGATGACCGCGGAAAACAAGTCATCCTTCGGAGTAACGGTGACGATGCTGCCGTCCGCTTTTAAGAGCCTGAATGATTTGACCGTATCTATGAGCGAGCCGTAGCGAATATCACGTCCGTGGGCGTTGGCGCTGAGCGACCCTCCGATGGTGAAAATGTTTTGTGACTGCATGACTTTTACGGCGAGGCCGTATGAATTGACGTATTTCTGTATGTCATTCCAAGTCGCTCCGCTCTGGACCCTGATGGTTTTTTTCTCTTTGTTGAATGCTAAGATTTTATTATAGTTTGTCATGTCGAGAACGATGCCGTCCTCATAATATGTATGGCCGCCCATGGAGTGCTGGGTACCTGCAATTGAAATTTTTATGTTTTTTCGATTGGCCTCTTTCACCGTTTCGATCAATGTTTCCTCTTCTTTCCCTTTGACCGTTTGCTTAATTTTCATCGGGAACAGGCGGCTGACATCGGTCATGCCTCCTGCCTCTGTTTTCTGGCCGGAATGGACAAAGTACGCAAACAGGGCCGCATATACGCCGAGGCAAAGGACAAAGGCAAGCGTTTTTTTCTTCTTCATGGCACTCTCCCTGCTTTGTTTGCGTTAAGTATACCATGATTGCGCACTCATTTTTCCAATTTTTATCCGGCCCGTTTTTCAGCACGCCGGTCCGCTACGATAAAGCAAGCGTGAATGGCGCCCGGCAGCCAGAAGATCGCCGTTAAAATCAGATTTAACACAGCTTGAAACGGTTTTCCCGAAAACAAGACGGCAAGCGGGGGACATAATACGGCAAGCAAGTACATCATATGTTTTTCACTCCTCTCTATGCAGAAAAGGACAGCCTCTATTTGTTCAGCTGTCCTTTTCTCTCTTATTGTATGCCAAGTGCGATTTTCGCATATCTTGACATTTTATCTCTTGTCCACGGCGGGTTCCAGACGATATGAACTTCTGTTTCTTTCACGTCGGGAATATCCGCTAAAGCTTTTTTCACTTCATCCACGATCACCGGTGCCAAAGGACAGCCCATTGACGTCAGTGTCATCGTCACATGCGTTAAGCCGTCTTCGTCCATATCGACATCGTATACAAGGCCGAGGTTTACGATATCCACGCCAAGCTCAGGATCAACGACCTGCTCTAGAGCGCCCATAATGTTTTCTTTTAATGCTTCTTCCACGTTCTATCACTCCTTTTTCTCCAGTATAACGCAAATTCGGTTTGTGTTAACACCATTGTGCTCTATAAATGCGTCTCAAACCAGGCGACGGTTTTTAACAACGCTTCTCGCGACACTTTATGGTCAGCCTTTTCGTCTGCGATGAATTGCAGAAGCTCAGGCTGCTCACTGTACAGCGGTTTAATGGTGTCGTAAAATTTGCGGGTCGGCGCGTAAGGAACAATCTTATCTTTCACACCGTGCCAAAACAGAAGAGGACGATGACGCAAGGAGTCAGGCTGAAGGCTGAGATCCCTTGTTTTCAGCCGTTCGATGAGATCATCTACTCTCTCTTGCGGGATATCAATATTGATTCCCTGCGATTTGATGTGCTCAATTTGCTGCTGAAACAGTTCTACATAATTCGGGCTTCCCATCAGGCTGACACCAGCTTTCACCCAATCATACGCCGTTATTGCGCCGAGAGTGGTTATTCCGCCCATGGACGTGCCGGCCAGTCCGATGCGTCCGCCGTCTATAAGATCACGCTCTTCAAAGTATGTTTTGAGCACATTCAGTTCTTCAATTTCATTGAGCACAATGTCCCAGAAATGGCCCGCAAGCTCTTCTCCGGTCATGTTCTCCCCCCGCTCCCCATGAAAAAGAGCCTCCGGCAAAACAGCTCTGAAGCCTTTTTGGGCAAGTAAATAAGCAAAGTGAAGGTTGTGTTCCTTCGCGCTTGTAAATCCGTGTATAAAGAAAACAAGAGGAACGGCGCGGCGGCTGTTCTCTTCCTTTACAATATGTAAAAACGGAATGCCGGAAACGGTTTGGTTTTCAATTTGAATCACGAAGCTCCCTCCTTAGGATAACCATAATCATAAGTGTAACATGTAGACAATAAAGATGGTAAAAAGCTACACTGTAGATAAGGAAGAAAACGCAAAATCTAAGATTATAAAGGAGCTTTTATGGAGACAAAACCTTATTTAATCGCTTTAGATTTAGATGGAACATTATTAAAGGATGATAAAACAATATCAGAAGATACCCTTCGCACCATCCGGCAGGTCAAAGAAGCCGGACATTACGTCTGTATTTCGACAGGCAGGCCGTACCGCTCCAGCTCAATGTATTATCAGCAGATGGGGCTTACGACGCCGATCGTCAATTTTAACGGGGCGTTTGTTCACCATCCGCAAGATGAGAGCTGGGGACGGTATCATACCTCCTTGCCGCTTGAAGTCGTAAAACAGCTCGTTGATATCAGCGAAACGTATAGTGTGCACAATGTACTTGCGGAAGTCATCGACGATGTGTATTTTCATTATCATGATGAACGGCTTATTGACGCATTTAATATGAATACAACAAATGTAACGGTCGGTGATTTACGTGACAATCTGGGTGAGGATGTCACCTCTGTGTTAATTCACGCCAAAGAGGAAGATGTGCCGGACATCCGCGCTTACTTGTCCGATGTTCACGCGGAAGTGATTGATCACAGAAGATGGGCGGCCCCGTGGCATGTAATTGAAATTATTAAAAGCGGCATGAACAAAGCGGTTGGATTAAAAAAAATCAGCGATTACTACCAGATCCCAGCTGAGCGCATCATCGCTTTCGGCGATGAAGATAATGACCTGGAAATGCTTGCGTTTGCCGGATGCGGCGTTGCGATGGAGAATGGCATTGATTCCGTCAAGCAAATTGCGGATACAACCACTTTTTCAAATGAAGAGGATGGCGTTTCCCGTTTTTTAAAACAACATTTTTCGCTTTAATTTTTCCCACTCATAAACCGCCGGCAGCCCTTCCATACTAAGCAGGACGACTCATCTCGTCACAATATGGAAGGGGGCATTCTCGAAATGGGTAAACGAAGCAAATCAAAAAGGTTTATTCAGCAGGGTAAGGACTCCGTCAGTCTTCATGACGCAAGATTTCCATATCGGTCTACACTTGAAGAGTCCCAGCATACCGCAGCAAAAAATGCGGCTGAAGGACAGGTTGAATTTTAATGAGAAACGAATTGTTCACTCAGGCGAAATCATTTGTTAATCAGGCTGTTATGATTGCAGGCGGCTTTGAAGAAGGCGATCAGCAAAAAGCCATTCTAAGAGCAAAAAATGCTGTGTCTTCCGCGTATGCCAATTCGACAGATGCAGAACGTCACCAGCTTCATCAATTCCAGGATCAGCTGGATAACTTGCAATAAAAAAACTATGGCGGGCACCCGCCATAGTTTTTTATTTCACTTCAAATTGCTTAACGGCCTGAATTTGCTTCAAGTGTTCCGCCTTTCCCTTAAAGGTCACTTTTACTTCATAAGTCCCCGGCTCCGGCACTTCCTTCCACTCATCGGAAAAGTCGTATGTTTCGCCAGGTTCAAGCGTCAAGTTCTGAAAGGCCTGGGTAAACATTTTATCTTTGGAATAGCGGTATCTTTCTTTGTGTTCAGAATCGTATACAACAAGCTCAAATTTCTGCCCGGTGCTGAAATGAAAGTCCACGGCATTTTCACCTTGGTTCTCTAATGACATGTTAAACTTGATTTGTTCAGGCTCTTGAATCGGTTCAACGGTTAATACAACCTCTTGATTTTCCATTCCGCCTGATACCTCCTTATCGGGTTCTGATTGCTCTTTTTGCCCGCAGCCTATTAATAGCAGCGCAGGCAGTAGCATCACAAGCAGCCGCTTCATGACATCCACCTGCTTTCATCAGTCTTTTCTGAAAAAACCAAAAATCCCGGTCGTTTGGACAATATTCGTAAATGCCTTCGGATCAACCTCTTTGACGATTTTTTCTAAATCGTAAAGTTCATACCTTGTGATGACGATGACCATCATTTCTTTTGGTTCATTCGTAAATGCGCCTTTTGCCGGAACAGTCGTGATGCCCCGAACCATTTTTCCATAAATCGCTTCTTTGATTTCATCCGCTTTTTTCGTCACGATCATCGCCGTAAGCTTCATGTGGCGGGTGTGGATCGCGTCAATCACCCTCGTTGTCACATAAAGTGTAACAAGGGTATATAAAGCTTTCTCCCAACCTTGCAATAATCCTGCCGTCAGAATGATAATCCCGTTCAGAATAAAGAAATACGTGCCGACGGGTTTATCCTTCCACTTCGCGAGCACCATGGCGATGATATCTAGTCCGCCTGTCGATCCGCCGTATTTTAATGTCATACCGATTCCGACCGCGGAAATGACACCGCCAAATACCGCATTCAACAGGATATCATGTGACAACCTGGTTTCCGGAAGCACACCCATAAAAACGGTTGTCAAAGCGACGCTCAAAATGCTGTAAACCGTAAACGATTTTCCGACTTTCAGCCAACCTAAAATGCCGACCGGAATATTTAAGAGGAACAGCAAAATCCCTGTCGAAATATAAAAAGGGGCGTATTGGTCGACGACGCTTGATAACAGCTGGGCGACACCGGTAAAACCGCTGGCATACACATCAGCGGGAATCAAAAATAAATTCAGCCCTGCCGCATTAAGTAAAGCGCCGATCACAACAATGATTATTTTTTTTGTCAGTTCTAGTACCATGGCTTTGTTCCTCCGCTTATTCATATTAGTATCTTTTCCCTTAAATCAAATATTTGAACACGAATTTGGCAAATTAATATGATATAGTTGGCTTACCTCTTACTTTTTAGAGCATATTGGAAAGAAGGGATATGTATATGAAAGTTCATCTCATCGCCGACAGCGCGGCTGATTTGCCCCGTTCTTTTTTCGAGGCGAACGACATTGGCTTTATACCTCTCAGAGTTTCTCTTGATGACAAAGAATATGAAGATGCGGTAACGATTCAGGCGAATGAAGTATTGGAGGCAATGAAAAACGGGAAAGCTCCCAAGACCTCCCAAGCGTCACCGCAGACGATTAAAAACACGTTTCTGCAATTCGCCGAAACAGGAGAACCTGCGCTCTATGTCACTTTCTCCTCAGGGCTCTCCGGCACTTATCAGACCGCTGTGATGATGGCAAATGAAGTAAAGGAAGAATATCCTGATTTTGATTTGCGGATCATTGATTCCAAATGCGCTTCATTAGGATACGGCCTTGCAGTGCAATACGCGCAAGAGCTCTGTGTCGACGGAAATACAATACAAGAAATTGAAACGTCTGTAAAGGACTTTTGCGCTCATCTTGAGCATATTTTTACTGTGGATGATTTAACTTATCTTGCAAGAGGCGGCAGAATTTCCAAAGCCTCCGCTTTTGTAGGCGGGCTTTTAAATATTAAACCGCTTCTGCACATGGAGGACGGGAAACTGATTCCGTTAGAAAAAATCAGAGGCAAAAAAAAGCTGTTAAAGCGGATCATTGAAGTAATGGCCGAACGCGGAGACAATTGGAGCGGGCAGACAGTCGGCATCAGCTACGCCGATAACGAAGACACCGCGCTTGAAATGAAACAGATGATTGAAGACGCCTTTCATCCGAAAGAGATTATCATGCATACGATCGGATCGGCCGTAGGCTCCCATTCCGGTCCGGGAACGCTGGCGATTTTTTTCTCAAGTAAATCATAAACAACAAAACCGGTAAGCTTTGTGATAAGGACTGCCGGTTTTTTACTTTTCTCTTATTCAATACCGATCGTTTTATATGTCTGCTGGACCGAAGCAGATTGCTTTGAGCTGGAAGCTGTTACCTAGTAAGTTAACGCCCGATAATAAATTTGCTCTTAGGCTGCCGCGCTATGCCTTTTGGTTAAGGCAGACGACGATTTTATTAATGTACAAGAAGGACAAAGGCTTATGCCCTGTCCTTCTTTTCCTATTCTACTAATTTCTTATTCACGTAAATAATGACGCCGGCCCCATATGCCAAAATGAGCGGCGGGATCAGCTGCTCCTGTCCGGGAAATGCGATAAAGCTGTTCAGCAGAATAAACAAACCGGAATTCAAGAAAAAGTAGCCTGCAATTCTTGCCAGTCTATCCTTGTCACGGATACGCGCCTCATTAAAACCGGCCAGTATCCAAGTTTGTTTTTTTATTCCTACATAATAGGCTACCAAAAAGAAAAAAAGCGAAATGATCATTAACAGATAATTGATGCTAAAATCCATGTTACGGCCTCCCCGTGTTACTTAAAATTCAAAAAAGAAAAAACGGCACAGCTACAACACCAACTAGACCGCTGCCAGATTTGCTATAACGATGATCTCCTTTTGATATTTCATTTTGTGACAGAAATATGCACTTCCCCTGTTGTTCCTCACGCCCAATACCGCTTCAGCAAACTCCTTCGGCTGCGAAAATTTCTCAGAAAATATGTCAGTCTTCACAAATACACAACCTTTATTTCCGCGATACCATTCTCTCTTTCTACATCAGACATATTCTTCAGCTCTGTATATAGTTCCTCTGCATAACGCTCTATGTTCTGCTGTTTTTTTATGAGAATAGTTAAGCATGGAGAGTTTTGCGTAGTATTTCCCACATCCTGTCCGGACTCCTCGGCACCTGGAGGCCGTATTCAATTGGATATTCACCGCAAAAAAAAGCAGGCTTGCTCTCTGGCAGCCTGCTCTCTTCTTTATTGCTTTTCATATGTCCAGCCGTTTTCCTGATAGACCTTGTTATTCTTCATCAAGTGTCCGAGCGCCCGTTTAAAGGCGGCCTTGCTCATCTGAAAGCGTTGGCGGATATCTTCTGGGTCGCTCTTGTCTCCGTATGGCATGGCGCCGTTTCTCGTTCTCATATAAGTAAGGATTTGCTCGGCGTCTACTGACAACGCATCCTGTTTCCGCGGGAGAAGCGACATGTTCACCGACCCGTCATCCTTCACTTCAATCACCCGTCCCGTGATTCTTGATCCGAGTCTCGGCTCTTCTTTTCTTTCAGAAGGGTGAATAAAGGCGCGAATGCCGTCGTCTGTGATCAGGAAAGAACCGGAAGCGATAAGCCTGTACACCGTTCCTGTCAGCTCTTTATTCATCATATCTTCTGACGCTTCAGTAAACAGCTCGCTGATGATGTCCTCCGGCGCGGGTTTTGCAAACATGCGTCCGCGGTTTGTCACTTTCAGCATACAATACAGCTTGTCCCCTCTTTGCGGCCACACGGATTCGTACGGCGGAAGATGCTCTGTTGCGACAAGCGCGTCCTTAGATAAGCCGACATCGACGAACACGCCCATATCGTCTACTGCGTCCACAACATCTACCCATCCATACTGCTCGGCGCTGATAACCGGTATTTTCATCGTTGCCGCAAGCCTTTCCTGCTGGTCAACGTAGATGAATACCTCTACTTCGTCTCTTTCTTCTATATCCTCTGTCACTTCACTGTTATGTAAGAGAACCGTGTCTTCTCCGTCGGTTAAAAAGTAACCGAAATCTGTTTGGTGATCTATACTCAAGGTTAATTGCTGCCCTGGTCTCATGCTATCGTCCTTCCTATTCCGCTGTTGTTTTTGGCGGATATTGTTCCTTATTTTTTCCAATCATCCCAAATTGATTCTTTGTTCTGTTGGAAGTTTCTCTTTATTCTACTATAATCAACACATAAGATAAATGTTATGGAGGTTTTCATATGGCAAAAGAAAGTTCTTTCGATATTGTGTCCAAAGTTGAATACCCGGAAGTCCAAAACGCAATTCAGATTACATTGAAGGAAATCGGCACCCGCTATGACTTCAAAGGCAGTAAAAGCGACATTACGTTAGAAAAAGAGGATCTCGTTCTGGTTTCCGATGATGAATTCAAAATGAGCCAGCTTAAGGATGTGCTCACAGGCAAACTCATTAAAAGAAATGTCCCGACCAAAAACATCGAATATTCAAAAATTGAGAATGCCTCCGGCGGCACTGTGAGACAGCGCGCGAAGCTAGTTCAAGGGATCGATAAAGAGAACGCAAAAAAAATCAACACGATCATTAAAAACTCAGGTCTGAAAGTGAAATCCCAAGTCCAGGATGATCAGGTACGGGTGACCGGAAAAAGCAAGGACGACCTTCAGCAGATTATGACTGCCGTCCGCGGCGCTGACCTGCCGATTGATGTTCAATTTATAAATTTCCGATAAATTTTACATTTGCTATTGATTATTGTCTATATTTTCGGTAAATTTGGAGAAAGGAAAATTCCTCATACCTTTTGGGGAATTCCGGATTTCATTAACTCAATTAAAAACTGAATCATTGTTCTTATCAAGAGAAGCTGAGGGACTGGCCCGAAGAAGCTTCAGCAACCGGTGTAATGATTGCATCCGCAGTCATGACCAAGGTGCTAAATCCAGCAAGCTCGAACAGCTTGGAAGATAAGAAGGTAGACAAATCTTTTATAAAGTCTTCTTCTTAAGAGGACTTTTTTTAATTCTCTTTTTTCCTTGCTGAATGTTATGAAGGAGGCAGACAATGGGACTTTTAGAAGATTTGAAACATCAGGTATTAATCGGAGACGGCGCTATGGGAACGCTTCTTTATTCATATGGCATTGACAGATGCTTTGAAGAATTAAATGTGTCAAAGCCGGAGGAGATCAAACGAATTCATGAAGCGTATGTTCAGGCGGGCGCACATATTATTCAAACCAATACATACGGGGCCAACTATATCAAATTATCCCGGCACGGACTTGAAGATGAAACGAAAAAAATTAATAAAGAAGCAGTCAAAATCGCGCGTGCCTCGTCTGGCGGAGCGTATGTGCTCGGGACGATGGGCGGCATCCGCACCTTTAACAAAAATGCTTACAGCCTTGAGGATATTAAAAGAAGCTTTCGGGAACAGCTTTATCTTTTGCTGCACGAAGAGCCGGACGGACTCCTTTTGGAAACCTATTATGATCTTGAAGAAGCACAGGAAGTCTTAAAAATTGCAAGAAAGGAAACGGATTTGCCGATCGTCCTGAATGTGTCGATGCATGAACAAGGCGTGCTTCAAGACGGAACGCCTCTATCGGAAGCTCTTCGATCGCTTGTCGGTCTTGGTGCTGATGTGACGGGCATTAACTGCCGGCTCGGCCCTTATCATATGATTGAAGCGCTCACCGAGGTGCCGATTTTTGATGATGCGTTTTTATCCGTTTATCCTAACAGCTCCCTGCCATCCCTAGAAGAAGGACGACTTGTGTATGAAACAGATGATACGTATTTCCAAAACAGCGCCATTGAATTCCGAAAACAGGGCGCACGGATTATCGGAGGCTGCTGCGGCACAACCCCGAGCCACATTCGGGCCATGGCAGATGCAGTCGGCGGCCTTGAGCCTATTACGGAAAAAGAAGTGAAAGTCAGAGCGCAGGAAACCATCTCCATTCAGCACGAGCGGACCGAGCCGGGATTAGATGAAATCGCCTCTCAAAAAAGGTCCATAATCGTAGAGCTTGATCCGCCGAAAAAGTTGAACTTTGAGAAATTCCTTTCCGCTGCAAGCGAATTAAAAGATGCCGGAATAGAGGCGCTGACGCTTGCGGATAACTCACTTGCGACGCCGAGAATCAGCAATGTCGCCTGCGGAGCGCTTTTGAAGCAGCAGCTGGATATCAGATCTCTCGTTCATATAACATGCAGAGACCGAAATATTATCGGCTTGCAGTCACATTTAATGGGGCTCGACACTTTAGGCTTAAACGATATTTTGGCGGTTACAGGCGATCCTTCTAAAATCGGTGATTTTCCGGGGGCCACATCTGTTTATGATCTAACATCCTTTGATTTAATCAGGCTGATCAAGCAATTCAATGAAGGACTTTCCTTATCGGGGAAACCGCTCGGCAGAAAGACCAATTTTTCTGTCGCCGGGGCGTTTAATCCCAACGTCCGCCATCTTGACAAAGCGGTGAAACGGCTTGAGAAAAAAATCGATTGCGGCGCCGATTATTTTATCTCACAGCCAGTCTACTCAGAGCAGCAGCTTGTCGACATCCATAACGAAACCAAGCATCTCAAGACGCCTGTTTACATTGGCATTATGCCGTTAACCAGCAGCCGCAACGCCGAATTTATTCATCATGAAATTCCCGGCATCAAACTGTCGGATTCCATTCGCGAGAAAATGGCGCTTGCCGGTGAAGATAAGCAAAAACAAAAAGCGGAAGGCCTCGCCATCGCCCGCTCTCTTCTCGATACGGCATGTGAGCTGTTTAACGGAATTTATCTGATCACGCCTTTCCTCCGGTCTGACTTAACGGCGGAGCTTACCTCCTATATTCAGAAAAAAGACGAAAAGCGCGAGAATGTGTTTTTGCACTAAACGTGAAAAGGGCAGCCTGAATAAATCAGGCTGCCCTCCTCTTTATGGATGACAGGTGATAATATAAAGAGGTGTCTCCCCTTCTCTTCAAACCATTAGTAAAAGGAGGATATCATGATTCTTGTCAAAGACATTTCAGCAGAAGATACTTATGAAATCAGGCATATGATCTTGCGTCCGCACCAAACGATTGAACAATGTAAATATGAACAAGACAAAGCGGAAGGCAGCTTTCACCTCGGCGCTTTTTTTGACGGAACGCTGATCAGTATAGCTTCTTTTTACCGCCAAGATCATCCCTTGATTGAAGCTTCCCCATCCTATCAGATGCGTGGAATGGCGACGCTTGCCGGATACCGCAAGCAGAGAGCCGGAAGCACGCTTGTCACTCAGGCTGAACAGAAGCTTGCCGATATGGGGGCAAAAACGGTATGGTGCAACGCCAGATGCCACGTGCAAGGGTACTACGAAAAGCTTGGCTGGAAGGATACTGGTGATCCATTTGATCTCCCTGGTATCGGACCTCATATTGTCATGTATAAAAAACTCAAGTAAGACGGTGATAATGATGCCAATGAGTGATGCTGCGCTTTCCGTTTTAACAGAAAAAGATGTGCCTGGCCTGTCCGCATTGTGCCGGCACGCAGGCTGGCCGGGTTATGATGAGCGGGAGCTGGGGCTTTTGCTGCAAAATGGACGCCTTTTTGGTTATAAGGACAGCGAGGGAACTCTTCTTTCTTGCTCCGGCATTTTTCCATACGGGTCTTTTGCTTCGCTTGGCCTTGTGATCGTACAAAAAGAATTCAGAGGGGCCGGTCTCGGCAAGAAAATGGTGGAGGCATGCATCGGCGAACTAAACGATACCATTCCGATTATGCTTGTCGCCACCGAGCAAGGCCTGCCGCTTTATCAAAAAGCCGGATTTCAGCAAATCAGTTCCATTTATAAGTATGTGTGTGACGGCTTTTTGCCTCACACAGCGGATTCTGATATAGACATTGCACCTTTTCAGACAAAGGATTTTCAAGCATTAACAAAAACAGACCGGGCGGCATTCGGCACAGGCAGAGAACACCTGCTTCAGCAGCTCGTTTTCCGGCTGTTTAGAATGTACCGTCGCCAAAAACAAGGATGGCAGAATTGTCGGCTATGGACTTTCCCGCCAGACGCCGGACAGCTTGAGAATAGGGCCGTTAATCGCGCCTTCCAGAGAATGTGCGGCTCTGTTAATCAGTAAGCTTGCGGATGGGAAGCAAGGACGGATTCGGATTGATATTTCCGGAGAATACCGCTGTATCGATCCTGATCTGGCGGCCATGGGGTTTGTACGAGATACTGAATCGCCGCTGATGGTTCTTCGAAAGAGCTCTTTTCCGAAACGAAACGGACACTTAGTCGCCGTTACGTCACAAGGACTCGGCTGATTCAAACATACATGATAAATGCCCGAATACGGTCCAATCCGTATTCGGTTTTTTACATATGAGAGAGCGCTAAGTTTTTCTGAATAAACCGATACATCAAGGACATTCTAAGCAAGAAAAGGAGTGAGCCTTGGTGGCACAAACAAAACAACCTAATGTGATGACTATTGTGGCAATCGGTTCTATACCGCTCATTTTAACACTGGGTAATTCCATGTTAATCCCGATATTACCGCAAATGAAATCCGAACTTCATTTATCTCAATTTCAAGTCAGTCTTGTCATAACGGTTTTTTCAATAACCGCAGCCATTTTTATACCGGTTGTCGGCTACCTCGCAGATCGTTTTTCCCGCAAGAAAATTATTATTCCTTGCTTATTTCTGTACGGGATAGGCGGATTAATCGCCGGTTTTTTCCATCAATCGTTTCCTTTAATCATGGCGGGACGCGCCCTCCAGGGACTCGGCGCCGCAGGGACAGGCCCGATCGCTATGGCCCTGTCGGCGGATCTGTTTAAAGGGGCGCAGGAAAGCAAAGTGCTCGGAATCGTCGAAGCGTCAAACGGAATGGGAAAAGTCCTTTCACCCATTATCGGCTCTCTCATAGCCTTACTAGTCTGGTATGGAGCTTTTTTTGCATTCCCTGCATTTTGCGCTCTTTCTATTCTGCTGACGTGGATTTTTATTAAAGAGAAGAAAAAAGAGGAGGAGCCGCCAACGATAGGAAAATACGCAAAAGGATTATTAAGCGTATTTAAACAAGAGGGCAGATGGCTTTTCACCGCATATTTGGCGGGAGCAACCTGTTTATTTACCCTATTCGGGATCTTATTTTACTTTTCGGATGTACTGGAGAAAACCTATGATACGGACGGCGTAAAAAAAGGGCTGATTCTGGCCATTCCGCTATTGGTCATGTGCGTGACTTCATATATTACCGGAAGTAAAATCGGACAAAAGCAATCCTTAATGAAAAAGCTGATTGTTCTTGGTTTGGCGCTCATGACTATTTCTTATGCCACGCTATCTTTTTTTGAACAATTGGTTCTTTTTATCAGCATCCTTGTCATCAGCAGTGTCGGCACCGGGCTTGTGCTGCCTTGTATCAACAGCTTCATCACCGGAGCTGTCGGGAAAGACCGAAGAGGATTTGTGACGTCATTATACGGATCGGTTCGGTTTTTAGGTGTCGCGATCGGACCTCCTATTTTCGGACGCTTAATGGAATGGTCAAGACCCGGCATGTTTTTAAGCATCGCCGGCTTAACACTGGCTGTCGGCATTCTCGTGCTGCTTCTCGTTCATGTAAATCAAAATGAAGAAGAAACCAAAGAGAAAGAAAAGCCGCATATGTCAAGTGAACGTCTGCAGCCCGCTGAAGAAAGGTAGCGACAGAGCTTTGAAAATCGAACGCATTGAAACATTCCCGCTTTTCCACCGCTTGGAAGAGCCCTATGGAGATGCAAATGGATATAAGCAATATCGGACGTGTTATCTCATCAGAATCATTACTGACTCCGGGATAGATGGCTGGGGCGAATGCGTAGATTGGCTGCCCGCTTTACATGTCGGATTTACCAACCGTATTATCCCTTACCTTCTTGGAAAACAGGCCGTCTGCCGGCTGCCTTTGGTTCGCACCGTAAAAAAGTGGCATCAGCGAGCGGCATCAGCTGTGAGTATGGCGTTAACCGAGATAGCGGCAAAGGCAGCCAATTGTTCCGTATGTGAATTATGGGGAGGTAGCTACAGGCGGCAAATACCTGTATACGCATCTTTCCAGTCATATTCCGATCATCAGCAGTGGATCAGCAGTTCTCTTCTTCATACTGAAGCAATGCTGAAAAAAGGGTTTAAACAAATAAAAGTAAAAATAGGCGGCAAATCGTTTGAAGAGGATGCCGCCCATATCAAAGCGCTTCAGCATGCATGCGGCGATTCAGTCTCTATTATATTGGATGCCAACCAAAGCTATGATGCGGCAACCGCTTTACTGTGGGAGCGCTATTTTTCACAATGGACGAATATTCTTTGGCTTGAGGAGCCTGTGCCTCTTGATCACATACAAGATAATGCTCTGCTCAGAAGCCGCCTCTCTGTCCCTCTTGCAGGAGGCGAAAATATAAAAGGCGCGAAGCAATTTGTTCCTCTTCTTTCCCAGCGCGGCTTTGATATCATTCAGCCAGATGTCATGCACGTGAATGGAATTGACGAGTTTCGCGATTGTCTGCAGCTCGCCCGTCACTTCGGCGCCAGGGTTTCCCCTCACGCCTATGACGGTGCACTTTCGAGGCTATATGCATTATTTTCACAAGCCTGCCTGCCGCCTTGGTCAAAAATGGAGCACAATCAGATTGAACCGCTTGAATGGGATGTGATGGACAATCCTTTTACAGATCTTGTGCCCCTTCAGCCTGCAAACGGAACGATTGATATCCCTGCCGGAACGGGCATCGGCACAGAAATCAATATGGACTTGATCAATCATTATACATGGGACGGTTCAGCCTATTAGGCTGAACCTCCTATTAGGCTGAACCTCTTTTATTTTGACATAATAAAAGGACAGCCTCATAAAATATAAACAACGGACGAGTCTTTTTCAAAGGAGCGGCTCATGAAAGTAAAAATGATATGTATGATTCTTGCAGGAGGCGTTTTACAAGGGCTTGGCATGTCCTTGTTTTTATTCCCTCATGACATCCCTTCAGGAGGAGCGGCTGGCGTTGCCGTTTTATTCAACTATTTGTTTCATATTCCGCACGGTATTTCGGTTTGGGCTGTGAATGTGTCCATGCTTTTCACCGCCCTGAAATGGCTGGAGATGAGAACGTTTGTCGGAACCCTTGCCTCTATTACAGTCACCTCTGTCTCGGTATTGATTTTCGATTCCGCCTTTCCCGATGTAGCCGCAAATCTTTGGCTTGATTTGGCAGGCGGGTCTCTTTTATTAGGGCTTGGCATCGGCCTTTTATACAAATACAAAATTTCCAACGGGGGTTTTGGCGCCCTCGCGCTCATGATTTCCATCTACCGCGGAGGGAATCCCGGCAATATTCTATTAGCCATAAATTGTGTGATCTTTTTGATTACCGCTTCTATTATTGCCTGGGCCATCGTGCTCCAAGCGCTTATTTGCCAATTAATTTCCACAAGAGTGATTGATGTAATCTATCAAATCCGTTTTGCCTCCCTTCCTCTCTTGACGCCTATGTACCGTAAAAAATGATAATGCAAGGCTCTAAAGGCTCTCCCTTCTGAAACGAGAGCCCTTAAGCCGCTTCTTTTACAGATAGAAAGTATCGGATCGCAATCCCAGCCGCAAGGTTTCTAAAGAAATCACATCTTGAAATGAAATATTGGCCATGTTTACATTAGGACCGGCTTTTTGGATAAAGCCTGTTTGAAGCGTTTTATTTGGGGCTTCAAAAATCAGGTTGTTGATATCAATTCCGGAAGATAAGATATCATCAGTTATCTGAAACCGGATATCCCCATTACTGGAGCACAGGCCTCCTGTTCCGCTCTCTCTTGCTTCCGTTATGACTTTTTCAGAACCGGCTTCTATATCTTCGAAAATAGATTCGATCCACTCTTCCGACCCTTGCTGATTAGATATCACGTTATCCTTGCTTCCCACTTCACTGAATACATTAAATTCACACGAGAAATCTGTAATGTATGCCGCTTTTTCTTTATTGGTTATCGGGATTGTTCCGTTTGATATTTCAATATACTCACAGCCGTATGATGTACAGTACCGATAAAATTCATCGACCTTTTTCTGGCTCGCATATTTTTCAAATAGTGTGCCTCCGAAGAAGTATTTCACGTCATTCTCTTTCAGGCAGCTAATCTTCTCCTCCAAATCTTTCGTAATCAAAGATGTCCCCCAGCCGAATTTGACAAAATCAATATAATCGGCCGCTCCTTCGATTGAATCTTTAAAAAAATGCAGTGGATAGCCATTATCAATTAAAATGGTCAGGCCGGTTTTTCTCGGTTTAATTGTTCTCAATGGCAAATCAAGCGTGAAATGATTCATATTATAACCCTCTCAATCATTGGTACTTCTTTTTTCGGATTGATTTTCATCACAAAATGGCCCGGTATTTCTTTTATACAATAAGTGATATCGTCCGGATCAAACAAAGGATTCTCACGATCGAAAAACTTCTCGGCAACATGAGAGTTTTTGATTCTCATAACGGCTTCAGCGGGTGCGATCGTCTGGTTGCCTTCAATGATGCCTTTGATATATTCGGCGCAGGCCATATCATCATCACCTGTCGGGTGGGAAGCTATGATGTTGATCACGGGCTCTTTTTGCCGGCGGCTAAGTGCAGCGGTATATTCCGCCGTTGTTTTAGCATTCGAAAAACCGGTGACCAGAATGTGTTCCGCCTGTAATGCATGCAATGCCGCGTTTACGCCGTTAGTTGTTTTTTGAATGAGCGTCTTCCCCGCCATATCATGTCCCGCCGCGCGTTTAGGAGAGTTATCTAAATCAAATCCTTTGATCCCGACGCCTTTCACCTCCCCCGTTAATAGATAATCCGGGTATGTTTTTTTTAGATGAAATGCTTCTTTCGTTGTTCTGACTAATAGAATCTTCTTCGCCCCTCCGATAAAAGCATAATGGGCGACGGTGAATGCTCTGATCACATCAATTACGATATTGATGTCTGCCGGAGCGGGCGAATAATCATTTCCCTGATAAATCGTAACCGGCATCCTACCCCTCCTTCAGGCAATAAACATTGCGGTCAAGTCAAAAAAGTATATTCATTAAACCGCCTATTGGTTCCGCTCCTCCCTGCCAATCTATGAAAGATATGTAGTAAAAACCAAGAACATTTAAGGAGAAGGTGAATAGTCTGCCTATAACTTAATCTATAGTTCAGAGAACAAACGAAGCGTTTCAGGAGCGGAGGGAATAAAGTTGCGTGAACACATCACCTATGAAACATGGAGTGACACGGCTGCAAATGATATAACGGCAAAGCTCATCGACGAACTTGATGTTCTGAAATGGGCTTTCCGGACTTATGGGAATCAGATCGTATATGCCTGCAGTTTCGGCGCTGAGGGAATGGTGCTTCTTGATTTGATCTCTAAGATCAATAAAAATGCGCACATTATTTTTTTGGATACAGGACTGCATTTTAAAGAAACGTACGAACTCATTGAAACAGCCAAAAACAAATATCCCGGGTTTATCATTCAGCTTCTCGAGCCCGATCTGAGTGTAGAGGACCAGGAAAAGACATATGGCAGCGAGCTGTGGAAACACAATCCGAATTTGTGCTGCCAAATGCGAAAAATCGAGCCTTTGCAAAAACATCTATCGGGAATGGATGCATGGATTTCAGGGCTGCGACGGGAACAATCATCCGCAAGAAAACATGTCAAATTCATCAACAGAGACCAAAAATTTAAATTAATTAAAATCTGCCCTCTTATTCACTGGACATGGAATGACGTGTGGAATTACATTCAGCTCAACGATCTGCCGTACAACAAGCTGCACGATCAAAATTACCCGAGCATAGGCTGTGAAATGTGTACATTGCCTTCTTCCAATCCGCATGATGAAAGAGCGGGAAGATGGGCCGGGCGCGAAAAAACGGAGTGCGGATTGCATCTGGAGTAATCTAACTCATACAGAAATACTCAAAATGAACCTTAAAAGATGGAGGTTTTACCAAGTGAATGTAAATGAGCCTCATGGAGGCATTTTAATAAACCGGTTGGATCGTAAATGCTCTTTTGAGGATTGTGTATGCGAAGCTGAGCTTGATCAGCTGGCATTAAGCGACCTTGAGCTGATCGCCATTGGAGGGTATAGTCCGTTATCAGGATTTCTAGGGGAGAAAGACTACCAATCTGTTGTGAAAGAAATGCGTTTGGCAGACGGTCTGCCATGGAGTTTGCCGGTCACGCTGCCTGTCAATGAAGAAACCGCAAAGCAGGTGTCCATTGGCGATAAGATTACATTGGTGAAAGATACAGTTATTTATGGAACCCTGACCGTTACCGATATCTATCAGCCGGATAAGATTCAGGAAGCTCTGTCTGTTTTCCAAACGGATGACCCCGCTCACCCAGGCGTTAAAAAATTGCTGGAGCGGCCCGGCACTTATATCGGCGGTCCTATCACCGCAAGCCGCCTGCCTGAAAAAGCGTTTGAACAGTTCTATTGCACCCCGGCCGATACAAGGGCCGCGTTTGATAAACTAGGCTGGAAAACCATCGTCGGCTTCCAAACCCGCAACCCCGTTCACAGAGCGCACGAATATATCCAAAAATCGGCGTTAGAAATAACAGATGGCTTGCTGCTTCATCCGCTTGTCGGAGAAACAAAAGCAGATGATATACCAAGTGATATCAGGATGGAGAGCTATCAAGTATTGCTTGACCATTATTATCCAAAAGACCGCGTGATGTTATCGGTATTCCCGGCGGCTATGCGTTATGCTGGGCCGCGCGAAGCCATTTTCCATGCCCTCGTCCGAAAAAATTACGGGTGTACACATTTTATCGTCGGCCGCGATCACGCGGGTGTCGGCAGCTACTACGGCACGTATGACGCGCAACAGATATTCCAATCATTTACTGAAGAGGAGCTGGGCATAAAGCCGATGTTCTTCGAGCATAGCTTTTATTGCCGAAAATGCGGAAACATGGGCACCTCTAAAACTTGCCCCCACAGCGCGAGAGACCACATTCACTTATCCGGAACAAAAGTAAGAGAACTGCTGCGCCAAGGCAAAAAGCTCCCTAAAGAATTCAGCAGGCCGGAAGTTGCCAATGTCCTGATGAAAGGTCTGCACCAAAAGCCGATTGCCATCCAGCATATAACGGAGGTCCATCATGAGCAATAACCAGCATATCGTCTGGCACCCCACGGCTGTGATGAAGGCTGACAGGCAAAAGTTAAATCGGCACAAAAGCTGTGTTCTTTGGTTTACCGGCTTATCAGGCTCAGGCAAATCCGTGATGGCCAATGCGGTTGATGAAAAGCTGTATGAACGAGGCATTCAAAGCTACGTGCTCGACGGTGACAACATCCGGCACGGTTTGAACCAAGACCTTGGCTTCCGTGCCGAAGACAGAGTAGAAAACATCCGGCGGATCGGAGAGGTCGCAAAGCTCTTTGTAGATAGCGGCCAGATTATCCTAACGGCTTTTATCTCTCCATTCAGAGAAGACCGAAAGATGGTTAAAGAGAAATTTCCTCGAGAAGAATTTTTTGAAATTTATATCAAATGCCCCCTGAATATTTGCGAAGAACGCGATCCTAAAGGGCTTTACAAAAAAGCGAGGAGCGGAGAAATCAAACATTTCACGGGAATCGACTCTCCTTATGAAGCTCCGCTTTCGCCTGATCTGACGATTGAATCAGATAAAATATCCATTGCGGATGCAGCAGACTTGATCATTAATGAACTGCATACTAAAGGAATCATATAAACGTGTGAAAAGAACCCGAATCCTTACATCGGGTTTTTTCGCGCTTTACCTTGAAAACCGCATGATTTCATTATTTAATTTTTCTTTCTCGTCAAAAAAGACCCCATGGCCGCTTTCTTCAAACGGAATTAATTTGGCTTGTTTGATGCCGCGCTTCATTTCTCTGGCGAAATCAAACGGACATACCTTATCCTTGACGCCGTGCATAATGAGAGTCGGCACCTTAATGTCTCCGAGCTCTTTTCTTAAATCCTCGTCTCTTAAAGCTATAGCGGAATGAATCGTGCCATAGGGGGAAGCATTCAAATTCAGCTCCTGAAACCATTGCCTGAATTCCGGCGAGATATGCTTTTCAAAAAATAATTGCCCGAAATCTGCAAGTGCTTTCGGTCGGTCATTTCTGAATTGGACAATCAAGTCGTCGACGTCTTTTTTCAAGAAGCCATACGGGTAATACGGCCGTTTTGTAAACGCAGGCGCTGCGGCTCCCATCAGAATCAGCTTCTTAATATCTGCTTCATCGTGCCTCGACATGTAACGGATGGCGATGGCTCCCCCCATTGAAAATCCGGCGAGCACGGCATCTTCAAGCTGCAAGGTGTATATGACAGCCTTTACATCATCTGCCATCGTGTCATAATCATAGCCGGTCCACGGGCGGTCAGATTTTCCGTAGCCTCTAAAGTCGATGCCGATAAAACGGAAGCCTTTTTTCGGCAGCTCATTCATTTGATACTCATACATCTGATGATTCAACGGCCAGCCATGCAAAAAGACAATCGGCCGGCCCGAACCGATATCTTCCACAAATAATGTCACATGCTCTTCCGTTTGAATGTAATGCCCCATTTTAAAACCTCCTGTCATGTTCCCCAGTGATCATCCGCCGCCCCTTGACGTAAAAGGACCTTCCCATTATGCTTTTAGAAATAAGCGGGACGAACCGCCATTAAACACAGTAAACATACTGATATTCTCGGCCGGTTGAACAGTCAAAGCTTTATCGTTATAAAACTTCGCTCTGTATTCAGCCTGCTTGGAGTTCCCTGTTTTAATGGCCGCTTCCAGCTGCATGGCTGCTGCGGTTAAACTTCACCAGCCTTAAAAGGCGCTCATTTAACTATATGTATCGCATAGCTTTGCAATTTATTATCAAACTCTAAAAAAATGTCTCAGCGGAGTATCTTGCCGCAAGATCAGTAAAGGATGTCATCAGATGAATACAAGCGCCATTCAAAAACCCCGAATTCCGGAAACCCTTACAGCAGCCAGCTTCGACGAGGGGCTGACGCAAGATGATCAACTCGAGATGTGCCTGATTGAAGATTGTTCGATCATTGGGGAAGACATTGAAAGAATATGCGCAGATCAGGTGGTTTTCAGAAACGTGGCATTTATTGATGTCTCATTCCGGAACATTGAATTAACCGATGTGCTGTTTGAAAAGTGCGATCTGTCTAATGCCGATTTTAGCGGCGCTATTATCCATAGAACCGAATGGAGACAGTCAAAGCTGCTAGGAATCAATTTGGCGGAAGCAACCATGCGGAATGTTTTGTTCAGCCAGTGCCCCGCCAATTTCAGTTCGTTCCTTTTTTCTAATATGAAGCAGGTTCGTTTTGATCAATGCTCACTTTTACAATGTGAATGCAATGACGCTGTCTTGCAGCACACACATTTTGATTCGTGTGACTTGGAGGGCGCAAACTTTATCGGGACGTCTCTTCAAAAAATGGACATCAGCAGCTGCAGGTTTGAACAGATTCATGTTTCACTTGAAAAGCTGAAAGGCTGCAAAATAACTCCGCAACAGGCAATCGTATTCGCCAGAGCACTCGGCGCGGTCATTACATAAGAGAAATGAACACAGGGAGCCCCCTTTTTAGTTCGTGTGCTCGGACATCAATTGCCGCGCCGTTTAATGCCCTTCTCGATATTAGGAAGGGCGGCGTATGAATAAGACAGCCACAAGCTTTGCCGGTCATCTGGATCATATACTGAACCGGGATTCAGGAGAACGTTTTTTGCCAGCACCTGGTTAAATAACCGTCTGTAGGGAGCGGCCGATGAAACGTCACCCAAATATAGAAACTGCCTGCGGAAACGTTCCACCGGGCGATATCTCCCGCATATCGCTGCAGAAAACGGAGCGTTGCATCTCTGCTGGCTTTCAGCTCTTTCCTCAGCCACGCAAGATGCTCTTCATAACGAGCTTCTTACAGCCACTTTGCCGAAGCCCACTGGGACAAATCGCTTGAACCTTAATCTGCCTGCATTTTGATATCAGCCAGCCTCTCAATCACCGATTCAGATCCGGTCACCCAGCCGATGCGAAGTCCCGTACTCACCGTCTTGGTAACGTGCCCAGATACAGGACATTTCCTTCCCTATCCGTCGGCTATATTGGAGGCGGCGTCTTTTCTTCAAACCACAAATCTCCGTACACATCGTCCTCAATGATTGGCAGCCGCTCGTTTGTTGTCAGCCGAATCATTTCTTGTCTCCGCTGTTTTGAAAGCACAGTATGGAGCGCTTTTCCCGCCGCCTTAACCGCTTCGATTTGCGACACCCTTTTGATTTGTTCCAGCTGTCGCGGGAGTTTCGGTTGTTGTGCAGCAGATTCCCGTCTTTGAAACGATCATGCTTACGTGCGGATTTTTGTTTCTTGCTTATATGGGCTGGGTGACATGGCACAGCCGGCCGTATCCGGATGAGACGCAAAAGAACGTCAGCGCTAAAAACAAGCCGCATTTGCGGCAGCGATTTCCTTAAATCCGCACGCCATTTTGGACACTGCCGGTGTGATCGGCACCCAATCGCATCAACACACTGGGCTTGATAAATGGTTATATACGCTGTCTTGCATTGCCGTTTCTTGGGTTTGGTTTATCGTCTGGTTTTGGCCGGGCGAATGTTTTAAACACTGGATACGCCGGAGGACTGATGATCGTATTAAATCAATGTTCAGCTTTGGTGATGTAGGGGCTGCAATTTATTTCGGGGCCGTACTGCTGTTTTAAAAAAAGGAAATGCCGAATAAAAAAGAGAATAATAATTGTAAGGGGGAGTCAGATGAATAATATAGAACAGCTTTATCAGTATCACACATGGGCGAACAAACGGATTTTTGAACACATAAAAAGCCTGCCGGCCGACATTGCCAATCAAGAAACAAAGAGTGTTTTTTCTTCCATAAATGAAGTGCTGTTTCACATGTGCCAAACAGATCACCTATGGCTCAGAACGCTTTTAGGAGATTCTTTTCAAGACGCTATTAACGGTCTAAGCCAATTTCAAGGTATTCAGGGGCAACTCGGAGCGATTGAAAATCAGTTTTTGGCTTTAAACGGGCAGTATAACGATTTTTTCACCCGCCAGAAAAACTTGGACCAGCCCTTTTCCATTTATCATGAGCACTACGGCACGCTTGACACCACATACGCAGAAATCATGCAGCATATTGTCAACCACGGTACGTATCATCGCGGGAATATTACGGCGATGCTGCGGCAACTGGGGCATACAGGAATCGCAACTGATTATATCCAATATTTGTATAAATCGAAACAGTAAGACACGCGGCTGGCAATCGTAAGCTAGATTTTCGACTGTCAGCCCGCTATCTGTTTCGTTCACGAACAAGCAAACCGGCCATATATGTTTTTGCCCGTTTGTCATAATCATAAGGACCATAGATTGCCGGGTCCTGTTCCGCTTCAACGATGACCTAGCCGGGCTGTACTGCCTTTGCCGCCAACCCTTTCACAATGGGCAAAAAAATCAAAATCTCCGTTCCCGAGCAGGGCATCGTAAAAACCCCTTTACGGACAGCCTGCCGGAAATCCAGATTTTTTTCTTGAACCTCATAAAAAATGTCCTTTCTTACGTCCTTTACATGCACATATCTGATTCTATTAAAATAGGTTTTCAATACTTCCAGCGGGTCGCGTCTCGTTCCGGAAGATCGTCGCCCAGCTGATCGGAGCAATCCCAAGCGTGACGCCTCCGTTTGAATCATTTTCCACTTTCTCTTCCATCTTTCAAAGCCGGCATTGTCCTGCTGCAAGGGCGCTTTGGTGTGTTACACATACGCTTGAATTTTATCCATATGGATCTTTACAGGTTTGCCGGTTTTGTATGAGTCGGTTGCTGCTATTCCGATTTCTAAATTGATCGTTGCGTCGACCTCGGTGACAAGCGGACGTTTTCCTGTTTGAACGCATTCAGCAAAATGCTGGAGTTCTAAACAATATGCCTCGTGAAAACGAGTTTGAAAATCTGGTATGATCTCATAGTTGCTGCCTGCTGACGTTAGGATCGTCACATTCTGATTTCGCAATGTTCCAACAAATATACTGCCTTCTGTCCCGATAATTTCCGCTCGGATATCATGTCCGTAAGGGGAGGTCCTGCTTGCTTCAACATCACCGGCCGCACCTGAATCAAACTCAAGATAGGTTAACGCTTGATCAACGTCACCGTACTCTTCCATAAACGGATTGTTCAAAATCCGGCCATGTCCGGAAACAGAGGTGATTTCGGCTCCCATCACATAACGAGCAATGTCGTAGTCGTGTATCGAGCAGTCAATAAAAATGCCGCCGCTGTGTTTAATAAACTCCGGAGGGGGTGAACCGCTGTCCCTCGTAAAGCCTTTAAAGTAAATGGGCTTGCCGATTTCTCCGGCGTCTATGCGCCTTTTTGCATCTGCATATGCGGGATCGAATCGCCTCATAAAGCCGACCTGGCAGATGACGCCTGTTGCTTTTACCTTTTCTATCACTTCTTTTGATTCTTCAAGGTTCAGCGTCAACGGCTTCTCAACGAAGATTTGCTTGCCGTGTTCCGCGGCTTTTTTGATCACCTCTGCATGGGTGCTTGTCGGGGTGACAATGATAACGGCGTCAATATTAGGATCTTCCAAAATCACATCCGGATTATCCGTCCATTTTTCCAAGCCGAACTCTTCGGCGACCTGCTCGGCCCTTCCCTTCATAGGGTCACATACGCTGACGAGCTTTGCTCCGCGTACTTCGTTGATGATGTTTCTTGCATGATAGTAACCAAGCCTCCCTAGCCCCAACACCGCGCATCTTACTTGATTTGTCATTGCCAATCAACTCCTTATGTTGTCTGACCCGGCCGCCGAAGCTTTTACATGTGATGATTCCGTCCGGGATTAACCTTGAAGAAAGCGCTTTATAATCTAGATAAAATAAAGTACTGTTTCAGCATCATATGACCGAGTTAACGGTTTTCTTATATTTGCGCAAGCGCTTTCTCAATGAGATGATTTCATTCTATAATGCCTTTTTCCAATTCGCAATATGTTTTTTGTTTTCTCACACATTCATTTTCACAAAAAAAAGACCGCTATGAAAGCCGGACTGGCGGAATTTCTTTTAATCTAGCGGTAGAATGTCTGATGACAAGCTCGGGTGATAACATGATTTTTTGTTTTGCCGTTTTCTTTCCTTTCATTTCATCAACAAGCAGTTCGACGACTAGGCGGCCCATTTCAGGAATCGGCTGAGACATCGTGGTAAGCGGCGGATCGACCACTTCTGCAAGAACGGTATTATCGAATCCGATGATGGACAGATCCTCCGGCACCTTGATTCCCCTTTCTCTCGCTGCCTGAATCGCCGCGCACGCCAAAACGTCGTTAAATGCAAAAATGGCGGTCGGCATGCTTCTATCAAACAATTTGCCCGCTTCTTCTTTCCCGCTTTTCAATGAAAATACTGTTGGGACAAAGAGCGAATCATCAATCGGCACATCCGCCTCCTGCATAGCCTGCCGAAATCCTTTCATCCTGTCTTTTTCACCTGTTGTGGAGCCGTCCCCCATGATGCAGGCGATTTTTTTATGGCCCAAGGACAGCAAATGGTTCGTTGCCACATAGCCGCCGAGAAAATCGTCGATAATGACAATGTCCATCGGAACGAGCGGTTTATCTTGAGAAATCATGGCAAGCGGGATATCATCATTGACGATGTCTTTCAATGCGGACATGCTGTCATGATTTTCAATTCCGGTTGCAAAAATGATACCGTCCACGCTTTTTTGCTTGAGAATTGAGAAGTATTTCGATTCTTTTTTCGAATCATGATCCGTGCTGCAAATAATGATATTGAAACCAAGCTCGTCTGCCCTGTCTTCAATGCTTTTTGCCAGCTCGCCAAAAAAGGGATTCGATATGTCCGGAGTCAGCAGGCCGATAATATTCGAGCGTTTTCCTGTCAGCGCGGAGGCATGCACATTAGGCAGATAATCCATTTCTTTCATGACGGCCATCACCTTCTGCCGGGTTTTCACGCTGATTCTGCCGGTATTGTTAATGACACGCGATACTGTTGTAATGGAGACGCCTGCCGCTTTTGCCACGTCATAAATTGTTTTTTTCATTTTAAATCCCTCATCCGTTCCTTCACCATTTTCGTGTTTCATTATTTTATCAGAAAAGAACAGGGCTGCGGAAGGTGGACGGATCAGGGTATGAGGCATCGTTTATCATTGTACAAAAAAAGCCATGACGAAAGAGTCGATCATCATAATGAAAAACAATATACAAAAATAAAAAAGAGAATAGATAAACATACCCTTTGACCATTGAACATCATCATCCGTTTTAAATCCCTGATAGCTTTTATATATCCATATGAATCCGAGGATTAAGGCAGAAATAAAATAGAGCGGGCTCAAATGATGAAGGCCGACATAAAAGGAAAGCAAAAGTGTAACGGGAACAAGCACTGTAATATAACGGTGTATGCTTATTTTTGTCACATGATTGCCTTTTACAACCGGCAACAGCGGGACGCCTGCCGCTCGATACTCTTCTTTTCGCCTGATGCCGATTGCCCAAAAATGAGGAGGCTGCCATAAGAACATAATGGCGTACAGTACAACTGCTGTCATGTCTATTTGTCCCGCCACAGCGCAATATCCCATCAATGGCGGCGCGGCTCCCGGAAAACTCCCTACAACCGTGCTCCAGACGGACGTTCTTTTAAACCAGATCGTATAAATCACGGCATAGAAAATAAAAGCTAAAAAGCCTAAAACAGCGGTTAACACATTCAGGGCCGCCAGCATCCCCAGTCCGGCTATTCCTAAGAATGTACCAAAAGTGATAATCGAGGCCGCAGACATTTTCCCAGTGACAGATGCCCGATGACGTGTACGGGCCATTTTGGCATCAATCTTTCTGTCAAAATAATTGTTATATACTGTGCCTGAAGCCATAACAAACGCCGTTCCGATCATAGCCGCCAGCATGGTCAAAAAAAACGCGGAACCTGTTAAAGCTTTTTCTGAACTCACATACGCGATCCAAAACCCGCCGAATGCGGCAATTGAGTTTGATATAATAATTCCCGGTTTTACAAGCTTGATATAATCTTTAATTGTGACACGACTTTGCTCAAAACTGAAAACCGTTTCAGATTTATCCACAAATCAGCACCTCCTCTTATCTTTCAGACGAATAGAAACCGCCCTATTCTATCCTACCAAGAGAAGGTGCACATACGAAATGTTTCTATAAAACATTCACTTTATTGTCAAATATTGAAAAGTAACTACTCGATTTTCCGGCTTACAATTTTACGGTATTCAATCGGAGACACGCCTTCAGTCTGTTTGAAGAGCTTTGAAAAATAAGTCGGGTCCTCCATTCCGATGGTTTCCGCGATAACCCCCATTTTGTCATTTGTTGAAGACAGCAGGCGCTTCGCCTCTGTCATTCTCACCTTGTTTGTATATTGGCCCGGAGTTACTCCGAGCACTTGCTGCATACAGCGGGTCACGTAATCCTGATGATAGTGGAGCGCGTAAGAGAGGTCCTTTATCGTCACCCGCTCTTTATAATGCTCTTGCAAGTATCTGGCGGCGTCCCATGCGACCCGCTCTTTAGCTGACGGAATCTGAAATGACTCTTTTTGGAGATGCAGCAAAAGCTCTTCGAACAGGATTTGCTTGCGAAGCGGCAAATCCGAGTTTTCAGCAGTGTAATCCATTAAGCTGTCAAATTGTTTTTCCATAAATAGCGGACGCTGCACCTTTCCTTTGCGAGGCAAGGCCAGGCGGTAGCGGGCCGGCTCTTCAAAGCTGCCTTTTTCCTGCAGCAGCTCCGCCCAATTGTTCCCGCCTTTTTGCGTGAATTCATACCCTTTTTCGTCGAAATGAAGCCAATAATAGGAAGTATTTTCTTCACAGCCCCTTGAACCGAAATGCTCCAAGCCGGGCGACAGCAAAATATATTCGCCTCCTCCCACCGAGAAGGTCTGGTCATTTTCTGTTATATATAAGGTTCCTTGTTTTACATAGATAAGATCAAATACGGAAAAAATTCGTCTCGCATGCATTTCGCCTTTTTTAAAAACACCTTCACCGGCTGCGATAAAGACCGGAAAAGGCGGCACTGTAAACATGATGCGCGGCACTTTTTTCATCCTCCTTTTTAAGTCGGATTATTGCAAGAAGTTTCGGCTCTCTCCCTTTTTATTATAAGGAAATGGCGGTACACTTTAAAACGTTGATTTTTTTAAAAAGAAAGGGGTAGCGCTATGAAACAGGCTGTCTTACGTCAAACTGCATTGAAACAACCTGCTGATCAAAAACTCTCATTATTTTCGCTGACTTGGCCGATATTTATTGAGGTTTCATTATATATGTTTATGGGGAATGCCGACACTCTGATGCTCAGTCAATATTCCGATAACAGCGTGGCTGCGGTCGGTGTGAGCAACCAGATTTTGAATTTAATTATCGTGATGTTCAGCTTTATCGCTACAGGAACGACTATCATTATTTCTCAATTTTTGGGCTCAAAGCGAAAGAAAGAAGCGATAGAGGTCGCTTACGTATCCATCGGGGCTAACTTTGTTATCAGTCTCGTCATCAGCGCCGCTGTGTTTATGGCAGCCGTTCCGATGCTGCATATGATGGGGCTGACCAATGACCTGATGCCCGATGCGAAAATCTTTTTACAAGTTGTCGGAGGCCTTTCGTTTATTCAGGCGTTAATCATGACGTTCAGTGCGATTTTAAAGAGCTACGGCTATACAAAAGATACAATGTTTGTCACCATCGGCATGAACGTTTTAAATATTGCCGGTAACTTTCTCGTCATTTTCGGGCCGTTCGGATTGCCTGTTCTCGGCGTGGCCGGCGTGGCCATGTCAACATCCATCGCCCGCGTCATCGGATTAATTGCTATGATCGTAATTGTTAATAAACGCATCAATCTAACGTTGACATTGAAAAAAGTGTTTCACGTGCATAAAGAGCATTTGCGCAAGCTGCTGAAAATCGGAATTCCTTCTGCCGGGGAGCAGCTTTCCTACAACATTTCACAAATGGTGATTACCTATTTTATCGCCATTATGGGCGCACAGGCCCTCACTACAAAAGTATACACACAAAACATCACAATGTTTATCCTGCTGTTTGGGACCGCCATCAGTCAAGGAACACAGATTTTAATCGGCCGTTATATCGGAGCCAAACAATTTGACGATGCCTATGACCGCTGTATGAAAAGCCTGTATTGGGCGCTCGGAATCGCTGCGGGAACTTCAGTTATCATGTCTCTGTTTTCCAAACAGCTCATCGGCATCTTCAGCCAGAACCCTGATATTATCGCAACAGCAAGCATGCTGATTGTCATGACGATTATTCTTGAACCCGGCCGTTCATTTAATGTCATCATCATCAACTCCTTGCGTGCTGCTGGTGATGCAAAGTTTCCGGTCTACATGGCGATGATTTCAATGTGGGGCATCGGACTTCCGCTCGCGTATCTTTTCGGCATCCATTTAGGATTCGGCCTAGCCGGCGTTTGGATTTCCTTTATCGCAGATGAATGGATCAGAGGAATTTTAATGTACAGAAGATGGCGCTCCCGAATTTGGATTCAAAAAGGAATAGCATAAATCCCGGTCTCTAAAGAGAGCCGGGATTTTTTTCAAGCTGCTGCAGGATGACATCTGCTTCCTTTTCCGTCAGCGCCATATTCTTGGTAAAAACCTCGTAATGTTCCGCTCTGATTTTGTCTAAAACGGCTTTATATAAAGAAGCTGCGGCTTTTACTGATGATTGGGAATATCGAGGAAAGAGGGACATTGCGTCAAAGCATTCCTCGGCATACGCTTCCGCTTCAAAGGCGACATACTCCCATGTTGAAACAAAGGCCTTATTAACCGTCTCATTGCAAAAATCATCTTCTGTATAGCCGAATTCCCGCATCGCCTGCTGAGGAAAACAAATACGCCTTTTCCGGCGGAAATCCTTACCGGCATCCCGCAGCATTCGGGTCAGCTGGATAGCCAAGCCGAGGGATACGGCAGCCTGGCGAAGTTTTTCTTTATTTCTTTTGGTGAGAATCGGCAAAAGCATCAATCCGGCTGTGCTCCCCGTTTGATATGCAAACATGAGCAATTCATCGAGCGTTTCAAATCTCGTTTTTTCGTTATTTTCATGAATACCGGCGATGAACTCCCGAAAAGGTTCCGCTTCTAACGCAAACTGCCGGAAAGCATCGGCAAGCGCTGCCCACAAAAAATGATTCTCTTCATATGTACCGGCGAGACATTGTTCCGCATCTCTTTCTAATGCAGACAGCTCGTCTTTATCGTCTATCGTGATAGCTGTATGGCAAAAAGCATAAACCGCACAGGCCGCCTGCCTTCTTTTCAGCGGAAGGAACGTAAATGCTTGATAACATGTCGGGGCATGCGTTTTTGTGATTTCTTCACATTGCTGATAGGCTCTTTTGATATCAGCCATTCGTATTCACTCCTTTCCAAAATTCTTCTCCAAGTCTATTATGTTTTTGCGGCTTTGTCACATATCATCGTATCCCGAAGCTCGTCCTTTATCTATAAAACATATGCCGATTCCTTATCAGGAACCGGCATATAAATTTTATTCGTCTATATCAATGCGGTATGCTTCAAACCATGTATGGATTTGAGCAAGATGCGCAATCAGCTGCGGCCCCTTCATTAACTGCCCAAACCAAGGCACCTGAAAGGATGAACCTTCTGTTTCTAATAGCTGATCCATTTTATTTTTGTTCAGAAGCGTGTGAAGCACCGAATCTTTCTGGCTCAGAAGTTGTTTCAGCCACTCACTGACTGCTCTTGTGTATTCCGGGTGATGGGTTTTTGGATAAGGGCTTTTTTTGCGGTACAAAATCTCGTCTGGTAAAATCCCCTCAAGCGCTTTGCGTAAAATCCCCTTTTCCCGCTGATCATGCATTTTGTACTCCCACGGTATGTTCCATACATATTCCACAAGGCGGTGGTCGGCAAACGGAACCCGCACTTCAAGGCTTGCTCCCATGCTCATCCGATCCTTGCGATCCAATAGATTTGTCATAAACCACAGCATATTCAAATAGAAAAGCTGTCTTCTCACTTTATCTTCCCCGGTTTCTCCGTCTAATAACGGCGTTTCCGCCAAGGTTTCTTCATATTTGGCATTCACGTATTCTCTCAGATTCAGCTTATTTTGCCACGAATCTTGTAACAGGGTAATCCGCTCTTCTGTAGATCTCATCCACGGAAATCCCGCCTCCGCATCAGCAGTATGGAACCACGGATACCCGCCGAATATTTCATCCGCACACTCCCCGGAGAGGCCGACGACAAAGTCTTTTTTCATCTCCCTGCAAAACCACAGTAAAGAAGAATCAACATCCGCCATTCCCGGTAAATCTCTCACATACACAGCCTCTTCCAAATATTCAACAAGCTTTGCCTGGCTGATAACACATTTGTGATGCTGTGTGCCGAATGCTTCTGTCATTTTTTCAATCCACGGGCCATCGTCGTTCGGCTGAAACGCGCTTGCCTTAAAAAATTTGTCGTTCTCCTCGTAATCAATCGAATAAGTATGAAGTGGGCCTTTTCCTTCTTTTTCAAAATGGCCTGCTGCAATGGCAGTGATGGCGCTTGAATCAAGCCCGCCGGATAAGAACGTACAGACCGGCACATCCGACACGAGCTGCCGTGTCACCGCGTCTTTAAATAAGTACCTTACGTTTGCGACAGTCTCGCCAAAGCTGTCTGTATGTTTCTTGCTTTCCACATTCCAATAGCGCCACATATTCAGCCCGTCTTTTGTAAAGGTCAGTGCGTGTGCGGGACGAACTTCTTTTATCCCTTTAAATACACCCATGCCGGGGGTTCTAGACGGGCCGAGCCCAAATATCTCGGCAAGCCCGTTTCTGTCCACGCGGGCCGGCACACCAGGATGGGCGAGTATGGCTTTGATTTCGGAGCCAAATAGAAACGAAGAACCTTTCTCCGTATAAAAAAACGGCTTCACGCCGAGCCGATCCCTCGCCGCAAATAACTGATTCCGTTTTTCATCCCAAACGGCAAAGGCAAAAATGCCATTCAGGCGATGAACACATTCTTCCTGCCATTCAATATAGCTGTGCAGCAAGACCTCCGTGTCAGAAGTCCGTTCGAACCGATGGCCGCGAGCCTGCAGTTCTTTTCGCAAATCTTCTGTATTATACAGTTCACCATTGTAAATGATGGTATACGTATTTCCTTGAAAGGTACAAGCCATCGGCTGGCGCCCGCCTTCAATGTCCACAACAGCAAGCCTTTTATGTCCGAATAAAACATGATGCTTTCCCCAAACGTTTGTATCATCAGGTCCTCGTTTGGAAAGAGTGTCTGTCATTTTGTTCATCGTTTGTTTTTCTTGGACGAGCTGCTTTTTAAAATCGACCCAACCCGTAATACCGCACATGTAATATCAGCTCCAATCCCGTTTCTTTCGGTATCAAATTCGTATCCTTCAGCACCTTTCTTAGCTTATGCATCTATAGGCTTATAGTTGATTTGTCCCATAAAGACTTGTATGAGACAAGCCTGAATTGGAAAGAACGGTGAGGATGAAATAAAAAAGGAGATTACCCCATTCTATGAAGCGAAAACAGTATTTATTTACAGAAGAAAGAAAATGGGAATATGGAACAATCATCGTAGAAGACGGGATATGCGTCATTGAAAATGAGGAAGGCGATATGCTGCTTGCCGAAAGCCTTCCGAATGCCCCCGTTTATATTCAGCTTAACGGAGTATGGGAGAAATCCGGCATTTCAAGCAGCTTTGCCGTGATCCGTGACGGACGGCGTATTCCGCTTTCCGGCGGGGAAAGCATCCGCTATGAAAAGTCGATTAAGCGTCCGTTAATGGCTCTTTTGGATTCGCTTGATGATGAGACCTTTCTTGCGTTTTTACAGCATTTGCGTGTCTTCGGCTTATCTGTATTTGACTGTGTATTTTCTTATAATAAAGGTTTATTTTCAGGCGGCAGTCCGGAAGAAGAAGAGGGCGTATCCTTTTATCATTTTTCAAATGATGAAGCCCAGTGCGCCTTGCAGCATCATTACAGCAGAGGGTCCTCCTCAAACGACCGGTTTGAATGGACCGCGTCGGATGGGAAACGATCCATTATGTACTCCGCTGTTCAGCGGGACGGAACTGAATAAAAAAAACAGGCGGCCGCCGAAGCTCCGCCTGTTTTTTCTATTTTTCCACAACCACTTTTACCGCTTTGCTTTCTTTTTTATCTGTATCGGCCGCCGTGACATAAAGGACGGTTCCTGCTTTTTGTTTTTTGATTTTTACAGAAAACGCTCCTTTTTTATCCGCTTTTGCAGAGGCTATGACCTTTTTCGATTTATTTTTGACCTTGATTTCTGCCTTACTGTTTGCTTTTCCTTTTACTGCCGTGTCTTTCGCTTTCACTCCATTTACTTTTGGAGCGCCTGATGGTTTGCCTTTTACCACAACTGTTTTGACAGACGTTTTTGCATCACCCAATGAGGCATTGATATGCAATACTTGATCTTTTTTCTGGGTTGGAATATTAACTTTGAATTTGCCGTCTTTTCCGGCTTTTGCGGTGCCCAGCTTTTTCTTGCCATTTTTAACTTCAACTGCCGTGCCTGCTTTTGCTGTTCCCCGGACGGCTGTCTGCGTATCTTCAAGCTTGTTGATCTTCATTTGTAAATCTACCGCGCTGACCGCCTTCATCACATTCAAACGGCCGTGGCCGGAATGCCAGTCAACGCCGGGAATATGAGGAATTTCAATCGGATCACCGTTTTCGTCATACAGTTCTTCTTCTCCGCCGTCCACACTGTCAAAGGAAATATCGTCAGCTGTACGCTTCAGAATATCCTCAACTTCATTCGGTTTCAGCTTCGGATTTTGAGAAAGCAATAGTCCGGCGGCCGCAGCGGCATATGGCGTCGCCATTGAAGTTCCGCTCATATACGTCACGTTTCCGTTCGGCACCAAGCTTGGAATATCAGAACCCGGCGCTGTGATATCCAGCCCTTTTCCATAGTTTGAGAAATCAGCCGTCATATCCATGCGGTTGCTTGCTCCGACTGACATTACATATTTAGAAGAAGCAGGATACGACAGCTCGTTTTCTCCATCATTTCCGCTTGCTGCCGCGATCGTGACATTTTTGGATGCAGCATACTTCAACGCAAATTCAAGCACCCGGCTGTATCCCCCGCCCAGGCTCAAATTGATGACTTTTGCTCCTTTGTCAGCCGCGTATTTGATGCCGAGCGCGATTTGCTCAGTATCTCCGGCCCCTGTGGAATCGAGCACTTTAACAGGTATAATGTTTGCTCTGGCATGTAAACCCGCCATTGAATACCCATTGCCGCTTTCTGCCGCGATAATACCGGCGACATGTGTTCCATGTCCTTGATCATCCATCGCATTATTGTTTCGTCCGACGAAATTGCGCCCTAAATCCGTCCTTACCTTCCCATCCAAATCTGAAAGAGTGCTGTCAACGCCCGTATCCACAACAGCGATCAACGTGTCATTCAGCTTGCGTTTTGCAAGCAGGGCATTTGCCGATTCAGATTTCACATCCGCCCCCTTCACGCCGCCGTCTTCTCCGTTATTTTTGAGCGGCCATTGATAGGAGTATTGAATATCCTTAGACAGACTTTTGTATTCCTGTACAGGTTCAGCAAACTCTACATTGGACATTTTTGATAAAGAAGAAGCCGCGCTCTTCACTCTTTTTGCACTTGCTGTATACGACCCGTTTTGTTTTTGATCCTTCGGCAGTTCGAACGAATAGAGATTATCGAACAGTTTTTTTGCATTTTTCACGTTTTCTATATCTTTTTTCGATTGCGCGCTGGCCGTAAAGCCTTTCATTTCATTATTTACGGACTGAAGGCTCTTATTATCCTTCACTTTAAAGATGACTTTTCCGGTCTGAACGTTGCTTTCAGGCGCCAGCTTGTTTTCTGTCAAAAATGCTCCCGCCGTCTTTCCCTTTACTTGATTTATTTTCAATTGCTCCGCTTGTTTTTTCATGTCTTCTTTCAGGAAAGAAGGAACGGATTTTATTGCCGTTTCATACAGGCGAGTTATCGCTTTTTGATCGTTTTCCGTTATAGTATACGAAGAATCCGCGCCATTTTCAGATACATCTTTGAACATTGGCTGCAGCGTCACAAGATCCTGATATACCGCATTTCTCGTCTCTTTATTCAGAGCAAGTTTAGCGACGATGAACGGAGCTGCCTTATAATAGAGGCCGGACATCTGTTTACCTAGAGCCGTTTGATTCAGCTGGTCATCACGAATGGCTCTCAGCTGCTTTAAGATGTCTTTACCTGACTTTTTCTGGTCAACACTCATTTCCACCGGACAAGACTCTTCTTCAAGATCAGCCGGCTGAAGCTTTGTTCCTTTGTAGCTGATGGTGTACGCCGCTTCCGCAGTTTTGTCGGGTTCGCCATTTTCAGCAACAACCGCGTCCCCGTCTTCAGTTTCTTCCCCGACATACTCCACCTTTATGTAGTAAGGCCCCTTCCAGGCATGAGGAATGTTGATTTCACTTTTTCCTTCTTGCGCAGTATAAGAGCGGTACATATCAAAGGTTTCATCTTTTTGCGCTTTTTCCTTGCTGGCATAAACGCTTACATTTAAAAAGGACTCACTTTTAACCGACAATGCCATATGAGAATCGTTGAAGATTTCATCTTTTCCCGGAGAGATTTGGTACCATTGAGACTGCTCCGGCTCCTTTAGCATTCCGGTTTGTTCTTTTCCATTTTCCAAAATTGAGGCATCTTCAATCGTACTGCCTGAAGCAGACACTTCTCTGAACGGCGTAAAGAGACTGATGACAAGCGTAAAGATCAAAACCGACGCCCAGAAAAAACTCACTTTTGTTCGTTTCATTTCATAACCTCCTGAAAAATTCTGATTCTTTTTGAAGAGTATCATAATTTAACAGATTCGGAGTTATTCAAGGGGACATTTAAGGTAATTTTAAATATTTTTGGAATTTATATGAACTTGCTAAAATATTGTGCACATCGTTTCCTGAGAGCATAAAAAAACCCGGTTAAGGATTTTGTCCCTTAACCGGATCATCTTTTAAAACAAATGAAAGCCTATCGGCAAATGCAAACCGAGTAAAACAGTAAGAACGAGAACAATGATAAAACCGATCCACAAGCCTCCAGTTGATTTCTCTTTTTTCTTGCGGATGAGGATCATTTCCATTAAGCCGATCGTGATAATGCCGAGCAGCATTTTTCCTGCGTATTCTCCGTTAAAGTTGGCGAACCGGATAAATAGCTCAGCGCCTGTCAAAATGATGAGAATATAAAATAATCTCAGGATCATGTGAGTGATTTTGGCGCCTTTCGCACTCCCAGAAGAATAAAGCCCGTAGCTGACGAAAAGCAAAATCAACGCCACGATCCATGATGCAATATGCATGTGTGTCATACACGTTTCCCCCTATCAGATAAATATACCCCACTTATAGTACCATGAACTTGTCCCCGGCAACAAAATGAATTTCTCATAAAGACAGGCCGGACAATCAGCCCATACGATTTGATAAAGTCCCGATTGGTTCAATGGTAATGTCAATGCTGTCTCCCGCCTGTAAAAACTTCGGCGGGGTAAATCCTTTGCCGACACCGGACGGCGTTCCTGTCGCGATAATATCCCCTGCTTCAAGCGTCATGCCCTTCGACAGCGTTTCAATTAACTCCGCAATCGAAAAAATCATATCGCTTGTCGAGCCGGACTGGCGCAAATCGCCGTTGACTCTCGTTTCAACTTGTAAGCACTGAGGGTCCGGAATCAATGATTTATGTACAAGCACCGGTCCCATCGGACAGGTAGAATCAAGGCTTTTGCCAATGAAAAATTGCTTATGCTTTTTTTGAAGGTCACGGGCTGTGACATCGTTAATTATCGTATATCCGAAAATGTGGTCATACGCCTCTTCCTTAGAGATTTGTGTCCCGCTTTTGCCGATGACGACCGCAAGCTCCCCCTCGTAATCAAGCTGTGCAGTGACTTGTGAATGGCAGTTGATCACATCGCCGTGCCCTGTGACGGTTGTCGGCGACTTTGTAAATACCATCGGATACTCGGGTATGTCTGCCTCACTCCCCATTTCAATCGCATGATCCTTATAGTTTTTCCCGATACACATCACGTTTTTAGATGGCTTAGGGATAGGCGCGTGCAGTTTTACGTCTGACAGTGAATAAATAAATGAACCTAGCTCATCATTTGGTTTTTTGGCCCATTCCGCAAGCTGGCGGGCATGCGCCACAAATTTGTCTCCTTCTGCAATGCATTCCGCAAGCGTATTCGGAATTGTTTCAAGTTCAAACAGTTTTTTTTCAGCCTTTTGCAAATCCATAATTTTGTGATCATCAATAATCAGGCCGACAAATATTCGGTTGTATAGTTCCCCTGTCGCAAATTTCATCTTATTCCCCCATCGTCTTTATATCAAAAACGCGCTATTTATTTTATTCTCTATTAAAAATGAGAAACCCTTTTTTCTCCGTCATGAGTTTAGGCAAAGAATAACGAGATGCACAGTTTCGGGACATGCTCCTTGTACATATCATACATATGGCGTAAAGGAGGAAAGGAAAAGAATATGGAAACGATAAGTCTATATTTTCATCCGCAGCAGATACAAAGCAAAGGCTCAACAGCCGGCCTGCTCGTCTCAGAATCTGCAGCCTCACGTATTCTTATCACAAACCGGGGCGGCCTGAATAAGAAATCTTATGTAATAGAATATGAGAACGCGCTGCACGGAAAAAGGACGATATATTTGAACGCGGAGGAGCATGATCCCTCACTTATCAGACGAAGGCTGGCCTATCACTTTTTCAGCCAAATCGGCGTTCTCTCTCCTCTTGCTTCCCCTGTGTTTCTTCATATAAATGGCCGGGAAGAAGGCATTTATGTCAAAATCGAAGCGGTTGACGACCATTTCTTAAAGGAGCGCCATATGCCGCGGGGGGCGATTTACGAAGCCCGCTATACCGACCCGAGAATTCCGCTCTTTGGCACAGTGAATGGACTTTTTAATGCTTTGAGCAATATGAACACACCCATGCATGACGCATACTTACAAGAATTTCTTTCCTTTATTCATTCAGCGGCTGATGACGAATTTGCCGTGCGCATCAAAACATACCTTGATGTGAAGCTTTTTTACTTATGGCTGATCGGAAGCGCCTGCACCCGGCACTCATCCCATTTCGCCCTTTATTTAAACGGCGACGCCGGCCGCTTTCAAATCGTGCCGCAAGAGTCGCGAGAGCTTGTCTTGAACACATTGGCAGACGATGAGATGCTGCTTGCAAACGGTCAAACGCTGGCTGCCAGACTGCTCGCTATTCCCGCCTTTAAAGCACAGTATCACGCTCTATTAAAAAATGTGTTAACAAGGGAATTTACGATAGACCGTCTGTCTCAGAAAATCAGAGAGTGGCACCTTGACATTTGCCCGCGGATTAGCGGCGACCCATATATCAGCGGCACCTGCGCCTCATTAGAACGGGAACAGACAAAAATCTTACATGATATCGAACAGCGGCAGGCCTTTTTGCACCTACAGCTGGCCACACTCTAGCTGTCTCTTATCCGGGCCCGCTTTCTTTTAACATAAAATTTTGTCGCATTTTTTGTCATATTGACGAAAGAAAACCTTTTATACAAAAATAGGTTATACTAACCATATCCTCCGTTTTCCAAAATAAATTCGAGAGTTGGAGACCGTCATGATGAACAGAAAAATTGAAGAAAAGAGAATGACTTTAATCGAGACAGCCCAAAAATTCGGCATGAATTCCAAAGAGGCGATTCAATGCAGCCAAGAGCTGGACAACCTCTTAAATGATGGCATTAAGCAGGACATTATTCCCTCCGAAAAGCGGGAAGACGCCAGTAGGTAAGCTTCCGCCATACATATTCGAACGGACCATAGCGGAACCTTTTAACCCATAATCTGCTGAATACCAGCTGACACGCATAAAAAATCAGCGCGATACCAAGCATTTCCGCTGAAGAAAACATCCCGTAGAACCCTAATCCGTAGCCGTAAAAAAACAGGCTTAAAAAAATCGTCTGAAACAAATATTGAGTCAGCGACAGCCTGCCGACATAGGAAAACATGCGAAGAACAGAGCCAGCCTGCCGCTTTTTATTCCATAACAGCAGGAATCCAGAAGCATAGCCAAGGGCAAGAATCGGCCCTCCCGCCATCTGCTGTATGTAAATCCATGTCATATTCCAGCCAAACCACACGGGAATAAGCTTAAGCATCAGACCGGCGGCTAACGAACACCACATCAGCACGAGCAATTCACTTTTTACACCCGCGGATATTTCTTTTTCAAACCATCCTCTTTTATAAGCATAAATACCGATAAGAAAACAAGGCACGATGATACAAGCAGAGAGCGGCAGCACCGCCGCATTTTCCGTCAGCCATTCGCTGAATCGAAAAGCGGTAATGTCGCCAAAGCTTCCATGCTGCAAAATCGCCGCCGTCTGATCAGGCGCATCAAGCAGATCCTGCATCTCTTCCGCCGGAACCAGCAGCATGAGAAGCATCAAAAGAGATAGAATCCCGTAAGGAATACAATATAAGCACACCGCCCAAATCAATAGCACAGACTTCTTCCGTTTCAGAAAGAAAAACAGCAGAAAACCGAGGATGCCATATGTAAACAATATATCGCCAGACCATACAAAAACCGCGTGAAGGATGCCGATCGCTGTTAAAACGAGCAGTCTTCTTGTGTAAAATGCCCCAAATGAAAGCCCTTTGGCGCGGATTCTCTCATAAAACAGGATCGCACCCGTCCCAAAAAGGAAAGAAAACAGCGGATAAAAACTTCCTTCAATAAAAATGGCAATCAGCGCTTCACACCAATAGGAAATCGTTCCAGGCATACTCTGGACGATTGTCATCGTTTGGGCCATCGGCGCTTTGAAATCAAAAATATTCACAAGAAGAATCCCTAATATACTGATTCCCCTCAGCAAATCAAGCGATACAATCCGCTCATCGGACTGCGTTGGCGCAGGACTTTGATTCATTTTTACGTTCTCCTTTATTTTTTCGCTCACAAAAATGTGCATTTGTCATAAGCTATAGTGAATAGCCCAAATGGATGTATATCCTTACTCACTTTACTTGTTTTGCCTCATTTTTACAATAAAGGATGTGCCCGTATGCCAGCGATTGTCGGAGCGTTTAAAATTAATGCAGTCGGTACGAGCGGAGTCGTTCATATCGGCGATTGCATCACCATTTCCCCCCAAAGCCAGGTCAAGACATTTGCAGGTGCGGGCAGCTTTATTACAGGAGACAATCTCACGCTTACAAATTACAAAAATACGACCAATGTGTACGATAAAGATATGGTCGATCAGCCGATCGCGGGCAATGCTTAAAGGAGTGCATGCTTCATGAACTTTTATATTAATCAGACCATCCAAATCAATTATCTGCGGGTGGAATCCGTCAGCAACTCCTCGGTGCTGCAGATCGGCAGCGCGGGCTCGATTAAATCACTTTCTAACTTATACAACACAGGTAGCTATGTTGAAGCGGCTCCCTCCCTTTCCCCTGGCGGAGCCGTAACGTCAGAGGATTCCGACTCTACTCCATTCGTGCCGCTGCAGGCGCCAAGCCGTTAATGTCTACAAATGAATGCGGGGTGTGAATAAAACATGTATGATCAATCGGTTTCATCATACTTACAAAATTTAAATTCCTTTGTTCAGCAGCAAGCTGTGCATATCCAGCAGCTTGAAAGGGAACTTAAAGAAATCCAATCCTCCATGGAGAATATGAAACAGCGGCCTGCCACCAATATAGAGCGTGTTGAATATAAATTCGACCAGCTGAAAATCGAACGGCTGGAGGGCACGTTGAATATCGGCTTAAACCCGACAGATCCGGACGGTGTCCAGAATTTCGAGGTGAGCCAAACGCCTCCGGGCATCGGAATCATGCAGCAAGAGCAATCTGCACAGCTTATGCAGCAAATCCGGCAAAACGTCGATATGTACCTGTCAGAGGACATTCCATCGGTATTAGAACAGCTTGAGAATCAGTATGAAAGCAGACTGGACGACACAAACAGGCATCATATTATTGAAGATATCAGAAAACAAATGGACAGCCGGATTCGATACTATGTATCTCATATAAAAAAAGAAGAGAATATGCCGCCTGCACAATACGCAGAGCAGATTGCAGAGCATGTGAAGCGCGATATCATCCGGGCTATTGAACACTTTATTGAACATATTCCCCCGGAAATGAAAGGTGATGATCAATCATGATGTTTACAGTCGTCAATCGAAAGCTTGAAATCGGAGATATTCGCACCGACGGGGTGTCCAGTTCTTCTTTATTTATTATCGGGGATACGGACTCTATTTATTTGTCTTCTATTTTCGATACACCGCCGGAATCACTTATTATCGGACAATTAGTTCCGCTGGCGCCTGAATAATAATGCTTAAACGGTTATCACACCTCAGGTTTGCAAAAATAAACTCGATCGGGATCTCAAGTGTTTTTCAAGCCGGCGATACAAATGAAATTGATATGAATGTAAAAGTTTTCGCCGTACAACGGTATATCCCTTTGTATGAGGCAAAGGAAGGCTCCTTTAACAGAGACGAATATCAAATATTTCAGCAGCCTGCAGTGAAGCCTCTTCCGGAAACCGGTATACAGAGCGCCTTTTGTCATGAAGTCCCCTCAATTCGTGTCCGCAGCGTGAACATACAAGGGGTGTCTTCTTCCTCTGTTTTTCATATTGGGTCTGCTTCGGCGGTGTGCGGCGATGCGAGAGTCAAACATATCCGAGAGATTCCGTTCTCAAACTCACAATCGTCCCAGAGCTGACATATAATGCTCTTGAGACTTCTATAGAGGGTGTCGTTTATGCCAGCAATTGTCGGGCCTATAGCTATCAATTCCATATCGGGCGGAGTCGTAAACTTTGGTGATTCCTTTTACCTTTCTCCTAAGAGTTCCTCAAAATCTGCGCTCGGTTCGGGAGCAGGAAATACAGGAGATTTCCTTATTTTAAACAACGCAGTAAACGCAACAAACTATATAGACCCCGATGTCAGCGATCAGGATATGGTTGGAAATGGATAAAAAGCAGCCACTCTGCCAAGAGGAGGCTGCTTTTTGCTATCGTTTCTTTTTTCGTTCATTTGCTTTTCTTGTTTTAACCAGCTTGGCTGCCGGCTGTTTTCTGATCCACTTCACAAATTTTGCAAGCTGCGGATCACGCCGAAGCTCTTCAATGCCGGACAGCCTGGCCGCAAGCTCCTGATTCGTGTATAAGGCATGGATCTGCTTATGGCAAGGAATACATAGCATCGCGGTCGGCAGGAAGGTGCCGCCTTCTTCCTTTGGTGTCAGGTGGTGTTCTGTCAGCAGGACATCCTGCCGGCCGCACAGTTCACAATGTCCGACAGTCTGTTTAGCCACAGCGCAAAGCCCCCTTTTACATCAATTCAAGCGTCACCTGTGTTCCCCTTCCGCTCGGTTCAGCAGGATGAACGATGAGTTTTTTCGGAAGCCGCGAACGTAGTTCCTGCACATGGCTGATCACGCCGACTGACAGGTTGTCCGACTGAAGCTTCTCCAAAGCGGTAACGACCGTATCCAGCAAGTCTTGGTCCAGTGTGCCAAATCCTTCATCAAGGAAGAAAAATTGCAGCGGATACTCTCCTCGAAGCTGGATTTGTGCAGACAGCGCAAGTGCGAGTGAAAGCGAGGTAAGAAAGGTTTCCCCTCCCGACAAGCTCGAAACGGGGCGCTTGACCCCTCCGTTTGCATCGTCACGCATCACAAAACCGCCTTCTGAATCAACTTCTATTGCATACCGCTGCCGCGTCAGGACGCCAAGCCGCGCGGATGCGTCTCTTGCGACGCTTTCGAGCTGTTCCTCCGCTAAAAATTCGACAAACGTATTTCCCTTAAATACAGATTGCAGCTTATCCAGCCTGTCAATGTATGTCTGCCATTTTTTCAATTCGGCTTCAATTTCTTTAAAGCGTTTGTGATGATCACGCATCACAGCAAGAGCTTTGCCGGCCGCGCCCCTTTCTTCCATGGCGGCGCCAAACATATCCTCGGCTTCTTTAAGCGCTGTGACAGTGTCATTCCATTCGTTTTCGGTGACACGTCTTCCGTCCAGTTTATCGGTGACACGCTTTAAGTTTGCTGCGTTTTGTTTCGTTTTATCCATATATTGGTCAATTTCATATTTCATGTTCTCAAGCTCGTCTGACGGAATCAAGCTTCGTTCTATTTGTTCCGGCTGATCGAAAGAGGTATCTTTGGCGTATGTCAGCCATACGGTCTCCGCTTTGGACAGCCTTTCTTTCGCTTCTTGGTGTGAGAGCTCGCTTCCGTTTGCCCGCCCTTTAGCCTGATTGAGCGTCATCTGAGCATTTTTCAAGCTTTCATAAAGAATATGTTCTTTCTCTTTTAAAAGCTGTAATTCCTGTTCGACGGCTCGGAGATTCGTTTGCACCGATTGTTCTTTCACATGCTCGCCCAGCTCTTTTTGGTACTCTAGAATGGCGCCGCTGATGCGTTCGGTCTCATAGTGAAGCTCCAGCCGCTCCCGTTCGAGTCGATGGATAAGATCCTGAAGTCTCTCTTTTTCCGATTCATGCTCCTTTAAAAACGCGATGCTTCGCTCAATTCTGTTCTCACATTCCTCGGCAGCGCGATCTTTTTCCTCGATGGCCTGCTGCCAAGTTTCCACTTGATCCGGATGCAGGTCTTTGCATGTTTCCGAGAACATTTTTTGCTGGTTGTGCAAAGAGGTTTGGAGTTCATCTAACGCCTGGCTGATGCGGGCGGCCTCTTTTTCCTCGTAGCTGATTCGCTCATTGAGCTGTTCCGCCTGTCTTGACGCCTCTTGATATGCGCCGATCATTCGGGTGATCTGCGTCTTGACAGACAATATATCCTGTTTTATTTGTTTCCATTCTATGTTAACGGCATGGAATGCTTCTGTAAGCGGGCTGTCTTCATGAGAAGCAGCAGGCTCAAGGGTTTGGTTTTGAACCGTCTGTAAAAACGGGCATTCCTCGATGAAACGCGCCGATTGCTCCTCAAGTGTAATTTTCGCAGAAAGAATATCCTGCGCAAGGACCGATGCGTCTGTTATTAGAGCTTCTGTCTGAACGATGCTTTCCTCAATATTTGCAGCAGGCATATAGGTTTCATGTGCCGATGCGGCCGGGTCATGCTGAGTTGAACCGCAAACAGGGCAAGGCTTTCCGTTGATAAGCTTTTCCGATAATTCTTTCGTTAACGCTGCCGTCCGCGCTTCCTCACGCTGGGTGTGAAGCATTTTTTGCGTCTGTCTCGCGCGTTCGGCCGTTCGAGCCAGTGACCGTTCTGTCTCGCACACCATATCATATACAGCCTGTACCATCTGATAGGCTTGAATGATATTTTCTTCCTCTGTTTTGGCTTTTTGCGCGAGCTTCTCTTTTTCTGAATTCATGTCATGCAAGGTACGAGTTAGCGCGTGATTTCGCGCGTTTTCTTTTTCGATCAGGCCCTCTGTCTGCTTCATGTGTAAGACAAGTTCGGCCGCTTTCTGGCAGTTCTTTCGTTCTTGGGCAGTCACCTGCACGGCTTTCAGCTGTTCTTTTAGTTCAGCCTGTCTGTTTTGTCCGCGTGCGAGCCGGTCTTTTACCGTTTCTGCTTCCTTGACGGCGGCTTGGCAGGATTCTTCCTTTTTCTTAAGCTCCGCTTTTGTTCGTTCTGCCTCCTGCTTCGCCTCTGTCAGTTTGATTTCGATTTTTTGAAGCCGTGTGAGCTGCTCCTGCCGCTTGACAAGTTCGGGTTCTTTTTCGCTTTTGTGTCGGCGCCAGTCTTCGTACTCTTTATTCTTTTGGTCAAATGAGCTGCTGCTCTTCGTGAATTCCTCATTCGCGAGCTCTTTTTCACGGGCGGTGTCTTTTTCGTGCCGGATGGCTTCTATATATCCTTCCGCATAAGGCTTTAAGGCGGCGGCGGTTTCCCCTTCTGAAAGCCGGGTGCGCATAGCGTCCACACGCGGCTGTTCCTCTTGAAGACGCTTTTGTTCCTCCTCATAAACTCCTTTTTCCTTTTGGAGATTCCAGATATCCTGATGCTCTGTATACCGCTCTTTTTCTTGCTCTCTTTTCTTCCTCATACTTTCAAGGCGCTCTTCGGCCTCAGAAAGCGCCTGTTCAGCTTGCTCAAGCGCTTCAGCCCCGGCTTCTCCAAGCCCAGACTGCTCGGCAAGCATTTCATTTTTTTTTGAATTCACTTCCTGCACCTGGCGTCTCAGTTTTTTTACGAGCCTGTCACCGTACTGCTCAAGGTTGAATAAGCGCTGAAGCATATGCCGGCGTTCTGCGCCTTTTAGAGAAAGGAATTCCGCAAACTTTCCTTGCGGCAGAACGACCGCCCGGGTGAAATCGTCAATTGTCAATCCAAGAAGTTCCTCGACCTTTTTATTTACTTCATTCGCTTTGTCGGCGAGTACGGTTTGTTCATCCTTTATCTCGATAAAACGGCAGAGAGCTGTTTTCACCTTTGTCTCATCTGTTCTTTTGAAGACACGCTCTACTTTGTACGAGGTTTGATGGTTTGATTGGAGCGCGAAGGTAAAGGAGACGGAAAGCTGGTCTTCCGCGTGGTTTAAAATGCCGTGCGTATTATTCGCCGCCCGCTCGACCTTCCCGTAAAGAGCAAGTGTCATCGCATCGAGAATCGAGGATTTTCCGCTTCCCGTCGGTCCGAAAATGCCGAAAACCCCGGCGCCTGAAAGACCGTCAAAATCAATGGTCTGCTCCTCTCTAAAGCTGTGGAGCCCTTTTATCGTTAATGCGATCGGCTTCATCTTGCTTCCTCCTCATCATCCGCTCCTGATGCAAGCTCTAAAAACAGCTTCACCATTTCCTCATCCGGCACAGCGCCGCCTGTCTGTTTTTCATAAAATTTCTTAAACCGGTCTTCAATAGATGCATGTTCAATTTCAATTGGCTCGGCTGCCGTGTCTTTCTCTTCGAAAATCGGACGGATATGAATAAATCCGGGATGTGATTTTCGCAAACGGTGGATTTCCTCCAGTGATAGCTGATCAGTCACTCGTATTTCAAGATCAATCCAAGCGTTAGTATCACGCCCTTCTTCCAGCCAGCTATAGACCTCGCTCAGCCCGTTTGCCGCTTTCCACTTCACAAGTGGTTTGCCGCTTGATAAGAAAATCTCTTTCCAAGAAGCTTTCCCGGCCGGACCTGCCTCCACGACAGTCACCGATTTGGCGTAGCCCGCTTCAGAAAAGCTGTATGCAAGGGGTGATCCTGAATAACGCGCCAGCGTCTTTGCCCGCTTAATCGTCTGCGGACGGTGAAGATGCCCGAGCGCCACATAAGCCGCGTCTGCCGGAAGGCTTTCAGCCGCAACCGTATAAGCTCCGCCCACTTCAATCGGCCGTTCAGAATCCGTCTGATTTCCGCCGGCAACGTACAGATGGCTTGCCGCTATTTTGACAGCGCCTTTTTGGCATTGCCTGCTCATATGTTCAAACGCCTGTCTGATTTTGATGTCATAATGGTCACGGAGAAGTTTTTCCTCAAAGGTATCAGACAGAACTTCGTTTAATCTCGCTTCAGACGGATAAGCAAGTGCCGCAACAGCTAAAAGCTCATCCGCTGACGGCACTTCGATATGAACCGGCTCTGTCTTCGGATAGCCGATCAAATGGATGCCGTGCTCTGTCGTCAGCGGTGAAGCGGCTGACAAACGGTCTGGATTATCATGGTTTCCGGCAATCACAACAACCGGGCGTTTTCCGCGGTCTGAAAGAGCGGAAAGACTTTCATAAAACAGCTGCTCGGCAAGGGCCGGCGGATTTACCGTGTCAAACGCGTCACCCGCCATGACCACCGCGTCAATTTTTTCTTCTTTTACGATCCTGTTCAGCTCTTCTAAAAATTCCGCCTGCTCATTCAGGCGGCTTCTTCCTTCAAGTGTTTTTCCCAAATGCCAATCAGCCGTATGTAAAATCCGCAAAATGCCTCACCTCTCTTTTTATAGAAAAAGAGATCCGCTCCCATTCGAAACAGGGAGCCAATGGATCTCGTTATACGTTCAAAACGTGTCCTCCGTCGAAGAAGTAGAGTGCACGTCCCTTCACATTGGTTTTCGTTATTTGTTCTACAGCTTTTGTGTATAGCTCGATTTGAGTTTCGTATCGTTTTTTAAGAATAGGAGCCGCCCCCTCAAATCCGTGCTGGAATTTCCCTTCGATTCGGTCCGTTTTGTAATCCAGCAAGAAAAGCCCTTCATCGGTCTCATACAGACAGTCAATAATTCCTTGCACCAATATAGGTTCATCTTTAGATTCAGTGTCCAGAAACGCATCTTGTGCTGAAAGCGCCATGCTAAACGGCACTTCGCGGTTAATCCATTTTGCGCCGATCAGCTTTTCGCCGATTTCAGTATGGAAAAATTGCACGATTTCCTCTAGGTCAATAACGGCTTGCTGGTCTTCGGTGAGCAGCTCTTTTTCATAAAGACGTTTGACAATACGTTCCGCTTCCTCTTTTGACGGCGCATGTGTCAGCGGGATATGCTGCATAACGGTATGCATCGCCGTTCCTTTTTCAGCCGCAGTCAGCCCTTTTTTCATCATAAACGCAGGGCGCCTGTACAACATATTTCCGTCAGCCGGTCTGATGAGAGAACGGCCGCTGTATTCGTCCTCGTATTCTTTTTTTCTCTTGATCTCGGAAACAGACTGCTTCGTGCGAATTTTTGTCACGTCGTGAAAAGGGTATCGCCATGACAGGCGTTGCCGCGCTTGTTCTTCGAATTCAAACGAACCGGACACAGGCTCACCGCGGCGGATGGCGTCAAGACGGCCGCTCTTTTCCTCTTGTCTTTCTTCCAGATCATCATCCAATAAATCTTGGGCGCTGACCATTTGGATGTTAAACCGGGCGGGGTGTTCTGATATGTCAGCTTGACTCGCAAGCCCTTGTAAAGCATCTGCCCCCATGTCTCTGTGACGAATCAATGCGGGACCGATGAAATCCAAATACGTTTTCGCCTGATACCGCTCAAAATCCGGGAGAAGCCAGTCTGGCTGAGACGCTGAAGCCTGCCATTTCGCCAGCTGCTTCTCACGATTCTTGCATGAACCGACAAGAAACAGCTTTTCCTTCGCTCTTGTTAAAGCCACATATAGCACACGCAGCTCTTCTGACAGCAGCTCCCGGCGCATTTTTTTCTTCATGGCGATGAGCGGAAGTGTCGGATAGCTGATGCGCCATTCGGGGTGAATAAACTTTGTGCCGAAACCAAGCTCTTTGTCCAGCAGATATGATTTATTCAAATCCATCATATTAAAATTCCGTCCAAGTCCCGCAGCGAATACGACAGGGAATTCAAGCCCCTTGCTGCTGTGAATCGTCATCAGGCGGACCACGTCCTCCTGCTCGCTGAGCGCTCTCGCTGTCCCGAGGTCATCGCCCCGTTCCTGCATACGTTCTATAAACCGCAAGAAACGAAATAAACCGCGAAATGCCGTCGATTCATACTGGCGAGCCCGGTCATAGAGAACGCGCAAATTGGCCTGCCGCTGTTTTCCGCCCGGCATACCGCCGACATAGTCCATATATTTGCTGTCACGATAAACTTCCCATATCAGCTCGGAAACTGAATGGTTTTTCGAAAAAGAGCGCCATTTTTGCAAAAGCTCAAAAAACGTGTTCAGCTTTTGATACAGCTCGTCATTTCGGTCTCCGCCTGAAAGATAGTCCTTCATCGCTTCATAGAAAGGCGCTTTTTTATTATGCATCCGAATCAGTGAAAGCTCATTTTCATCCGCGCCGACAATCGGCGAGCGCAGCACGGAAGCGAGAGGAATATCTTGGTACGGATTATCAATCACTTTTAAAGCGGAAATCGCAACAGACACCTCGACCGCTTCAAAATAGCCTGATGTCAAATTGGCATAGACGGGTATGCCTTGAGCTTTCAGTTCTTCCATGATTTGCGGCGCCCACGGCATGGAACGCAGTAAAATCACGATATCGCGGTAGCGGATATTGCTGTGTGTTTTCGATTTTCCATCATAGACTTTGTAAGGAGAGGATACGAGCTTTCGAATCTGCTTTGCAATCGCTTTTGCTTCAAGCTGAACGGTTTCGAGCTCTTCTGTTTCTTCACTCGCCTCTTTTTCCTCCGCTCTGTCAATCAGCAACAGCTCCGTTTCAGTCTGGTCATTCGGAGGGTAAGAGGCTCCTAGCTTCAATTCCGCCTGCTCATCATAATCAACCTCGCCGACCTTGCCGCCCATGAGCTGCTTAAACAGAAAGTTCGTGCTGTCTAAAATATCCGCCCGGCTTCGAAAGTTTTTGTTCAAATCAATTTTCCGGCCTGTCCCCTCTCCCGTTTCGGTAAAGCGTTTATATTTAGAAAGGAAAAGAAGCGGTTCGGCAAGCCTGAATCGGTAGATGGATTGTTTGACGTCCCCTACCATAAACAAGTTTCCTGAAGCTTCAGGCCCGCTTGTGACAAGCTGCAGTATGGCTTCCTGCACAAGATTCGTATCTTGATATTCGTCAACCAGCACCTCTTGGAACTGCTCTTGATAGTAAGCCGCCGCCTCACTCGGCTTGCGCTCCCCCGACTCATTCACGGCTGTCAGGATAGACAAGCAGTAATGCTCCAAGTCAGAGAAATCAATAATTGATTTCTCTTGTTTGGCGGCTTCAAACCGTTTTCCGTAGCTGATGACAAGCTGGACGAGTGTTTCAATCACAGGCTTCATATCCGACAGGCTCTTCAGATGCTGCTCGGGGCTTCTTGTGAAATAGTCCGTTTTTAGTTTTTCCAGCAGTTTTTTCGCGCCGTTCCGTAAGTCCGTCGCTTCTTCTGTGAGCGCCTGGTCAAATTCATCTCCTTTGACCGCTTTGGCACGCTTAAAGGAGACTGCGGGAACCCGCTTGTATAATTCAGTGAAATCCGCCGAATGTGCGATCAGATCCTCTGTCTGTGCAAGATCATCCAGAAAATTATCAGCGCGCGGCGCAGGGCCGCCCGGCACTTTTGTCAGCTCAAGCGCCCGCTGAAGCTTTTCTTTCACAGCGCTCAGCACCATCGCAATGTCTTCTTTCATATATGGATAAAACGGCAGTTCTTCAATCGTGCTTTTTTCTGTGGCATCGTAAAGATGAACGAAACCTTCCAGCCACGTTTTTGGATCGGGATGGGAACGGGAAAACTCATACACCCGTTTCACGAGGTGCTGAAGGTCTAAGTCGTGCCGGTCTGTCGTATACCGGTCCACCAGTTCGAAAAACGCTTTTTCACCCTTCGCGTATTCGTTTTCAAACAGTTCATCAAGGACCTCGTCCCCGAGCAGCTCGCCTTCAGTCTGATCGGCAATTCGAAAGCCCGGATCAAGATCAATGAGATAATAATATTTTCTGAGCACCTGCAAGCAGAACGAATGAAGGGTTGAAATGCTGGCCCGGTTCAACAGAGACAGCTGCCGCCTGATATGGAGAGAGCCGGGACGTTTCACGAGCTCTTTTTCCAAAGCCTCCGCGATCCGGTGCTTCATTTCAGCCGCAGATGCGTTCGTAAATGTCACGACCAAAAGACGGTCCACATCTATCGGATTTTCCTCCGCGGTAATTTTGCGGATCATTCTCTCAACAAGCACAGCGGTTTTTCCCGATCCAGCGGCCGCTGCAACAAGAATATCCTGTCCGGATGAGACAATGGCGTTCCACTGGTCATCTGTCCAGGTGCTGTCTGCCGGTTTAGGAATTTGCATCGCCATCTCCCTCCTTTTTCAGCCAATCTAATATGGTATGATCCTTTTCCGCTTTCAGCGTGCGATATTCGTTTTCTTCCAATGATTCATCGAACTGGCATACTGATTTGAATGAGCAGTATGTGCAGGGTGTTTTATCTTTCAGCTTATACGGCTCAATCGACACACACCCGTCGGTGATTTGTTCGCCGGCCTCCTGAAAGGTCCGCCGCACGTGCTGTGTCAGCAGATGAAATTCCTCTTCTCCGACCGCCGCTGAATCAGACCTTAATGAACCGTCTTTTTTAAGCCCGGCATTAATGATATTTGACCTTCCCTCTTGGAGCGTCGTATCCATCAATCGAATCGCTTCCTGATCGCCGAGCAGCAGGCCTTTCATCTTAAATTTCTTAAAAATTTCCTGCTCTATTTCATCAAGCCCGAGCGGAACGCTGGCTTGAATCATCGGGTCGTGAATATGAAAATAAAGAACGCCGGCCGGTGTAGCCTTCATGCCGAGCCAATCTGCCGAATACGTAATGGATAAATCAAGGTACGTGAGCATTTGCAGGGCAAGGCCGTAATATACCTCTGACAAATCAAGACCCTTGTCGCTGGATTTATAATCCACTATTCTCAGCAGCAGCCCTTTTGAACTTTCCGCTTTATCCACGCGGTCAATGCGTCCGACAAGCTCCATCGTGCAGCCGTTTTTTAATGTGAATGTAAGAGGCGGCAGCGGGCCTTTTCCGCCAAAACCAAGCTCAAGCCCAACCGGAGCAAACCCGCTCGCCTTCGCATGCTCGCTTAAAATGCCGGACACGCGCGCCACAATTCTTTGCAGCTTTTCCTTGACATAATAATGCCTGTTTGAGCTAAGCAGAATTTCTTTTTGGAGCTTCGGCGCGAGCCGCTCCACCGCCTCGTAAGAGAACTTATTACATTGGTCTTTTGTTAAATCGCGCCAATCCAGCTTTTGTTCACGAAGCCGGTCTGAAATCAGCTTCAGACTGGAATGGAACAGCTGTCCGATATCCGGCGCTTCCAGCTTGAAAAATTGCCGTTCTTTCAGATGTAAGCCGTGGGACGCAAAATGGGAGAACGGACAAGCGTTAAACGTCTCCATTCTGGACACACTTCCCTGAATATGCTCGCCGTACAACTGTCTCGATACAGCGCGTTCAAGCGGTTTGACTTCATTTCTGAAAAACAGGCTGGAGAAAAGTTTTTTCGAGTTCAGCCTGTCCGGTTCATTCATCAATACATTATACGCGCTCCACCATACATCACTGATGTCATACTCCCTTAACCACAACCTGAATTGGCTTGCCGTATATGATTGCGCCACGCTTTTATTGACGAGATACAAGAGCTGTTCGCAGTCGCTGACCTGTTCCGGTTCATTGGTCAAAAGCCTTTCCTGATGCTCCGGAAACAGTTCTGTAAGCCGTTTGACCACAGTTGACGGCAAAAGCGTTTTACCTTCGGCGTCTGCGATCGGGTAGGATACATACAGGCGGTCAGACGGACTGGAAAGCGCCATATATATGAGAAAGTGCTCATCAAGCAGACGTTCGCGCCCGCCGGATGACAGCTCGACTCCAATGGTTTTCAACCATTCCCGGTCGTCATCAGACAGCACCCCGTCATCCTCAGGCCGCGCCGGAAGTACGCCGTCGTTCGCACCGATAACAAAGGTGCAGCGTGTTCCGTACATTCTCGATAAATCCATATTGCCGACAAAGACTTGATCGAGTGCAGGCGGAATCAGAGCGAACTTTAACGATTCCGCACCCGTCTCCATCATTTGCTGAAAAAGAGACAGAGAAATTTCGTCTTCACCCATCATTTCCACAAATTCCTCGAGAAGCTGTATGACAGCGTCCCAAGCCTGATTATGCTGCTGCGCTTCAATAATTCTCCCGTCCTCTTCCGCGCGCTGTCTTTCTTGGTCCAGCTTTAACGGAATATCCGTTTCTTCTAAATAAAGATAAAGAGCCTCCGCCATGTCTCGGACCGTCTTTGCTTGTTTCATCCGTTTTTGAAGACGGAAAAGCGGCGGAACAATCCAGTCTCTTGTGTCATTCAGCATGTTTTCCATTTCAATCTCTTGATCTGTCTGGGCAAAATCATCATCCAGTGAAACAAACCGCCTGTAAACAAAACGGTCGCCTCTCGTCCATCGGTCGCCTTTAATTCCATAAGCGATACAATAGTTTTCCAGTTGATCGACCTGCTCCCTTATGATGTTCTTCGGACGGTCAAGCGGGAATAACAGTTCGGTTTTCACACAGCGAAATATCGCTTCATATCTCCAATTTCCCTTTATGACGTCAAGGCTTGAACGGATAAACTCAACAAGCGGATGGTTCAGCATGGATGCCTTTCCATCTATAAAGTAAGGAATTTCATAATCTGCAAATACTTCTTTGACCATATCCTTATAATCTTCCGGCTGGCGGGCGAGAATTGCCATATCCTTGTAGCGTAATCCCTTATCTCTTACAAGAGCATGAATTTCACGGGCAATTCCTTCCAGCTCTGTCCGCCTGTTCGCAGCCTGCATCACGGTGAAGGCTTCTTGCTTTTCCAAAAACGGAACAGCCGGGCGCGCGTCATACATTGCTTCTAGATGGGCAAGCTCCGGTGTTTGCTGATATCGTTTCGTCTCGGTCAGTTCTCTGTTTGTGATATCCAAATGAAGCTCCGAAGCTGCTTGATGGAGCTGATAATATGTTTTGCCTGTCATTCTGAACAGATCCAGCTCATCAGGCGCCTGCACATGGGACGGCTTGTCCGCCGTCAGTGAAAACGTCACATGCTCAGCCTGTGCCATAAGCTGCGTAAGCACTCTGAATTCCTGCGGAGTAAACTGATAAAAGCCGTCTACATAGACATGCGCCCCTTTCAAATCTTCCGCATACGGGATCTGTTCCGCCAGCAGCGTTAAATAATCCTCTGAATGAAGATACTGGTTTTCAAGGCTCTTTTCCATCTGCTGATATAAAATATACAAATCATGCAGCTTATCGGTTAACACCCGCTCGCCGCGATAGTCTGTGGCAGTTCCGCTTTCAATCATGCGGCGGATATCTTCAGGCTCAAGGCAGTACCGTTTAAATTCCGTCAGCATCCGTTCTACCTGTTCGGTAAACCCGCTTTTGTCACTCGCTTTTTGATAGACTTTAAACTCCTGTTTATGCTCTTCAATGAGCTTTCTCAAAAGCATTTGGATTCCCGTGCTGGTGACAAACGGCCGGTTCATTCCGCCCGTATGCTGCAGGACGCGCCAGGCCAAACGTGAAAAGCTGAACACTTGAGCGCGTATCATTCCGCCTATACCAGGCGTTTTAGCAAGCTCATATTCCATTAAAAACGTCATTTGATCCGGGACTAGAAAAATGATCGGTTTCCCGAATGGATTCCGGCGCAGCTCATCTTGAATGCTGTCTATGATCAGCTTCGTTTTTCCACTCCCGGATCTGCCTACTAAAAACTCTGCTCCCAAATTAGAAGTCCCCTCTCTTGTAATCTTTCTATATTTTATCGAATGTTGACGAAAATGACCAATCTGATCTATTGGTAAAAACGGCCTTTTCATGTCCAATTCCGGGAAAACCGCACCCGCTTCACATAAAACAATCAGCACATATCACTAAAGCGGTCATATACTTTAATGACAGCCCAACTCTAAGAGCAGAGGTGAATCCCTTGCATTACGGCTATTATCCATATCCGCAGCAGCTTAGTGAAGATCCCGTTTTAATTAAGAATTTGGAAAAGGCCATTAACGGAGAATACAGTGCGGTTCAATGTTATCGCAAACTCTCCCAAGTAGCGCACCGGGAAGAAGTAAGAAAACAAATTGAGGAAATCAGACAAGATGAACTTCGCCATCTCCGTTCCTTCTCCTCATTGTATTCATCCATTACCGGAAAACAAATCATGCCTAAACAAACGGAAGATTGTCCCGATTCATTCGCGAGAGGGCTTGACGCAGCCTTTAAGGATGAACAGAAAACCGTTGATTTTTATTTACGCACCGCGGAGGAAACCACAAACCTAAAGGCAAAAGTCATTTTTACCCGCGCTGCACGGGATGAACAAAACCATGCCGTCTGGTTTTTGTATTACATGGTAACCCTTTAGTCTATATACCCATAATGGGTATATATACATAAGTTTGTTCTCATTTTTATGTTCCGGGAAATACAATGTTTTTGGAGGTATGAATGATGACACCAAATGCAGAACCTTGCCTTGAGGCGTGCGTGGCTGTATCAAAGCCTGCAACACCTGTTTCAGCCGCTGCCTAAAAGAGCACGCCCATCAAGACTTAAGCGGCTGTATCCGGCTGGACAGAGAATGAGGCCGACATGTGCGCGTTGGCTGTAAAGGCGATGCAAACGGACAAGCGTTTATGAAGCAAAGTTGCGCCCTCTGCGCCGACGTGTGTGAAGCTTGCGGCACAGAATGCCAAAAGCATGATCATGACCATTGCCAAGCGTGTGCGAAAGCCTGCATTGCCTGTGCTGCCGAATGCCGCAAAATGGCGGCTTAACCATCCTCTGCATTTTCTCGAAGAATCCCCTGCGTTACTCCGTTATGCTCAGCAATCTATTCTCTGGGCTTGTCCGTTCATAAGAAAAATGAATGGCTCTCAGAAATAAATTCATATTTTATTTATCTTAAAAAATATACTATAGTAATATTAAATTCACTAACTTAATAAAACAGATGTAAGTCATTAGGAAGAAGGGTTTTCATTGAAGAAAGACAAAAATCTCCTTACAGATATTTGGTTTATCGCCATCAGTGCAGCAGGGGGGTTTATTCTTTCGTTAACCGGGATGTCAATCGGATGGATGATCGGCACGCTGCTTGTCAGCTGCTGCCTCGCCATGCTCCGCCCGTCATGGCTGATGATGGCACCCGACCAAAAAGGCATTAACAAACGCTGGCTCGCTCTCGGACAAATGATCCTCGGGATAGAGTTAGGACAAAAACTAAACTTGTCTGTCCTCTCAGTTTTAAAAGACCACTGGCTTTCAGTAGGAATTATGCTGATATTGTCCATACTTCTCGCCATGCTGTCCGGTTATGTGCTTTGGCGTTTCAGTAAAACGGATATGATGACAAGTTTTGTAGGCACGGCGCCCGGCGGACTTTCCGCTATGCCCAGCATCGCTCAGGAAGTCGGCGCAAACACCGCCATCGTAAGTCTTGTGCAAATGATGCGGGTGCTTCTCGTCGTCTTGTCCATTCCTTTTCTTGTGATCTTTTTATATGCAAAACAAGGCAGCGCAGCGGTTGATGCCCAGCACACGATTTCAAGCGCAACAGCGGAATTAGGCCTAGGGCCGATGTTATGGACCGGATGTTTGGCACTCATCGCGTGGAGCGCGTGTAAAGCGGCTAAATGGCTGAAAATCCCCGCTCCGTGGCTGCTCGGCAGCATGCTCGGCGTTGCGGCCCTCCAAATCGGCGGGGCCTCTGTGACAGGACATGACATGCTCGCGTGGTGGCCTTCGCAGGCAAACCATGTGTCACAAATCTTTCTCGGCGCAACAATCGGCTCTAAAATGTACAGAAGTATGTTTGCAGGTGTGACGCGTATCCTTTTCGTCGCCTTGGTTTCGTCAATCGGTTTAATCGCAGCCATGCTGTTAAGCGCCGCTATTGTTTCCAAGCTGACTGGAATCTCTTTGATCACGTCCGTTCTTGCTTTTGCGCCAGGCGGAATAGCTGAGATGGCAACAACTTCCGTCACCCTGCACGCAGATTCCACCTTTGTTGTGGCGGTTCAGGTGATTCGGGTGATCCTCGTCATCGCCATGCTTCCGCCGTTCTATCGGCTGCTGCACCACCTTCATGATGGAAAAAAGGAAACGGAAAGCTCCTATAACGTGAGCTGATCATAACGGCAAAAAAAACACGCACAGTGGCTGCGTGTTTTTTTCTGATTTAAAGATCTTGGATTACATGATCAATCGTATCCGACGCAGGATACCAATTTGTCACCAGATCCCGAAAAAGCCTTTCCGCAAACAAAATCTCTTCATCTGTATATCGGTCAAAAAATGAGATGAAACGCTGTTCAATTTTTTGATGATAGTATTGATGCAGGCCGTGCAGCTTCTTTCCGACCGGTGTCAGCCGGAAATATACTTCCTTCTTATTATCACTGAGCTGTGTCCTGCGAAGAAAATCCGCTTTGAGCAGTTTTGAGCTGATGCGGGATACCGTGGCTTTTGTGGTATTCATTTTATCTGCAATAGAGGTGACATTGATCGGCTCATGCTCCCCGATACAAGACAGAACGTGGATTTCCGTCATTGTCAATTGGGGTTTATGGCTGCTTCCATGATCCAGCTTCTTCATCTCGTCAGATAAGAATGTTTTGATAATGCCTTCCCATTTCTCCTGCTGATGAATCAACTCAGTATATAACTCAAAAATGGCGCGTTTGGCTTGCTCTTGATTTAATTGATCCATACGTCTCTTCCATCCTTTTCATTCGTTTGTTTCTTTTACTATAACGTTTTGTTACAGATGAAACAATCGAATTCACGTTACACTCGGCAGCCAGCCGTACACCAGCGGTTGATACCTGCTTGAATGACAGCGGAATAATCGGGGCCGGATGCATCGACCGCCCAAGCGACGTGGCCATCCGGCCGTATCAATGCGGTATGGACGCCGCACCATTGTTCACGTGGTTCAGCGAAGGAAGCGAAAACGGTCTGAAACACGTCGGACCGGGATTCATGACCAGCTTCCTGCCGCAGCGACAGCAGAACATATTTCCCTGATCGCAGGAAATAGTAAAGCTGTTCGGATTTACCGTCAGGAAGGACCAGTTCTACATTCGGCAGCCTCGTTCCATTGAGGACATGAGCCGGCATCTTTTGATCAGCCTTATAATGTACATCAAGGGCAGATATTTGTCCCGCAACGTATCGATTGACCTCAGGAAATGCCAGCATATTTGACATCATGCTTCGCAAATGGAGGCCGGCCGGGGTGAAATCTAAGAGGCGTGTCTGCACTTCCGTGTTCGACAGAAGATCTTCAGCAACAGGATGCCGTTCAGCATGATAACTGTCCAGCAGCCATGACGGCGCAGAGCCGTTGATGTCCGCCGCCAGCTTCCACCCCAGATTCATGGCATCCTGAAGGCCGACATTCAAACCTTGCCCTCCCGCAGGAAAATGGATGTGAGCCGCATCCCCCGCAAGAAATACCCTTCCGTTCCGATACTGTTTTGCCTGGCGGGCGGCATTCCCGAATCGAGACATCCACACAGAATCGGTCAGGCCAAAATCAGTTCCGCAAATACGCATGAAGTCTGCTTTCAATTCCTCTTCTGTAACAGGTACATCCTTCGGCGTCTGAGCACGATAAGGGCTGACAACCACTACCCGATAATGCTTCGGAGAAAGAGGAACAATCATGGCTCCTCCCTGTTTTGTACAAAGGGAAAGAACGCCCGATGCCGGTGGAGAAAGCAGCTTGACATCTCCAAGCGCTGCCGTCACCGTGCTGTCCGTTCCGATAAATTCAATTCCCGCCTGCTTTCGGACAATGCTTCCCGCTCCGTCAGCACCGGCGACAAACAAACTTCGCAGAGTACGCACATTGCCATCATGCTCCCTCACGATCGTTTGAGCCATTTCCCCATTTTGAGTAACGGCCAGCGCTGCCGCTCCGCGAAAAATATCCACGCCCAAACCGCGCGCATATTCCTCCAGCAGCTGTCCAGTCATCGCCTGAGGGAGCAGCAGGGTATAATTAGCGCTCGTATCCAAACCGGAAAAATCAAGCCGGTTATCGAGCATAGAAAAATGCCCTGAAGATATTTTTTTCCCTTGTGATGCAAAACGATTCAGCAAGCCCCTCATCTCAAGAAGCTCAAGTGTGCGGGGATGAAGCGTCAGCGCCTTGGAATGCGGGACAGGCTGCTCAAGACGCTCAATCACACATGTTTTCACGCCTGCCAAAGCAAGTTCCGAAGCCAGCATAAATCCGACCGGCCCGCCTCCGATAATGACTGTCTGGTAATCCATATTCACCACTCCTTTTTTATTACGAGAGAAACAAAAATAAAAGAATATTACCCATGAAACTTAATTCAAACTTTCGCATTTTTGTTACACACGTAACAATATCCATTATAATGATTCCCATCTTGTGTATCAATAACTTTTTTTCCAAATTTATCACAAAAAAAGACGCCGGTATATTGGCGTCTTTTGGTTTTTATAGAACTTCAATCAGAAATGACTCCGACGATATCTTTATCCTTAACCGGTCCAAAATGGCGGCTGTCAAAGCTGTAAATACGATTATCTCCAATTACAAAATATTGTCCATTTGGCACCGCATCTTTACCTATTGCTTCCTTTAGCGTAAAATCTCCGGTCACATGGCTCCCCGCAGATACGGATTTTAGAGATTTCAAAAAAGGTTCTTTAACCTGTTTTCCATTGACATACAGCTTATCATCCCGATATTGGATAGACTCCCCTGGCAAGCCGATTACCCGTTTGATCAGCACCTTTTTTTCCGGGCCTTTAAACAGCACGATATCAAAACGGCGGATGGTTTTAAAGCGATGCGAAAATTTATTGACCATCAGCTCATTCCCTTCCTGAAAGGTCGGTTTCATACTGATGCCTTCAACTTTATAATCAATAAAAACAGCATTTTTAGCCTGAATGACCAGAACCACACACACCACACCGGCCATGAACCAAAACCGTTTTTTCAAAATTATTGTCTCCCTCCGTCGTTTTCCTGCTGACTGGCTCTCACATGTAAACGCCGTTCCACTCTCTTGCCGACATACCATAATACAACAATGACCAATACGGCAATGATTGTCCGAATGGGCTGAGTAATCAGCGCGTGGAGATCATAACCGATGAAGCTGATCATAAAAATCATAACAAGCTTTCCCGAAGCCGCCGCCAAAATAAACGGCCGCATGCCAATCCTTGATAAGCCGGCGACGACATTCACTGCTGCTGACGGCGTAAATGGGAAGCAAAGCAGAATAAACAGCGGTCCGAAGCCGCGCCTTTCCACCCACTGCATCAGCTTTCTGACTGACTGATGTCTGCGGATAAATCCGAGAATTCTCCTCTGCCCGTATCTGCGGACGATGAAAAAAACAAGCACCGCTCCGGCAGTTGATCCCAGCCAGGACAAGATAAACCCTTCCCACAATCCGAAGGAATTCGTATTCGCCACCACAAAGACGATCAAAGGCAAGAAAGGAAGAAATGCTTCAATTAAAGGAAGCAAAACAGCAATCAACGGACCAAAAGCCCTGTAGCTTTGAAATAATTCAGTTAAACGATCCTCAGTCAAATAAGAAAAAAAATGCTCCAACATTTATACTCCTCATCAGGTTTGTCTATCCTTATTTTACACATTATCGGCAAAAAACTAAAAAATTTCGGTCTTTTTTCTCAGACCTTGAAACATTTCTTATGCCGATATAGAATACAAATAAGAACAAACGTTCCCAGAGAAAGAAGGGGCTTACATGCCAAACACAAAGGCAGAAGTATATGACATCATTGAAAGGGCGCTCTTTTTGCCGATGGCCATCACGATTTTAAACCGCGACCTGGACAGCATCGGAAAAAGCACACTCAAACTGAAACAGCCCTATATACAACTTATCAAACAATCATTAAAAATAGCACAAAAGGATTTGATCGGCATACGACAAGAACTGCGGAAAAGGAAAATTAAAATTCATCAGGCAGACCGGGATGATGCGTTTACGTTTTATGTGTTCACCATCAACGGGTACGAGGAAAATCACCGTTACTTCAATCCGCGGATTCGGGAGCAGGTAAGCGGATTACTGGAGCATTATTTATTTGCGGCTAGAAAAAGCAACTGACGCAAATTATAATTTACAGACAATTCACACTATACAAATTGAAACATTTTATTTATAATTCGAAACACGTATTATCAACCCCGTCAGCCGAACCCTTGATTTTCGACAGATAAGGAGGAGCATTATGAAACTGATTCATGTACTTGCGGCTTTACCCTTTATCGGAATTTTATTCGGGATTCAATTTGCTAACAAAGTCACTCCTTACCTTTTCGGTATGCCCTTTATTCTTGCTTATATTGTCATGTGGGCGCTCTTGACCTCTGTACTGATGACCATTGTATATGTCTTGGACAAGGAAAATAAGGAAGGTGGGACAAAATGAATGCAGCGCTGATCATTATTTTTAGTGTACTCTTATTTTGCATGTACCTTGGCATACGGGCCAAAAAAGGAAAAGATATGAACCTTGAGCAGTGGACGGTCGGAGGACGCGGGTTCGGCACTATTTTTGTCTTTTTGCTTATGGCAGGAGAAATTTATACCACCTTTACATTTTTAGGCGGAAGCGGCTGGGCATACGGCAAAGGCGGGCCGGCCTTTTATATCATCGCTTACGGTTGTTTGGCCTATATCATATCTTATTGGCTTCTTCCAGCCGTCTGGAAATATTCTAAAGAGCACAAGCTTATGTCACAATCCGACTTTTTCATAAAAAAATATGATAGTCCCCTGCTGGGCATCATTGTCTCCTTAGTCGGAATTGCGGCACTGATTCCTTATCTTGTTTTACAGTTGAAAGGGCTCGGTTTAATTGTATCAGAAACGTCCTACGGTCAAATCACCCCGGCTGCGGCCATTTGGATCGGAGCCGTTTCCACCACGGTTTATGTTATGGTTTCCGGCATTCACGGGTCGGCTTGGATATCGGTTGTCAAAGATATTTTAATATTGGTCGTGGCTTTGTTTCTCGGGCTTTACCTGCCCTTTCATTACTATGGCGGTTTTCAGGACATGTTCCAACAGCTCGACGCGGCAAAACCCGGCTTTCTCACCCTGCCGGAAAGCGGACAGAGCGTCTCTTGGTTCAGCTCAACCGTATTATTAACAGCACTCGGATTTTACATGTGGCCCCATACCTTCGCAGCTTCCTATTCAGCGGAAAACCCAAAAGTATTTCGGAAAAATGCCATGATTATGCCTTTATATCAGCTTGTCCTGTTATTTGTCCTTTTTGTCGGTTTTGCTGCGATTTTGCAGGTTCCGGGCTTGAAAGGGGCGGATGCGGATTTGTCTCTCTTGAGGCTGTCTCTTCAGACATTTGACCCTTGGATTGTCGGAGTCATCGGAGCAGCGGGATTACTCACGGCTCTTGTGCCGGGCTCCATGATTTTAATGGCCGCCTCCACATTGTTTGCCAAAAACGTGTATCAGGCACTTGCTCCAAACACCGCTGAACAGCATGTGACAACATTGGCGAAATACACCGTGCCCGTCATCGCTCTGATTTCAGTGTACTTTACATTCAAAGGCGGAAACACCATTGTCACTCTGCTCCTGATGGGATACAGCCTTGTCACTCAACTGTTCCCGGCACTGCTTTTCAGCCTTCCGAAAAATCGTTTCGTGACAAAACAAGGCGCTTTTGCCGGCATTATAACAGGAGTCGGCGCGGTTGCATATATTACGCTGACCGAAACGACAATCGGAACATTGCTGCCGTCTTTGCCTCAAATGATGAAAGATTTGAATGTAGGCATCATCGCCTTGCTGCTCAATGTTACAGTTATGATGGCTGTCAGCATGTGGACAAGGAAAACAAAGGCCGGCTCAGCCGGTCACGCATCGTATAATAAAAAAGCAATCTGACATGTTCAGATTGCTTTTTTGCCGGTATTACCGTTCGCACGCGATGTAATCCTTATCACGGTCGCTCTTTTTATTAGCGTCATACAACGCCTTTGAAACGTAAGGCTTGTACTTCGTTTTTCCGCCTTTATTCTTCACCTTAGCTGAACGGGCAACCCCGCCCTTATAATCTTTGTTCAGCGCTTTACAATTTTTATACGTTTTCACCTTTGTCTTTGCTTCTGCTGTATGATTTGCCCCGTAAGAAAAACCGAGAATCAGGCCTAAGCACAACAGAACGGCAGCTGCCTTTTTAAACATCTCATCCATCCCCCTATTTGCAGTTGTTTCATAGCTAAATTTATCATAATTGAAATAATCGCCATTTACAATATAAATAGGATGAAAGATTGAGATATCGAGTGCCTCTTTACGGGCGGCTCAAGTATGATCTTTGATCAAACTTCAGCGTTCACACATCTTCAGCCGCACATTCACATTGTTTTGTGGTCCTGTCCCCATTATTCCATCAATACCGCTCGCCCAGCTCGCGCAAAATAAAATCATAAATCATCCGCGTGCGTTCTTCCTTCGGGTACAGCATGAATTCCTGCCGTTTTGGCGCGTGTTCGACCCGGTCTTGGAATTTTGTTCTGAGCCATGCCGTGCGGTAGACCTGGTTTTCGAACGAATTGCAGGAGACCGGGAGCTCCATTGTTTTTCCATTGGAAAAGGTCACAGCTGTATCGTCGAATTCAGTGGCTTTAAATTCTTTTACATGCACGTGTGATATCCAGCCGCATTGGGGTCTTGTCGAAGAAAGTGTAGGGAATAAAAAGATATGGTTGGAAAGGTCCACCATGATCGGCGGCTTGTGAGAAATGTTAATCACTTCATAGGTTCCCGCTTTTCTTCCCGCATAACTTGAGCCAAAGTAACGGCAGCTTCGGTCGACAATTTGCAGCGGCTTCATGCTGACATAAAATGTGCAGTCCTTTTCAATGATCTTTGAGTACATTTTCCCGTTCATCTGTTCGGGCAATACGGCGATTGTTGAGCTGTTTACTTCGTAGGTGTCAAGGGGTGCGTCAGTTTTCTGACTCATGATACTTCCTCCATTTCTTTTTTTTGCAAAATTTATACTTAATAATCTATCATCAACGTAAATAAAACGACAGGATTTTTTTCAAAACAGTTCAAAATAATCTTTTAAAGGTAGTTATTAGTTCTATATTACTATTTAAAATAATATTTCTTCTTATCGCCCATACTATTTTCTATCTTTCTACCCTTTAATCATTTGTTCATCTCCGCTTTTTGCAGGATATGTCGATATTTTTCCAAGTATTAGTTGTCTAAAAATTATAAAAATTTATTGATTTTTCTGACCGTAATCCATATACTTAAAAAAAGGCATTGGGGGGATTCTTTATGAAAGAGAAAAAATCGTACACTGAGCTCATGAAGTCCCGCAACACGCAAAAAACAAAAGAATTTGATGTAACGATGATGGATATTTACATTCAAATGGTGCTCGATGAATCCTTGTTTAAGCGTCGGTTGACCATGCTGACTGATAAAATCAATAAAGCGTTAGATAAAAAAGATAAAGAAGCGTTCCTTACGCTCTCTAAAGAATATGCCGCTCTCAAGCAGAGTGAATAAGCCAATCCAACACGGATTGGCTTTTTTATATTATCCGTTTACAATTGTTCCCCCGTTGACATGAATCGTCTGCCCCGTTACGTAAGTCGAGTCATCACTGGCTAAGTATAAGTAGCTTGGAGCCACTTCAACAGGCTGTCCCGGCCGTTCCATCGGCACATCTGAACCGAAGACTTCTACATCTTTAGCCGCAAAGCTTGCCGGAATGAGCGGCGTCCAAATCGGACCGGGCGCCACAGCATTTACCCTGATCCCCTGTTTGACAAGAGATTGAGAAAGGGACCGTGTGAACGTAACAATGGCTCCTTTCGTTGCTGAATAATCAATCAGCCTTTCATTTCCTTGATAGGCCGTGATGGAGGCTGTGTTAATAATCGAGCATCCTTTTTTCAGATGCGGCAATACAGCCTTTGTTAAGTAGAACATGGAGAAGATATTGGTCTGAAATGTTCTGACCAGCTGGTGACTTGTGATTTTTTCAATACCTGTCTGCACATGCTGCTCTGCCGCGTTGTTCACCAGAATATCAATGGACGGAAACGCTTGGCTCGCCTGCCTTACGATATCATTACAAAAAGCTTCGTCTCCGACATCGCCTGCAATCAGCAGACACTTCACGCCTTCGTTCTCCACATATTGCTTCGTCTCTTCCGCATCCTTATGTTCATTTAAATACACAATGACAACATTTGCGCCTTCCTTAGCAAATAACACAGAAACGGCGCGTCCGATTCCGCTGTCGCCTCCGGTGATAATAGCCGTTTTCCCCTCCAGCTTCTTCTCTTTTTTCGGCTTATCAAACACCGGCCGCGGGTCCATGACATATTCAAAACCCGGCTGCTGGTTCTGATGCTGGGGCGGCAATGTTTTCTTTTTCTGATTCGTCAATCGTCTCACTCCTTTCTCAATAAACCTTTTTATTTTATGAAAAAAGAAAGCTTTCTATCACATGATTTATTAGATGTATGAATATGAGCATAATGGAAAAATTAAGAATAACTTGCAAGGGAGGTATTATTTCGTGACTACTCAACCGTTTTCAAACGACAACGCTCCGGAGTCATATTGGAGAGCATCAGCGGATGTCCCCTCTTTTCCCGAACTTCAGGAAGATACAGAAACTGATGTGACGATTATCGGCGGCGGAATAACCGGAATCACTACAGCCTATGAACTGACAAAAAGAGGCTTCCGTGTGACGCTGATTGAAGCCAATCAAGTTCTGAACGGAACAACAGCCCATACCACGGCAAAAATCACGGCCCAGCATGACTTGATATATGACGAGTTAATCAATCATATCGGTATGCCAAACGCGAGGCTCTATTATGAAGCCAACCAAAAAGCGCTTTTTTACATTAAAGATATTGTGAAGGAGAAACAGATCTCTTGCGATTTTACAGAACAGGACGCGTATATTTACGCAACGAGCGAGTCATCTGTCCAAAAAGTCAGAAACGAGCACGAGGCCTATACAAAGCTCGGGATAGAGCGGGAACTTGTGAAGGAACTGCCTGTCCCCGTTGATATCAAATTGGGGCTTGTCATGAAGCATCAGGCTCAGTTTCATCCGCTGCTTTACCTTACAGCCCTGCTTGATGACATCGTAAAAAACGGCGGGCGGATTTTTGAGCAGACAGCGGCGCTTGATATTAAAAAAGGCGTGCTGCCTGAGGTCGTAACCAAAAACAGACACGCCATTAAAAGCAAATATATTGTATGCTGTTCACACTTTCCTTTTTATGACGGCGGCGGGTTATATTCTGCCAGAATGTACTCTGACAGATCTTATATTCTTGCAGTTAAACCGAAAATCGAATACCCGGAAGGCATGTATCTGAGTATTGATCAGCCGTCAAGATCGCTCCGATATACCGAGATGAACGGAGACAAGCTTGTTCTGGTGAGCGGTGAAAGCCACAAAACCGGTCAGGGAAAAGAAATGTCAGAGCATTACGAAGCGCTGAAACAGTTCGCCGAAAACACAATCGGAATTGAAAGCATTCCGTATCACTGGTCAACCCAAGATCTTGTCAGCATTGACAAAATCCCATTTATTGGGCCGATCTCAAAAAATGAAGACAATATCCTTGTCGCCACCGGGTTTAAAAAATGGGGGATGACAAGTTCAGCCGCTGCGGCAAACATCTTGTCTGACCATATTGAAAACAAACAGAATTCATACGCAAACATCTTCACTCCGTCCCGTTTCCATCCCGATCCCGGCTTAAAAAAGATCATTTCCTACAATGCCGATGTCGCCAAGCATTTCATTAAAGGAAAGCTTGAAAAACCGGATGTGAAACCGGAGGATGTGGAAACGGGAGAAGGAAAAATCGTCACCGTAAACGGCAAAAGAGCCGGTGCATATAGAGATGAAAAAGGCTGCTTGCATCTCGTTGATACGACCTGCACGCATTTAGGCTGCGAAGTTGAATGGAACGACGGCGAGCACACATGGGACTGCCCTTGCCACGGGTCCCGCTTCAAGCCAAACGGCGAGGTGGCGGAAGGCCCTGCCATTAAGCCGCTGAAACAAATAAAGAATGACTAAAACCGTTCATGCTTGCAGAACGGTTTTTCTAATTCCGCTAAAAAATCAAATAATAGGAAAATATTTTGTTCTATTACCTTCATTCATGCTCCCCGTATACCGATAAAAAAGAAAAAAGGCAAAATTGCCAAAGAGAATATGATCTGGGGGACCACACATTGTTATTTAAAAAAGACAGAAAAAAAGATACGGCTTATTTTTCAGATTCACCTGTTCAAGAAAAAAACCGAATTCAGCTGACAGATCGGTTTTCTGATGTAAGAAAACAACTCAGAATGGTCAGATTAGAGGATGCAGAACTCCATGTCTTACAGGAACTGCAGCCTCTGATTAAAGAGAATATAGTAAGTATCGTAGATGCTTTTTATGAAAATTTGGGCCATGAAAGCTCTTTGATGGACATCATTAATGACCACAGCTCGGTCGATCGCTTGAAACAAACGTTAAAACGGCATATTCAGGAAATGTTTGGTGGCGTGATCAATGATGAATTCATTGAAAAAAGAAACAAAATCGCCTCGATTCATTTAAGAATCGGGCTGCTTCCGAAATGGTACATGGGCGCTTTTCAGGATTTGCTGCTCTCCATGATCAGCATTTATGAACAATCCATTTCAGACCATCAAGAGCTTCTTAAAGCCATCAAAGCAACGACAAAAATATTAAATCTGGAGCAGCAGCTTGTACTTGAAGCATTTCAAGATGAATACAGACAAAGCCGGGATGATCAAGAGGAAAAGAAAGCCGTTCTTCACCAGAAAATCCAGGAAACATCCGGCTCATTGGCAAATCTTTTTTCAGAAACAACACGTTCCGTACAGGAACTTGTCGACAAATCCGAAGGCATCTCTGAAGCGTCCAAAGCGGGCACTGTTACTTCTATTCATGTAGAAGAAAAATCAATCGGCGGAAAAAAAGAATTGGAAATCCAGCAAAAACAGATGAACAAAATTGACAGCAGCCTTGTCCAAATTGAGAAAGAAATGGAGAAGCTGAATGACATCGCCCAACAAATTGAGAAGATTTTCGGCATCGTCACCGGCATAGCCGAGCAAACGAATCTTCTGTCTTTAAACGCCTCGATTGAGTCGGCACGGGCCGGTGAGCATGGCAAAGGCTTTGCCGTTGTCGCCAACGAAGTTCGAAAACTTTCTGAAGATACGAAAAAGACAGTTTCGACAGTATCCGAACTCGTTAACAATACGAACACGCAAATCAACATCGTGTCAAAGCATATTAAAGATGTGAACCATCTTGTAACGGAAAGCAAAGAAAAAATGACTCAAATCAACCGTCTGTTTGATGACATTGTCAACAGCATGAAAGTCAGCAAAGACCAAACCGGCAGAATTGATGTCGATCTTCAAGCCTTTCTCGGAGGCCTTCAAGAAGTGAGCCGTGCAGTTTCCCATGTGGCTTCTTCTGTAGATTCTCTTGTGATTTTGACAGAAGAATAGAATAACAAATAAAACCAGCCTTACATCGGCTGGTTTTTTGTTATTTCATTTGTTAACCAAATCAAAATAAACGTTTGCATATAAAACAGCGGCGTTTAAAGTATAACCATATTTTACGAGATGAAAAAACTGATAGATACTTGCGGGTGTCAAGTTCAATGCTTTTTCATAAAATCATATATTTTCATACAAAACGCAAAAAAATGTTGGCGCTTTCAAAAAATTATGACAAACGTTCGATCGCTCTCTTTTTGAATTTACTTTTATAACCTTAGGTGTATTATCAGATTGTTTTTCTTACCATTTTTGTCTTCCGATCATCTATTTGAACCATAATGAGAGAATGCCGTGTAAAGGGCCCGTGTATGACGATCATCCACATCTCGCTGTTAAAATTGGGCAGATTCAGAAGGTTGAAAGAACTGATTCACCGCTTCATCGCTTACATCTGAAAGGTGTAGATATTTATAGTTCGGTGATTGATCACGGTCGATAAGGACGGATCGTACACCTTCAAAGAAATCGTTATGCTTCAAAAAGTTCTTTGCCAGTACCAGATCCGTGGCAAAGCATTCTTCCAGCGTTTTATGCTTGCCGTCGATCAGTTGTTTTAGCGTGATCTTCAATGAAAATGGAGACTTGGAAAGAAGCAGTTTTTTCGCATTCACGCTAAAATCGCTTCCCTCGCTTTCGAGCGACTGAAGGATCTCTTCCAACGTATCAAATCTAAAATGATGATCGATCGCTTTTTGATAAGGAGCGAGCTTGCTCTCTTGAGGCGGCTCCGCTTTACATTCCCCGATCATCTGATCAAGCCTTTCCTCAACGTTTACAAGGTTCCAGTCCGTATGTTCCACTTTTTGGATCAATCGCTCTAAAGCGCCGCTCTCCATGTAGATGTCTGCACCGTTCATATACAGCACATCAGCGGCATGGATGACAGACGCCGTTAATCCGAGATATCGCCCCAAGTGTCCCGGAGCTTTGTTTAAAAAACAGGCTGCGCCGACGTCGGGAAAGAAACCGATATTCATTTCGGGCATCGCCCATTTCGTCCTCTCCGTCACAATCCGATGACTGGCCCCATACGTCAGGCCTACCCCTCCACCCATCACGATGCCGTCCAAGCAGGCGATGACCGGCTTCGTAAATTGATAGACTGCCATGTCGACCTCATATTCTTTTTCGAAAAATCGCTCTGCATCTTGCAAAGCCGATGTTGACGAACGAGCTTCATAGAGTGCCTTAATATCGCCGCCGGCACAAAGCCCTTTTGGACCTGCGCCTTTGATGACCACGACAGAAACACTATGATCTGTCTTCCATTCTCTTAATTTTTCACCAATCAGCCGAACCATTTCATAAGATAGTGAGTTGAGAGCTTTCGGGCGGTTCAGAACAATGGTTGCGGCTCCGTTTTGATTGACGGAAAACAAAACTTCATCGGACATCTTGATCCTCTCCTTTTATGAATGATGAAAGTCTGGTTTGCGTTTCTCAACAAATGCGTGGATTCCTTCTTTGGCATCGGACGTCAGAAACAGCTCGGCAAACCTTTTTCGTTCCCTTTCCAGCCCTTGTTCCATGCTCTCGTTGCTCCCTTGTATGATACATTCCACTGCCCGCGTGACACTGGTCATGCTTTTTCCTTCCAGAAATGACGCCGCGACAGCTCTTGCCGTCTTCAACAGTTCCTCTTTCTTCACGGCCAGCTGCGCGATCTTAAGCTCTACTGCCTCATGAGCTGAAAGTGTTCGACCCGTCAGGATGAGGTCAAGTGCTGTGGCAGTATCCGTTATATTGCGAAGCCGCTGTGTACCTCCAAACGCTGGAATCAGACCGAGCTTTAATTCTGGAAGACCTACTGTAGCCTGATCTGATACGATTCTGAAGTGGCAGCTCATCGCCAGTTCAAGACCTCCGCCAAGAGCTGGTCCGTTTATCGCAGCAATGACGGGTTTTTTTAGCGCTTCGATTTCATCACAGAGCGCCTGGCCTCCTTCGGCGAGCGCCAACCCTTGTTCCTGGTCCCCTAATTTTGAAACGAATTCTTTTATGTCCGCTCCTGCCGCAAAAAAGCGGCCCGCTCCTGTAATGATAATTGCTTTTGTATCATCATCTTGGGCCAGTTCCTGAAAAAGGGATCGCATTTCAGCGATACAGAAAGAGGATAGTGTATTTGCCGGCTGATTGTTCAATGTGACGGTCGTGATATCATTTTCCTTTTCAAGCGTTGCGTATTTGTAGCTCAACATTTATCCCTCCCGATTGAAGCTAGCTGTTCAATAGAAAGACCCCTCTAATGTTTTTGTCCTGAAATTAGAGGGATCCTATCTTAGAGATTCTCAGGTTAAAACCAGCGTTCGGTGACGACTTTTTTGCGTGTGTAAAATTGGACGCCGTCTTTTCCGTTTGTCCCAAGATCTCCATAGAAAGAGGCTTTATTCCCTGCGAAGGAGAAGTACGCCATTGGAGCCGGTACATTAACATTCACGCCGATCATGCCGGCATCAATTTTGTCGCGGAACTGCTGCACGCTTTTGCCGCTCGACGTGTAGATCACAGCACCGTTGGCAAATTTGGACTTATTGGCAAGTTCGATTCCCTCATCAATGTCTTTTACTCGTACGACACTCAATACCGGCGCGAAGATTTCGTCCTGCCATATTTTCATGTCCGGGTTCACATGATCGAAAATGGTGGCCCCTACATAGTATCCTTCCTGAATATCCGGATCGCGTCCGTCTACGGCCAATGCGGCGCCTTCTTTAATACCGCTGTCTATATAATCAAGGACGCGGTTTTTGTGGACTTCACGTATCAGCGGGCCGACAAAGTGATTCTCGGATCTGCCGTCTCCTGTTTCCAGCTTTCGTGTTTCAGAAACGAGCAATTCCATAAATTCATCGGCGATCTCATCAACAACCGCCGCCACAGAGCATGCCATACAGCGTTCCCCGCTGCTGCCGAACGCCGCTCCAATGATGCCCTGTACTGTTTTTTCAAGATGGCAATCCGCCAGGACAATCGCATGGTTTTTAGCGCCGGCAAGCGCCTGAACGCGTTTTCCGTTAGCTGTACCCGTTTGATACACATGCCTTGCCACCGGCTCTGAACCAACGAAGGAAACGGCTTTGATATCTTCATTCTCCAATATTCCGTTCACGACATCCTTTGCTCCATGTACGAGGTTGAGGACACCTTTAGGAAAACCTGATTCATAGAACAGCTCTACCAGTTTCTCTGCGAGTATAGGTGTACGTTCTGAAGCTTTTAGGACGAACGTGTTTCCGCACGCGATGGCGAGTGGAAACATCCACAGGGGAACCATCATTGGAAAGTTAAATGGCGTAATTCCGGCAACGACTCCTAAAGGATAGCGCCAGATCGATCCATCGATGCCGTTTGCTATCCCGGGCAGGGATTCTCCCATCATTAAAGTGGGTGTTGCGGTCGCAAGCTCAACGACTTCGATTCCCCGCTGCACTTCTCCGCGGGCATCCTTTAACGTTTTGCCGTTTTCCATCGTAATGATTTCTGCCAACTGTTCTTTTTGCTCTTGAAGAAGCTGCAGGTATTTGTATAAAAGTCTTGACCGGTTGGGCACAGGCACCAATGACCAAGTCTGATAAGCATGTTGGGCGGCCTGTACGGCGCGGTCTACATCCGCTCTCGTAGATAGAGGTACATAGGCGATTATTTTTCCGTTTGCAGGATTGATCACTTCTTCGACTTCGGCGCCTGTAGAATCAACCCATTCTCCATTGATGTTGTTCTTCATTTTTTTCATATTGGTTGTCAACATCTGCTTTATCACCTTTCCTTATCAAATAGTCGTCGTCTGTTCACTTATTTTTTTGTATAAGACAGACATATCCTTTTCGCCATATCCGTTCTTTTCGGCTTCTTCGTAAAGGTCAAAGAGAATTTTGCTCACCGGCAGGTCCACCTTGTTCTTTTTAGCTAAATCCAGTGCAAAGCCAAGGTCTTTGAGCAGCAACTTCAAAGAAAAGCCGGGTTCATAGTGATCATCCGCTATAAAACTTTTATAGTTGCGCTCATAAATACGGCTCTGCCCATAACTAACATTCAGCATCTCAAACAATTGATCAAGATCTAGATTGTTTATTTTTGCAAGATGCAGAGCTTCGCTAACACCGGCTGTATAAAATCCTATCAAGAGGTTGTTGATCAACTTCGTGTTCGTACCGCTGTCGATGTTCTCGTTTACGTGAAAAATATTCTCGCCCATTGCCTTAAAAACAGGCATTGCCTCATCGAAAGCGGACTTCGCACCGCCTACCATAAAGGTTAGCGTCCGATTGACCGCCCCTATTACACCGCCGCTGACAGGCGCCGCAAGAAAAGCAACACCTTTATTCCTGGCTGCCTCTTCAATTCGTTGATTCAGTTCAGGAGCGACCGTACTCGTATCGATCAGCAGGATGCCGGGTTCAGCCAGGCTTACGAGCCCCTTTTCCCCTAGAAAAACCTTCTCTGCTGCGTTTGATGAAGGAAGGCTTGTGAGGATCACATCACAGAGTTCAACCATCTTTTCAACCGATATGCCGATCGTTCCTCCTGCTTGATGAAAGGAGATCTCAGCTTCTTTGTTCAGATCCATTCCATACACAGTAAAGTCTGACAGAAGCAAGTTTTGCGACATAGGAAGACCCATGTTTCCCAATCCGATAAACCCGATTTTTTTCACAAGACGTCACTCCGTTCACACAATATATTTTTCATGATCGGCTATTCTTTCTGCGATTTCGCGTTTTTGAGTAAACAGGTTGCTGAAGAGGGGCAAAGGAAGGCTGCGAATCTCATCCAATACGAGTTTTCTTTCGGTCTCATCTGATACGATCCCCGATAAAACGGACACCGCCATCTCTTCAATTCTGCGGAAGCTTTCTTCACAAATGACGTTCGTCATCATCTCTTTCAACCGTTCTTTTTCTTTCCCGTTCTTTTGTATCGCTTTTTTCGTCCGAATGACAACGGATTCCAACACATAGATTTCTTTCTTCATGTCGGCGAGCAGCCGCGAGTATTCTTGCTCCTGCTGAATGTTAACGCCAGAGTTTGTCAGCGCTTTCAAAGTTTTGTTGAGAAGCCACTTAGACAGCTGAATGAATTGCTTGTTTCGGTTTTCTTGCTTGCTTAATTGAGTTTCAAGCCCTATGCCACCGTTTTGATCCGCTTTTTTCATCAAAAGTTTGGCGATCGTCAGACGGTTTATTTCGTTTGTACCTTCGAAAATCCGGTTGATCCGTACATCTCGGTACAATCGTTCCACTTCATACTCCTGCATGTATCCGTAGCCGCCGTGGATCTGTACCGCTTCATCTACGATCCGGTCAAGTACTTCGGAGCAGTTTACTTTATTGATCGCACATTCGGATGCATAGGTTGCTAGTTCTCTCAATCTATCGTCTAATGGATCAGCGCAATCAAAAACATTGTCCAAGCTGCCTGCCGTCCTGTAGGCGGCGCTTTCCGCTCCATAAATCGAAATCGCCATATCCGCTATCTTCTCTTGAATCATGGAAAAACTGATGATCGGCCTATTAAACTGTTTACGCTGTTTGGCGTAGTTCACGGCAAGCTTCAATGCTTGTTTCGATGTCCCAATGTTCGAAAACGCCAGCTTTAATCGCGCCATGTTTAAAATGTTCAAGGCCACGCGATGTCCTTTTCCGACTTTTCCAAGAACATTCTCTATTGGAATGCTGACCTCTTCCAAGATTAAGGTTGCTGTCGAAGATCCTTTTATCCCCATCTTCTTCTCTTCAGGCCCAACCGAAACGCCTTCGAACGACCGCTCGACGATAAATGCGGTCATGCCTTCAGTCGTTTTCGCAAAGACAACATAGACATCAGCCACTTGCGCGTTCGTAATCCACTGTTTTTCACCATTTAAAATCCAGGCTGTTCCTTCCTCGTTCAAGACGGCCGTCGTTTTTGCGTTTAAAGCGTCTGATCCTGCGCTAGGCTCTGTTAGGGCATACGCTCCGATCCATTCTCCCGCCGCGAGCTTCGGTAGGTATTTATGTTTTTGTTCTTCTGTTCCATAATAAACGTATGGCAATGTCCCTACACCCGCATGAATATTAAAGGAGACGCTGAACGATCCGCCAGCTCCCATCTTTTCGGCTACAAGCCCTGAAAGCTTCTTGTTTAGAGACAGTCCGCCATATTCTTCTGGAACTTCGATACCGAGTAAGCCGAGCGCTCCCGCTTCTTGAAACAATTTCTTTACGTTCTCGTGATCCTGCTGATCAATCGATTCAATAAGGGGCGTTACTTCATTTTTGACAAATAATTCTGTGGTTTTTAAAATAAGTTGATCTTCCTCATTAAAATCTTCCGGTGTAAATACTTCAGCAGCCGATTCATGATGAGAAATGCAGGGTTCATTCCACCTAAGTTCTTCTTTACCCATCGCTTTCCTCCTCGCTTTCACTTATGAATATGAATTGTGATAAAAAAGCGATGAATCCGATCACATCTCTTTCTTGATACGAATCATCGCCTACTTTTCTCATGGTGTGTTTTTTTGCCTTATGTTCTTCGTTAAGAATTGTTTTTTGGCATTTCTTTATCCGGATTTTTATCGTGTCATATAGCTTACTTCTCGTTTGCATCCTTTATTGCTTTTTTTGTGTTGAACCATTCGTGCTGCCCGGGAAGGATGTCATCGGATAGATGACTCACTGAAAGCCAAAGTCCTGAAATTCTTCAGCGGATTTCGAGCGCCTCAGGGAAGATCGCGACTCTCTGGCGCGTTTATGAAATACCTGCAGAGCTTTTGAAAACATTCATATTCGATAAACACCAGCTAACCACCGGGAAAATTTTCTCTTTATTCTTCAATCATTTCTTCCTTCCATTTCCCGAAAGCCCTTCAATTATTTTTTGTAAGCCCTTTCAATAATGTTCGAAAAAACTTCTTTTTTTCACTCATCTTGCAACTGCTGCTCATAATAGGAGGCAGCGTAAGTTAATTTTCACCACCAAAGTTGTTCATGATGCACGTAATCGGTATCATACTCAACTGTTCCAAACAAAGAAGTCTCTCGAACCTTCCCATCTTCGTGCTGGTAAAGACAGCTGCTGTTTCGAACCGCTCCCAAATACAGTTGCTGGACATCGGCGGGATCTAATAGAACTTCCCTTTTGAGCAGATGATTTCTGCACGTATTTAGTTTTCAAATCTATCATAACAAATATATGGAAAATCCCCAAATGTTTTTGTGGTTGATTTCATTTTACTTTTAAAGGCTTGGTTATATTCTTCACCAAATATTGCAGCCTTATGATGGCTGCAGCGGTCCCTCATTTTATGAAGTACAAAGGCGCGCGGACTGCAAATATATTGTCGCAGCAATCGGAAGCGGCGGTGGAATTGGGCTGGCTCTTTTATTTGAGGCCTTAGTTTAAATCTTTTTTCGGTTTTTTAGTATAATAAACATACCGAATCAACAACCGACACATCGAAAGGGGGATTTTTATGACAGCCGTTTGTTTAGTCAGGCATGGAGAAACAGATTGGAACGCCAAAAAAAAATTGCAAGGCAGCACTGACATTCCTTTAAACGCAGCGGGAGAGCGTCAGGCCAAAGAAACAGGAGAGTATTTAAAGGACTTTAATTGGGATATCATTGTGACAAGCCCGATGAAACGGGCGAAAAAAACAGCAGAAATCATAAATGAATATTTGCACCTTCCCATTGCACTGATGGAGGATTTCAAAGAGCGGGACTATGGCGATGCGGAAGGCATGTCACTTGAAGAGCGGAGAAAACGCTATCCAGATAAAAACTATCCGAATATGGAGACTTTAGAAGACTTAACAGCCAGGCTGATGGAGGGTTTAGTAAAGGTGAATCACGCGTACCCAAACCAAAAGGTATTGGTTGTCGCTCACGGCGTGGCGATTCACGCCCTTTTGTCTGAAATATCCGCCGGAGAAATCAACCTTGAAAACACAAGGCTTGTTAATGCATGCTTAAGCAACATTCAATATATTGAAGACAAATGGCATGTGAAGGATTACAACCTGAGCAGCCATTTATCTTCTTATATATAAAATAAAGACAGGCTTATAACGCCTGTCTTTACCTTTTTTTCCTCCGATTTGACGCTCTCCATAATTGATATAGAAAAAATGGCCCGCCCACAACAGCGACAATTAAACCGGCGGGAATTTCAATTGGCGGAATCAGCCCTCTGCCAATGGCATCGGCCGTTAATAAAATAATGGCTCCTATTAGAGCGGAGATAGGGATTAATTGTTTAGAATAAAAGCCGCCCAGCTTCCTGGCGATATGGGGCGTCATCAAGCCGATAAATCCGATGGTTCCCACTGCCGATACTGCCGCCGCGGTTAAAAAAACGGTGATGGCGAGCAAAAGAAGCCGGGTTTTTTCAAGACTGACACCCAAGCCTTTCGCGATATCATCTCCCGATTTTATCAAGTCCATCGGTCCAGCCAGAAACAAAGCGAGAGGGATCAGAATGACGACCCATATTAACAGAGAAAGGACATCGCCCCATTCCCTTCCCCATAAACTGCCGCTCAGCCAAACCAACGCACTGTTTACATTAGGGCTTATTCTGGAAATCAAAAGCTGGATGCCTGAATGGCAAAACGCGCTTACGGCACAGCCGACCAGCGCTAATCGTACAGGAGATATTCCATCGCGATACGCAAGCAAATAGACAAATACAGCCGCAGCCACACTGCCGCTAAAAGCCGCTCCTGCTAAAATAAATGAGTGTGCCCCCGGAAGCAAAATCGTGACAATTGCCGCCCCGAGTCCGGCACCGCCTGTTAGCCCCAGAGTGTCCGGCGCGGCCAAAGGATTACGCATTACCGATTGGGCAATGACGCCGCTGACCGCAAGCGCAGCGCCTGCAAGCACCGCCAAGGCGATTCTGGGCAGCCTAAATTCGAATAACGTAAACTGTATACCCGGATCTCCCACTCCGACAAAAGCCTTTATGATGTCCGCAAACGCAATCGGCGTATCGCCAATTCCCAAATTAAAAAGGATAAGCAGGACAAGCAGGATGGTAAGCAGCGTAATGATTCCCAAGGTTTTTTTAGCTGTGTTTTTTTTCATCTGTCAGTTTCCTCTTTTCTCTTCCTCGCTAAATAAATAAAGAAAGGCGATCCGATAAGAGCGGTTACCACACCGACAGGCGTTTCATAAGGAAAATACACAAATCTGGAGGAAATATCCGCAAGCAGCAAAAGAGAAGCGCCGAGCAAAGCGGACAAGGGAATAACGACCCGATAATCAGCTCCGGCCATATAACGAACCATATGCGGAACCATTAAACCGATAAACCCGATAGGTCCCGCTACTGAAACAGAAACCCCTGCCAAAGCGATGACAGTTAATCCGATCAACACTCGGCTGAACCATACCTTCTGCCCAAGAGCTTTAGAGACGTCTTCGCCAAGGCTTAATACAGATGCCGTTTTCCCCAGCAGCACCGCAACAAGCAACGCAGTCACGCTCACTGGAATCAAGAAGGCTGTTTTTTCCCAATTGCTCCCTGAAAGAGAACCCGCAAGCCAAAATAAAACGGTTTCTGTATTTTCTTCGTTAAAGATCAATAACATCTGGGTAATAGAGGCTAAAATCGCCTGAATGACGATGCCCGTCAACGCAAAGCCAATCTCTTTTTGACCTTCATTAAAAAAAGAAGAAACAGCATAAACCGCCAAAACTGACGCGCCTCCGCCCATGAAAGCTCCAATCATCGTAAAATGAAGCGGGACGGCTGCCGGAAAGACCACAAGAAGCAAGACAACCGCGACTGACGCGCCCGCATTTATGCCAAAAATCCCCGGGGACGCCAGCGCATTTCTGGTCATCGCCTGCATCAGCGCGCCCGCGGCGCCCAGATTTGCACCGATGAAAGCAGCCTCAATGGCACGCGGAATCCGAATCGACAGGATAATAGAATGAAGCTTTGACCCATTGTCATGAAATACTGCATCAATGATGTCTGGCATAGGAATATAGGAAGAACCTGCGGAAATGGATAGCGTAAAGCTGAAAAGCAGCAAAGCAATCAGAAACGCCGTAAGCAGCACATACCTTCTCCCGCTTCTGCCCGTCCCTTCTTTCTGCTGAGAAACAGAGCGCATGTTGTGTTCAGTCCTCTCTCAAAAATGAAATAAACAACATCAAATGCCCCGGCGAACCAAAGCATTTGATATTGTTTTAGGATGGAAGCATATTTTTTTCGATCTCATCTAAAATAGCATCAGCCCCGTCAACACTGCGGCGAAGTGACCACACCGCCCGATCAACGTGATAGACGTGTCCGTTTTTCACCGCAGACAGCTTCTTCCACAGAGGGTCTTTTTCGATCGGCCGTTTGCCGTCTTGATCTACATTGTCTGTTTTCCCTGTCATTAAAACAATAACATCTGGATCTGTATCCAAAAGCTGCTCAAGCGTCATCTTCATATTAACGGATTCTCCGTTGCTTGTTTTGCTGTTGTCAGATTTATTGGTCGCGTATCTGTAACCGACTTGGGCCAGCAGACGCGAAGTGAAAAAGTTTTCATCTCTTGCGGTAATTGCGTCATTGGTATTCCCGATTAAGAGAACAGACTCTCCTTGAGCTCCAAGCTTTCTTTTTACATTGCTCAGCTTTTCTTCATGCGCTGTCAGTTGTTTCTCCATCTCGCTCTCTTTTCCCACTGCTTTTGCAATTGTCAGAGAAGCATCAAGTGTATCCTGGTAATCTGCGTTTAAATTTTCCAAAGCAATCGTTGGCGCGATTTTTTTGAGCTGCTCGTACACTCCGCTGTGCCGGCTAGAATCAGCAATGATTAAATCTGGTTTTAATGAAGCGATTTTTTCCATGCTGGGCTGCGACCGGGTGCCGACTGACGTGTAGCCGTTAATTTTTTGCAGCACATCCTTGTTAATCAGCTGCTTTGCTTTATTATCATCCGCCACACCGACGGGTTTAATGCCGAGGTCTAATAATGTATCGATAAAGCCTAATTCAAGAACAACAACCCGTTTTGGGTTTTTGGCGACTTTTGTTTTTCCTAAATCATGCTTGATTGTAATCTGCTCTTCCGCACTTTTTTTATTGCCTGCTGAAGAGGAGCATGCCGCTGCGGTCACAGCGAGTATGACAACTGTAAGAATTGTCAGTATTTTCTTCATAGCTTTCAACTCTCTCCTGTTTGTTCTATTGTTTTCTTCTATAGGGCAATACCCATGAAATATTATAGCATGGACGAAACAAATAACAATGATAATCATTATCAACAATTGCTTTTATTACTTATTTAAATAGATTCAACAATAAAAAAAGGCCCCGCGCGCGAGACCTTTCTTTATTACAGTTCCACAATGACTCTTCCTTGAATTTTATTTTCCAAAATATCGTTCAGTGCGTCAGGCACTTCCTGTAACGATATCTCTTTGTCGACTATATTCAGCAGATGATCAGGCTTTAAGTCTCCAGCCATTCGCTGCCAAACTGCTTTTCTCGTTTCCATCGGACAGTAAACTGAATCGATTCCCAGCAGATTCACTCCGCGGAGAATAAACGGAAATACCGTCGCAGGAACCTCTCCTCCGCCCGTCAACCCGCTGACAGCGACAGAGCCGCCATATTGAATTTTGCTTAAAAGTGAAGCAAGCTGTTTTCCGCCGACAGGATCGACGGCTCCCTGCCATTGCTGCTTAGATAACGCCTTCAGCTTGCCGTCATAGACGTCTTCCCGGCTGATCACTTCATTTGCCCCGAGCTGTTTAAGGTAATCAGCAGCGGCTTGATTTCCGGTGCTCGCAACGACATGATATCCCCGCTGACTCAGGATGGAAATGGCAATGCCCCCTACGCCTCCGGTTGCCCCTGTGACAAGTACACTGCCCTTTTCCGGAGACAGTCCGTTTTCTTCAAGGCGGTGGACGGACAATGCGGCGGTAAAGCCCGCTGTTCCGTAAACCATCGCTTCTTTTTGGGAGAGTTGCTTAGGCAAAGAGACAAGCCAATCTCCGGGAACAGATACATACTCGCTCAATCCGCCATGACGGGAGACACCGAGTTCATAGCTTGTCGCAATGACTTCATCTCCCTCTTGAAACCGGGAATCATTTGAAGATACGACAGTACCCGCCGCATCAATCCCCAGAATGAGCGGATATTCTCTGACAACATTTCCGCCCGCTTTTCCGGCCAGCCCGTCCTTATAGTTTATTCCTGAAAAGGCGGTTTTGATCAGAACGCCGTCTGGCGGCAAATCTTCAGCCGTCATAGTTGTCACTTTTACCGACACATCGTCACCGTGTTTTTCTGCAAGCACGGCTTGAAAAGATTTGGTCATACGGCACACTCCTTTTTAGCTTCTATCGTACCGAAATGCCTTCAAAAAACCAAATCATTCAGCTTCGTTTTTTATGTCGTCTGCACCTTGCAGATGTAATGGATAAAATCGGTATCCTCTTCATAGCCGTTCTGCTCATATAAACTTCTCGCAGCATGATTGTCCGGAGCGGTTTGAAGCGACAGCGACTTCGCTCCATTTTGTGCTGCAAACTCCTTCGCAGCCGCCAAAAGCTTTTGGCCGGCTCCTTTTTTTCGGGCATGTTCGGCAACAAATAGATCATTCAATATGTAAGTTCTTTTCATCTGCACGGATGAAAAAACTGGATAGAGCTGGGCAAATCCAAGATATTCACCATTTTCCGATGCCGTAAAGATAACAGATTCTCCATTTTTTAAACGTGTTTTCAAAAACGTCTCTGCCCCGTCCAGATCCGGCGCCTGGCGATAAAACTCCCGGTACTTATTAAAAAGCGGTGTGATTCCTTTGATATCCTTCAGTTCTGCTTGATAAATGTTCATCATTTATTCTCCCTTTCTATAACATTCAGATGAACCTATTTTACATTAATCAGAATTTTTTGTACAAATTACTTTGTTATGCATACAGTGAAAGAATATCAAAATAGTATTCGTTTCTTCTTGTCATTTGACAGGCAGGTCATTTGCACTGATTTTCTTGTTCGGAAAAATAAGAGATTCAGGAGATTCTGCCTGATTTCATCAGAAATTTCTACACCATGATCATTTACTCATGCCAATTTTCATTTTTTCTTCAATATTTTTAGATCTTTCGAGTCTCTACCGAAATAACGAGAGATGATATACCTAAATAGAATTAAAACGTTCGTAAAAAAATGGGTCTACTAAAAAACGCTTCCATCTATTACAATAAATTTACAGAATAATCCCAAAGATAGGATTATTCTAAATTCGATATAAGGAGAGGGTAAAGAGTGAGAAGCAGGAAATTATGGATCGGCTTGTTGTTTGCATTCACTTTAGTCTTTACGATGGCGTTCAGCAGTATGTCCCCGGCTCAGGCTGCAGGAAAAAGCAGTGAAGAAAAGAAGTATATTGTCGGGTTTAAACAGACAATGGGGGCAATGAGCGCCGCAGCGAAAAAAGATGTCATTGCTGAAAACGGCGGAAAATTACAGAAACAGTTCAAGTATGTAGATGCGGCGACAGCGACTTTAGACAAAGAGGCTGTAAAAGAGCTGAAAAATGATCCAAGCATCGCATACGTGGAAGAAGATCACACAGCTCACGCATTGGCTCAGTCAGTACCTTATGGCATCTCCCAAATCAAAGCGCCTGCTGTACATTCCCAGGGCTACACCGGCTCTAACGTTAAAGTCGCTGTAATCGACAGCGGCATCGACTCTTCTCATCCTGATTTAAAAGTCAGCGGCGGAGCAAGCTTTGTCCCGTCTGAGCCAAACCCTTTCCAAGATGGAAATTCACACGGAACTCACGTTGCCGGAACTGTTGCAGCGCTTAATAACTCAGTTGGTGTACTTGGTGTCGCGCCAAGCGCATCCCTATATGCTGTAAAAGTTCTTTCTTCTTCAGGAAGCGGTGATTACAGCTGGATTATTAACGGAATCGAATGGGCAATTTCCAACAACATGGACGTCATTAATATGAGCCTTGGCGGACCACAAGGTTCAACAGCTTTAAAAGCAGTTGTAGATAAAGCTGTTTCTCAAGGAATCGTTGTAGTGGCGGCAGCCGGAAACAGCGGTTCATCAGGAAGCACAAGCACAGTCGGCTACCCTGCGAAATATCCTTCTGTCATTGCGGTTGGCGCAGTGGACAGCAATAACCAAAGAGCATCTTTCTCCAGCGCAGGCTCTGAGCTAGATGTCATGGCACCGGGCGTTTCAATTCAAAGCACACTTCCGGGCAGCAGATACGGTTCTTACAACGGAACATCAATGGCTTCTCCGCATGTTGCCGGAGCCGCTGCATTGGTTCTTTCTAAGCACCCTAACTGGACAAACACTCAAGTCCGCAACAGTTTAGAAAGCACTGCCACTAACCTTGGAAACTCTTTCTACTACGGAAAAGGCCTAATCAACGTTCAGGCAGCAGCGCAATAAGCAAAAAAAGAGAAGCAGGTTCATGCCTGCTTCTCTTTTTTATTGATCAGAATCCGGCTTAGATGTAGGATCCTCTTCGGTTTTCTCGTTTGTTTCCGCATGCTCAATTCGCTCCATAATAGAAGGATGGCTATTTCTGAACAGCTTGACTAAAAGCGGCGGATTGACTTGGGTGAGACCCGTTACAGCTAAATCCTGAAACGTATCGACAGCAGCTTCCCGGTCTCTAGTCAGCTCCATCCCATATTGATCAGCCGCATTTTCCTGATAGCGGGAAACCGCATTTGAAAAAGGCGTTGACGCAAATGCCAGCACGGAAATCAGCAGAAGCAGCAAAGGAAGAGCCGCTATATCCCCTTTTCCGTTGATATGAAGCCATGCACCGAAAGTACGGACAACCCGCCTGTAAAGTTTATCAATCACATACAATCCCGCAAGCGACAGCAGCAAATAGCTAGCCAGTCCGATATAAACATGCTTCATGACGTAGTGGCCCATTTCATGCCCCATAATAAACAAAATTTCAGAATCGTCCAGTTTGTTGAGCGTCGTATCCCACAGAACGATCCGTTTATTAGCCCCGATCCCTGTCACATAAGCGTTCAGCGCATTTGTTTTTTCCGACATATTGACTTCGTATACATGATCTGCCGGAATATCAGCTTCATTCGCCAAGGCTAAAATTTTGCTTTCCAACTCTTTGTTCTGCAACGGGTAAAAATCGTTATATAGAGGATCAATAACAACCGGCTGTAAAAAAAACAAAAACAGGGTAAACGGCACGGTTAAACACCATGCATAAAGCCACCATCTTTTTTCATGCTTTGAGATAAGCCAGAAAAACACACACACACAGACTGTAAACAGCGGAAAACCGATCCAAAAATCAATGATTTGGTCTTTTGCCCAGCTGGCCGCTGTTTGTGTCGAAATGTTATAGTCAAGAGCCACTTGATATCCGATCCAGTCTAATGGCAAAGTGACTGCTGCGACGATAAGAGACAGAACAAACACAAAACCGGCCACCTGCAAAAACTGAAATCGCACAGCCGTTGCCATCCACTGTTTAATTTTCTTCGAAATGCCGGTAATTAATAGAATAAAAAATAAAAACCAATCAAGCGGAATGCCGATAAAAAATAAAAAGTTCTTTATGTTTGAATATTGTTCCGCGACCGCCAGTTGAGACGGCTTCATAAACGAGGCAGGATCAGCTTCCGTTCCTCTTACAGCTTCAGGCACAGCGGCATCGCCCGTCATAAAGAGGTACCAATAAATAAAAAGGCCGTATAACACATAAACAAGGCCCGCTCCCGCAATCCATTTGCGCATCGTTGCCTCACCCCTTACATCACTAACTTTACTTCTATTGTAATCATTTTTTTAGATTCTTAGAACCAAGCCCTTTGTTTCTCCCGTGACTGCCAAATGTATGATCAACCTCACACAGCTTCAATCATTTGTCAATTTTTTCTCAATATATGGGGATGGAAAGCTTTACTGCTGGGGAAACTATGAAATGTTTGGAGTGATGTGCATGAAAAAAATAGTGGCGGTCATCGTCGTTCTCGGTCTTATGCTTGTTGCTTTTTTCTATCTGTACAGCCGATCAGGAGACGTTTTTCAATCGGTCAACGCAGATTTGATTACGTTGTCTTCGGACGAAAATAAAGATATCGAAATTGAAAGAAGACAGCATGTAAAAGATATGCTGGACATCATGAACCAGGGAAAACAAATAAAGACAGACAAACAGTCAAATCCTGACTATGAAGGAACGGTGAAGTTCCATGAAGACCGTTTTGATTCATTCAGCTTATGGTTCGATGATAATAAACAGGCTGTCTATTTACATGAAGAAACGTATTACAAATTAACCCGAAACGATACGAAGGCTTTGCAAACCATTATCAAAAAAGAGGCAAAAGATTGACCGTTACCGCAGCATGAAAAAGCGAAGCCCTTTTGGCTTCGCATTTTTTGTATGTCATTTAGGCAGGGTATCCCTCAGCGCCCTTCTCAAAATCTTCCCTGTCGCGTTTTTAGGAATTTCCTCAAGAAAGATAACCGCGGCGGGGCGTTTATATTTGGCAAGATGCTTTTCACAATGCTGCATAATCTCTTCTTCCGTTAAAGAAAGCCGTTTCGGCACAATATAGCAATTGACCGCCTCCCCGCTTTTCGCATCAGGCACGCCGATCACAACAGCTTCTTTGACATCTTCATGGCTGTACAGCACCTCTTCTACCTCTCGCGGATACACATTGTACCCGCCGACAAGAATCATGTCCTTTTTACGATCCACAATGTAAAAGTAGCCATCCTCATCACGTCTGGCCAAATCCCCAGTATACAGCCATCCGTCTTTTAACGCATGCTTCGTCTCGATCGGCATCTTGTAATAGCCCTTCATTACATTGGGGCCTTTTACGATCAGCTCCCCAACCTGATGATCCGGCAGCTCACGGCCGAGAGGATCGACGACTTTATTTTCTACGTGTAAGATGTTTGTCCCAATAGAGCCCGGCTTCCTCCCTCTGTCAAACGGATTAAAGCAGGTGACCGGAGAAGCTTCGGACAGCCCGTACCCTTCTAAAATGGCAACGGAGAATTTTTCTTCAAAAGCAGTTAATAGAGCGACCGGCATTGAAGCGCCGCCTGAGATGCATAATCTGATAGAAGCAAAATCATCGGGAGAACCTTTTTCATACTGATATAAGTAGTTATACATCGTCGGAACGCCGGCAAATATGGTCGCCTCCCGGTCTTTAACCAGCTTAAAAATAGCCGCCGGACTGAATTGAGGCTCAATCAGCACACAAGCTCCGCTCATAAGCGGGGCGTTCATACAGACGGTTAAGCAAAACACATGAAACATCGGCAACGCGGCGACAATTTTGTCTCTCTCATCCATTCCCAAATAACCGGCGACATCATTTGCGTTAGAGTATAAATTTTGATGGGTCAGCATGGCGCCTTTCGGTTTTCCCGTTGTTCCAGAGGTGTATAAAATAACAGCGGTGTCATCATGAGAGAGCTTCGGGTAGCTTCGGCTTCGATTGATAGGATTCATCATCTTTGTAAACGTTGTCATTTTTGTTTTTACCTGTGGGTCTTCCGCCTCCGGCTCTGCTGTGCTTGTTTGGCTTAAAATCACGTGTTCCACCTTAGGCAAGGCTTCATGCATGCGCTCATACACCGGCAGAAGCTGATCAATACCGACGATCGCTTTCACATCGCTGTTCGTCAGCATATAGCCGATTTCTGTCGGTGTGTATGTCGGGTTAATCGGCACTACCACAATTCCGGCTTTCAGCGCTCCAAAAAACGAGATGACAAAATCAGGTGTATTGCCGAGCAGCAGCGCAAGATGGTCCCCTTTTTCCATCCCTAAATCTTGCAACCCATTGGCAAATCTGAAAATGCTCTCTCTCAGTTCTTCATACGTAATAGACTCACCGCCAAATATACAAGCGGTTTTGTCAGGCTTCACAGCTGCTGTTTCCTCTAATTTGGAAACCAGATTCATTCTCCCACCCCTTTTGTAAAAATGAATGAATAGCCATTCATTAAACGAAATAAGCTTTCCCCCTTATTATAGAGAAACAGGAAAAAACACTCAAGAGCAAAAAGCCCCGAGTGTCAGCAAACGCTTATCAATTTTACAAATTTTTCAACGCCTCGGCGATCGGTGTTTCTCCCGCTGTCAGATCGAAGGCTTGATTTTCTGTATTGGATTCATCTAATGATGCTATGACAGCCGCCGCCACATCGTCACGGGAGATCGAGCCTCTTTCTACATCGGCGGCTGCGGAAACAAGACCGGTTCCCGCTTCGTTCAGAAGGCCTCCCGGGCGGATAATCGTATATGTTAATCCGCTTGATTCAAGGATTTTATCTGCGTAATGCTTGGCTGCATAATAAGGTTTTAAAGACTCATTCCAATTTTCACGATTGTGGGCTTGCAGAGCGCTGATCATGATAAACCGCTTGATTCCCGCAATCTCGGCCGCTTCAATTGCCTTTGCCGCTCCGTCGAGATCGATCAATAGTGTTTTATCATGTCCTGTGCTCCCGCCTGAACCCGCTGTAAACACAATCGCATCACAGCCCTTTGCAGCAGCCGCGATTTCTTCCGGGCTTCCTTCTAAGTTAGCAATGACAGCCTCTGTGCCAGATGCTTGAAGCGCCTCTTTTTGCTCTGGTTTTCTGACCATCGCTCTGACCGTATGGGCGCCGTTCTGCTGAAATTGTCCGACAAGCCTTTGCCCGATCTGTCCGTTAGCTCCAATTAAAAACACCTTCATTATGCATATCCCTCCTATCATTTCTTCTTATATTATTTCAAAACTGCTTTTACATATCAAACAATGCGTTTTTGCAATGTTCTTTATTAATAAATCAATTCTAGAAAATCGTCTGTCCCGATCTTTCCGAAGTAGTGTTTCATATCAAAGCCTTCTAAAGCGTCGGCAATCGCCTTGCGCTCGTATTGTTTTCCGATCAGCGCGTTTTCAATATCAGTTATATCTCCGACACCAAAGAAATCTCCGAATATGCTGCAGTCCTCTATGATTCCTTTTTTGACTTCCAAACGCAAATCGATTGATCCAATCGGAAAGCGCTTTGAGTGCTGCAGGTTGAACTTCGGAGATTTCCCGAAATTCCAGTCCCAATTTTGATAGCGTTCTTCGGAAATCTTGTTAATGATTTTCCAGTCTTCTTCCGTCAATTTATATTCAGGCACCTTGGTGATGTCATTTGTATTGAAAATATGGCGAAGCAAATGGCTGCGAAATTCGTTTGTCGACATTTTATCATCAAGAAACTCACTGATGTTTGCCACACGGCTTCTGATAGATTTAATGCCTTTTGATTCGATTTTATCCTTCTTCACCTTTAACGCCGACACCACATTGTCAATTGCTGAATCCAACAGAAGCGTCCCGTGGCTGAAAATCCGGCCTTTCGTCGCAAACTGGGCATTCCCCGAAATTTTCCGGCCGTTTGCGACAATATCGTTCCGTCCGCTCAATTCAGCATCCACGCCAAGCTGTTTCAAAGCCTGGATCACCGGCTCTGTGAACTTCTTGAAGTTGTGAAAGCTGTTCCCGTCATCTTTTGTGATGAAGCTGAAATTCAGATTTCCCAAATCATGATAGACAGCACCGCCGCCTGACAGACGCCGAACCACAATAATTCCGTTGTCCTCAACATACTTCGTATTGATTTCTTCAATCGTATTTTGATTTTTCCCGATAATAATCGACGGCTGATTCACATAAAAAAGCAAATAAGGCTGCTCGGGATCTAAATATTTCAAACAATACTCCTCAATCGCAAGGTTTATCCTCGGATCATTTATATTTTGATTATCTATAAATAACATGCTGCTCCTCCTTTTATTTTCCCCACACAAGACCTGACTTCGCTATACCCACGCTGCCATGAAAAACGGTTTTCGCTTCATCGCGCAGACGCTCATGCACACCAAAGTGCGGCAAATGTGTGAGAAGCAATTCTTTTGCGCCCGCCCGCTCAGCGATACGTCCCGCTTCAAGGCTGTTCATATGGCCTGCGCTTTTTCCGTCTTGATCCGCGTAAAAATTGCACTCTGATATCAATAAATCAGCATCCTTTGCAAATGGAATAAATGAATCCTGATAGCTTGAATCGGCTGTATACACAACGGTATGGATTCCATCAGTAATCCGCATGGCATAACAAACGACGGGATGAACGGTTTTTAAGAAAGTGATCGTAAAAGGACCCGCGGTCAGCGGCTGATCCGGCTGATAAGCCCTTCCTTTTGTATGTGATTTATATGTAAGCCGCTGAAACTGTTCTATATCAGCATCATGGCCGTAGATCGGAAGCGCTTCCTTTCCTTTACCAAGAAAAGAACCGACTTGTTTGGCAAATTGCAGCGGCCCTATGTCTGCGATATGGTCATGGTGATAATGGGACAGTATGACGGCGTCCAGCTCTTCAGCAGGCACATATGCAAATAGCTTTGACAAAACAGCGCTTCCGCAATCGACAAGCAAAGAGTAATCACCCGATTGAAACAGATATCCCGATGTCGCTTCATGTGCAGCAGGAAATCCGCCATAGCACCCGATAACAGTAACTTTCATATTGTCCTCCCATCTATTCTTTAAAAATAACCCCATTCCAATATACCTATTTTTCTTAAAAATTGCATGTTTTAAACATTGTATCAAAACAGTTATTGATTTTTACAATCTGTTATATTACAATGATGGCATAACAAAGGGAAAAGAGGGATTGGTTATGTTAGGGAAAATTACAGATTTTTTTAGAAACCTGCCTTCTAAAAAGTGCGGGGAATGCGGAAAAGAGATATCTGAACAGCATGAGTGTTATGGAAATGTTTGCGATCGTTGTATGAAAATTAGCGATATGTAAATAAAAGTAAATTCCTTATCTCACTCTTTTGCAGTGGGATTTTTTTATGAGCATTGCTTTTCTGACTGATAATTCTAAAATAATGATTCATTTTAAACAGGACAAACCTCACCTTAATTGGATGATTATAGAAGGTTTACTTAATTTATCAGATTATTCTATATTTTCTAACTCTATTTAACTATAGACGAAATGTTTTCTTATCCAGTATAATTTGATCTATTAGTGAGAATTAATATATGTCTTTTATGATATATTAGTATTTTTTCTTCGGGAGGGTATCTATGAAAAAATTACGCTTTGGATTAGCAACTCAAATATTTGTTGGTCTTATACTCGGGGTAGTCGTAGGGGTCATTTGGTATGGCAACCCTGCGGTAGTTACGTACTTACAGCCTGTTGGCGATTTGTTTTTACGTTTAATTAAAATGATTGTCATCCCGATTGTTGTCTCAAGCTTAATTATCGGTGTAGCCGGAGCGGGAAGCGGCAAGCAAGTCGGTAAACTTGGATTCCGTACTATTCTCTATTTTGAGATAATTACAACATTTGCGATTATTCTCGGCCTTGCCCTTGCAAATCTATTCCAGCCGGGAACGGGTGTTAACATCGAAAGTGCGCAAAAATCAGACATCAGCCAATATGTTGAAACAGAGAAAGAGCAAAGCACGAAATCAGTTGCAGAGACATTTCTCCATATTGTGCCGACAAACTTCTTCCAATCATTGGCTGAAGGCGATCTGCTTGCGATCATTTGCTTTACCGTCTTATTTGCATTAGGCATTTCAGCAATCGGCGAAAGAGGAAAGCCTGTTTTGGCCTTTTTTGACGGTGTATCCCACGCCATGTTCCATGTGGTGAATCTTGTCATGAAAGTGGCGCCGTTTGGAGTTTTCGCACTTATCGGTGTTACCGTTTCCAAATTCGGGCTCGGTTCATTACTTTCTCTAGGAAAGCTCGTCGGATTGGTTTACGTCGCGCTTGCTTTCTTCTTAATCGTAATCTTTGGGATCGTCGGTAAACTTGCTGGTGTGAACATATTTAAATTCCTTGCCTACATGAAGGACGAAATTTTACTGGCGTTCAGTACGTCCAGTTCAGAAACCGTTCTTCCTCGCATCATGGAAAAAATGGAGAAAATCGGCTGTCCAAAAGGTATCGTTTCTTTTGTCGTGCCGATCGGATATACGTTTAACTTGGACGGCTCTGTGCTCTATCAATCCATTGCCGCCCTGTTCCTAGCGCAGGTGTACGGAATTGACTTGACGATTTGGCATCAGATTACACTTGTACTCGTCTTGATGGTCACTTCTAAAGGTATGGCTGCCGTGCCTGGCACTTCTTTTGTCGTCTTGCTTGCGACATTGGGAACCATCGGCGTTCCGGCAGAAGGACTTGCCTTCATTGCAGGTGTTGATAGGATCATGGATATGGCCCGTACTGTAGTAAACTTGACAGGTAACGCACTGGCTTCAGTTGTTATGTCAAAATGGGAAGGTCAATACGATCCTGTTAAAGGAGCGGAAATCATGAGCCGTTCTAAAACAGAACAAGACGCTACGATTTCCGGTTAATCAAAAAGCCTGTCGGACTATAGTCCGGCAGGCTTTTGTTATGTTTGTCAGCCTAATCACTTCGGCTGATTCTAGTGAACCATAATCTTTTCCCTTTTATACCATCGGAGATTGCACATAATAGTATAAAAGCTTGGCAGTATGGCGCAGAGACGATTCATGGGTGCGCTCAAACGCGTGTGACGCATCAATGCCCGGACCGATCAGCCCATGGACGATATCATATCCAGATTTGATTGCTGCTGATGCATCTGAACCATAATAAGGATAGATATCAAGCTTATACTCAATCCCATGTTTCTCCGCCAGCTCCGTCAGATGCTTTCTCAATTGATAATGGTACGGTCCGCTGGCATCCTTTACGCAAATAGAGACTGTATATTCATCTGTTGCTTGCCCGTCTCCGATAGCCCCCATGTCAACAGCCAAGTATTCTACCGTTTCCGCCGGAATATTGGAATTCCCGCCATACCCGATTTCTTCATTATTAGAAATGAGAAAATGAGTGGTGTACGGCAGCTCGATCTCTTCTGTTTTGATTTGGCGGATCAATTGCAGCAGCAAAGCGACACTGGCTTTATCATCAAGATGGCGTGATTTGATAAACCCGCTCGGCGTAACCTCTACACGCGGGTCAAATGAAACAAAATCACCGACTCCAATGCCCAGTTCCTCTGTATCACGTCTACTGCGCACAGGTTCGTCAAGCCGTATCTCCATGTTCTCCTGATTGCGTTCAGCCTTTCCCGCGTCTTTGTAAACGTGCACAGAGGTTTGATGCATCAAAATGGTGCCCGTATACGTTTTTCCTGAAGAGGTTTCAATTTGGCAGTACTCGCCCTCAATCGAGTTATAGCGGAATCCCCCGATTAAATCAATCTTCAGTCTGCCGTCAGCTTTAATTTCCTTCACCATGGCACCGAGTGTGTCAACGTGCGCCGTCAGCATCCGTTGGCGATCTTCATTTCGTCCCGGCAACGTTGCGATCAAACCTCCCTTATGATTTCGAATGGTTTCTACCTTCCACTCTTTTAAGAGGTTTTCAATATATGCAATCACCTCAAATGTATTTCCCGTCGGACTTGGTATTTGGACAAGCTCTTTGATAAGCTTCATTGTTTTTCGAACTGACATCAAAACCATTCCTCCTTTTTATCATTCTATTTCTTCTTAAAATATACTCTTTACCCGATGGACACGTCCAATCTTTTTCTATTCATTCATCATATGTTGTAGGGAGGCATGGGAATAGGAGGGGTATCTATGTGCTGTCGTCATTCACATAAACGGAAATTCCACGATGATTGGTTCGATGATTTCTGGTTCTTTGATGACTGGTTCGATAAAGATTGCCATGACCACGACCCTTGTAAAAAGAAAAGAGAGTGTCATGACCCTTGCAAAAAGAAAAAAAAGAAACACCATTGTGGCTGTAATTGTAATAAACACAGAAGCTGGTAAACCCAAATAAGAAATATTCTTTATGACCCATGCTGAAAAGAATATTTCTTTCAAGAATTCTTCCAAGCAGTTTGAATGATTTTCTGCTTGGGGGAGTTTTTTTGTTTCGCCACTCAGCCGGATGATGCAGAGGACGGTGTTAAAGATCAAATACGTTCCCTCTCATCCGTTATCTTCTCTCTTTTTCACAAAATACCTTTTATTTTGCTATTTTTAGTACCAGATACTAATATCTAATGTTATAATCTGATCATAAAGGAGTGGTGACATTGTCTAAGGCAAAGATTTCAGCCATTGGCACCTATGTGCCGAGCAAGCGTTTAACAAATAAAGATCTTGAAAAAATCGTTGATACCTCGGATGAATGGATTGTTCAGCGAACAGGGATGAAAGAGCGCCGCATTGCCGGTGATCACGAATTCACCTCTGATTTGTGTATTGAAGCTGTAAAGGATTTACAGAGACGATATGAAGGCACTCTGGAAGATGTGGATATGATTCTTGTAGCCACGACCACATCGGACTATGCATTTCCGAGCACGGCCTGCCGCGTTCAAGAGTACTTCGGCTGGGAACAGACCGGCGCTCTTGATATCAATGCAACGTGCGCGGGGCTGACATATGGGCTTCATATGGCAAATGGATTGGTTACATCCGGCCTGCACAAAAAAGTGATCGTTATCGCCGGGGAGACATTATCAAAAGTAACGGACTACACTGACAGAACGACCTGCGTCCTGTTTGGCGATGCCGCCGGCGCATTATTGGTTGAATATGATGAACAATCCCCTGGCTTTTTGGCCTCCGTTCAGGGTACAAACGGCAATGGAGCCGATGTTCTGTACCGCACAGGGCTGCGAAGCGATCTAAACGGCCAAAAGCTCGAAGAAACGGGGAAAATGGTGCAAAACGGCCGTGAAGTATACAAATGGGCCGCCAGAACGGTGCCTGCGGAATTTCACCAGCTCATACATAAAGCTGACTTGCGTCCAGAGGACCTCGATTGGTTTGTTCCGCACAGCGCTAATATGCGCATGATTGAGTCTATTTGTGAAAAAGCACTGTTCCCCGCAGAAAAAACACTCACAAGTGTTGAATACTTCGGAAATACGTCTTCTGTTTCAATTATTTTGGCGCTTGATTTAGCTGTGAAGGCAGGCAAGCTGAAAAAAGACCATACACTAGTGTTATTTGGATTTGGCGGTGGGCTGACTTATACAGGCTTACTGATAAGATGGGGATTTTAATAAAAAAAGAACTTGTTTCCGTGTTCGGAAACAAGTTCTTTTTTAAAGCTTCATTATGCCGGCTGATCCTCTGTTGGTGTTTCTTCTTTCCGGCTCAAGATTGTAAAGTAAGTAATACTTAACAGGATCATCACGAAAGCAATACCGAGTAATATACCCGCCTGATGCCACATGTAAGCGAAATCTCCGTTTGAGATAACCGCCCTGAATCCATTAATGCTGTACGTCATCGGCAATGCCCAGTGGATGACCTGATAGAAATTCGGGAGCAGTTCTAACGGGAATGTTCCTCCGCTTGCTCCGAGCTGCAGCACCAGAATGATGACCGCAATAAATCGGCCCGGATTGCCCATCGTCGTCGCCAATAATTGTATTATTGACAGGAAGGCGAGACTTGTAATGATGGTAAAGATATAAAATCTCCAGGTGCTTTCTACATCAAGTCCCAAGCCTTTCAATAGCACTGTGGCCACGATAAGGGCCTGAATCACCCCGACAAGCACAATAACGCTAAACTTGCTAAAGAACCATTCAAAGCCGTTTCTCGGCCGTCCTGAGGCTTCTTTTAGCGGGAACACGACTGTCAGCATCAAACCTCCGACATACAAGCCCATAGATAAAATATACGGGGTTAATCCGGTACCGTAGTTAGGAACGGAATGAATCGCATTATCGTCTGTCTCAACCGGTTCGGCAATCATGCTGTATGTCTTGTCATCAGCTTTGACATCTCCAGTTTCATCAGCCGCATCCTTCAGTTTATTTGACAGTTCGCCTGTTCCGTCCAACAGTTTGCCAAGACCGCTGTCTAGCGACCCTGATCCTTCGGCAAGCTGAGAAGAACCGTTTTGCAGCTGATTAGTGCCGTCTAAAAGCTTCAACAGGCCGCCTGACACTTGGGAGCTCCCTGAGACTAATTCACTTGATCCGGCTTTTGCTTCAGCAAACTTTTTATTGTATTCGCCAATACCTGCCGTCAGTTTATTTTGATTTTCATTTATCGCTTGCGCTCCGGTGTAAAGTTTAGTTGTTCCTTCCTCCAATTGGTTAATGGCATTTTGAATGTCGACTGCTCCGTTATATAGCTTAGACGTGGCCTGAGGGAGCGCCTTCAATTCCTGCACTTTTGCTTTCACTTCTTCCAGCGAACTTTTTATACCTGAGATATCAGGAAGATTCCCTGCTGAAGGAAGCTGATTCAAAATCTTATCCACATCGGGAAGATCAATCTTCGGAAGCTGGTTATCGACTGAATTGATTAATTGACTTTTTTGTTCATCTGTTAAAAATTTGCTTGAATTGATAATATTTTTTAATGCTTTATCACGATTTTTAATATTTTGTTCGAGCTCTTTCAGTTGTTTGCTGAACTTCTGCACTTCTGTTTCTGTGTCTTGAAGATTTTTAATTGCTTGTTCGAGCCCGCTTGTATCTATCGAATTAATGAACTTTTCGGCCTCTGTCACTTTTTGAGAAGTCTCTAAAGCCTTCTGATTCATCTCATTGAGTCCATTTGTCAAATTCGGAATGTTTTTTTGCAATTGGCGTTGGCCGTCTAAACCTTGTTTCAGGCCATCGCTCAGCTCACCGGTTTTTTCTGCAAGCAGACCAGAATTTTCATAGATGGTATTACCCTTTTCTTGGAATTTGCCTAACGAGCTGTCAAGCGTTTTAATGCCGCTCGTCACTTTGGCCGCGCCGTCTGACAGCTGTTTCGTTTTATCACTGAGGGTTGCGGTGCTCTCAGTCAGTTTCTCCAAATTCTCTTTCAGCTGCGAACTTCCGTTTTTCGCGTCTTTTGTACCGTCATCAATTTTCTTTGCTCCGCTGCTCGCGTCGCCTAAACCTTTGGCAATATCCTTAAAGTTATCAAAAATAACTTCAGCGTATTGCTTTGTCACTTCTTTTGACACGGAGGCTTTCAGCTTATCTATTGCCTTTTCGCTGATTGTCGCTCCGACATAGTTCGAACCGGCATTCGTATGGTACTTTAAATCCAGTTTTTTCGGATTTTTCTCAAGCACGGTGCTGGCGTTTTTTGAGAAATCTTCCGGAATCTCGACAACTAAATAGTATTTTTGATTTAATAAGTCCTTTAAAGATTGATCGAGATCGTCTGAAAAGTGCCAGTCAAAATTTTCATTGTCTTTTAATTCTTTTACCAGGTCATCGCCGATCTGAAGATTTTTCCCTTCATATTTTTCCCCTTTGTCTTGGTTCACCACGACAACCGGAAGCTGATCGACTGTGCCGTAAGGGTCCCAATATGCCTTTAAGAAAACCCCGCTGTAAATCAGCGGAACAAACAAAATTGCGATAATGGGGATTAATAGCTTTTTACTTGTCAGGATGTCTTTCCATTGACTCCGTATTGTGCTCATCCTTGATGCCTCCTAATTAAAACTGACTCATTCGCGGGAACGGTCATCCACATCTAAAAAAGGAAGGATTATCTAAGTAGACAATCCTTTCACTACATACAACTCCAGCAGCTCTGCAATCGTTTCTTTTGTAAGCGGCTGGTGATTTTTTTCCCAATCAAAAATAAGGGCAATATAAAGCTTCAGCATAATAAAGGCGGTCAGCTCGGGATCACACGGTTTGATTTCACCGCTCTGAACGGCCGCTTCTATCTTTCTTGTAATGTAAAGAAGAATCATGCGTTCCATCTTTTGAATGACCTCTTGAACTGCCATTGTACCAATCTCAGCATTTTCTTGGAAGATCTTAATCGTCAGCTGATGTGTTTTTCTAAACTCAAGAATCGCAAACAGCGCCCGGTGAACATTTTCATGAAATGGCAGGTCCGGGTCCATCGCTTCGTCCGCCGTTTGCTTCATTTCTTTTAATAACGTAGAAAAAATGTCGTCAAACAGCTCTTCCTTGTTTTTAAAAAAAGTGTAGATGGTTCCCTTTCCTACATTCGCAAGCTTCGCTACCAAATCCATTGTGGTCGCTTTATAGCCGAATTGTGTAAAAGATTTTGTTGCCGCATCCAATATAAGCTTTTTTCGATCTATGGACATGTTTTACACCTCAATGAATTGACCGTTTGAACAATTTAGTCATTAAGTACATAAGATAATTTAACATAACGCCTTAAAAGATTCAATTATTTTTTACGTAGTGTTGGTTTGCCCATATGCTGAGAGAACATGTAAATCAGCATAAAAAAATCCTCCGCAGAGGAGGATTTCATCATTCGAATAAATAAGCAAGTACGTCTGAAACGGCGCTTTTCCCTTGGTCGATACAGTCCGGAATTCCAACGCCTTCGAATGAAGCGCCCGTCATGTAAACGCCCGGATAGGAAGCAGCCAGTGCTTCGCGCACTTTTTTTATACGCTGTTTGTGGCCGACATGATATTGGGGCATACTTTCATTCCAGCGTGTGACGCACGTCATTTCAGGTTCGCCTTTGATTTTCATGACTTTCTTTAGGTCTTCTAATACAATTTTGATAATCTCATTATCAGACAGTTCGACGATTGATTCATCACCCGCTTTTCCGACATAAGCCCTGAGGAGCGTTTTGCCTTCCGGAGCAGAGTGCGGCCATTTTTTATTCGTCCAAGTACAGGCCGTTATTGAAAAATCACTGTTTCTTGAGATGACAAAACCCGTTCCTTCATGCTCCATTTGGACAGCCTCTTGTGGAAAGCCAAGCGCGACATTCGCCACAGAGGTAGAGTGCATGTCTTTTAACTGGCTGACAGCTGGCAGATCCGGAAACATTCCGGCAGCCGATTTGTGCGGTGAGGTCACAATCGCGGCATCGGCATCCAGCGTCATCCCGTTATCAAGAGCGATGGAGCAGCCCTTTTCCCCACGGCTGATATTGGTTACTTTTGTGCCCTTGTATACCTTCGTCAGCTTCAGCTGGTTTTCCAGCTCTTCGACGAGTGTCTGCAAGCCGGTCTTTAAGGTTTGGAATTGCCCTTGTTTTTTAGCCGTTAACTGCTGTCCGGAGCCCTGGGGCCTTGTTTTTTTCATGCCGAGGATCAAGCTTCTGTGCTTTTGTTCGGTCTGATAAAACTGAGGGAATGTCGACATCAAGCTGAGCCTGTCAATGTCACCCGCATAGATGCCGGATAATAACGGCTCTATTAAATTTTCAACAACTTCATCACCGACACGCCTGCGGAAGAACTCACCCAGGGACTGATCTTCCTTCGGCTTGCTTGCGGGCAAAACGAAATCCATAGCCGCGCGCGCTTTGCCGGAAAATGAAAATAAACCGGTAGACATAAATGGCGCTATTTTAGTAGGTACGCCCATAACAGCTCCCTTTGGCATCGGGTGAAGCGTTTCGTTAACCAGCACATAAGACTGCCCCGTCGCATTGTTGACAAGCAAATGCTCAAGGCCTAAATCTTTAACAAGCTCCGGTGCGCTTTTTTTTCTTTCTAAAAATGAGTCCGGCCCTCTTTCAATAATATACCCGTCCTTGCGGGCCGTTTGGATTTTTCCGCCAACTCTCGGGCTTGCTTCGACTAATGTCACAGAAAGCGGCAAATTTTTCTCTCTGATTTCTTTTTCCATATAGAAGGCGGAGGCCAATCCCGTGATGCCGCCGCCGATAATGACAAGATGCTTTTTGCCGTCACTCATTTCAATCGCCTTCTTTAATTTTTATTCCCCAATTTTTTTCAATACTACAGTTGCTAAAGCATCAATGAATTCCGGCTTTGCGTTTGGCATTTCCGGCCGGTAGTAGCTGGCGCCGATATCATCTGTTACGACTTTGCACTCATAATCATTGTCATACAGCACTTCTAAATGATCAGCGACAAATCCCACAGGCACATACACGAATGCTTTGTAGCCTTTTTGTTCATACAAGTCGCGTGTTAAATCCTGTACATCCGGACCGAGCCACGGATCAGGCGTGTTCCCTTCACTTTGCCAGCCTACGGCATATTCGGAAACGCCGGCTCCTTCAGCAATCATTTTTGCTGATTCATGAAGCTGGTCGGGATAAGGGTCGCCAAACTCCTTGATTTTTTCAGGAAGGCTGTGCGCGGAAACAATCAGTACGGCTTTGTCTCTTTCCTCTTTCGGCATCGCTTCGTACGTATCTTTTACTTGATTTGTCCAATATGACACGAATTTTGGTTCGTCATACCAGCTTTCAACAGAGGTGATCGTTAATCCGCCAAGCTTTTCGGCTTCTTCCTTCGCACGTTTATTATAAGACTGAACACTGAATGTGGAAAAATGCGGAGCAAGCACAAGGCTGACCGCTTCTGTAATACCGTCTTTATGCATTGCGGCTACCGCGTCTTCAATAAACGGTTCGATATGTTTCAGTCCGATGTAAACCTGGAATGTGACATCATTCTGCATGCTGTTCAAATGCTGCTCAAGCTTTTCGGCTTGTTCCTGCGTAATTTTTGCAAGCGGCGAAATGCCCCCGATGGCTTCATATCTGTCTTTTAGATCTTGAAGCATGTCGGGTTCCGGCTTTCTGCCTCTTCTGATATGTGTATAATAACGTTCTATATCTTCTTCTTTATAAGGCGTGCCGTACGCCATAACGAGAAGCCCCATTTTCTTCTTACTCACTGTTTAACACCCTCTTTAGATGATCTAACATAATTTTGACAGGCTTTTGGCGAGATACCAAAAGATATGCTCAGGAATATTGCCCCATTTTCCGCTCATGAGAATACTCATGCACAAACGATGTCAGCTTCTTCAAAACGTCAGGGCTGACATCGGGGAAAACCCCGTGTCCAAGGTTGAAAATAAAGCTGTCAGATTTCATGCCTTGGTCAAGTATATCTTTTGTTTTCTTCTCAATAACGTCCCATGGGGCCAGCAGGATCGAAGGGTCCAGATTGCCTTGAACTGTTTTGGTAATCCCTTGAGCCCTGGCTTCATCAATGCCCAATCTCCAGTCCAGGCCGACGACATCAAGCGGTAGGTCATGCCAATCTGACGCTAAGTGGCTTGCGCCGACACCGTGCATGATAAGCGGTACATTTTGATCAGCAAGCTCGGTGAATATTCTATTCATGACAGGTTTGATATACATGCGGTAATCCGCCTGATTCAGCGCGCCGACCCATGAATCAAAAATTTGAAAGGCTTTTGCGCCTGCCTTAATCTGCGCTTTGGCATACACAATAATCATGTCAGCCAGCTTATTCATCAGCTGATTCCACGCGTCTGGCATACTGTACATGAATGCTTTTGTTTTATTATAGTTTTTTGACGGGCCGCCTTCGATCATATAACTGGCCAGTGTAAAAGGTGCACCTGAGAAACCGATGAGCGGAACGTTCAGCTGCTCATTTACGAGTAGCCGAATCGTTTCAAGCACGTAAGGAACATCCTGTTCAGGCTCCAGCACGCCAAGCTTCTCGATATCCTGTAACGTCCGGACCGGATTATCAATGACTGGCCCGATACCGTTTTTTATTTCCACATCAACCCCGATATACGGAAGAGGGGTCATAATGTCTTTATAAAGGATTGCGGCATCGACGCCGTACTGCTCGACGGGAAGCCTTGTCACATATGCGCACAGCTCAGGCTGATGCGTAATTTCGACCAAACCGTATTTTTCCTTAAGCGCCCGATATTCAGGCTGTGAACGCCCTGCCTGTCTCATATACCAAACGGGCACATGATCTGCTTTCCCGCCGTGTGCTGCTTTTAATAATGTCTCATTAAACGCTTTACTCATCTCTCATTTCCACCTTTCATCCTGCAACCATACGTTCGTATTCATCGCTCATTACACTATACCTTGTTTTATGCGAATGGTATATAAATGAAGCGCAAAGTTCAAAAAATCGCCGAATTCATTAAGAGGAAAATAATTTCGGCCTAACGTAATCGGTGCCTTCCCCTTCTTTTTTGGTCTGTGTATTATAAGGCACAATTTTATATGAAGCGCCTGAGAACAAGTTGGCATAAGGAATGTCATAGCTGCCTTTCCCTTCGGTTGAATCAAGGAGCGTTTCTTCGCCGTCTTTTTTCACATATATCCTGTAAACCACTCTCTTATCCTCTTGAGCGTCCCACTTTAATACAACTGTAAACAACCCCGCCGCTTTAAACGTATAATCAGCGGTTACTGTTTTTACCGGTTCCAGCACAATCGGGCTTTCCAACTCTTTCACTTTGTCCGGTTTGCTGAATGCAGATCCATTCTCGCCGGCCTGTGTCAAAATATCCTTAAACAGTCTTGTCGGATAAGAGCTTCCTCCTTTTAAATAATGGTTCTTATCTGTTTTATCATAGCCCATCCAAACGGTTCCTGCAGTATCAGGTGTATAGCCGGCAAACCAAGCATCTTTTGTGGCGCCCGGGATTTCAGTAAAAGATGTGGTCCCTGTTTTCCCCGCCAGATCGCCATGATAGACCCCTGACGTCGCGGTGCCTTTTTTCACGACCTGCTGAAGCATTCTTGTCATATTCCAAGCGGTTTGTTTGCTGAATACCCGTTTCGCGGACGCTTTATGGCCGGCTACAGTTTCACCATCTTCATCTGTTATTTTTGTGATGAAAAATGGTTCTGTATAGGTTCCTCCGGCTGCAAAGGTATGAAAAGCGCCGGCAAGTTGAAGCGGCGAAACGCCCTTTTCCAAACCGCCCAGCGCAAGCGCCAGACCGTTGTCAGGTATATCAATGCCATTTGCTTTTAAATAAGATTTGGCGGTTTCAATTCCGACTTCATTTAATGTCCAGACGGCGGGAGCGTTTTTGCTGTAGGTAATGGCATCTGACATAGTCACTTCTCCCCCGTACTGTCCGTCATAGTTTTTTGGCGTGTAATCTCCATACGTTTTCATTTCATCCTGAAGAAGTGAATAGGGCTTAAACTTCTTTTCTTGCATGGCTGGCCCGTATACCGCCAGCGGTTTAAAAGTAGAACCGGGCTGCCGCACCGCTGTTACGCGGTTATAACCCCGGGATGTATATTTTCTCCCGCCGATCGCCGCTTTTACACCGCCTGTTTTGTTATTGATGAACACTGCGCTTCCCTCGGCGTTTTTATCCGATCCCGGATAATAACTGGATTCCTTCATGAGCGTATAGGCTGTTTTTTGAAGTTTGGAATCAAGCGGCACTTTAATCGTGTAGCCGCCTTGAAGAAGCTGCTCTCCGGAGATGGAATACTTCGTCTCCGCTTCTTTCATTACAAGGTCAATGTAACTGTCAAACCACGGCGTTTCAGATTTTTTCTTGATGTGCAGCCCCAGGGTTTGACCTTGAGCTCTGACCGCTTCCTTTGCGCTGATAATGCCTTGTTCATTCATCATGCTGAGAATGGTATCACGGCGCTCTTTGTTTTTTTCAGGGTGCAAGATTGGCGAATAAGTAGAAGGCGCCTTAGGAATGGCCGCCAGTACAGCGCCTTCTGACACCGTTAAATCCTTAACCTCTTTATTGAAATAATAGTGTGATGCCGCTTGAATGCCGTATACGCCGTGCCCAAAATAAAGCTGGTTTAAATACATTTCAAGCAGCTTGTCCTTGCTGTAATCCCGTTCAAGATTTATGGCAATAATCACTTCTTTTGTTTTTCTTAAAAACGTCTTGTCATTAGTCAAAAAGATATTTTTGGCAAGCTGCTGCGTGATGGTGCTTCCGCCTTCCACCTTGCCTCCCGCTAAGATATCACGGTAAACCGCCCTTCCGACAGACTGCAAATCAATTCCATGATGCTCGTAGAATCGTTTATCCTCAACGGCCACAAATGCTTTGCTGACACGCTTCGGTATATCGTCAAAAGTGACGGGCTCGCGGTTTTCAGTGTAAAGGCTCGCAACTTCATCGCCGTTTTGATCAACTATTTTAGATGAAGCATGAAGAATAAGCTTCTTTTCATCAATAACATAATGGCCGAGAAAAATAATTGAAATGTATCCTATTAAAGCGAGAAAAGCGGTTACAGCTAAAATGAATAAAGGAATGATGATTCTCTTTTTCTTCTTGAACATAAACTCACCTCGCCTTTCTACGTGTAGTATGGGAAAATTTGTTTCGAATTATGTTTGAATGAGTCGCCAATAGAAACTTATACCATTCTTTTGTTATACTAGCAAGCAGGAGGTGGCAAATATGAATGTTTATATTACATATGGGACAGCCGATTTTTTAAAGACCATTGCTGAAAAGAATTCTTCGGAGAATATGCTGCTGATGCAAGGTCAGGAAAATGCGATTCTTGTGCATGAAACAGAAGGACCGACTGTATTTCAGGCGCCCCATCAATATGAAAGCATTGACCAAGCTGGAGAAATCCGCAATCCGGGTTTTGCGGTATTAAACAATATTGCCGTAACGCCGGAAGGAAGACCCTTGTTTGAAAACCGCTTTAAAAACAGAGCCGGAAAAGTAGAAAACGAACCTGGTTTTGAAGCAATCAGAGTGCTGAGACCGATTGAGAACGACACCTATGTCATTCTCACCCTTTGGGAAACGGAAAAAGCCTTCAATGACTGGCAGCAGTCCGCGTCCTACAGTGAGGCTCACAAAAAACAGAACACTTCTGCAGGAATCGACACAACGTCCATGTTCTCCCGCCCTTCGTATGTGACCACTTATTTCGCAGTTGAATAACTGCCGGATTTTTCCGGCAGTTTTTTTCGTGTTCCCGCCCATTATTTCCTTGGAAATGACATTCTTCCCTATGATCCAGCTTTGCACCATATGCCCGCCTATGAATATTCTGTAGCAAAGCGGAATATAAACGGAGTGATCTGAATGGAAGTCACGGGCATGTCGATTCATGTTTTATATGTGCTTTTTATAGGGGCTATTATCCTTTTTATGCTGTTAAGAAAAGATACGACCTTCATTTCGTTGGCGGGTATTTTTACGATTTCGTTATTGGCCACACAATCGCTTCATGCGTCTGTCAGCAGTTTATTTCATAGTTTCATTTACGCGGCGTCAGAATTGCTTCCTACTATTTTTATCATTTGCTTTATTGTTTCTATGAGTGAGATCTTAACGAAAACCGGGATAAATGATGCGATGATTTCTCCTTTTGCACGGCTGATCAAAGGCCCTGTTATCGCCTATTGGCTCATTGGCGGACTTATGTTTGCCATTTCGCTGTTTTTCTGGCCTTCTCCGGGAGTGGCGTTAATCGGAGCGATATTGCTTCCCGCCGCCATCCGCGCCGGCCTTTCTCCCATTGCGGCCGCCATGGCGATGAATTTGTTTGGCCACGGTTTTGCCCTCTCTGGTGATTATGTCATTCAGGCAGCCCCGAAGCTTACTGCTGATGCAGCCGGAATTCCTGTACATGATGTGATGTCGGCAAGCATTCCGCTCGTCCTTATCATGGGCCTTACTACAACAGTCACAGCCTTTATCATCATCCTGCGTGATCAAAGAAAACAAAACAAGACAAAACTGAAAACAGCTTCCACCCTGCCTTCCCCTCCAAAAGAAAATACCGGGATGTATTTGCCGAGACGCCTGAGGACGGCGCTTGCTCTCTTTATTCCCATTGTTTTTCTGGCTGATATCGGCTGCATGCTGATCCTTGACCTCCAAGGCAACGATGCCACGGCATTGATTGGCGGTACGGCGATTATGATATTAATGACTGTCCATTTCATCGTCTACAAACAAAAAAGCCTTGAAAAAATCACCGGATATTTTATTGAAGGCTTCCAATTCGGTTTTAAGGTGTTTGGCCCTGTCATACCGATTGCCGCTTTCTTTTATCTTGGCGACTCAGGCTTTAAGCATATACTCGGCACCCCTCTTCCCGAAGGATCTGACGGGATTGTCAATGACCTCGGTTTTGCCTTATCTCACGCTATTCCCATGTCTAAGGAATTTGCCGCCATCACTCTTACTTCCGTTGGTGCAGTGACTGGCCTTGACGGCTCAGGCTTTTCAGGCATTTCTCTCAACGGTTCCATCGCCAAGCTTTTTTCGGCCGCCTTACATGCCGATCCCGCAGTCTTAACGGCACTCGGGCAAATTTCCGCCATCTGGGTCGGAGGCGGAACGCTGATACCGTGGGCACTCATCCCCGCCGCGGCGATTTGCAAAGTAGACCCGTTTGAACTGGCGAGAAAAAACTTCTTTCCCGTTGTCATCGGTTTATTGGCAACCACGGTGGCAGCCATTTTTATTCTTTGATGATCAAGAGATTGAAATTTTCTGACTCTTTCTATACAATCATGGGAAAAGATGATCAAAAAGGGGATGCTGCTTTTGTCACTTTCGACACTTCAAAAAAGTATAAATGAACAGCTTGATAGCTGTTTTGATGAAATGGTAGAGCACAGACGGTTCTTTCATATGAACCCTGAACTTTCCTTTCAGGAGGAAAAGACGGCGGCGTTTATCGCTTCCTTTTATGAAAAACTCGGTGTTCCGATCCGGACACAAGTCGGGGGACGCGGGGTTTTGGCTTATATTGAAGGCAGTGAACCCGGTCCGGCTGTTGCGTTGAGAGCTGATTTTGACGCCCTCCCCATTCAAGACGCCAAAGATGTTCCCTACGCTTCTACAGTACCTGGCGTCATGCACGCATGCGGGCATGACGGCCATACGGCGACCTTACTCTCGGTTGCAAAGGTGCTTTTTCAAAACAGACATAAACTGAAGGGAAAATTCATCATAATTCATCAGCATGCGGAAGAATATGCCCCGGGCGGAGCGGAGCCGATGATTGCCGACGGCTGCCTCGAGGAAGCGGATGTTATATTCGGCACCCATCTGTGGGCGACAGAACCCCTTGGAACCATCCTTTACCGAACAGGTGCGGTGATGGCAGCGGCTGACAGGTTTACAATCAACATTCGCGGAAAAGGAGGGCACGGGGCTCATCCTCATGATACAAAAGATGCCGTTCTCATCGGATCGCAGATTGTAACCGCCCTTCAGCACATTGTCAGCCGAAAGGTCAATCCGATTCAGTCTGCCGTTATTTCAACCGGCTCATTCGTCGCCAGTAATCCGTTTAATGTGATTGCGGATCAAGCCACACTAATCGGCACGGCACGTTCTTTTGACGAAAATGTACGCAGCCTTTTGGAAAAGGAAATTGAATCTGTCGTTAAAGGAGTTTGCGATATGCATGCGGCCTCCTATGATTACAGCTATGAACGCGGTTATCCGGCAGTTGTCAATCACCCGGAAGAAACAAACCACCTAGCCAGCATCGCAAAGACAACAGAAGGCGTGGAGCATGTAATCGAAGCTGATCCGCAAATGGGCGGTGAGGATTTCGCTTATTACTTGCAGCATGTGAAAGGAACCTTTTTCTTCACGGGAGCTGCCCCTGAAGATCCTGAATGTGTTCACCCCCACCACCACCCTAAATTTGATATCAATGAAAAAGCAATGCTGACAGCCGCCAAAGTGCTTGCAGGGGCTGCAATCTCATATCATCATTCATAAAAAAACAGCCGGCATTTATTCTCCGGCTGTTTCTTTTAGTAATCTCAGATGAAACACATGTCTTGCCGTCTCTCCCAGCTGTGCAAGCAGTTTGTAGTTGGCGATTCCGCCCACCGCCGCGCCAATGCCCGGCAGTAGCTGAAATAGCTTGACAACATCAATATAATCCCGGTATTCCTGCTGAAAGACTCTCCAGTCAATGTCTTCTTTGACCCTTTCCCAATTCTCCAGTGCAGAAAAAACTTTTTTCCGATGTTCATCGCTTGAGAATGCAAGCTGAAAAATAAGCAGAAGGTATAACCTCTCGTCACGGTTCTTTACATCGAAACCGTAAATGGACGACAATGTAAATAAACATTTCATCTTTATGCTGAGCAGCAGCGGAAAATCAGCTACCCCCAGCATAAAACCGCCCGCTCCGGTGCCAATCCCTTCAGCAGCGGCCATCTTTTGATAGGAAGCAATCGTTTTTTTTAGCAAGCTTATCTTTTTCTCTGACGGAAAAGCTGCTTGTGTCCTTTTTAAAGGCTGTTATATTGGAACCAAGCATGGTAGCTTCCACCATCTTTTTTATGCTCTCGGTTACCGCTGCATGAATTTTCTCAGGAATGCGCTCATTCACCTTCATTTGCACACCCTTCGAAAACCGTTCAAACATCGAGGACTTTCTTAAAAAACGCATTTTCCATTGAAACGCTTCGTTTAACAGCAGCTCGCTGTCTGTCATCAGCTTCCACTCCTTCGTCTCGCTTTTTTATTACACGATATGAATGGAGAAAAGGTTTCAATCAAATCTTTCCGTATTTTTTCAATCTGGCGCTCATGTATGACGGCAACAGGGCAAAGATAAGCACTGCGGAACCGATTAAAGCGTACAATCCGCCTGTCAAACCCGCCGCATAGACAGAAGCGGCAATCAAGATTAATGCCTGCACGCCTAAAGCTGTTTTTAACAAAGCAAAATAACTTTTCTTTTTCTCTTCCTTCTTCACTGGATACAGCTCCTGCAAGGAAAGGTGATCAAAATGACCGAAAAGCGGGAGCATCTGGATGCCCGTGATAAATAAAGTGAACACGGTTAAAACCGCTGCGATCCACTCACTTGAAGAGGCATACATAATAATCAGTGCGAAAATAACCGTCAGCCTCACTTGTATTCCCAAATAATCACTCGACCGCAAGAAGGCGCGCGCATACATATAAGAGAACGTTTTTCGCTGTTCAAACGGGATAAGCCGCAGCAAAAAGTCAAGATACGCCCTGCGCTTGGCTCTCTTTTTCAAATGCGGCACATCTGTAAACAGATTGGCGATTCTGTAAAACCGCTGTTTCCGTCTCAATTCGTAATCAATATGCGCTTCCCATTTAAATGATTTATGCTTTGCAGCCGCTGTAAAGTACATCAGAAGCGCTGCCATGATGACATACACAACAATTGCGTATACATACAAAGATTGCAATACAAAGTAAAGGACAAGGGCATTGGCTACAAATCTGACCATAGCGTCTGTCAGCTTTTTGTTTCGGTCACTCAGAAAGGTGATCCTCCACTCCATCGCCTGATTCCACGCTTTCAGGATCAGCAGCTGTATGAAAATAACTGTATAAGAAACAAGCGTTGCCGCCGGATTAACGGCAAAATAAAGCGGCATACAGACTAAAGTCAGAGCGATCAGCGGAAAAAGCTGAGAAAGATAGCTGTACGTAAACGCCTGCTTTAAATAAGGCTCCATTTTCGGTTCAAGGGGCAATAGAAAGACCAGATCGGCTTCCTTCAGCAACGTCCGTACATATGAACCGGTAAGGATAAGGGAAAACAGCACCGCCATCACCCAAAAGGACGGAAAATGGGCGGGTATATCCTTCACCCATTTGCTGTACCAGCTCGCCGCCCCGGCAATAAAAAAAATCAGGACGATGACGAGATGGTCATTGAGCATATATTTCATATACATTCTGGTTTCTTTTATATGCTCTTGAAGCCGTGACTGCCAAATATCAAGCATATTATTCATGGCCGTCTTCTTCCTTTGTCAGTTCAATATATAAATCGTCCAGCGCCGCATCCCTCATTCCGAACTGTTCTCTGAGATCGGCCAGCGTTCCGCTCGCCCGCACCTCGCCGTTATGTAAAATGATAAATGAGTCACAATAGCGTTCTGCCGTTGCCAGAATATGCGTGGACATGAGGACGCTCGCCCCGCCCCTTTTGACTTCATTCATCCGTTCAAGCAGCGCGTTGATAGCGAGCGGGTCCAATCCCAGAAACGGCTCATCAATAATATACAGCTCAGGCTCTGCAAGGAACGCGCACATAATCATAACCTTCTGCTTCATTCCTTTGGAGAAATGGGCCGGAAACCATTTCAGCCGTTTTTCCATCCGGAATTCTTTTAAGAGCGGAGGGAGCCTCTTTTCTAATGTGTCTTTTGAAAGCCCGTACGCCATAGCCGTCAATTCAAGGTGCTCCATAAGCGTCAGCTCTTCATACAAGACGGGTGTTTCCGGTATATAGGTGAATTGCGACCGATAGCCGGTCGGATCGTCAGCGAATGTTTTACCGTTTAATTCAATCGCGCCTTTATGCGGGTCCATTAAACCGATGATATGTCTGATTGTTGTACTTTTGCCTGCTCCATTCAGCCCGATTAAACCGACGATCTGATTCGGTTCAAGAGCGAAGGAAATATTTTTTAAGACCGGGTTTCTTGTGTACCCGCCGGTCACATTTTTTACCGATAGCAGAGACATAGTTTCTCCCCTTCAATTTGTTTTCTTAATAGTACCAAAAATAAAGGCTGATTTGAAACGATTCCCTTTTCCTGAATTCTTAAAAATAGCTGTAATAAACAAACCGATTCCGGGACATCATAATGGTTGTAGAGGAAAAAGCTTTAATCAACTGAAAAACGAGGTGTTTGTCAAAGACGTCTTAAAAACAGTTGGATAGAAATTCACATGTCCAATGCTTAGACCATTTCTCATTCACTAAATTGATGAATTTCTTCATTAAACATGAAGCTGACTGTCAAATGAGGTGTTTGTCGCAGGAATCTATAGGCGTTAAAAAAGTCTTCATTTTATAAACAAATGAGGTGCTTACAAAAGGCATATCCGAATTTTCTTAACTTAAGCTATTCCTCTGCATTCAGGGTGAACGCTCCGCCGTTCATCCTGTTTTCTATTTTTCGCTTTTCTGTGGTACGATGAGCTTATACATAAACAATTTCATAAGGAGGAACCGCTTATGCATAGCCAAGAGAATTGTATTTTTTGTAAAATCATTGCCGGTGAAATTCCGTCAGCAAAGGTATATGAAGATGAACATGTGTTGGCATTTCTTGATATCAGCCAAGTGACGAAAGGACATACACTGGTTGTCCCGAAAACACATATTGAAAATGTTTACGAATTTACAGAGGAATTATCAAAGCAATATTTTCAAGCCGTACCAAAAATCGCCCGTGCGATCAGAGATGAATTTGAACCGATCGGCTTAAATACGTTAAACAACAACGGCGAAAAAGCAGGACAATCTGTTTTCCATTACCATATGCATATTATCCCGCGCTACGGAAAAGGAGACGGATTCGGAGCAGTGTGGAAAACACATGCAGATGATTACAAACCGGAAGATCTGCAAGACATTTCTTCATCCATTGCCAAACGCCTGGCCTCATCATAAGATGGGGTTTTTTGTTATGGGAACAAATCGTTAAAATTCGTCACTTTCTTTAGACAATTCAAATTTTTTATAAAAAAAACTGAATTTTTGTGATAGGATAATTGTATTATTTCATACATTAACGTGGAAAACAGGGAGAGATTATGATGGAACGTACAACGAATTTTAACGCAGGTCCTGCAGCGCTGCCATTGGAAGTTCTGCAAAAAGCACAGAAAGAGTTTATTGATTTTAATGAATCCGGCATGTCCGTTATGGAGCTTTCCCACCGCAGCAAAGAATATGAAGCGGTGCATCAAAAAGCGAAAAGCCTGCTGATTGAACTGATGGGCATCCCGGAAGACTATGACATTCTGTTTCTTCAAGGCGGGGCAAGCCTTCAATTCTCAATGCTTCCGATGAACTTTTTAACACCTGAAAAAACCGCTCATTTTGTGATGACAGGCGCTTGGTCTGAAAAAGCGCTCGCTGAAGCCAAATTGTTCGGAAACACTTCTGTGACGGCGACAAGCGAATCAGACAATTACAGCTACATTCCCGAGGTTGAGCTTACGGATGTAAAAGACGGCGCATATTTACATATTACATCTAACAATACGATTTTCGGCACACAGTGGCAGGAATTCCCGAATTCTCCAATTCCGCTCGTTGCTGACATGTCCAGCGATATTTTAAGCAGAAAAATCGATGTATCCAAATTTGACATCATTTACGGAGGCGCGCAAAAAAACCTCGGGCCTTCAGGCGTTACCGTTGTGGTGATGAAGAAATCGTGGCTAGAAAATGAAAACGCGAACGTTCCTAAAATCCTAAAATATTCAACGCATACAAAAGCGGACTCACTGTACAATACACCTCCGACATTTGCGATATACATGCTGAGCCTTGTCCTAGAATGGCTGAAAGAAAACGGCGGCATTGATGCGGCTGAACAGCGCAATGAGCAAAAGGCAAACGTGCTGTACAGCTGCATTGATGAAAGCGGCGGTTTCTACAAAGGCCACGCCGAAAAAGACAGCCGTTCACGCATGAATGTCACCTTCACCCTTCGTGATGATGAGCTGACAAAGACATTTGTCCAGCAGGCAAAAGAAGCGAAAATGGTCGGGCTTGGCGGACATCGCTCTGTCGGAGGCTGCCGTGCTTCCATCTATAACGCTGTCACACTGAAAGACTGCGAAAAACTGGCAGCCTTTATGAAGAAATTCCAGCAAGAAAATGAGTAAATAATCTTCTATGCAAACCGTTCCTTTGATATACTGTTTGCATATTATATTCTTTTAAGCCCTCGCAATAAATGACGAGCATATTATTGGAAGGCAAAAAGAGCTTAGCAGAGGAGAGCATAGTTATGAAAACAAAAGAGTTAGTCATTATGGCACTGTTTGCCGCAATCGGCGCAGCGCTCCATTCCATTATTCCGCCTTTTTTAGGCGGCATGAAGCCCGATATGATGCTGATCATGATGTTTATGGCCATCCTGCTGTTTCCGCGGGTGCAAAATGTGCTTCTGATCGGATTTGTGACCGGATTGCTTTCGGCTCTGACAACCGCTTTTCCGGGCGGACAGCTTCCAAACATCGTTGACAAACCGGTTTCGGCGTTTCTGTTTTTCACCCTGTTCCTTGTGTTCAGAAAGAGCCAAAAAACAGCGTCATGTGCTATTCTGACGGCTATCGGAACCATCTTGTCGGGAACGGTATTTTTATTATCAGCATTACTTATTGTCGGTTTGCCGGGCGGTTTTGCCGCACTATTTGTCGCAATTGTCCTGCCTGCAGCCGCTGTGAATACTATCGCGATGATTATTATGTATCCGATTGTGCAAACCATCATGAAACGGTCGAGTTTATCCGAACCGGCGTAATCATTGATCTAAAACGCCTCTTCCGAATCACACTGGAAGAGGTTTTTTTATATAAGAGAGCTGACGGCGCTTCAACAGGTTTCAAACGAGCAGTTTTGTGAAAAAGATAAGACATAGAGTGAGGGCGGTTCCGGTTGAACAAACAAGCGCCTTTTGCCGGAGAACCCTTTTCGGCGGGTAAGACGCAGCCTGGCCGAGAAGTCTGATATAGTAAACGGCGCCTGAAGCGAAAGCAAGAGTCATACATGATAACACAATCATAAAGACAGACAACCTTCTCCCTCCTTTTCACTTAAAAAATATGCTAAAATAAAGCAAGCTATGTATAGAAGTTTCTTATTCCAGCTAGAATGAGAAAAAGCTTACACATGTATGATATCCAAAGAAAAAACGGGGTGATACAAATGGCTAACGGACGTTCTCTTTTAACAGGACTATTCGTAGGCGGGATTATCGGAGGCGCGGCGGTTTTGCTTTCAGCACCTTCATCAGGTAAAGAGCTGCGCGGGAAAATTAAATCTAATTGTGAATCTTTTGAAGAAACGATCAAACGCTTAAAAACAGACGGCGTGGCATTAAAAGATCAGCTAGTCAAAGCTGCGAAAGAAAGCGCTGATGTCATTAAAGACGTAAGCGGCGAGCTGCAAACCTCAATTAAAAAATGGCAGGAAGAAATTAAACCGCACCAGCAGGATCTGCAAAAGGAAATTGCGGATATTGAAGAGAAGATTAAACAGCTGGAGAAAACCTTACAAAACTAATATCCTATTCTAATTAAAAAAAGTGCGGGAAAATGGCTTCCCTGCACTTTTTTTAGGCTGAAAATCCTTATTTGGCAACGGGTTCTGAATTTATTATAAAATTCTTAAATTTTCATCTTTATTAATCTTTATTTTATTGGCATAATAGAGACAAAGATAAAGAGAAGCAGGTGAACGTAATGAATCGAGTGGAACCGCCTTATGATTTAAAAGAAGCACTTGTTTTTACTCAAAAAATGGCACAGCTGAGCAAGGCCCTTTGGAAATCTTTAGAGAAGGATTGGCAGCAATGGCTCAAGCCATACGACTTGAATATTAACGAACATCATATCTTATGGATAGCCTATCAGCTGGACGGGGCTTCAATTTCTGAAATTGCGAAGTTCGGCGTGATGCATGTATCAACGGCCTTTAATTTCTCTAAGAAGCTTGAGGAGCGGGGGTATCTTAAATTTTCGAAGCGGTTAAATGATAAACGAAACACGTACATTCAGCTGACCGAAGAAGGGGAAAATATCTTTTCGAGCTTGCTTGAAGAATTTGATCCGACGCGTAATGCGGTATTCAAAGGATCACAGCCTTTATATCAATTATTCGGAAAATTCCCTGAAAACGCAGAAATGACTTGTATTATCCGTAATATATACGGAGATGACTTTATGGAGTACTTTGAAAAATCGCTTATGAATATCGAAAACGATTTTAATATTGAAGACGGAAAATTGAAGAAAAAAACAGACGGCGACCTTCTTGATGAAACAGCTGAACACCTCGAACCGGTCAACAGTTAGTCAAAGTTCCTGATGATTTCAATAAATTCTTCCATCAGCTCGGTATACATCCCCTGCTTGTATAAGGCAAAAATCGTTTCGTGGACATCTAATTTTTCATTTAATTGTCCGGCAAAAAGCGCAAGGAGCTTTTCGAAAGTCACAAAACCTTGCGCTTTTTGTGACGCCAGCTCTTCTTCCAAATCGCGGCAAATCCGTTCAACCTCTTCCCCTTCCCGCTTGGTCAGCCCTTTTTCAATCAGCATCGCATAGAAGGGATATTGGTCCATATCTACTGTTTTCACTAATAATTGTATGTAATATTCCAATCGCTCAATGCGATGATCCATCGAATCCATCCGTTTCACTTCTTTCTATCTTTAATCTTATTTTAGCTGATAATGCAGTGAGAAGAAAGTTCTAACCGTACATTTCCCAGATTGTTTGGCGCTTTCAAAAAAATTCCTGCCAAAACCATTTTTTTTCGTGAAAAAGGATTGATTTTTTCTCTTGGGAGGAGTAAATTATTTTGAGATTGTATTCACGCTTTGTACGGAAGGATGACTTTGATGAATTGCTGGAAAACCATTAATCTTGTGAAAGATTATGGGGCCGTTCGCATCGTATTGATTGCTGTCTGTTTAATGATTATGTTTTTTATATCGAATTTTTTAGCGTTCGAACTGCTGCGGCCGAAAATGAGCTTAAGCGATGAATATGTACCTGTCTTCGGCGTTTTGCTCGTTGTTACTTTACTTGTACATAAAGCCATCCATGTCCTGCCGATCATCAGCAAAAAAAGAAAAATAGAAAAAAAGATTTACTTGTTAAGACTGCGTCAGTGGAAACGGATTCCTAAAATGACTATGCTCATTTCATTGCTAAGCCCGTTTTTGCTGATTACGCCGGTATTATTTTACGCAGGGCTGGCATTTCCAAGCCACGCTCATTATTTCTGTATTATTTCAAGCATTCATTTCGGTTATTGTCTGCCCGATTTCTTGTTTGCATTAAAATTGCTGAAAGCGCCGAAAGCGTGCTTCATAGATCAGGAAGCTGACGGCTTTGATATATTGGTGGAAAAGTAGCTGTGCCGCGCTTTCCATACCTGATATTTCAGTTTAATTTCTATCTTTTTGTATAAATATTTGGTAATGTAATATGGGAGCAGTTCAGAGAGAGGGGGAATCTCCCATCATTTTATTCTATTTTATCGTGGCAGCCTTGTTTATTTTGTACTTTATAAACAAGCTCACAAATACATTATGCCTTGTCAGAGAGATTCCTGAAGAGCGGCAGGATAAGGTATTCAGATTCATTAATGTATCCATTTTAATTTTGCTGATCTCTTCGTTTGTAGAGATCTCCTTTACTGTTTAAACAACAACAGTAAAAAGCATAGCTGTCGGACGTCCGGCAGCTATGCTTTTTTGTTTTCTGATTAATACAGCCAAGAAGCACCGATGATGATCAATAAAATAAACAATACAACCAATAGCGCAAAACCGCCTGCGAAAACTTCGCCCATCTGAAAAGCACCTCCTCAAAAAAGGTTTATTTTCCAATTACATCTTATGCAGTTAGGTGTTAAAACGATTAGGCTGATCTGAAAGTAAAGGACCGCTCAAACTGCAAGCGATCCTAAACTGCTTAGTAAATGTACGCTGCACCTACGATGATAAGCAAAATGAACAGTACAACGAGCAACGCGAAACCATTTGAGTATCCTCCGCTCATGCTACATACCTCCTTTTCTTGATCAATATATTTGTATGTAACTGGGGAGAGTTTGACTAGACGAATGCCCGTTATTTAAAATCTTTTTACAGAATGCCACAATATGTTATGATACGCATAGGCAATTTAATTTGGAATGATTAGGAGTGTTTGAGAAAAATGAAAAAAATGGCAATTGCAGCTATTACTGCTACAAGCATTTTGGCTCTTAGCGCTTGCAGCAGCGGCGACAAAGAAGTCATCGCTAAAACAGACGCCGGCGATGTAACGAAGGGCGAACTTTACACAAACATGAAAAAAACAGCCGGAGCCAGTGTGCTGACTCAGCTTGTACAAGAAAAAGTGTTAGCTAAAAAGTATAAAGTAACGGACAAAGAAATTGACAAAAAACTAAAAGAGTATAAAACACAGCTCGGCGATCAATATTCTGCCCTCAAAGAGCAATATGGCGAGGATTACCTGAAAGAACAGGTAAAATATGAATTGCTCACACAAAAAGCCGCTGAAGATAACATCAAAGTAACTGATGACGATGTAAAAGAATATTGGGAAGGTCTGAAAGGAAAAATCCGTACAAGTCACATCCTTGTCGCTGACAAAGATACAGCTGAAGAAGTGGAGAAAAAGCTGAAAAAAGGCGAGAAATTTGAAGACCTTGCGAAAGAATACTCTACAGACAGCTCAGCAAACAACGGCGGAGATCTTGGCTGGATTTCAAAAGATGATACCCAATTGGATGCGACTTTCAGCAAAGCGGCATTTAAGCTGAAAAAAGGCGAAGTCAGCGACCCTGTTAAAACGCAATTCGGCTACCATATCATCAAAAATACCGAGGAACGCGGAAAATATGATGACATGAAGAAAGATCTTAAGAAAGACGTGAAAGAACAAAAACTCAGCGATACATCAGCTGTTCAGGCTGCTGTTGAAAAAGTGATCAAAAAAGCTGATATTGATGTGAAAGACAAAGATTTAAAAGATACATTTAACACATCTTCAAGCACTTCCAAATAAAAAAAAGCGCAGGCTCTTTTAAAGAGCTGCGCTTTTTTTATGCGATCGAATGGTTTTGATCTTCTTCGCCCTGCTCCGTTTCAGCAGAAGCAATCGGAGCCAGACGGCGTTGTTTTTCTTGTTCCATTCGCTCTATATAAATTTGTCCTTCTTTTTCAATAAAAGACTGGTCAAGCTTTTCTTCCTCTTTCGCAGTTGTCACCAGCTTATAAGCACTGAAAATGATGCCGATGATGCAAAGGTATACCCACCACGGAAAAAATAGCACGGCCTCTTCCCCCTTTTTGCATAGTTTCTTTATTTCTAACTTTATGCATCAGACAGACAAGTTATGAGTGAAGAAGCTGATAAAAAAAGGACTGACCCTTCAAACATATCATGTGTTTGGAGGACCAGCCCTTTCGTATTATTCGTGGAACGACGGTTTATAGAATGAACGGTTTTCCAGTGCAAATACCCGCTCGGTATACTCGCCCGGCTTCACCCGTTCGAGTGCTCTGTCCATCATGTTCATTTTCGCGTCAAGGTTGTCAATGTAATGCAGAATTTCCGCTTCTTTTACCATCGGCGGTTTTGGACTTCCCCATTCCGCTTTGCCGTGATGGCTCAAGATCAAATGCTGAAGGATCAGCACCTCTTCTGAATCAATTTGAAGCTCCTCTGCCGCTTTTGAAAGCTCAGTCACCATGATGGAGATGTGGCCGAGCAGATTGCCTTCTACTGTATACGTGGTTGATACAGGGCCGGACAGCTCTTTTACTTTTCCGAGATCATGCAAAATCACGCCGGCATACAAAAGGTCACGGTCAAGCGACGGATATAAATCCGCTATCGCTTTTGCCAGATTCAGCATGGACACAACATGATACGCCAGACCGGAGACAAATTCATGATGGTTTTTGGTAGCTGCAGGATAATCTATAAACTCTGCACCGTATTTTTTGACCAGATGTCTTGTGATCCGCTGGATATTCGGGTTTTTCATTTCAAATATATATTGGGTGACAGTGTCCATCATCTCATTTTTCGGGATGGGCGCCGTTTCTAAAAAGTCATCAATGTTTACATTTTCATGCTCACCCGCCGGTCTGATGTTTCTCAGCTTCAGCTGATTTCGACCGCGGTAGTGATGGACATCCCCGACGACCTTAACGATCGTTTGCGGTGCATAGGTAGTTTCATCGCTTTGCTTCGCATCCCATAGCTTCGCCTCAATATCACCTGATTGGTCTTGAAGCATTAATGTCAAGAATGGTTTTCCATTGCTTGCAATCCCCTTTGTTGAGGATTTAATCAATAAATATTGGTCAACCTGTTCGCCAACCTCGTGAAGCATAATTCCTTTAGCCATTCTATTAAAGCTCCCTCCATATCTTACATATTACCAGTATATCACACACAGCTTTTAAGCTAAAAACTCATTTATGACAATAAATGGATCACTTGATCGTTTGGAAACGACGCTTTGACATGTTCATGACATGTGAAATAAAGGATTTGCCTATTGCCCTCAGAGAACCTGGCAAGCACCTCAAGCACTCGTTTAAGACGCTCCTGATCGAAGTGAACAAAACTGTCATCAAGCTGAAACGGAAGCATAACGCCATCCTGACGGGTAAGTGCAAGCGCAAAACGTATCGATGCATATAGCTGCTCACATGTCGCCTGTGAAAGCTCTTCCGCATGAAATGTCATTCCGTCGCTTCGCATCACCCTAATAGAGTCATCCGTTTCGGAAAAATAGATATTGTCATAGCTTCCGCCCGTGAGAGGATGGAAAAATGCTTTTGCCGTTTCTAACAAGCGCGGCAATCCGACTTTTTTATGGCGCTCCATTTTGTCTTTGATCACTTGTCTAACCATTTGAATGGCGGCCCATTCTTTTGCAAGCAATTTGACCCGTTCTTTTTGCATTTCAGTTTGCAGCTTCAGCTCGGATACTGTTCCCGATGCCTCCAGCTGTTCTTGTCTGACCGCAAGCAATGCAAGCTGTTCCCTGGAATGATGTACATCCTCATGGAGCTGGTCTCTTCTTTCCTTTACTTCAGAAAGCCTTCGTTTCATTTCTGAAAGCGTCCCGGATCCTGCCAGTTCAGTTGCATCGGAATGAGTCCCCTGCAGCTGCGCCTTTACGTTTTGAAGCTGCTCTTCAGTCTCTTTCCGTTTCTTGACGATTTCAGCGATGGCCCGGAAATCTTCCCTGTCATTTGCACCTGCGGCGTGAAATAGCTGGTCAATCTGAGCTTGAAAGTACTGAATCTCTTGGTCAAGATCCCGCATCTGCTCCTCGGCATACTGAATTTCCGTCTCTATTTCCCTTTTTTGCTTTTCTATTTTCTCTTCACGTTCGACACTTTTTTTCAGGAAATGAATGAGGTCTGCAACAGTATGCTCATCCCCGTTCTCTGATGGCATTAACTGATTAAGCCGCGCCTCAAAAGTCCGCCGGTGTTTTTGAAGTCTTCCGGCTTCAATGGTCAGTTCGTGTTTTTTCTTGATCTCGTTTTTCAAATCTTTCATTAAGCTATAGGCATCCAGCAAAAAAGACGCGTCTTCGCTGAAACCGAGGTCCTTCTTATAACTTTCGATCCTGCTTTGAGCGGGGGCCATTTCCGTTTCCCACTCTTCAAATTGCCGAATGACTCTTTCATAACCGGCTTCTTTTTGCTGTAAAACCGCTTTGAGTGTAATCAACTGCTGTCTGTTTTGATCATCCCGCCACAGCGCTTCCTTCAGCTCATCCATTTCTTCTGAAGACATATTTGTTTTCTGATGGCTTCCCTGCGCAGTCATACGGATGGCAGGGGCCTTTTTAAAGGTCACGAATAGATAGATTAAAACAGCAGCGGCAAAAGCAATCGCGGGCAGCCATTCATTTACGATGAGAAAGAAGGCGGTGCAGAGGACGCCGGCACCAAAGATGATCTTCTTTTGTTTTGCCTGCTGCTTCTCTAAGAGCATAAGCTGTGATGCCAGTTCCTCTTGCCCTTGGTAAAACCCCTGTTTTTTGAGTGCGGCTTCCTTTTCTTTTCGCTGATGATCGTTTAGCACTGCGGCAGCGGACTCTTCATACGCCCGTTCCGCTTCTTCAAGATCTCGCCGCGCCTGTTCAAATGTCTCATCAAGCTGCTTTTTTCTGTCTCTGGCTTGGCCGTAGCTTTGCATTGCCTGCTGCAGCTGCCATTCGTAATCATAGGCGGTATTCATGTGCAGCAGCTCTTTTTCATCCATTTTGCCGAGCTGCTGCAAGCCGGAAGATACGCGGGAAGAGACCTGGCGAAGCTGCGCTTGTACGGCCGCAAGCTGTTCGCCATATGATTGATACATATGGTACTCTGCAAGCAGATTTTGAATGAGCGCTTCATTCTTCAACATTTCTTCATTTGGAATAAGCTGTTGTGACTGGCTGGATAATTCCGCCGCTTTTACCCGGAGCGCCTCAAGTTGGGCTGATTTCGGATGGATATGCGACTCGTATTTCTCAAGCTGATACAGTCCGTCCGCTGGAAATCGGGCGGATTGTGCCGGGTACGCCTCCATTTTTTGTTGCAGTGCCGTTTTTTGGTCTATCAGCGGCTTGATGTGGATCGCCGCATCTAAATGACGAATATGTTCCGTTAATCCGGCAAGCTCCGTTTCAGCGGCGGCAAGGCTTGAGGCGAGCGCTTTTCTTTCCTCGAGAAGACTGTGGTAGCCGGCTTCAAAAGATTCTGCCTGTTTCAGTTTTGCCGTAAGCTGCTTAAGCGTTTCGAGTTCCTGATTTAAACGAGGGTTTCTGCCATTCGGTTTATAAAGACGGTCTTGTTCCTTCGCCAACCGAGAGTCAAGCTTTGAAACCGCTTCGGCACCGAACAAGCTCGAAAACAGCAAAAACTCTCCGATTTTATCTCTATTAAAGGTATGAATCTCCTGCAAACCGAATACATCAAAAGAATAAATTGATTTATAGAGCGCCCGATCCGTGTTCCTGAGAAGCTTCTTTAAAAAATCCTCAGTTTTCACTTCACCTGCAGCCGTGTATACCCGAACCCTTCCTGAGGCTCCTTTTGTCCGTTCAACCTTAATCCTGCCGTACTCATGGTGTTCCGCCTCTAAGATACCTCCGTACACGCCGCCTGTTTTCGGCTCATACTTTTTTGTTTTCGGAAACCCAAACAGCATGCTTTCAATAAATGACATCATGGTCGTTTTTCCGGCTTCATTCAAACCGTAGATTAATTGAACCCCGGATGTTGAAAAGTGAAACGTTTGGTTTGAAAATTTTCCATATTGATAGATATGTAAAGATAGGATTCGCATCGCTTTCACCGCCTTATGTCTCAAGCACCCTGAGCTGTTTTTTTAACAAAGTTTGCGCCTGCTCTTTGATTTCCGCTATGTCTTCATCACTGAACCGGCTGGCGTGCCTTCTGTACACCGGATGCCGCTCAAGGCCTTCAAACACTCCGTTCATCTCTTCCGATTGTTCTATTTCTGAAAACAACCCGCCAAAGAAAGGACCGAGATCTGTGTCCGCGTCTCCGCTCTCAGTTTCATCTTCCACAGAAAGCAGCCATATAAAATGATCCTCCTCTGCTTCCTGCTCCTGAAACGTTTCAAGAAGTTCGTCCAGTACACCGCTTGACGCCGTTTTCAGGAATTCGGGCGCTTCTCCCTGCAGAACCAGCCTTGCACAAACCGGTTTCTCCATCAGCCGCAAGTCTGAAAAAACAGCCTCTGCCGTTTGAAATAAAGCGGTCATATTCTCTATGCCCGTCACATCAATGCGGATCTGTTCCCACAATACATCATGGGCCTGCTTAAATTCATAGGATATGTCACCGCTTGTAACACTGACGAGATAAAAGCCCTTATCACCCGTTTCTTTCATATGCCGCCCTTGAATATTTCCGGGGTAAATAACGGCCGGATGCCGAGAGGATAGCACCTGCCGTTTATGAATGTGGCCAAGCGCCCAGTAATCCATCCCGCTTTTTTCAAGATCATCATATGTAAAAGGAGCATACGGATCGTGCCCCTCCGCCCCTGATAAGGTGCCGTGAAGCATGCCGATATGAAAGGGAGCATCCGTTGACACCCGGTAACGGGAGGCCTGGTTGCTCGTAACGGCTCGGGCAGGATAGCTGAAGCCATAGATGCTGGCCGCGAGCTTGTCTTCTTTGTAAAAGGATTTTTCTTCTGGGGAAAAAGAGGTAAAGATATGCACATTATCCGGCCATTCAATCGGCGTCCATTCCCCGCCCAAATGATCATGATTTCCGAAGATGACATATACCTGAATCCCGCACTCTCTCAGCCTTGTAAACTGCTTTCTTAAAAAAAGCTGAGCTTTTAGGCTGCGGTTAGCTTCGTCAAATAAGTCACCTGCCAGCAAAACGAAATCTACCCCTTCCCGGACAGCGGCATCCATTACATGTCTCACACTGTGAAAAGTGCTTTCTTTTATCCGTTTAAAAATCGGGTCTGGCAGATGCGATATGCCGTAAAACGGGCTGTCGAGATGCAGATCCGCAGCATGTATAAAGGTTAAATCAGTCAACGTTCCGCTCCTTTCGATGAGGTGAATTATCCCTATTTTAGCATCGTTTCCGTACGAATGCACGTTCTGCTAAAAGATTAAAAAACGCCGAAATCGCAAAAAAACAGCCTGAGTGTCCCCAGACTGTTTCCCATTAGTTTTTCGATAAACGAAGCGCCTGTTTGATTGCTTTGAATGCATTTGAATTGCCGTAAAAAAGGACGCCGCCTTTGTAGATTCTTGCTCCGATCACTGCCAAAATGATGATGGTGAGCAAGGTAATTCCAATGCCGAGCGCTGCCTGCCAAAACGGGATATCCAGCATGCCGACACGCAAAAACATAATCATCGGCGTAAAGAACGGAATAAACGATGTGGCAGTAATAAATCCCGCGTCAGGAGTGCGTATTCCAAACATTGCAATCATAAAGCCGGCCACGACCAAAAGCGTCATCGGTGTGATCGTCTGCTGCACATCCTCTATGCGGCTGACGACGCTTCCGAGAAAGGCAGCCATTGTCGCATAAAGGAAATACCCGAGCAAAAAGAAAATAACTGCGTAGATAATCGTCGAAACCGGAACATCGGTTACATTGATAAACTGACTGACCGATGATGTTGTCTCGCCGGTTTCACCGAGCTTGAGAGACGCAAAGCCAATTGACAGGATGATAGCGAGCTGCGTCACTCCGACGAGCGCAATGCCAAACAGCTTTGCAAACATCTGCTGGATCGGCGGCATGCTTGAGATCAGAATTTCCATGACGCGGGATGATTTCTCCGTCGCCACTTCCATCGCAATCATACTCGCATACATAATGACAGCGAAATAAATCATAAACAGAAGGATATAGACAAGCCCCATAACCTGCCCAAGCTCTTCCTCTGACTTCGCTCCCGTTTGCAATGCTACATTATCGACAGAGACAGGGGCATAGAGGCTGCTGATTTTTTCTTGTGAGACACCCAGATCAGCCGTGCCCACAGCGGTTTTCGTTTGTGTCAGCGCCTGCTTCAGGTAATTGTACGCCGTCTCGTCAGAAATCGTTAACGCTTTGTAAGTCCCCGATATTTCTCCGTTTTTATCTCTTTTGATGATGAACATTCCGTCCAGTTTTTCATCTTTAACTTGCTGAGACACTTCTTTTTCGGGTTTTTTCGTTTGTTTCATATCCAATTCGCTGTCGGCATCAACAGCTTTCAGCTGCTTTGAAAAGATCGGGTACAATTCATTTGTTTCATCAATGACCGCTATTTCCTGCTTTGCATCGTCATCAGACTGGAACATAGAGATAATCGACTCTAAATTTGTCACAAACAAAACAAGCAGTACGCTGATAACGGTTGAAATAATAAACGACTTTGCCGTGATCTTATTTTTATATGTATGGAATAGCATAATAAAAAATTTATTCATAGACAGCCCCCACCTTTTCAATGAAAATATCATGCAGTGACGGCTCTTCCAGTTCAAACTTTCTGATAAATCCTTTGCCTTGAAGCATGGAAAACAGTTCTTGGGAAATGGCTTCATTGGCAATTTGAAGCTTCACTCCGTCAGACGTTTCTTTCCATTTCGTAATACCCTCATGCGACTTTAGAAATTCAAGATTGTCGTCAGAATGAATAGACACATTCTTTTTTCCAAACGAGCGCTTAATTTCCTTCAGCTTCCCTTGGACGACTGGCTTTCCCTTTTGCAGAATACAGAGGTTTTCACAAAGTTCTTCTACATGCTCCATGCGGTGGCTTGAGAATACGATGGACACACCGCTGTTTTTAAGAGATACAACCGCATCCTTTAAAAGTTCGACATTCACAGGGTCAAGACCGCTGAATGGCTCATCAAGAATCAGCAGCTCAGGCTTATGCAAGACAGCCGATATAAATTGAATTTTTTGCTGATTTCCTTTTGACAGCTCTTCTACCTTCTTATTCTCGTACTCTGTGATATTGAACCGTTCAAGCCATGTGCCGAGTTCTTTTACAGCATCTTGTTTTGCCATCCCTTTAAGACGGGCAAGATATACAAGCTGGTCTTTCACCTTTAATTTCGGGTAAAGCCCCCGTTCTTCCGGCAAATATCCGATTTTACTGGTTATACTGTAATTGACTGGCCGGCCTTTCCAGCTGATGGAGCCCTCCGTTATGCTTAATAAGCCTAATATCATTCGAAATGTGGTCGTTTTTCCTGCGCCGTTTGCGCCTAACAAGCCGAACATCTGCTGCTCCGGGATTTCAAGATGCAACCCGTCAACTGCTTTTTGTTTGCCAAATTGTTTCGTTACATGATCTATTGTCAGCACCTGACTCCCTCCTTCCTCCACCCATTATATACTATAATTGGATGAAAAATAATGAAGGATTTTTATATCTTACTAAGAATATAATTTATTAAAGGGGAAAAAGGGGGACAAATTTCATGGATTATTATTTTCTCACAGCATTCCACCCGTCGGGAGAAACGCTGATCAATGAAAGAATAGAAGCAGAAAGTGAAGAAAAGGCGAAAAAAACCGGGGAATCAATATTAAAGGAAAAGAACCTTTACAGCCATACCCACCGTTTGGTAAATGCTTCTGGAAAATTGATATTATTTCACAGATAATCTGCAAAAAGCCGGCTGCAATAGGCCGGCTGAATTTGTGTGTTACGTATTAAACATCGGTTTTCGTTTCTCCAAAAATGCGCGTATCCCCTCTTGATGATCCTTCGTTTTCCTCATTCTTTCCTGAGCGCTTCGTTCGAGCGATAACACCTGTTTCAATTTGTCCTCATGCAGACTTTGATAAATGGCTTTTGTTTCAATCATCGCTTGAAGAGGAGACGCCAAAAGCTGATTTACATACGGTTCAGCGCCCGCTGCTGGCTCCCCGCTGAATGTTCCGTCTGCAAGCCCCAGTGTGACCGCTTCCTCAGCCGACAGTTTTTTCCCGCTCCAGATCAGCTTTTTCGCTTCTGTTTCGCCCACACGTTTCATAAGAAGATAATGGCCTCCCCCGTCAGGAATAAGCCCGATGCCATTAAAGTTCATCGCAAGGCCTGCGTTCTTTTCAGCCAGAACCATATCAGCGCAAAGCGCCACACTTAACCCGAGGCCCGCAGCGGCGCCGTGAATAGCGGCCACGGTTATTTTTTTCATTTGAAATAGTGTTATCGTGATGGTTTCAATTGTGTCCATGAGCTGCTTAAATTGCCCGGAATCATGGGGTGATGTCATCATATGAATGTCTCCGCCAGCCGAGAAACCTCTGCCGCTCCCTCTTAAAAGAACGATAAGCGCCTCGCTTTCAGCCGCTTTTATACACGCCTCTTTTAATTCATTAAGCATTTGTTCATTGAAAGCATTGTAAGCATCAGGGCGTTGAAATACAATTTCTGCGAAAAGCCCCTTTGCTTCATATTGAATATAGTCCAACTAAAGCACCTCCTGTATACGCTTACAAAATAAAATTTCCTGCACCTTGTATACATTCCCTTCGCTCACAGTGAAATCCTCTTTATTTTTCGAGGTCAATTGATACTGAAAAATGCATATCATTTGAAAGTGGTCATAAATTTTTATATAGTGAAATTGACAGAATATATTCGAGAGAAAGGGGGAGGATAACGTTGGATAAATTGATGCTTGGTATGTTGTTAAGTTTATTCATGGTGTTTTTCCCCCCTTCTGATGTTGTTCTGCCTTCACAGCTTGATGCAGCCGCTGACAGCCAGCTGCAGATTTCCTCTTATCCTCAGGAAACACAATCGGCAAAAACGGCTTCGCCTGCCAGCTTGTTTTCCCCTATGGGCAAGGAATATGATCCTTTGGCACGGGTTATTTTCCTGTTATCCGTCAAGCCCCTTGATCAGTCAAAGGTGAGCATTCTGGATAAGATATGTGCCGTCCCTATAAAATACCAATCAAATTACCTCCGATCATAAATACATTCCAACCATCCATCAATCGTATCAAACTTTTTTATCAGTCATCCAATACTATTTTTTTCGGAGGGAAATGTATGAATATAAAAGAGAACGACTTGCCCGGCATCGGCAAAAAATTTGAAATTGAAACGAGAAATCATGAAAAAATGACGATTATCATTCATGATGACGGAAGAAGAGAAATTTACAGGTTTGATGACCAAGATCCTGATGAGCTTCTGACCAACATTTCACTCGATGATTCCGAAGCGAGACAAATTGCCGCTATTTTAGGCGGTATGGTCTATAAGCCGCAGGCGCTGGAGTCGATTGAAATGGCATTCAGCGATCTCATCATCGAGTGGTTCAGAGTGGAAAAAGGAGCGAAATCAGTCGGCTGCACACTCGGCGAACTGGATGTTCGCCAAAACCATGATGTAACTGTGATCGCCATCATTAAGCATAATCAGGAGAAGTTCTTAAACCCCGGAGCGGATTCCATCATTGAAGAAAATGACACACTCGTTCTCTCAGGTGAAAGAAAGCATCTGAAGAAACTGACTCATGAATTTCTTTCTAGAGGGGGAGTGTGATCAGCCTATGGATCATTTGGTCTTTGAAGTCGGAACTGCGCTCGTCCTCGTGGCGATTGCCAGTTTAATTGCAAACAAAATCAACTTCTCCATTATTCCTTTTCTCATCATATTAGGAATGCTGCTTGGGCCTCACGCGCCCAAGCTGGGGATTATTGATCTGACGTTTATTGAAAGCAGCGAGATTATTGAGTTTTTCGGGCGGATGGGTGTTCTCTTTCTCCTCTTTTATCTCGGACTCGAATTCTCTGTCGGCAAATTGATTAAATCCGGAAGGTCCATTGCGATCGGCGGGTCGATATATATCTTAATCAACTTCAGCCTCGGCCTGATATATGGATTTATTACCGGATTTTCATTTCTGGAAGTACTCGTGCTGGCCGGCGTTATCACCATTTCCTCAAGTGCGATTGTCGCGAAGGTTCTAGTTGATTTGAAAAGAACGGCAAATCCGGAAACAGAGCTGATACTCGGAATTATTATGTTTGAGGATATATTCCTTGCTGTGTATCTGTCCGTTGTGTCCGGTCTTGTGCTGGGTGACGCGACTTCTGTCGGGAGCGCGCTCTTATCAATCCTGATCGCCTTCGGATATATGCTGCTGTTCTTCATTGTGGCAAGAAAGCTTCCCGCCCTTTTGAATAAGCTGTTTGATATTCGTTCAAATGAAGTGTTTATTATCGTCATTTTCGCCGCGCTCTTTTTTATCGCCGGTTTTTCAGAAACGATTCACGTTGCCGAGGCCATCGGCGCTTTGCTTCTCGGCCTTGTATTTTCTGAAACAGAGCATTCCGATCGGATCGAGCATCTTGTAGTTCCTTTCCGTGATTTCTTCGGCGCCATGTTCTTTTTCAGCTTTGGCCTCAGTATTGATCCCTTTACGCTCGGCGATGCGGTTTGGCTTGCCTTAGGCGCCGTTATTCTGACCATTGCCGGGAATTTTATCGCCGGAATGATTGCCGGAAGACGCGCCGGACTTTCACATAAAGCGTCGTCAAATATCGGGCTCACCATCGTCTCCCGCGGGGAATTTTCCATTATCGTCGCAAATCTCGGTATTGCCGGCGGACTGTCCAGCACGCTAAAGCCGTTCGCCGCGCTTTACGTATTGATATTAGCAATTCTCGGTCCGCTGCTGACAAAGGAATCGAAACGGATATACCGGCAGCTGAACAAGATATTCAAGTGGAAACCTGAGGTTCCTATAAAGAAAAAACAGCAAGGATAAACAAAAAAAGAACTGGCCCTTCCTTGGAGGGTCAGTTCTTTTTTGCGGGGAGAAATTGCTGAAATGCCGCTTTTTTCTTCAGTGAGTAGTATTCTCTCCCAAGAATGGTATTAATGATTTTTTGATTTCTGTAGGCGGAAAGCTTTAAGTTCGTAGCTCCCGTTCCATGAGAGTGATCGAGATTGGTCAGCGTAAAAAAGTGATGCTCCCGTTCCTTATGAAAGACAAGGCGGAAGTCATCCGTTACTTTGAAACGCTTCTCATCCTCCCACTCAATGTCTTCCTTGAAATAATCAAACCATTCAGGAATGTGCGGCTTAAAGCCTGTCGCCAAAATGACCTTTTGCGACTCAACTTGGAACGTTTCATCTAATTGCCGCTGCTTGAATGTGAGCTGACAATGTTCTTTCTTTTTCTCTATGTGAGTCAGCTCCGACATCGGCTGTATATACACATCAGGCGATCCGCCGGAAATGGATCTGTGATACAGGTTGTTATAAATGGCTGCAAGTGTAGCTGAATCAATTCCGTTACGCAATCCGTTAAGCTCGGGAAGTGTATTCAGCCGTTCTTGAAACGGAAGCTGATTAAAATACTCAATATATTCCGGAGTAAACATTTCCTGGCCGAGCTTTGCGGTCTCCAATTCCCGAAATCCCGTTGAGCGGGTAATCCATTGCAGGCGACAGCCGCGATGTGCTGCCCCATTAAGCAAATCAGAAAAAATTTCAGCCGCGCTTTGGCCGGAACCGATTACTGTAATCGACTCTGCCTCCTTAAGTTCATCTCTCCGATACAAATATTCCGGGCTGTAAATGGTGTCTTTTCGAAGTTCATCATCTAGCTCTACCGGAACGAACGGTTCACTGCCTGTACCCATGACGACATGCTTTGCTTCATACACAGTCTCGCTTCCGCTTTCTGTATCTTTCACGGTCACCTGGTAGTGCTTCCCGCTGTCTGTCACACGAATGACTTCTGAGCCGAAGTTGCATGATCCGATATCAGACGCAGCCCATGCTAAATACTCGTTAAACTCCCGTCTTGGAATATCAAATTCGTTAAATGTATAGAATCGGTAGAGCCGGTCTGACTTATGTAAGTAATGAAGGAAGGTATAACGGCTTTGCGGATTGGCCATCGTCACCAAATCTGCTAAAAAAGCTACCTGAAGATCTGTCCCTTCTATTAAAAGCCCTGGATGCCAGGCGAATTCCTTCTTTTTATCAAAAAAAAGCCCGTTCAATTCGGGAATATCCTCCAATAGAGCGGCAAGCCCCAAATTAAACGGTCCTATTCCTATTCCTATGACATCATACATGCACTCACGTCCTTTTAGGTTCAGTCTATACAATTTTTTCCCGAATGTATCGTGTCTTAAACGCGATATCATAAAAAAGCAGCACTGCTCGCCAGTGCTGCTTTCCTTTAAAGAGACGTCTTTTCAAAAATCTGCTCTAAATATTTGATTTTTTCTTCCGTATAATGTTCAAATCTGTCGTTGTATGATTTTGGATCTTTCGGATTGGCGAAGTGTGTGATTTTTCCCGTTTTGGGATCAATGAATTTGCTTGCCGCGCCGCAACCGATTCCGATGATCGTCTGCACCTCTTCCATAATCATAATATTATAGATGCTTTCCTGTCCCGGAACTGAGTACCCGACGTTTTCCAGATTACCTAGAATGTTTTTCTGGCGGTACAGATAGTAAGGCTCATAGCCGTTCTCTTTTGTCCAAACAACGGCATCATCCATCATTTGCGACACCTCGTCTCTGTCCGCTACTTTATACTTGTGTTTATTTCTCGTCATCTCTGACGCCCGCTTGAATGAGAGAGTATGGACGGTGAGGGATTCAGGCATTAACTTTTCTGTTTCACGAAGGCTGTTTCTGAATTCCTCCACCCCTTCTCCCGGAAGGCCGATGATTAAATCCATATTAATATTAGACATGCCGTGCTCGCGTGACAAGTGATACTTCTCAATAGTTTCTTCAACCGTATGGTGTCTGCCGATTGCCTTTAATGTTTCATTTTCATACGATTGCGGATTGATGCTGATGCGGTCAATATGATATTTGTTCAGCACATCAAGCTTTTCTTCCGTAATGGTATCAGGACGCCCCGCCTCTACAGTGATTTCCCGAATCTGTTTCACATCCGGGAACGAGCGGACCATTTCCTCATATAGCAAATCCATTTCTTCAGCGGAAATGCTGGTCGGTGTGCCTCCGCCGAAATAAATGGTTGTTACCTTTATTTCATGCCGCTTCAGCCATTCGCCGATTTTCTGCATTTCAAAGTGAAGCCCCCACAAAAACGAACCGACTCTGCCTGCCTGTCCCTGAATCGCATAAGCCGGGAAGGTGCAATAGGCGCACTTTGTCGGGCAGAAAGGAATGCCGATATATATGCTGACCTCGTCCTTGACTTGATAAAGATCCGGAACTGCGGCAAGCTGGCGGTCTACGATTTGCTGCATTAAGCTGATTTTTTCATCGTGAATCAAATAGTCCTTTTTTAATTCAGCGTGCGCTTGATGTTGCGTCATCCCGCTTTGGAGTTTTTTATGGAGCAGCTTGGTCGGCCGGATGCCTGTCAGAATTCCCCATTTTTGCGTGATGCCCGTATGTGCTTGAAGCAGATTTAAATACACGTAAGAAATTGTGTTTTTCACTTGCTTAAATACTTCTTTTTCGTTCATGCCAGAGGAAATCGGCTTTGTATGCCGTTCTTTAATGGAGGTGCCTTTCACTTCCCCTGAAACCGTGACATTCTCTAGGCTTTCAGAATAATCCAAGCTGATCACAAGATCTGATGATTCCTCTGAACCTCCGTATGTAAGCACACATTCTTCATAAAACAAATTCGCGATATTTTGAAGCGGACGGTGCAGCCTGTCATCCGTAATGCCTTCTATTTTTATTTGCAACGTTATCACCTTATTTTCAGATTCAAAACTTTCTTTAGTGTACAAAAATAAATGGGTAAAATCAATCCGCTCCCTTTATATGCGAAAAGCCGCAGGCGCGATATCATGTGCGCATGCGGCTCTAGTTTTATATTCGTTTCATATGGTATTTATCAAGAAACCCTTTTCGCTGCTGCATACGGAAGTATTCCTTCATCATATATGCAACACCCTGTTCATCATTTGACCTCGTAACCCAGTCAGCTTTTCTTTTAATCTCTGCAGAAGCGTTCCCCATGGCGACTCCAAGGCCTGCGAGTTCAATCATCGGCAGGTCGTCATGCTGATGCCCGATGGCGACTACATCTTCCATTGTTAAGCCTGCGTCAGCGACAACAAGCGCCAGACCGGCTTCTTTTGACACGCCTTTTGGAACGATGTTCAGTTTTTCTTCATTCACACGGATGAGATCGACCGCCGGAAAGGCTGCAGAAATAGTCTCCATGATATCGCTCTGAATGCCGCCGCCCGCGTATACTTCAATCACAGGGGCGCTCACCGGTTCATCCATGAGCAAATCACTTAATGACTCAACAAACTGAACGGGATAAAAGATCGGGTCTGACGGATGAATCAGCGCTTTCCCCAATAAATTGGAATTCACCTTTTTTCGATTTCCGATCGAATACTTTTCATGGAGAAGTCGGATATTGCACTGATAGCTCTCTAATACTTGCACAATATTAAACGTATGGTCCTCAGAAATTTTTCTCTCAAAAAATGGTTCATCTATTTTTTGAGAGATATAGGCGCCGCTGTGAGTAACCAGCTTCGCATCCAGTTTTAGCGATTTCGCTATTTTCTGTGCGGAGCGAAAATGGCGATTGGTCACTAGAGTAACGTAAATTCCTTTTTTCTTCACATACTCTATTGCGTCTTTTGTTGCCTGATGCAGCTTCCCGTTGGAGCGAAGAAGCGCGCCATCTATATTTAATGCAAGCATTTGTTTAGACACAGAGATGTCCCCCTCCTTGATGACTGTACTTGTCATTAGAATATGACCCTGTCTCTGTGTTTAGAACAAGTTTTCTTCACAGCAAAAAAGCCCGCGTAGGCAGACTTTGAATGAAATCTTCTTTTTAGGATACGATCGATGCAGCCATTCTCCCAATACCATTATTTCCATTTCCGAAATATCATTTATCAGGAACCCCTTTTTTGACCGAGCGCACTCGTTCACTTACTCTCTGTTGCTTATCCCCTAAAAAATCGGCAGTATATGCGACCGTATCCTCAGTAAAAATGTAAGTGTAGGCGCTTTCAACATTATTATCTCAATTTATCCGCCGGATATCAAGTATTTTTTAAATTTAAAAAAGCAGTTCAGTCAGCAAAAACTAAATTTTCAGCAATACTGGAGAATTACATTGATACAGAACATACATTCGTATATAATTCACATTAACAAGGAGAAAAGCGGTGACCGTATGAGTAATCTAAAAGATATCTACAACCACGAGTTTGTTCAGAAACTGACTCACATTATAAAAAAAGAATATCCTTCTTTTGACGCGCCTAAATGCCAAACATTGATTTTTCGGGAAGACTGGGAGGATCTTGCATTAAAACAGCGAATGCGCCGAATAACAGTGTCTTTATATGAAACGCTCCCGAGCAAATATAATGAAGCGCTTAACATTTTATATAAAGCCGCCCCTCATTTTACGGGTCTTAGCGGAATCATATTTCCTGATTATGTCGAGCAATACGGATTAGAGCATTGGGAAGAGTCGATGGGGGCTTTAGAAACATTTACACAATACTCTACCTCAGAGTTTGCTGTCAGGCCTTTTTTATTGCTGAATCAGGAAAGAATGATCGAACAGTTTCTGGAATGGTCTTGCCATCCGAATGACCATGTAAGGAGACTGGCTAGTGAGGGAAGCAGGCCCCGCCTTCCATGGGGAATTTCTATTCCTTCATTTAAATCCGATCCCTCCCCTATCCTTCCGATCCTGCACAACCTCATACAGGATGAATCATTGTACGTAAGGAAAAGTGTGGCAAATAACCTGAATGACATATCAAAAACACATCCAGCACTCTTGGCAGACATCGCCGCAAAATGGTACGGAAAACATCATGACACAGATTGGATCATAAAACACGCTTACCGTACGTTATTAAAAAAAGGTGATAAACAAGCGCTGTCCGTTTTTGGATATGAAGATGGTGAATCCATCCGATTACAGCGCTTCACTTGCAGCCCTGACCGAATCTCTATTGGAGAGAGTTTATCTTTTTCCTTTCAGATTCATTCTGCAAAAAATACCAAAGTAAGAGCCGAATATGCAATTGATTACGTAAAAGCCAGAGGACAGCGGAATAAAAAAGTGTTTAAAATCACTGAGATTGATATACATGAAGGTGAAACACGCGCTTATTCAAAAACTCATTCCTTTAGAGATTTATCTACGAGAAAACACTATAAAGGAGTTCATACGATCACTATCATTATTAATGGAACTCCAAAAGAGTCGCTTGATTTTATTGTGAACTGACACATTAGGAGACCCCGGCAAAAATAAAGAACCCTTCTTTCCTAAGAAAGAAGGGTTCTGTTTCATCATCAGCCTTCAACACTGCCGTAAAGCTCTTCCAAAGGCTTCATAATCACTTTGTTCAACTCGCCGATCAGCATGCTCATGCGCTGCTCTGCTTCCATCAGCTGAGAAATTTTTTCATGCTGCTGGACAAGGGCGACTGTTTTTTGCGCCTGTTCTACTTCTTCTTGCGTGATTTCTTCACCTGACATTTGCTTTTGCTGAAGTTTCAGCTGCACGTCACGGAAGTTTTCAAACATCCGCTTTGCTGATTCATCAGCATTTACTTCATCGTAAAGCCCTTTTAAACGGGTATATTCTTCGCTTTCCCGAATTGCTTTTTCAAGATCATAGGCTGCATCATAAAAATTAACTGCCATGTTTTATTGCTCCTTTCTTCAATACCGCTAGACATACCATTCCACTATAACAGACTATGGAGCATCTTTCATTATTATACGGGCTTTCATTTAAAAAAGGATGACGAACAGGGCTTGAATAGCTCCGATCAATCCGCCTAGAAGGCCGCCTAAATACGTGATCATTTTAAATTCTTTTTTCGTAATGGACAGCACCATTTCCTCTAATCGCTGAACAGGGAACTGATCCACCTGTTCCTTAACAATTTCCTCAAGGCGCATCCTTTTCAGCACATCATCAAGATTTGCAGCGATCCCATCAAGCGCCTTGTCTAAAAGCGCCGGCAAATACGTTTGGCTCAGTTCTTTATCATATCGGGATGCCAATGCGCCGATTGTCCCTTCAAAAAACGGTGCGGCGGAGAATGATTGCAGCACTCTTTTTTTCAGGCTGACGATTAAGCCTTTGGCATTCCATTTTTCATCAGCCTCATAAAATGAGTATTGCTTCAGCTTATCCCATTCATTATTGAGAAGATCGGAAAGCAGCCGTTTCGTTTCTTCATTACGCAAAAACTTTAACAGCTCCGGCCGCACGCGGTCCGCGAGGCTTGAATTGCCGAGAAACATTTGCACCATGCTTCCGAGCATCCCGCGTTCTTTTAAAAAGTCATCAATCATATTGCCGAGTCTTGTTTTTCCCTCTTCACCTTCAAAGTAGTCACTGCTTCGTTTCAAAATATATTCGGAAACCATCGGAATTTTCTCTTCCAGCTTTTCCTGCACTTCGGGCGGCAGCCACTCTTTTAACGGCCGGTGTTCGTATTGTAGAAAGAGCTGTGAAAGCTTTTCATCCGTCCATTGGTCAATCCATTTATCCGCAGCCTCACCCGGACGCTTGATGCCAACTTTGTCCAACGCTTCATTTAATGTCATCTCAGAATCCGTCATGCGGCGGATAAACTGTTCTCCGGCTTGCAGCGCATGTTTTTTAGCCGTATCAGAAACAAGCCGTTTTTTAATGCCTTCTGGTGTCAAAAGATGATTAACCACCGTCAGTCCCATTTGTTTAGCAAGCTCATCTCTTCTTTTTGGAATCAGCCCGGGCGTGAAAGGGACCCGTTTGCCAAATACGTAATAAGCCTTGTATGGCCGAAATAACATTTGAATTGCTAAATGATTGGTGATCGCCCCGATTACAGCGCCGATCACAATCATAAAAATAAAAGTTCCTGCTATACCCATTCCTTTTCATCTGCCTCCATCTTAACCGAATCTTTTTATGATACTGATCTATATCTATTCGTATTATAGAGGTTCGTGAGACGACTTAGCAAATAAAGGAGACGGAACCTTGCCTCTAAAAATCATCTTGTTTGTCAGGAATAAGGCAAGGTGAAGTATCGTAATCATTAAGGTAGAACACCTGCAGCAAAATCCGTCTCCGGTTTCTTGGTTAAACAGCTTGAAACTGCTGCTGGAAGGGAATGCGATCCTTCCGTACGTGATCAGCAGTTTTTCAATAAGGGGGAGTAACAACATGATAACACTTGGTTTTATGTCTTTATCCCGCCAGCATGAAGAAGATTATGCCGCCGAATTGGCGAAGAGAGCACCTGACTTCGGCATTCGTTTCGTCCGCTTTACGCCATTTGATATATCTCCTGACACCCTGCGTGTCAAGGCGCTTGCCCATCATCCGTCCAGCGGAAAATGGAACGAAACAGAAATAAATATTCCCGACTTTATTTATGATCGCTGTTTTTATGGGAAAGACTCTCATTCCCATAAAGCAAAACCGATCGTCGAATGGCTCAAAAAATATCCAAAAACAGAATTTCTCGGTTTCGGTCTTCCTGATAAGTGGGCTGTGTTAAACGATTTGCAGCAAAATCCTTTGATTAACCCATATATCCCAGAAACGATTCAAATCACAAAATATGAGCAAATTTATTCGTTTTTATCAAAAGAAAAAACCTGTATTTTAAAGCCGGCATTCGGGTCCGGCGGCAGAGGCGTCATTCTTCTCGAGTTGGGCAAAAAATCAATTACGGCCACCTATCATATCGGAAAGAATAAACAAACCAAATCTTTTTCCAATCAGGTGTCTTTTAAAACATGGTGTAAAAAAGTGCTGCAGCACCGCTACATTTTACAGCCTTATTTAAATATTCAAGATAAGGAACGGTATCCGCGTGATATTCGTATATTAATGCAGAAAAATGAGTCCGGCAGCTGGGAAACTGTCGGTAAGGCCGTGAGACGTGGCTATCAAAACGGGCTTCTGGCAAATTTATCTGGGGGATCTGATGCTCTCAAATTTGATACATGGTTTCAAGAGATTCCGAAAAAACAGCAGGTTATTTTATTGGACGATGTCTTCTCGATCACCCAGTCCGTTCCTTATTTTCTCGACGAGCAGTACGGACCTTTATTTGAACTTGGGCTCGATATATGCCTGGCCAAGGACGGAAGAATCTGGCTACTTGATATCAATTCAAAGCCAGGCAGAAAATCCATTTTAAAAGTCTCTCCCGAACAAAAGGAGCAGCTCTGCACAAGTCCTTTTAAGCGCTGCTTAGGGATTCACTCGTCACGGGAGCAGAAAGGAGCCCTGCCGCATGAATCGTAAAAGCTTCATGGTCGGCATACACAAAAAAAGCGAAAACACGATGTTTCTCCCCTCCTCTATGAAGCAAAACGGTCTTTTGTATGCCGCGTTCGGGACACAGGTCGCCAGATGCCATATTTCCTTCAAGAAAAATCTTGAGCGCACAGTGCTGCTTTCTGAAAATCTGTTTCACGAGCTGATGATTCCGCACCGAAACCAGGCGAATATCATCATTCACGAGAATACGGTCTTTATCGGCCCATTAATCGGGATTTTCACGGCCGGATTTACTAAGTCTCTTTCTCAGCCATTCAAAGAACGCTCTCTCTTTTTTTCAAAGCTGCTCACCTTGAATCTTCAGTCTGGCGGGTATTGCTTTGTCTTCGGCGCCCATCAAATCCAGTGGGAACACGGCACGATTGAAGCGTATCTTTACAGAGAAAACGGCTGGGAAAAGAAAACCGTCCCGCTCCCGAATGTTGTGTACGACCGCTTGCCGAACCGTAAAATAGAAGATTCTGCACTCTTACAGGAAACAAAACAGCGGCTGATAAATGAATATCAAATTCCATGGTTTAATCCCGGGTTTTTTAACAAATGGGAGGTTCATCAGCTTTTGGAAAAAGACAGCCGGACGGCCCCCTTCTTACCGCAATCCATCCTTCATCCGTCCGCTGAAAGCATTGACGCACTGTGTAAATCATTTGAGACCGTCTATATCAAGCCGGCTAACGGCGCGCTCGGCACTGGAATTTACCAGCTGACCCAATCGGAGACAGGACTGACCGTCAAACATACGAATGAAGAAAAATCCTTTACTTCTATTGAGTATCCGGATTCATCAGCCTTTTTGGCTGCGTTTGAAAAAGAACACGATGCCGCTTCTTTTCTTGTTCAGCAAGGTATTGATCTTATCGAATTTCAGGGACGTCCTGCCGATTTTCGCGTGCATACAAATAAAAACGCAAGCGGAAAATGGAACGTAACCGCAATTGCTGTAAAGATTTCTGGCAAAAACAGCATAACGACCCACCTTTCAAATGGAGGAACGGTGAAAACATTGGCGGAACTCTATGACGATCCGAAGGAAAGGGCCGATATGATCAGAAAGCTTTCAGTCGCCGCTCTGACTGTCAGCCGTGTACTCAATGAACATATTGAAGGCTTTATCGGCGAAATCGGCTTTGATCTCGGAATCGACCAGTCCGGAAAAGTATGGATGTTTGAGGCTAATTCACGGCCGGGCCGCAGTATTTTTTCGCATCCGAACTTAACCTCTGTTGATTCTCTGACAAAGCGGAGAAACTTTGAATATGCGTCTTATCTCTCGGAGCAGGCCATCGTAGCGCCTGAAAAGCTTTGGCCGTAATCCGGCGCCGCCCGGCATACATCCGGGCCCTATTTTTCTGAAAACTTTGGACAAGGCCAAAAGGCGGAAATGAATACCTATTCTATGAACTTTCATCAGAATAAGATACAATGTAACTAATTCGGTCCGATCCATGTCAATTGAAATCAATTAAGGAGCGTGACACTTCATGATTTCTCATTTTAGCTGGAAACCTTTGTTCCAAAAAGAAAAGCTGCCCGGATGGAGAATTTCGTTTTTTCATAAAGGAACACATTATGAAGGGATTTACCATAAGACAGGAGATATTGAGTGGGGAAGGCAATTTCCCGCCCATGACGATGAGCCTTCTATTAAAAGCGAGATTCATGAGCTGATGCTCTTTCACATTTATGATTAACATAGCTGCTTAGCCTGAAAATGGCTAAGCTTTTTTTATTCCGCTCACAACATTTACCATTCAAATGGCTGCATCAAACGTTGAAAATTTAACATAATACATAGTACAGTCAGCAGCCATTGGGCACAGCCGAGAAGGCAGTGACTCTCAGGATTCACGGCTGGTGCAACTCCAGCAAGCCCAACCATACTATTTATAAAAGGAGATATAAATTATGCCAAACCAATCTGGAAGTAACTCTTCAAACCAATTACTTGTACCTGGCGCAGCTCAGGCAATCGATCAAATGAAATTCGAAATCGCTTCAGAATTCGGTGTGAACCTTGGTGCTGAAACAACTTCTCGCGCTAACGGATCTGTCGGAGGAGAAATCACTAAACGTTTAGTTTCTTTCGCTCAACAACAAATGGGCGGCGGCGTACAATAACTTAATTCAATATAATGGCTGACAGAAGGCGCGGGCTCCCGCGCCTTCTTTTGATGCTGTCACTCTTTTTTCCTATTCCACATATCCTAGGAGAAAAGGGAGGGGAAAATAGTGTCTATGATGGCGTTTGTCAATTGGGAGCTTGTACAGTTTGTAAGTATATCGATGGTTCATGAATATGTTTCCCACCGTTCTATCAATTTGTACAGGTATTCTTTTCCGCGCTGTTCAAAATGAGTGCCTTCATTTTATAATAAGACGAGGGGGGTTTTTGGATGAAAATAGCTTTATTTGGCGCGACTGGCCGAGTCGGACAGGCATTTCTTAAAGAAGCAGGCGCAAACAAGCGATATCATATTTACGCGCTGGCCAGAGAACAAAAGAACGTGCCTCACTTGCCTCCGGAACGGATCATCCCAGGAAATGCCCGGAATCGAGATGACGTACAACATGTGATCACTGGCTCAGACATGGTGATCAGCTGTTTGGGTACAGATGGAGATGACACGCTCTCTGTGTCGATGAAACATGTCATTGACATAATGGAGGAAGAAAACATGAAGCGGCTGATTACTATCGGCACAGCCGGAATTCTCAAATCCCGGCAACATCCGCAAAAATTTAGGTTTGAGACCAATGAGTCAAAGCGAAAATTGACCCGGGCGGCTGAGGAGCATGCCAAAGTCTTCACAATGCTCGAGGCTTCTGGGTTAGACTGGACCGCCATTTGTCCCACTTATCTTCCGGACGGTGAAGCAACCGGTGTTTACCGCTTTGAAAAAGATTTTTTGCCAGAGGGCGGATCAAAAATCACAGTCGGCGATACGGCGCATTTTCTCTATCAACAGCTTGAAGCGCGTGACTTCATCCAAGAACGTGTCGGGCTTAGTTATTAATGTGTACATAATAATAAGCGGCATACAGAAACCCGTATGCCGCTCATGCTATGCAATTGAATTTTGTTTTCCTTTTTGCAGCACATACATTTGATAATATTGGCCTTTTTGCTCCATCAGCTCTTCATGGCTGCCTTTTTCGATGATGCTGCCTTTTTCCATCACAAGAATGGTGTCAGCGTTCCTAATCGTGGAAAGACGATGGGCAATGACAAATGTGGTCCGCCCTTGTTTGACAACATCTAAGGCGTTTTGGATGACCGCTTCTGTTTCGGTGTCAATATTGGCGGTGGCTTCATCTAAAATCAGGATAGCCGGATCAAAAGCAAGCGCTCTGGCAAACGAAATGAGCTGCCGCTCTCCTGAAGATAACGTGCTTCCTTTTTCAATAACAGGTTCCTCCATGCCTTTTGGCAGCTTCTTTAGCAGGTTTTCGGCCCCGACTTGGCGGAGTGCTTCAGTGATCGTTTCTGCCGAAATTCTCTCATCCTCCAGACTTACATTTGAACCGATCGTTCCCGAAAAAAGGTACGGATCTTGCAGAACAATGCCCATATGGGATCTGAGCTCATGCCTCGACATTTCATATATGCTTTTCCCGTCGAGCAGCACATCCCCTTTTTGGGCGTCGTAAAAACGGAACAGGATGTTCAAAATCGAGCTCTTGCCTGATCCTGTGTGGCCGACGAGGGCGATGGTTTCTCCTTTTTTCGCTTTAAACGAGATATTTTTCAGCACGTCTTCCCCTTCATTGTAAGCAAAAGATACATTCCGAAATTCGACCTGACCTGATGCGCGCTCTTTTGCCGGAATCCCCTGTGCTTCCGTTTCATTTTCTGCCAATAGCTCAAACACTCTTCCCGCCGATACCCTCGCCAGTTCAAGCTTTGAAAACTGGTTGACGATACCGGTAATCGGCTGAAACAGCCGGTTTAAATAATCCACAAAGGCATACAGCACACCGATTGAGATAATCCCAGCCGCATTCAGGCTGGCACTGCCGAAATGCCAGATCAAGCCGACAAACGCCAAGTTGCGGATGACATTCACCAAGTTATGGGATAAGAGAGAGTTTAGATTCAGCATTTTGTTTTGATAATGAAAGTGTGATTCATTAAGCTGCTCAAATTCTCTCATCGTTTCCTTCTGGTGGCGGAAAGCCTGAATAATGGGCATTCCTTGAATGGATTCATTCATTTTTGCATTGATGTCGCTGTTAATGGAGCGGATCTGATGATTATAGTCCGACGCATATTTGCGATAAATAAGAGACCAGATCAATATGACCGGCACAATCGTGAGGCACAGAAACGCAAGCTTTATATCAAGCAAAAACAGCGCCGTAAAAATGCCGATCATGTAAATCGCGCTTGTAACAAAAGTAGAAAGAACCGTGACATATAAATCCCTGATCGCTTCGGTATCATTGGTCACCCGCGCGACCACTTTACCGGCTGGCAGGTTGTCAAAGTATCGGACCGGAAGCGTTTGAAGGTGAGAAAACACATCCTGCCTCATTTTTTGAATAATGCGGTTGGCGCTCATTTGGAGCAAATAGTGCTGACCGTATTGAAAAAACACAGAAAAGACTAGCAGCCCCAAATAGAGAAAAATCAAGAACAGTAGCCCATGAATCTCCGGCTGGTAAAACTTAAAAATCTCCTGTTTTGTAAGCTTTTCAGCAGGATACGCCTGGCTTTCTCCCCCTTTTGAGATGGTCAGTTTTCCGTCAGATACCTTTCTGTCACCGTCAAAACTGACCGCTTGACCCACAAAATAATAAGACGTTCCGACCTGATAGATATGCGCCTCGTTATCCGGGGCGCCGGGAGAATCATACCGATCCTCCCTCACGTATGATTTGCCTTGAAATGATACCGCATTTTTTTCTCCTGCTGACACTTCATACCAAGTTTTTTCGATGCCAAGTATATGGTCGTCTATCATCTTTTTTCCAATAAAGGGTCCTGTCAGCTCGGCGCCCACAGCGACCATAAGCAAAAGAACCGCGCATATCAGCAGCTTCTTATAAATAAGCGCATATTTCCATAATGTTTTTCCTGTCTTCACGCAACAGTCCCTCCTTCTTCATTAGAGGACAGCTGCTGTCGCTCATATTGTTCACGATACCACCCATTGTTCTCGAGCAGTTCCTGATGGGTCCCTCTTTCAGATATACGGCCGCCGTCCATGACAAGAATCAGGTCTGCGTGCTCAACTGCGGATAAGCGGTGAGAGGTAATAAATGTGGTCTTCCCTTGGCGGTTTTTTCTGATATTGCGAATAATCGCCGCCTCAGTTTTCGCATCGACGGCTGAAAGCGAATCATCCAAAATCAAAATATCCGGATTTCCCATTAATGCCCTCGCAATGGAAATCCGCTGCTTTTGCCCTCCTGACAGAGCGACACCCTTTTCGCCAACCATTGTGTTTAGCCCGGCCGGCAGCATTTCCAGATCTTTTTCAAAATGCGCCTCCCGAATTACCCGCTTTACCGCTTCATCCGAGGCATCAGGATTTCCGTACAATAAATTTTCCTTAACCGTTCGGGAAAATAACAAGTGATCCTGCGGGACATAACCGATCCAACTGCGCAGACGGTCCAGCGGAATGTCCTGAATCGGGACGCCTGATAATGTGATGTCTCCATCTCCGGCGGGATATTGGCGTAAGAGCTGCTTGATGATGGTTGTTTTTCCGCTTCCCGTTTTTCCGACGATCCCAACTGTCTGCCCTTTGCCCACGGTGAAAGAGACATCGCACAGGTTGCGGTGGGATGAACTGGGATACGTAAAGCTGACGCGGCTGAAAACCATTTCGCCCGGCTCTTCAACTGCGGCAGGAAACGTCGGTTCCACAACTTCAGGCTCATAGGATAAAGTTTCATTGACGCGATCTAATGACGCATTTCCGCGCTGCATCACATTGATTAATTCACCAATGGCAAACATCGGCCAAATCATCATGCCAAGATATACGTTAAAGGAAACAAGCTCGCCAAGTGTCAGCTGATTTTGAAAGACGAGATAGGCGCCGTAACCAAGTCCGATAAGGTAACTCATACCGACGAGAAGTTTGACAGTCGGCTCGAACAGGGAATCAATAAAGGCCACCCTCATATTTTTTTCGTACACGTCAGCCGTCATGTCGTTAAAGCGGCGGACATCATTTGTTTCCTGCACATAAGCCCTGATCACCCGGACGCCGGAAACAGATTCAAGCACCCTGTCATTCAGAGCGCCGAATGAATCTTGAGCCTCAGTAAACCGCGCATGAATTTTGCTTCCGTACAAGCTGATTGCCAGCGCCATAAAAGGAAGCGGAATAATTGCAGCAAATGTCAGCTTCCAGCTGATCAATATACCCATCGTCAAAAAGATCGTCAGCATATACATCGTAGAATCAGCCAACGTCAAAATTCCGAAACCTGTCGTTAAACTGACCGCTTTCAGATCATTTGTTCCGCGTGCCATTAAATCTCCTGTCCTGTATTTCTCATAAAACGGCGGCGACATGTTCAGCAAATGCCCCATCAGCTTAGAACGGAGAATTTTTTCCATTACGTTCGCCCCGCCGAACAGCTGATACATCCAATAATAGGACATAACATACACAACAGCCGTCAAGCCGAGAAAAAGTCCGATGTAAAACACCATGCCGCTGACGGTAAACAAACCGGATTTCATATCATCTATCGCGTTTCCGAGAAGCTTGGGCGGAAACATCTCCAGTACATTGACGGTCAATAAAAGCACAATTGCAATCGTATAACGCAGCCAGTAGGCTTTAAAAAACCATCCCAGCTTTTTTAACACAGAAAACATACATCTCCATCTCCTTCACTTCGTCAGCCGCCTTCAAGTTTATCCCGGCCATTTTTCTTATTCTTCATCATGAATTCTTCTTTTGTATTCACATCCACCACACCCGTCTTTCTTTAGATTTAGAATCATTTTGCATATAAAAAAGAGGCATAAAGCGTAAGCTCCATGCCTCTTTTTGCCGATTATCAACAGGCGCAGTCCGCTTAGGTGCGTGACTGAACCATTTAAACAGACGTCAGGTTACAGAATAAGGGAGGTTCGGGCTCGTCACGCGGATATGAAATTGAACGATGTTAACGTTATTTATCCTTAGCATGACAATACCTCCGTTCCGATTTTAGATTCTTTTTCATCTTATAAACAAAACCTTTTTTTGTCAATCACTACTTTGAGAAAAATGGTTAGCGGTTTCATATTTTGGGTATTGTGTTGTAATCCATCTTTTGAAAGGGTGAGGATCATGTTTCATGCCGATCGAATCATTGTTGCATTTGACGGAAGTGACAATAGCAAGGAAGCGCTTCAAAAAGCCATTGACCTTTCAAAAACTCTGCACGCACGGATAACTGTCGCACATTCTCATGACAGAAAAGAAAATCAGACGATCATCGACCCGCCTAGACCGGCAGCAGGCGCAAGCTATATCGGCGGAGGAATGACGAGTGTTCCCGACCCGCTAATGTCAGAAAATGTCCAGCCGCAGCCGATGATCTATGAAGATCAAACGGAAGAAGTCGTTGCTGAAGCCCGAATGCTTTTGAATGATAACCAAATTGACGGAGACATTGATATATTAGAAGGCGATCCCGCGAGTTCAATTATCGAGCACGCAGCAGATATATCAGCCGATCTGATCGTCATGGGAAGCCGTGACCAAAACAGGCTGAAAAAACTGTTATGCGGAAGTGTCAGCGAAAAGCTGTCAGCGAAATCTGATATTCCTGTTCTGATTGTAAAGTGAGCACGCAGCAGTGCTCACTTTTTTATATTCACAATTGTAAAAAAACAGTGTTTATCCGCTTTTTCTGCTATAATACTTTCGTGCCTAAAAGCAAAAAAGCGTTAAAGATCAATAATGGGGTGTTTTTTTGAATTCACAAAAACGGCTGACGTTTCCGTTGGCTGCCGGACTATTTTTATTTATATTGGCGATTATCATTTCCTGCCTGTTTATATACCATACAGAACCGCATATGCCCCTGTTTCTATGCATCCTTATTCTTTCGATTGCCGGCTTAACCATCGGCTTTTCGTGGAAGGACATTGAGGAAGGCATTGTGAACGGCATAAAAAACGGAGTACAGCCACTTATTGTCCTGTCATTGATCGGCATTTTGATCGGTGCGTGGATGTACAGCGGCGCTATACCGACGGTTACCGTTTATGCTTTGTCCTTTATTGAACCAAGTCAGCTACTGTTGACCGCATTATTTTCATGCATGATTATCAGCACGCTGGTCGGATCAAGCCTGACAACAGTGAGCACGATCGGCGTAGCCTTGCTAGGAGTAGCCAGCGCTGCCGGCGTTCCGCTTGAATGGACCGCTGGGGCAGTGATTTGCGGCGCCTGCTTCGGTGATAAAATGTCACCTATGTCAGATACGACCAACTTCGCTGCCGGAATGGGAGAAATTTCGATTTTCAAACACATTCGCCATATGACGGGCACGACAATTCCCGCTTTGCTTATTACGATCGTGCTGTTTTATGTAATGGGGTTATCTGTTTCGGCAAATGCCGCTTCAACAGCTAATATTGAGAAAATGATCTCAGGGATAAAAGAGGCGGCAAACGTGACTCCTTGGGCGCTTTTATCCCCGTTGCTGGTCATTCTGTTAGCAGGTAAGCGGGTATCCGTGATCCCCGTTCTGGCTGCCGGGATTGTTTCCTCCGGCATACTGACTGCCCTTTTCATTCCTGACAGCGGTGTTCAAGCATTTATCTCCGCGCTGCAAAACGGAACTGTTTATGAGACGGACAATCAGGCTGTTTCAAACATCATCAACCGGGGCGGGCTTCAGTCGATGATGGGCTCAGTCTCTCTCATTATGATCGCTTTTGCACTAGGAGGAATAATGGAGAAAATCGGTCTGATTTCAGCCTTATTGGAGGGTGTCATGAAAGGCATTCACACAAAAGGACGCCTGATTTTGGCAACCGTTTGCTCAAGCATCGGAGTGAACTTAGCAACAGGTGAACAGTACTTGTCGATTTTAATACCCGGCCAGTCATTTAAACACTTATATGACAAACAAAATATTGAACGAAAGTATCTGTCACGCTCGCTTGAAGACGGCGGCACCTTAATTAATCCGTTAATTCCGTGGGGCGTAAGCGGGGCATTTATGGCCAGCGCACTCGGCGTTCCTGTCATCGATTATTTGCCGTATGTGTTCTTCCTCTATATTTCACCGATCATATCGGTCATTCTTGGATTTGCAAAAAAATAAACAAAACAGCACCGCTCTTTTGCAGCGGTGCTGTTTTGTTTATGATGACGAGATGCCGATAGCCTGCTGAATGCTTTCTTGAAATGCCGCTTGCAGCTGCTTCGTCAGCGGTCCCGGAGCTCCGCTGCCAACCGCTTCCCCGTCAAGCGTCACAACCGGGATTACCTCTGACGTTGTAGAAGAAATAAAAATTTCCTCTGCTTGTCTGAGTTCTTCCTCGGTGACAGGCTTTTCTTCCAGCTTCCATCCGTTTTTTCGTATGAGTTCCAATATGTTCATACGGGTGATGCCATTTAAAATCAACTGGTTGGCCGGGTGTGTCCGGACTACTCCGTCTTTCACCGCATACACATTGGAGGATGTTCCTTCCGTTACAATTCCGTCTCTGATCAGTACAGCTTCATAAGCACCCGTTTCATAGGCCTTTTGCTTAATCATCACATTATACAGTAAATTCAGACTTTTGATATCACATCTCAGCCAGCGGAGGTCTTTATCAGTAATCGCTGACACGCCGTGCGCCTGCTCATTTTCCGGTTTTTTCACTGGAAATGTGTACGCTGTTGTTTGCGGAGCCAATCCGGCTTCATATTGATGCTTTCTCGGCGCCACGCCTCTCGTTGTCTGAATGTATACCCCGCCGCTCTCGACACCGTTTTCTTGGACAAGCTTTTCCAGCTTCCATTCAAGGTCCTCAATGCTAAACGGCAGATCGATTCCGATTTCAGCGGCGCTTCTAAAAAATCGTTCAGCATGCTCGCGTAATCCATATAAAACACCCTCGTAAACTCTGATGACTTCATAAATACCATCGCCAAATTGATAACCGCGGTCTTCAATATCAACAGCAGCATCATCCCGTTTCAATAACTGTCCATTCACTAACACCTTCATACAAACCCTCCCAAGTTTCGTGATATCCTGTTTTTCTCAAGCTGTTATTGTCAACTATTCTACCATACCGAACAAGCTGAAAAACAGAAAGAATTAGAGATATAGAAAGCGCAGGCAGAAGAGATTAATTTTTCCTTAAAAACTGATATTTCGACAATTTTTCTATGTTCTTTCCAGTTTTATTCCTGTATACTTTATGTCGGAGTACATAGGTTGTAATCAAATGGCAGAGTATCCTGCAATAAAACTGCCACCAATACAGCGGTATGTAGAAATTTATGCCACTGGAGAGATTAATATGCGCCAGACGAAAGGAGACACTTCTCCTTCTGTTTTTTCACTTGTTTTTAAATTTACAAGCTTAGCAGTTTTGTGTGTGCTGCTGTTGTTAATCGTCTTTTTGGGTTACTCAGGGTCACATGCAAAAGGTAAGCAAATTACAGTCACAACCAACAGCCAGCTTCGTGACGAAAATCCGAGCCTCAAGCTCAAAAGAAACTCCCCGGATCTGCTGATTAAACATTTACAGACCGAGCAGAGCCCCGATGAAAAAACGGTCTATCTGACGTTTGATGACGGCCCGTCAGCCTCTACAAACCGCTTGCTGGATGTATTAAAAAGCGCTGATGTGAAAGCTACCTTTTTCATGCTCGGACCGCAAATGAATACATTTAAGCAGGCTGTGGAAAGATCAAAGAATGAAGGACACTCACTCGGCCTGCACGGCGTCACGCATGACAACAAACGATTCTATCAGACGCCGGTATCGCCTCTGAAAGAAATGCAGCAGGCACGTGATACGCTGAAAGACATCACGGGGGTCAAAACAGACCTTGTCAGAACCCCTTACGGCAGCAAGCCGTCACTTACCGACACCCAGATCAAACATCTGGAAAAAGGCGGTTTTGTGTACTGGGACTGGACGATTGACAGCATGGACTGGAAATACCGCGGACCGAAATTTGTCCCGGAGGTTATCAATCAGCTTGAATATATGGAAAACAGACATTCAAGCCGCCCTTATGTCATTCTCATGCACGACCTTCCGTCCACCGTTCAATCACTGCCGGTTTTAATCAAACAACTGAAAGATAAGGGATATTCCTTTGATGTGCTGAAGGATACAATGATTCCTGTCCACGAATAAAAAATGAGGCGCCCTCGAAAGGCTGCCTCATTTTTTTTCGGATAATTCTTTGGCAAACTCGCCTATTTTTCTATGAATCACGAGATCAAACAAGTCATCACAGTAAGTCGGTTCCAGGTTAATGAGAATCTGTTTCATTCCTGGAATCCGGCTTGCTTCTTCAGGCACAAACCTGGCAGGCGCCACTTCAAGTGAAGTTCCGATCACCAAAAACAGGTCAGCTTGACTTAATTTTTCATAAAGGGTATCAAAATGCTGCACGATGTCGCCGAAAAGGACGACATCTGTTTTTAAGACCGTGCTGCAAATTTCGCTGTCCGTTTTTTCCGCCGTACATTGGGGCACGTCATGCTTTAGCAGATGAGAAAGATCGTAACTCGCGCCGCACGCTGGGCAGGCCGCTGTCTGGATCGATCCGTGCAATTCGTATACGTGTCTGCTTCCCGCTTTCTTATGAAGGCCGTCGATATTCTGCGTGAAAATATCGACTTGCTTCCCCTCCTTTTCCAGCTCTGCTAAATAGACATGACCCTCATTCGGCTCAAAGCGGCCGCTCATTTTCATTTGAAACAGCTCTTTGAATTTAGGCCAGAACAGGCGGGGATGACGTTCAAAGTAATCGCGGCTCATCGCTTCCATCCTGGATGAGTCTTCAGTCCAAATACCGCCCGCTGAGCGGAAATCCGGAATACCCGATTCCGTGCTCATGCCCGCTCCCGTCAGCACGACAATACGTTTGGCTTTGTCCACTATATCTTGATAATCTTTCAAAGCTTCACCGCCCTTTTCGATTATTTTATCATAAAAAAAACTCCGTCCGAAAGCGGCAGCTAAAGGACGGAGTACAACGGGCTATGCCCGCTCCTTCTCCCTATCGGTCCGATTCGCCTGAAACGGATCATTATGGTTTTTCTGTTTCACCAGTACGGTTTGGCCCGGGTACGCGAACTCTACACCCTCCGCTGCCAAAATGTCTATAATACGGTAATTGATATCTTCTCTGACATCAAGATTCTCAGCCCATGATGTGGTTTTTGTATAAAAATTAAAGAATAAGTTGTAATAGCTGTCAGCAAACATGTCAAAGTTGACCATAATGGTGTCGTCATGCACGTCTTCATGCTCGATCAGCATTTTTCTGAGCGTTTTAATGCAGCGATCCATTTTCTCAACAGGCGTGGCGTATGACACATGAAGCGAGAATGTAATCTGGCGTTTGTTCATTTTTGTCCAGTTCGTGATGGCTTCCATCGACAGTGTGGAGTTCGGGACAGTAACAACAGCTTCTTGTGCCGTTCTGAATCTCGTGCTTCGGAATGTGATATCCTCCACCGTTCCCGTCACGCTCGGTGTTTGAACCCAGTCGCCAATGGTAAACGGCTTTTCCGTGATAATAATGATTCCGCCGAAGAAGTTGCTGATGGTATCCTTGGCCGCAAGCGCAAATGCCAATCCGCCAAGCCCCAGCCCCGCTACAAAGCCGTTTACATCGTAATTAAATTCTTGTGCAATAACACTCACGCTGAGTGCAATAATGACAAATCGAAGCAGCTTCGATAAAAATGGGGCCAAAATATCGTCCATTTCAAGATCGAATCGCTGATTGACCTTATGGAATAAAAATGATGAGGCTGCTGTCAAATTACAAAGACCCCAAGACAACAGCGCCACAATAAACGAACGGTACACTTTGCTGATAAGCGGCATCTGCCCGTCAAAGAACGGGGAATACCGAATGGCCAAAAAAAGACCGAGGGCGACAAAAAACCACCTGGCAGGTTTATCGAAGGCAACGATCACCTGTTTAAATATTTCTGTTTTCGGCTTGTTGGTTAAATTAAAAATCAGGTTGAATAAATACTTCGTAAATATCTTTCTGAGTATGAGAAAAATCAGCAAAATGCCTACGCTGATTCCTATTTGTATCGTTTTATCAAGTGTAAAGTATTGTTGAAGATTTTCCAGCATGACGGTCGCTCCTTTATCCCAATCGAAAAATTAATTATACTAAATCATTCGGCAAAAATCTCTTTTAATGTCTCAATAGACGCATAAAAACCCCGGCTCAGTGCCGGGGCATAGTATCTTTCATCATATTCAGCCAGATTCAATAGGGACAACACGTACTACTTCCTTTTCGTTTGTGTCTGATCCAGGAGAGTTGCTTTTTGCATTTCAGCATCCGTTTCGGCCTTAATTCTTTCCTCCACTCTGATTCTCCCTTTACCCATGATCTCGCCTCCTTTTTTGCTATTATAAAATAACAGAATTTTTTGTAAACAAGTCGAAAGCACTATTTTTTTGGCGAACGCTGTCATCCCGGTATACTGTGCTGTTTATTTTTCTTTTTTAAGATATACGCCCGAATCAGCCCGGCCTATTCTTTTTTCTCAAAAAAATTCACCACTTGGTATCGCGGCGCATATATGAATTTTGATACAATAACAGAAATGTCCATATGAGGAGCTGACACGCTTGTACACCATCGCCCATCGCGGAGCATCCGGTTACGCGCCGGAAAATACATTTGCAGCCTTCGACTTAGCTGCGGAACTGAAATCGGATATGATTGAGCTTGATGTGCAGCTCACCAAAGACCGGCACATTGTGGTGATACATGATGACAGGGTTGACCGGACGACGAACGGCACTGGCTATGTAAAGGATTATACGCTGAAAGAACTGCAAACACTTGATGCAGGGAGCTGGTTCGGCCCTGCCTTTCAAGGAGAAAAAATTCCGACACTTGAAGCCGTGCTCAAGCGCTATCATCAGAAAATCGGTCTGCTGATTGAATTGAAAGGCCCTCCTTCTCAGGTCGGACTTGAAAAAGAAGTGGGAAAGCTGTTAAGCACGTTTTCTTTCTCCATTTATAATATCGTTCAATCCTTTAACATCAGATCCATTCAGACGTTCCGCGATCTCTATCCTTCTATCCCGACAGCCGTCATTGCAAGGCCGAGTTTCGGACGATTGACGAGAAATCAATTGAAGGTCTATCAATCATGCGCGGATTATGCCAATATAAAATATACTCGGTTGAACCGTCTGCTTATATCTTCCGTCCATAAACGCGGCTTAAAAGTGTTTGCCTGGACGATAAGAGATCAAAAAACAGCCGAAAAAATGCAAAGCATGGCTGTTGACGGCATCGTGACGGATTATCCTGATTTCACTTTAAAGGATGACAAACATGAAACAATATAGTGCTGTTTTTATCGGAGGCGCTTTAGGGTCCTGCCTCCGATATGGATTATCTGCATGGTTACATACAAATACGTTTCCCCTTGCAACTTGGCTTGAAAATATATCCGGTAGCTTTCTGCTCGGGCTGCTCACCGGTTTTTTTACAGTCCGGGCTAAACGGCCTCTTCTGTCCGCTTTTTTAGGCACCGGCTTTTGCGGCGGATTTACCACAATGTCGACGTTTTCTAAAGAATCGGTTATGATGCTGCAAACAGCCCCGGCAGCAGCCGCTGCATTTATGGCTGCCTCACTTTTAGCAGGGATCGGCCTCGCGCTTGCCGGTGTTTTGTGCGGACGGCGAATCGCGGGCGGACAGCAAAGGAAGGAGATTGATCCGTCATGACAATTGCCGGAATATGTATTGCTGGGGGGATCGGATCTGTGCTCCGCTTTTGGCTCGGACAGGCGATTTCAGCCAAAAGGAACAGCTTCATCATTCCTATCGGTATTTTGACGATCAATATACTCGGAGCTTTCGGTCTCGGGCTGTTTACCGCACTTAACATCATCAATCCGTCTGTAAGCACCATCATTGGCACAGGATTTTTCGGCGCGTTTACCACTTTTTCCACTTTCAGTGTGGAAGCCGTTCAGCTGCTGCTCGAAAAACGCGTAAAGGAAAGCCTATTATACACCGCAATAACGCTATGCGGCTGCTTGGTTGCATTTTGGTGCGGAATAGCGTTGTTATCTTAAAAAACTATGTTACATCATATTGTTGAATTTACTATTAAAAATGAGGGAACTCCATTGGTTGGAAGTTCCCTTTCTTATTCCGTTAAAGCTCCTTTATCTTGAAAAAGATGGCTGGCAGAAATCTGCTTAGGAACCTTCTGCCTTTTTTATGTTTGCTTTCTAATGAATGCGATCATAGACCGGCACTATCAGCCATTACCGATTGAGCATTCTATTTAAATATTATTTCACACAGCCTAACAAAAAAACCTTGAGCTTATTTTTCGCTCAAGGTTGCATTATTCAGCATAACCGGTTCGGGAATCGGCAGCTTGTGATGTGCCGCGCGTTCAGGGGTTTGGCTGACGTGTTCTTTTATGTCAATTTGCTTAATGTGCCGTCCGTCCATCTCTAGAACCTGTATCGTATACTGTCCGATTTGAATGGATTCTCCCGCTCCGATGTCAATGTTTTCTTTCAGAATCAGTCCGCCGATTGTGTCCACTTCTTCTTCTTGAATATCTGCGCTCAAAAGCTCATTCACCTGATCTATGCGAACCTTTCCGTCCATCACATAATGGCGGTCGGACAGCTTCTGAATCAGCGGCTGCTCATCTTCGTCAAATTCGTCTCTGATTTCACCGACAATTTCTTCAAGAATATCCTCTGTCGTCACGATTCCCGAGGTTCCTCCGTATTCATCCGACAGAATCGCCAAATGAATGCGTTCCCGCTGCATTTTAATCAGCAGATCATGTATCGGAATCGTTTCAATGACTTCAATTACCGGGCGCACATACGAGCGTATCGAGAGCTTCTCCCTTTCCTCATCGCTCATAAACAGCAAGTCGGAAAACAAGTGCTTCGTGTTGACCATACCGATGACGCTGTCTTTGTCACCGTCAGTTACGGGCCAGCGGGTGTATTTCTCTTTCAGCATGATTTGAAGCGTCTCATTCATCGTCATATCGGTTGAAACAGCGGCCATTTCTTTCCGCGGAATCATGATTTCTTTCGCTATTCGGTTATCGAATTCAAAAATCTTATTTACATATTTATATTCAGACGGATTAATTTCTCCGTTTTTCAAGCTTTCGGACAGCAGTATTCTGAGCTCTTCCTCAGAGTGAGAACTGTCGTGTTCCGACGCGGGCTTCAAACCAAACATTCCGGTCAAAAGCCTCGCAGATCCGTTGAGGACCCAAATAAAAGGATACATAAGCAAATAGAAAAAACGTAATGGACCTGCGATCAATAATGTCAGCTGTTCTGCTTTTTGAATAGCAACCGTTTTAGGGGCAAGCTCGCCTACAACGACATGCAGGAATGTAATCAAGCCGTATGCAGCCGCAAATGATAAAGCATGGGTAAGCGACGCCGGCAGACTGAATGCCTCAAACACCGGATGTAAAAGGCGTTCAAAAGCAGGTTCCCCCAGCACACCGAGTCCGATTGATGTCAAGGTGATGCCAAGCTGGGATGCAGATAAGTATTCATCCAGATCCGTAATAATACGTTTAGCGAGTATTGCCCGTTTGTTTCCTTCTGTTATAAGCTGATCAATTCTGGATCTCCTTACTTTAACAATCGCAAACTCACTTGCGACAAAAAACGCGGTTAAAGCAATGAGTACGCCAATTAAAATCAGACTGTCAATATCGTCCATTTAACCCCGTCCTTACGTTAGGACAGGGAGTCACCTCCTGATAAAATTAAATTTTCTTAAGGTTGATGCGCTTGATGTATTGATGACTATGCAGAGGGCCCCATCATACCACCTCCAAGTCAATATGTTTAATAAATTGTATATTTTATTGTACCATAAATCATTCCTAAAGAGAGTTTTAAATATTTTGATTTTTTACTTCCCGAGTATAATGGGCTTCTCTTTTAGCATGCGGCTGAAGCGTAATAGTTGCTCTATTTCTAAGCACAGTTGTTCTTTCTCCTCTTCTATAGGAAGTTTATTTTCGAGACGCTCCTGTAAAAAGTATCGTACATATATATGTTGTTCCAGCAGCGGCCCGTACAGGCCCCTTGCCTTTATAGAATCCGGGGGAGCTTGACCTCGCTCGCTCAATTTCTAAGAACAATAAACTTGTGCAAATCCCCTTACATATATTAAACTATTCTCATAACTATAACGTGATGGTTGGGGAGGGATTTAGATGGGGCTGAGACTTATCGCATCAGTGAACTAGCGGCGCTTGCCGGAGTAACGAAACGAACAGTTGATTATTATACGAATCTCGGTCTGCTTACGCCGGCCAGATCCTGTTCGAATTACCGTTATTATGACGAAAACGCACTCAAACGTCTTATGTTTATTGTAGATTGCAAGCAGCAGCGATTGGCCCTGTCCGATATTAAAGATCGCCTGGAGAATCAGTTTCCCTCTTCAACTTTGAAAGATGATGAAATTGGTATTCTGACCTCAGAAATTGATCATATGAATCAAAACATCTCCGGAATCTTGCATCGGTTTGAAAGGTTGCAGCCTGAGGAACGCGATAAGCTGAAAAGCGAGCTCGCTCCCGAAAAGCTGACCGTGCTTCAATCATTTTTGCTGCTGTTAAGTTAAAACATTATTTTACTTACAGGAGGTGTTACCTTCATTCTCGTTTAAGAGTGAAGGTTCTAATTGGATATTGTTAATTTGATTTTAGTCGCCGTTTTAATCGCGCTGACGGCATTTTTCGTAGCATCTGAGTTTGCCATTATCAGGATCAGAGGCTCACGGATTGATCAGTTGATCGCGGAAGGAAATAAATCAGCCATTGCCGCAAAAAAAGTGACCACGCACCTTGATGAATATTTATCAGCGTGCCAGCTGGGAATTACATTGACTTCGATTGGATTAGGGGTTTTAGGCGAATCGACGATTGAAAGGCTTCTTCACCCGCTTTTCGTACAGATGAACATGCCAGGTTCACTGTCTCACATCATCTCATTTATCCTTGCCTACGCCATCATTACTTTCCTGCACGTCGTTGTGGGAGAATTGGCGCCTAAGACGGTCGCAATTCAGAAAGCTGAAGCAGTGTCCATGCTGTTTGCCAAACCGCTGATTTGGTTCTACCGCATTATGTTCCCATTTATTTGGGTGCTGAACAACTCAGCACGATTATTGACGAAAGCTTTCGGCTTGGAGACCGTTTCTGAAAATGAACTGGCTCACTCCGAAGAAGAATTGCGGATTATCTTATCCGAAAGCTATAAAAGCGGAGAAATCAACCAATCAGAATTTAAATACGTGAATAAGATATTTGAATTTGATGACAGGCTTGCGAAAGAAATTATGATTCCAAGAACCGAAATTGTCAGCCTGCCGCACGATATTACGATCGCTGACATGATGGAAATCATTCAAATTGAAAAGTATACCCGGTACCCTGTTGAAGAAGGCGATAAAGATAATATTATCGGTGTCGTCAATATTAAAGAGGTGCTGACAGCCTGCATCAGCGGTGAGTATTCAGTTGAGTCAACAATCACCGACTTTGTGAATCCGATCATTCACGTCATTGAGTCTGCACCAATCCAAGATTTACTCGTCAAAATGCAAAAAGACAGAGTGCATATGGCTATTCTGTCAGACGAATACGGCGGAACAGCTGGACTTGTGACAGTTGAAGATATCATTGAAGAAATCGTCGGAGAAATCCGCGACGAATTTGATATTGATGAAATTAACGAAATCCGCAAGCTTGGAGACGGACATTATATGCTTGACGGGAAAGTGCTGATCGACCAAGTAAACGACCTTCTCGGCATTCATTTAGAAAACGAAGAAGTCGATACAATCGGAGGCTGGTTCCTGACCCAGAAATATGATGTTGAAAAGGACGATTCCATCATAGAAGAGGGCTGCGAATTTATTATTAATGAAATCGACGGCCACCATGTTGCTTATATTGAAGTGAAAAAGCTTCAGCACCAAGAGCTGTTAGAAGCGGCAGAACAGAAAGAAGCATAAAACAAAAAGACACCTTTTAAAAAGGTGTCTTTTTTAATTCAGTTTATCTACAACCATTCCTGCCAAAGACTCGTTATAACAAGTGGAAACCTGAACCTGTTTTTTGTAAAATGCGATATTTCGTTACTTGATTTACGGTTAAGATCATCATTTGACAAACCGATTTCCGCTTACATTTAACCATAAAATGACTAGCTCCTCGAATACAAAGTTCATGGTCATTTTTGGCTGTAAAGGCCCCAATCCGCTGACAGGCATAAACCACAATCATTTCCAATTTACAGCTATTACTAATAAAACAGGCATAAAAGGGGATTCTAACAGATATTAGGTGAGATTTCACTGAAAAACATTGGCTTTTCGGTAAGCATATTCTGCTCATTTCCTACTCAATGTATTAGAAGAATGAGTGAACTAATGCTCTGTTAAGAAATGAACCAAATATTTAGTGAAATAACTCTTAGCCCTAATATTTCAGATATGAGTAAAGGAGCGAAAATGGTGAAAGTAGTAGTAACAGGAGCAGCAGGCAAAATCGGCCGATGGACCGTAAGAACACTTTTAGAAGCCGGTCATGATGTAATCGCTTCAGACAGAAAACTGAGGGAGGAATCTGCATCGAAAAAATTTATTCAAGCTGAATTACGTGATTATGGTCAGGTATGTCAGCTATTAAATGGTTGTGATGCAGTGGTCCATCTTGGAAATATTCCTACCGATGTGAGGAATACATCTCAAGCTATATTTGAAAATAATATGCTCGTTAATTTTAATATCCTGGAAGCTTGTAAAGATTTCAAAATCCCTAAGCTTGTATGGGCATCAAGTGAAACTGTTTTGGGCTATCCATTTGTTCCGGAGGAGATTAGCTATCTCCCTGTAGACGAAGAGCATCCAACTATCGTCAAATCGTCATATGCGATGGCAAAGCGGCTGACTGAAATCCTCTCAGACATGTATTCCAAGCTTATCAATACCCAGATAGTCACTCTTCGGTTTGCTAATATATATGAGCCTGATGAATATGAAAAAATTCCCACCATGCACTGGAATGATCAACAAAAGGATGTTCAAAAGAAAAATGCATGGGCTTATTGCGATGTCAGAGACGCCGCAAGCGCTTGCCGTCTTGCAATTGAAAAGAGTAATCTAGGGAATGATGTATTCCATATTACGGCCCCTGATACAATTATGACCGATCTCAGCGAGGATTTAGCTAAAAGATTTTTTCCAGATGTCACTTTAAAGAAGGATATTCAAGGCCACGAGACTCTGATGGCAATAGATAAAGCACGGAAGATCCTTGGTTATGAGCCACGTTATACATGGCGTACTGTTCTAAATAATGATGGCACAACCAAGGCACTGCCCGAGGATCAACTTGCTTTAATAAATAAATCCATATAAAGATATCTACGGTTATAAACGATACAAACAAATCTGAATATGGGAATTCGATGAGGCTACTCTCATATTCCACACCGCCATGTATATCGATTCCTGCCGATAGAGAAAGTAACATTCTTTTTAGAGGAAAAAAGCAATGGGGGATCAACAATCCCCCATTGCTTTTTGAATATCATAATCATTTATATTTATATCCAAATCCATTTTGAATACCATCTTCGCCAGCTGTTCCCCAACATAGGGTCCCATTGTCAAACCAGACGACCCAAGCCCATTAGCGACTATAATACCGTCCCACCCCGGAAGAGATCCTATCACCGGAACTTCCCCTGGTGTGAAGGGACGAAGACCGGCTCTTGCTTCTAGAAAAGTACTGTTCGATAAACCGGGAGCCATTTCTAAGCCCTTATTCAGAAGTTCCTGTATCCCGCCTGCTGTTATTCGTACATCATAGCCGTCTATATCATCTTCTCGAGTCGCCCCTATTACGATCTTCTGGTTATAAGCTAAAAGATATTCATTAGAAGGCGGCATGACAACAGGCCAAGTATCTGTGTCGCTTACGTCAGGAACTTGAACATAAACTATTTGTGCTTTTTGACACCTTACTTTGAAATGAATGCCTAAAGGCTCCAATAATTGATCTGCCCAAACACCTGCACAAATAATGACCTCGTCAGATGAATAGCATATTTCACCGACAGTGACTCCTGTTACCCGATTTGAATGAAATCTAAGAGCAGCATCACCAGTTAAAAAGGTTGCACCTTTTCTTTGTGCAGATCGCAATAACGCATCTCGCAGCACTTGGCCATCCACACGGGCACCCCCGCTTAAGTGAACAGAATGATACCGGTCAGCCAACAGAGGAAACAAATCACCAGTCTCTTTTTCAGCAAGATATGTAATCTCACCGATTTCCGGAGCATCTATTTTGCGTTCTCGCACACGTTGTTCCAATTTTACGATTTTCTCTATGTCGTAATGATTACTGAGAACCCCCACTTGAGCATAACCAGTTTCTTTCTCGCCTTCGTTTTTAAGTTCTTCTATCAAACCAGGATAAAAACGTGCTCCAGCCTTTGCTAGCTGGTACCAAGCCTGATTGCTCCGCGGTGATATCCACGGGCAAATAATACCCTTAGCTGCATGGGTAGCCTGCCCTTTATCTTTGCGGTCTATAACAAGAACATCGGCACCCATTTTTGCTAACTGATATGCTGCCGATGCACCAAGAATCCCTGCGCCGACTATTATGACTTTTTTCATACCCAGTACCCTTTCCTAAATTGCATTTATAAACTTCTCATATATTATAACTAAGTGCAGAAAAGTATAAACAATACGCAATTTGTTCAGGGTTTTCTATTACTTTAGGACGTGGAGGAGTGACATAATGTTCAGCTTACAATTGTGCAGGCATACACAATCAAAGTCCACATCATCCCGGATCAATTACAGCATATGCACCTTTCAATTGCTCCCCCATACTTTTGGAACGAGTTCAAAGCTTTTTTTAAAGCTGCTCCAGCTTCTTTTCAAGCTCTTTAATGCTGTTGTTCAAAGCATCCGTCATTGCGGCAAGCTTTTCTTTAGAAGAATAATGGGCAAAATCCTCCTGGCGAAGCGGCTTACCGATGATCAGCTTCATTTTTCCTTTTTTGAAAAGTGCCTTTCCGCTTGATGGTCCTTTGTAGGCCGCGGGAACTAGCGGCGCTTTTCCCAATTGCGCGATGGTGACGGCTCCTCTTTTCAGCGGAACATCCTCAGACGTTCTCGTTCCGCTTGGGAAGATTCCGACGATTTCGCCTTCCTTCAGCAGCTTAATCGGTGTTTTGATGCTGCTCGGCCCTGGATTTTCCCGGTCGACCGGAAACGCGTTAATGCTTTTCAAAAAAGAACCGATCCATTTATTTTGAAAAAGCTCTTTTTTCGCCATGTAATGTATTTGGTAAGGAAGAACTCCGACTCCAAGTGTGATGACGTCTACCCAGCCGGAGTGTGTACACGCAATGACGAATCCTGAATCGGCCGGAAGGTTTTCTTTGTTATAGACTTTCACCCCTCCGCGCAGAGAAAGAATGACTTTTAGAGCATTTGCACAAAACTTATACATATCGCACTTCCTTTGTTGTTGTTATCAAATGATTCTATCTGTTATCTATTATAACAACATTTTTTATTACCTGGTACTAATAATTATCATTTCCTCTTTTCATGGCGCTAAAAAGCTGAGGCCGCGGCCTCAGCTTTTTTCTTACACTTCTTCTTTTGTCGGCGGTGCCATAAATTCAGGGCCGACCGGTTCTGATATCGTTTCCTGCAAAATATGATTGATATCTTTTTTGTCCTCAGAGGTCAATTCCCAGCCTGTAATATCTGAGACGGCTTCCACTTGTTCAGGTTTTCTGGCGCCCCACAAGGCAATACCTGTCCCAGGCTGGTCTAAAATCCATCTTACAGCAAGATGAATAACCGATTTTCTGTAACGTGAGAATGCCAATTCATCGAGTTTTTTAACAGCGGCGATGTATTCTTTAAAACGCGGCTGCAAGAATTTAGGGTCCTGTTTTCGAAGGTCATCACCTTCAAATGTGTAATCCTCCGTCATTTTTCCGGTTAAAAGCCCGCGGCATAAGCTTCCGTACAAAAGCGCAGTCAGTCCCTTTTCCCTCGCATATGGGAGAACATCCTCTTCAGCCTCCCTTTCAAACAGGTTATACGGAGGCTGAATGGCATGAATCGGCGCCACGGCCCGAAAGGTTTCCATTTGCTCCACTGAGAAGTTACTGACGCCAATCGCTCTGATCTTCCCTGCATCATACAGCTCCTTCATGGCTTCGGCAGTCTCTTCAATCGGGACGAGAGGGTCCGGCCAGTGAACTTGATAGAGATCTATATAATCTGTTTTTAATCTTTTTAAAGAATTCTCGATTTCCTCAATGATTCTGGCGCGGGTTGCATGGCGATACAGCTGGTTATACTTCCAATCAAGCGCCGTTTTGGTCGCAAGCACTACTTGATTTCTTGCGCCATATTGCTCAATCGCCTTTCCGACAATTTCTTCTGATTGCCCGAACCCGTATGCGGGAGCCGTATCTATGAATGTAATCCCCTTTTCAAAGGCGGCGTGGATTGTTTTGATTGCGTTTTCTTCATCGGTTCCGCCCCACATGGTGCCTCCGATGGCCCACGTGCCCAATCCGATTCTTGAGGCTTCAATTTCAGTGTTAGAGATATTGATATGTTCCATTATTCCACTCCTTACCCTTTTTCTGACCTTTTCCCATTGACAAAAATGTAAAACATGTGTCAGCCCTATCTTTCAGAGCAATTTTTAGGTACTATATAGTAATGGTGTTTGATTAGGTGAAAATGGAAATAAGCCGTTTGCATGTAAAGTGCAACTTTAAACCTTTCTTATGCGTGTATAACATAGAGGGGAGAAAAGGCAGTGACGATCGATGAAATATACCAAATGTACATGAATGATGTTTACAGGTTCCTGCTCTCCATGACGAAAGACAAGCATCTCGCGGAGGATCTTTTGCAGGAAACTTTTATGCGGGCATACATACACATCCACTCCTACGACCACAGCAAAGTAAAGCCATGGCTTTTTCAAGTGGCCCGAAATGCGTTTATTGATTATGTCAGAAAACATAAAAAGGAAGTGACCATTTCTGATGACTTAATCGGGAGCCTTTTTCAAACGGCTGTTCAAAGCCCGGCTCATCAGGTTGAAATCAAGGAAGTGCTGACTGGATATATGTCCGAGCTTCCCGACAATTATCGGGAGGCCTTAACGCTATATTATTTAAAGGAATTAAATTACAAAGAAGCATCCCATATTATGAATATTTCAGAGGCTAATTTTAAAAGTGTTTTATTTCGTGCCAGACAGCGGCTGAAGACACTTTATAATAGAGGTGTTAATGATGAATGAAGAATTTAAAAAGCGTTTTGAACAATATAAAAATGGAGAGATGAGCGACCAGGAAATGATCGCATTTGAAGAAGAGCTTGAGAAACTTGAAGTGTATCAAGAACTCATTGAGAGTGAAATGCAAGACGAGCCCCAATGGGACGCCACGATCAGCCCGGAAAAACAAAAAGCGATTCTGTCATATGGAAAAAGAAAATCCTATTTGCGCATTTCTGTCCTGGCTGTCATTTCAACATTAATTATCTTGCCGCTTTGCACGCTGGGAAGCTACCTCTATTATGGGCTGGGAGGAAAACAAAGCACCGGAAATGAATTCATGGAAACGGCGGCTGTTACCGTAGCGCTTACGATGCCTAACGTCCTCGTTGATACGTCCGGCTTAAAAAGCCAGGTCAAACTGTTCGGAATGAATACAGAATTTCCGCTGCAAAAGCAGATCGGAACGAAAACAGTAGCGGTGGGAAATGAAAGAATTGAGATGTTTTATGATAAAGTCAAAGCACCATCCGTCAATTACTATGATTTAGAAGCCAATCAATCAAGCCATTATTTTACCCACCCTTCCGGCTTAAAGGAAAAAACGACTTCTAAAGCACAGGAAACACTGAAAAGATTGCCTGAAGGAACGGTTTCTGAAGTATATCTCTCGTATGACCGCGCGTATCCTTCAAATGAAATCTATGACAAATTCAGCGGTTATGATGTAAGGTTCCTCTGGAATGCGATTGAGACGGAAAAAAATCTGAAAGACACTCCTTATGCAGAGCCGCTAGGATTTCCCGGGAAAGATTCCAAAGTGCTTCCTACATTTGAATCACAGGGGGAATCTGATCGCGAACAATTTATCAATGCGCTTGAATATATGTCCAAGCATAAAAACTGGGTGCACGTCATTTCGAAACGTAAAGATATGAATCTGGATAACAGAGTTGATTATGTCGAACAACATGGCGTAAATGTTTACGGTTCTGTCGTGACAGGGCCGACAAAGGAAATTGAACGTCTGCTTAAAAACAAATCAGTGAAAGCAGCTAAAATCGGCGAGGTGGAACTATGGAACTGGTAAGAATATTTAAAGAACATAATGTGTTTGGCTGGATTTCTGTCGGGACAGCTGTTCTGTCTCTGCTTATGCTGAACTTGGCCATTATCAGCAACGTCACTTTTTATTCCTATCAAATGCTGCCGTTCGCCATGGCCGCTGTCCCTTTCGGCATTGCCGAGCTGATCATTAAAAAAGGCCGCACAGGCCCCGGCCTGCTCGGTGTTGTCCTGAATCTTTTTGTTATTATCTGTGTATATACAATTGTAGCTGTCGATACGAATTTACAGTTTGGTTTTTAAAAGACGCCCCGAGAGGCGTCTTTTTTTATCCTTAATAATTCAACAGCAAAATACATGGCACGAAACTTGCATGTTAAATACGTGAAATGATTTAAAGGCTTAGGAGGCAATCAGATGCTTGATTCCACACAAAAATAAAAACGCTTACATTCACTTGTTTCTGATCGATTTGTTTATTATTTAAAACATTATGAGGTGAAATATCGTGTCAACCCAAAACAAAGTAAACGCCGGAACAGAAGAAAAAGAAAACTTAAATTTATTCCTTTCAACACAAACCGTGATAAGAGAAGCGTTAAGAAAATTAGGCTACTCCAATGATGTATATGAATTAATGAAGGAACCCATTCGAATGCTGACCGTACGGATACCTGTCAAAATGGACAATGGCAGCGTTAACGTATTTACCGGTTATCGTTCTCAACATAATGATGCAGTAGGCCCGACGAAAGGCGGCGTACGCTTCCATCCTGAAGTGACGGAAGAAGAGGTCAAGGCATTATCCATTTGGATGAGCTTGAAATGCGGAATTACAAATCTTCCTTATGGCGGCGGAAAAGGCGGAATTATTTGTGATCCGAGGAATATGTCTTTTGGAGAATTAGAGCGGTTAAGCCGCGGATATGTACGGGCAATCAGCCAAATTGTGGGACCTACAAAGGATATTCCCGCTCCTGATGTGTATACGAATTCTCAAATCATGGCGTGGATGATGGATGAATACAGCCGCCTGCGCGAATTTGATTCTCCGGGTTTTATAACGGGAAAACCCCTTGTTTTAGGAGGCTCCCAAGGACGCGAGACGGCAACTGCGCAGGGCGTTACGATATGCATTGAAGAAGCTGTGAAGAAAAAAGGCATTGACTTACAAAACGCACGCATCATCATTCAAGGCTTTGGAAATGCGGGAAGCTTTCTCGCCAAATTCATGCATGATGCCGGAGCAAAAGTAATCGGCATTTCGGACGCACATGGCGCGCTGTATGACCCGAATGGACTCGATATTGATTACCTGCTTGATAGACGGGACAGCTTTGGCACAGTAACCAATTTATTCACAGATGTCATTTCGAATCAAGAATTATTGGAAAAAGATTGTGATATTCTTGTGCCTGCCGCCATTTCCAATCAAATTACCGCCAAAAATGCACATGACATTAAAGCGGCGATTGTCGTAGAAGCAGCAAATGGCCCTACTACATTGGATGCGACGAAAATCTTGAATGAAAAAGGAGTGCTGCTTGTCCCAGATATCCTTGCAAGTGCAGGAGGGGTTACCGTTTCTTACTTTGAATGGGTTCAAAACAATCAAGGCTATTACTGGTCAGCGGAAGAAATTGCCGAAAAGCTGCGCAAAGTCATGGTCGACTCCTTTGAAAACATATACCAAACTTCCATTACACATAAAGTCGATATGAGGTTAGCCGCATATATGACGGGGATCAGAAAGTCTGCTGAGGCCGCCCGTTTCCGCGGCTGGGTATAACTGCAAAAATGATTGGCACTTAAAACGCAAAATTATTTTTAAAATGCCATATTTTTTTGCGCTTTTTATATGGATACAGATTTCGATGGTAAAAAAACGATTATTTTATTTTCTATTTCATAAAGTTTCAAAAAATATTCTCATAATAGTGACGACATTTTAACAATATTGGTACGTAACTTGCATGATAACAAGAGTGAAAAATTCTCAACAACATTAGGGGGTCTCGTTATGGCAGTTTCATATTCGCACGAACCGTTTACAAATTTCAAAGAAGAAAAGCAGCAAACATCATTTCAACAATCATTGGATTATGTAAATAGTCAGTTAGGCCGACATTATCCGCTGGTGATTAACGGGGAACGAGTTGAAACGGATGAAAAAATCGTCTCCATTAATCCTGCTAATAAAGAAGAAGTGATCGGCAGCGTGTCAATGGCCGACAAAGATCTTGCTGAAAAAGCGATGCAATCTGCATTACAGGCATTTGAAACGTGGAAAAAGCAGAAACCGGAGCACCGGGCAAATGTTTTATTCAAAGCGGCGGCGATCATCCGCAGAAGAAAGCATGAGTTTTCCGGCTATCTGGTAAAAGAAGCCGGGAAACCTTGGAATGAAGCAGATGCCGACACGGCAGAAGCGATAGATTTCTTAGAGTATTACGCCCGCCAGATGCTGAAGTTAAAAGACGGAGCCGACGTAAAAAGCCGCGCAGGCGAATACAATCAATATCACTACATACCGCTTGGCGTGGGTATTATCATTTCACCATTTAACTTCCCTCTTGCGATTATGGCCGGTACGGCAGCCGCTGCCATTGTAACGGGGAATACGATTCTATTAAAACCGGCAGATGCGACGCCTGTCGTTGCAGCAAAATTTGTCGAAGTAATGGAAGAAGCAGGCTTGCCAAACGGCGTTCTTAATTTCATTCCGGGGAATGGCTCAGAAATCGGCGATTATTTAGTTGAACATCCGAAAACCCGATTTGTTTCGTTTACTGGTTCACGGGCTGTGGGCTGCCGTATTTATGAGCGGGCATCTAAAGTACAGCCGACGCAAAAATGGCTAAAACGCGTTATCGCTGAAATGGGCGGAAAAGATACCGTTCTTGTAGATAAGGACGCTGATCTTGATGCTGCGGCGTCTGCGATTGTATATTCGGCATTCGGCTTTTCCGGACAAAAATGTTCAGCCGGTTCACGCGCGGTTATTCATCAAGATGTCTATGACGCTGTTGTTGAAAAAGCAGCGGCATTGGCAAGAACACTGACAGTGGGAAATCCCGAAGATCCCAATACGTATATGGGGCCGGTGATACACCAAGCGTCTTACGATAAAGTCATGAGTTATATTGATATCGGCAAGACAGAAGGCCGTCTTTTGACCGGAGGAGAAGGCGATGATTCAAAAGGCTACTTTATTCAGCCTACTATCTTTGCGGATGTGGATGAAAATGCCCGCCTGATGCAGGAAGAAATTTTTGGACCTGTTGTGGCGCTTTGTAAGGCGCGCGATTTTGATCATATGCTGGAAGTCGCCAACAACACGGAATATGGACTGACAGGAGCCCTTTTATCGAATAACCGCGAGCATATTGAACGCGCCCGTGAAGACTTTCATGTTGGAAATTTATATTTCAACCGCGGCTGTACAGGAGCGATTGTCGGCTATCAGCCGTTTGGCGGCTTTAATATGTCAGGTACGGATTCCAAAGCAGGAGGTCCGGATTATTTAGTTCTGCATATGCAGGCAAAGACAACATCTGAAGCATATTAGACATGTAAAAATAATCCAGCAAAATAGTACGATGGGATTCTATCGTACTATTTTGTTATAACGTATACTATTTAAAGATGGAGGTACTTCTATGTATGAGAAAATCCGCCAAATGAAAATGCCGGAAAGAATCGAGGCATTGACTAAATCTCTCATCAATATTAAAAGCATAAACGGAACGGTCGGAGAAGCTGCTGCAGCCGATTTTATAAAAGAGGTGCTAACAGGTTTTCCATATTTTAAGCAGCATCCTGATCAAGTGTGGGAACAGCCTATTCCAAGTGATCCATACGGCCGTAAAAATGTTTTTGCATTACTGAAAGGCACAAGAGAAAGCCAGAAAACGGTCATTTATCATGCTCATATTGATACTGTGGGAATTGAAGATTTTGGCCCGCTAAAAGACGATGCATTAGATCCGGATAAATTAGCTGAATATTTTGCTTCTTATTCGTTTCATCAGGAGGTTCAAAAAGATGCCCAATCAGGTGAGTGGATGTTCGGAAGAGGATCTGTCGATATGCAAAGCGGTATTGCCGTGCATCTGGCAAACGTTTTATATTTCTCAGAACATCTGGACGAGCTTCCGGGAAATATTTTATTTATGGCAAACCCGGACGAGGAAAGCCAGCATGCCGGCATTCTGTCTGCTATTCCTGAGCTGAATCGATTACAAAGGGAACATCAATTAACCTATTTGTCAGCCATTAATACAGACTTTATCACACCGTTATATGACGGCGATTCAACAAGATACATCTATACAGGAGCCGCGGGCAAATTACTTCCCTGTTTTTATATTTACGGCCGTGAAGTGCACGTGGGAGATACATTAGCAGGCATTGATCCCAACCTCATTGCTTCTGAACTGACAAGAAGAATCCACAATAACATCAATTTAGCGGAGAACATTGACGGCGAACTCATTTTACCTCCCTCTTGTTTATACCAGCGTGACAATAAAGAGTCTTATAATGTCCAAACAGCTGTGAGCAGTTATTTATATTTCAACTATTTTCTCTATGAAAAAACTGCGAAAGAAGTGATGGATCAGTTACTTCACATTTCTCTCGAAGCCTGCGAACATGTAGAAGATAAATTATCAGATTATTATGAAGAATTTTTGAAACGCACCAATCTGCCTAAAAAAGATTTGTCCTGGCACATCCAAGTCGTCAGTCTGGAAGAGTACATGGAGGAATTACGCGGGAAAGGAATAGACCCTGACTTAAGCATCAAAGAAACCTTCAAGAAATATGAACATCTGGAGCTGCGCATGAGATGCTTTAAGGTTGTAGAGGAATTGCAAAAGCTGGACCCTAAACAGAGTGCCAAAGTCATTGTATTCTATGCTCCTCCCTATTTGCCTCATAACTTTTTGAAAGAGGAAAACAACAATGACCGGCAATTACTTAGTGTCATAAAAGAAGCCGTGGAAAAAGTCGCTGTTTCCACCGGAGAAATATTTGCCTTTAAAAAATTCTTCCCTTACTTAGCAGACGGAAGCTTCCTCTCTCTGCATGAAACAGATTCAGAAATTGCATCCTTTACTAAGAATTTCCCCGGATGGGATATCATCGGTTCCATTCCGTTCGAAGACATACGCCAGCTAAATATTCCCTCTATTAATATGGGAGTGTACGGCAAGGACGGCCATAAATGGACGGAAAGAGTATACAAGCCTTATACATTTCATGTCCTTCCGGCTCTCATTCAGCAAACGACTGTTCACCTGCTGGAAAGCGATCAATTGACCACAGATAGAAAAAAGCAAAATGGTTCAGAACATAAAACCTACACGTACTCATGCGATCACGATAACGGTTGTGTGTATTAAGGAGGAATCTGTATGGCTGAAAATCATAATAAAAATGAATTACAGCGCAGCATGAAAGGCCGGCATCTTTTTATGATTGCGTTAGGCGGTGTTATTGGCACCGGGTTATTTTTAGGGTCGGGATTTACCATCAGCCAGGCTGGACCCGCCGGCGCGATTCTTGCTTATATCTTGGGCGGTTTTTTAATGTATCTGGTGATGCTGTGTCTTGGAGAACTGGCAGTTGCGATGCCCATAGCAGGTTCCTTTCAGGCCTATGCCACAAAATTCTTGGGCCCGGCAACCGGGTTTATGATCGGCTGGCTTTATTGGTTCAGCTGGTCTAATACAGTGGGATTGGAGTTTACATCTGCCGGGATTTTAATGCAAAGATGGTTTCCGTCTGTTCCGGTTTGGGTGTGGTGCCTGGTTTTCGGGGTGATTATCTTTTCGATTAATGCCTTATCCGTCCGAAGTTTTGCTGAAATGGAGTTCTGGTTTTCAAGCATTAAAGTAACCGCCATTGTTTTATTTATTATTATTGGAGGAGCTGCGGTATTTGGCTTTATTGATTTCCAAGGAGATCAGCAAGCGCCATTTTTATCTCATTTTTCAACAGATAATGGCCTGTTTCCCAATGGCGTACTGGCGGTTATGTTTACATTAGTGATGGTTAACTTTTCTTTTCAGGGAACAGAGCTTGTCGGGATTGCGGCGGGTGAAAGCGAAAGCCCGGAGAAAACACTCCCCCGCTCCATTCGGAATGTCATCTGGAGAACATTGTTTTTCTTTGTACTGGCTATGTTTGTATTAGTTGCCATTCTTCCTTATGAAACAGCCGGTGTTATCGAAAGCCCGTTTGTGGCGGTATTAGACCGAATTGGTATCCCTTATGCGGGAGATATCATGAACTTTGTCATTTTAACAGCAATCTTATCAGTAGCAAATTCCGGTTTATACGCGGCGTCGAGAATGATGTGGTCGCTGTCCAAAAGCAAAATGGGGCCTGCCTTCTTAACAAAGCTGTCCAAAAAAGGAGTGCCGCTATACGCTTTGATGGTGACGATTGCGATTTCAGGCTGCTCATTAATTACAAGTATCGTTGCGGCTGAAACAGTCTATTTATGGTTCATTTCTATTTCAGGAATGATTACAGTTGTGGCGTGGATGTCTATTTGTGCCTCGCAATTTTTCTTTCGCAGACGTTTTCTTGCTGAAGGCGGAGATGTCAGAGACCTAAAATTTAAAACACCATTCTATCCGGTTGTTCCGATTCTCGGCTTTGGGTTATACGGGCTTATTTTAGTCAGTCTCATTTTTATCCCTGATCAGCGAATCGGTTTATATTGCGGCGTGCCATTTATTATTTTCTGCTATGTGTACTATCATTTCCGTATCAAAAAACGGCTTGAACATCAAGATCAGGTTGCGGTAGACAAGCAAGCAGATCAGGCGCGATAGAGTAAAAGAAATACACAAAAGCCAGATCATTTTTCATGCTCTGGCTTTTATGTGTTACAGTGATTTCCTGAACAAGTAACTTTCTATAGTAAACCCTGCTTTTTCTTGATAAAATCGGTGCGCGTCAACCCGCTGAATGCCTGAAGATAGGCTGATCGTGTCAAAGCCCGCCTCCTTCGCCCACTTGCACACATGTTCAAGAAGCTGTTTGCCATACCCTTTTGATCGGTTGTGTTCACTTGTGACAAGATCCGCCACCCACACATATTCTCCTTTATGAAGAGATACCCGCGGCAGCGCTCCGCATAGCGCAGTGATTGCGCCATGATCATATAAGGCAAACAGTGTGTATGATTCTTGTTTGATACAACGTTCAATCCTTTCTAAAAAGGTCGGCTCATCAATATGGGTCCTCAGCTCATGCATCACCGGAAAAGCCACTTTCCACTCTTCTTTTTTTGTCAGCCTTTTTATTTCTATCATTTTTTCATCCCCTCTCTTTCGTTACAATGATCATAATCAGATCCTGGCTTTCTTTAAATAACCACTTCACAAAAAAATGACCAGTCCAGTTGAGGAGGAGCTTTCAAAATGGATATGACACATTTTTCAAAACGGCGGAAGGCTTTATCCGCAGCTCATGTACCCGACACCCTCCCATTCAGTTTCCGCTCGGCGCTATTATGACGATCACCAGAAGGCCGGAGCTGTTAACATAGGTTAAAGAGGCTCAATCTTATATTGTTGAGGTGATTATGACGGGGAGTTCCGTTATAGAGGACACCCAATCCCCTCTTTACAAGGTGGACGGGTGATTTATTTGGGCACTTTTTCAAAATCACTTCTTGCCTCCCTGCGGATCAGATACCTATCTCTTATGGAGGTAGCAAAAAAAGCGCGGCATTATGTAAGCAAACAGTTCCAGCACACAGCCAATGGACTCTTGCGGATTTTTTAGAAAGCGGCGAATGGCAAAAACATATGAAACAGAATGAGAGCCTTGTACCGCAAAAAACACGCTGTCTTGATTGAAGCGGACCGCACAGAATTAGGAGACAGCGCAGAGATTCTCGATAAAAATTCGGTTCTGCACATTTTTACTGCGCACCCTTTTCAAAGCAAGTGAAGAAGAGTTGAATAAAAAAAACAGGCCCGCTGCCCGGCCTGTGTTTCCACTAAAAAATTCCGATTAAATTTAAAAAGACGATTATAATGGCAAGCGGCACGACGAAACGAATCAGATAATACCAAACATAAAAGAAGCCTTTGCCGACATTTGAACCGTTTCTCATTTCAGCAAACAGCTCTTCTTTTGGGATTTTCAGCGGGATAAAAATAGACAGCAGCAGAGCGCCTAATGGCATCAGGATATTGCTGACGGTGAAATCAACCACGTCAAAAAACGTTTTATCAAATATTTGCACACCGCCCAGAACACCAAATGATAAGCACGACGGGATTCCGAATAAGAAAATCAGTAATCCGCTCGTCCAGGACAATTTTTTTCTCTTTGATTCATCACCCTTGCCGATTGTCGCCACTATAATCTCAACCATCGAAAAAGCGGAAGTCAAAGCAGCGAATAAAAACGCCACAAGAAAACCAATGAAAAACAGCGTTCCAAAAGGCAGCTGGTCAAACACCGCCGGAAGCACCGTAAACAACAAAGTCGGTCCTTCGTCCGGCTGCATGCCGAATGAAAAAACAGCCGGAAAAATAGCTAAGCCCGCAAGCAATGTCACCACTATATTCATCAGAACAATTGAACCTGCAGAGCGGGGCAGATTTTGTGTTTTCGGCAAATAAGAGCTGTAGGTCACCATGACGGAGACCCCCAGTGTTAACGTAAAAAAGGCCTGTCCAAGCGCGAATAAAACAGACTCAGAAGTAAGGTCGCTAAAATGAGGCACAAGTAAAAACGAAATGCCCTCTATTGAGTTTTCAAGCGTCACAGAACGCAGAACGAGCAAAATAAACAGGATAAATAAAATCGGCATCATAATCGCGCTTACCCGTTCGATCCCCTTTTGCACACCTCTCGCCACGACCATCACGGTAAGCGCCATAAAGATAAGCTGTGCTAAAAGCGTCTGCACGGGATTATGGATAACGGATGCAAACAAAGAACCATACTGTGCCTGTGACAAACCTGATAACGAACCTAAAGCTGTCTTCAAGAGGTACAGTAAAATCCATCCGCCGATCACACTGTAAAACGATAAGACTAGGAAACAAGCCGCTACACCAACCCAGCCAGTGAGAAACCAAGCTGTGCGGGGCGCAGCTTTTTTGTATGCATCAATGGCATTCATCTGGCTCCGCCGCCCGAATATAAACTCGCCGATTAAAAGCGGGCAGCCCAGGAGAACCGTAAACATTACAAAGATAAGAAAAAAAGCGCCTCCCCCATTTGTTCCCGCTACGTAAGGGAATTTCCAAATCGCGCCCAATCCGATCGCCGAACCCGCGGCGGCCATGACGAAACCTAATTTTGAAGCCCATTGAACTGGTTTTTGCTCAGACAAAAAATCACCCTTCCTTTTCACCCCATATTATCTCTTATTTTTTTGCACTTTTTAAGTCTATTTTTATATTTTCTATTGTTCAGAAAACATAAAAAGAAGCGGCTGCATAGGCCGCTTCCCGGTTTATCAAAGTTTCTGATTCAATTTGGAATGCTTTCTCGAATAAAGGAAGTAGATCACCAGACCGATTAAGAGCCAGATAAAGAAACGGACGATGGTCACCCAACCTAGGTTAATAATTAAAAACAGGCAGAAAAGAATCGCCAAAATCGGAATAAACGGAACGCCTGGGCATCTAAATGCCCTCGGAAGATCTGGCTGTTTTTTTCTTAGGACGATGACAGCTACCGAAATCAGGACAAACGCTGACAGGGTACCGATATTCACCAGCTTCGCAAGCTCGTCTAACGGAACCAGCGCGCCGAGCAAAGCAGACAGTATGCCGAAAAACCAAGTCGCCACATAAGGTGTTTTATGCTTTGGATGGACCTTTGAAAGAGAACCTGGCACCAAGCCGTCGCGTGACATGGCAAACATCACCCTTGTCTGGCCGTAAAGCATAACAAGCATAACAGTCGTCATCCCCAATACCGCTCCGATATCAATAATGCCCGCCACCCAGTTTTGGCCGGACATCTGAAGAACGAGGGATACGGGATGGTCAACACCTTTAAATTGAGCGAATGGCACAACTCCCGTCATGATGGCAGAAACGACCACGTACAAGATCGTACAGGCTAATAAAGAAAAAATAATTCCCTTTGGCAGATCCTTCGCGGGATTCTTTGTTTCCTCCGCTGCGGAAGAGACAGCGTCAAATCCAATGAAAGAAAAGAAAACGAGCGCCGCAGCACTGAATACTCCGCCAAATCCCTCCGGCAAATACGGCTGCCAGTTATCTGGTTTAACGTAGACTGCCGCTACTGCAATGAATAAAAGCACGACAAGAATTTTTAAAATAACCATAATGTTATTGACTCTTTTTGACTCCCGGATTCCTAAGTACAACAAGAACGTAATAGCCAGCACAATCACAAAGGCAGGAAGATTAAATATCGTGACGGTGCCTTTTACAGCACCCGGAGCAGCCGTTAAAACAGTTGGAAGATCAATGCCGAGACCTGATAAAAACGATTGAAAATAACCGGACCATCCGACAGAAACCGCACTCACGGCCAGCATATATTCTAAAATTAAATCCCAGCCGATAATAAAGGCCATCAGTTCACCTAACGTCGCATAGGTAAATGTATATACAGAACCTGATACAGGAACAGATGAAGCAAATTCGGCATATGACAGGGCCGCGAATAAGCAGGCCAGCGCCGCGACAACAAATGAGATCGTAAGACCGGGACCCGCGGTGACGGCGCCTGTTCCTGTTAATACAAAGATTCCCGTGCCGATAATCGCTCCAATGCCAAGCAATGTTAAATCAAATGCCCCAAGTTCTCTTTTTAAAGACTTTTCACCGCCTGTGGCAGCTATCAAATCTTGAATGCTTTTCTTTCTAAATACGCTTCCCTTCATCCCCATCAACTCCTATAAAATTATTCTTTATAATTTGAATCTTCTGACAATAGAGGCGATATTGAGCTATCTCCTTATTTTCTACTATATTTGTTCGTTTGAACAGTAATTCCTTTCTCCTACTCAATACTATATATAAAAATTCTAAAAAAGAAAACAGAATTTTTTAAATATTATTCAAAATATTTATTTTAAAATTCCCCAACAAAAACCAGCTTTCTAAGAAAGCTGGTTTCACTGGTTTTCTACCTATTTAAGTTGAGATAAAGCGGCCTCCATTAATATGAATCGTCTGCCCTGTCATATAAGAGGATTCATCCGAAGCCAACAGTACATAAGTACCTGCATGCTCTGCCGGCTGGCCTGGTCTTTCCATCAGCGTATCCAAGCCATGGTTTTTCACCTTTTCTTCTGAAAATGTTGCCGGAATAAGCGGTGTCCAGATCGGCCCCGGAGCCACCGCATTCACCCTGATTCCTTTTTCAGCAAGAGACAGTGCCATGGAGCGGGTGAAAGAAACAATCGCTCCTTTTGTACAAGAATAATCAATCAGTGATGTATCACCCTGATAAGCGGTGATAGAGGTTGTATTGATGATTGCGCTTCCCTTCCCCATGTGAGGCAGAGCCGCTTTGGTCATATGAAACATGGAAAAAATGTTCGTGCGAAACGTTTGTTCAAGCTGTTCAGTCGAAATATCGAGAATATCGTTCTGCGGGTGCTGTTCAGCGGCATTATTCACCAAGATATCCAAACCCCCGAAGTGCTCCACTGTCTGCTCCACCGCTTTTTTACAATGCTCTTCATCTCCCACATCGCCCGGGATTAAAAGGCAATCTGCACCCGTCTGCTCAATCCGCTGCTTCGTTTCTTCAGCGTCAGCATGCTCTTCCAGATACAAAATGGCAATGTTGGCGCCTTCCTTTGCATACGCGATCGCTGCAGCTTTGCCGATTCCGCTGTCTCCCCCGGTAATAATAGCGATCTTTCCTTTGAGTTTTCCGCTCCCTTTATAATCCGGATCTTCCGTTAAAGGCAAAGGCTCCATTTTTGACTCAATGCCAGGCTGCCTGTCCTGGTGCTGCGGCTTTTGGCCTTCTGTTTGTCTGTCCATAGGGTTCATATTAAAATCACTCCTGCACATAATGATAGTAAACGTTACCACCTTATGGCCGGGATTAAACGGTATGAATGTGCTGCTTTTACTATACGGTGAGCGCTCCTGTATACTTTGCTGACGGACGGAAAATCATATTATTTTCCGACTGCTCAAGCACATGGGCGCACCAGCCTACCATACGGCTTGCCGAAAATGTCGGTGTAAACAATTCATCTTCGAAATGGATCGCTTTCATAACCGCCGCCGCATAAAACTCTACATTTGTATACAGCTTGCGGCCTGGCTTATATATTTCTAATAAGCGGATTGCTTCAGCCTCCACATGCAGCGCAAGGTCAAGATCACGGTCGTTGCCCGCGACTTCCTCTGCCTTTTGCCGCAGAGCCTCCGCCCGCGGATCTTTCGTTTTATACACTCTGTGGCCGAACCCCATCAGCCGCTCTCCCTTTTCAAGCTTCTCAGCCAAATAATTTTCCGCTTGTGATTTTTCCGCAATATCTTCCAGCATCTTTGTCACGGCAGAAGGCGCACCCCCGTGAAGCGGGCCTTTCATCGTCCCCAATGCCGATGTCACCGCAGATACTAAATCGGACTCTGTGGAAACAGTGACTCTTGCTGAAAAAGTAGACGCGTTCATGCCGTGTTCCATAGCGAGAATCATATAGGCTTCAAGCGCTTTCTTTTGAGATTCGGCGGGACGTTCGCCAGTCAGCATATAGTAGTAGTTTTCGACATGTCCATACTGAGAAGAAGGCGCTATCGCTTTTTCTCCCTGAACCCATCTTTTCCTGTACGCAATGATGGAAGGTGTAATGGCTATAAGGCGAATCGCTTCCTCTGTTTTCGGAGGATATGTATATGATGCTTCCCCCAATGCTGAAATGACTGTTCTCAGTACCGACATGTCGTCCATATTTTCAGGCAGTCTTTGAATGAGATATTGAATATGTTCGGGCAGCGCGCGTTCCGCGATCAGCTTTTCATTGAAATCAAGCAATTCGGCCGGCTGAGGAAGCGATCCAAAAAGGATGAGATAGGCTGCTTCTTCAAAGCTCGCATGAAGTGCGATTTCCTTTGCATCATGGCCTCTGTATATTAAGCGGCCTTTTTCTCCGTCTATATGGCTGATTGATGTTTCAACACATGTAATCCCTTTTAATCCGTGATATACCATTTCTATTCCCCCTCTTCTTCTTTCTGTTATTATAGTAAATATAATATTTAAAAAATAATGAATATTTTTAAGGAAATTAATTAAAATTATTAATCAGAGGAGATCATATATGGATTTTAAATGGCTACACACTTTTGTAACAGCTGCAAAATATGAAAACTTCAGAAAAACTGCCGAAACGCTTTTTTTATCCCAGCCTACCGTAACCGTACATATTAAACTCTTGGAAGAGGAAATAAGCTGCAAGCTGTTCCAAAGAAAAGGGAGGAAAATCCAGCTGACTGAGGAAGGCAAAGCCTACTTGCCTTATGCCTTGAGACTGCTCGATGATTATGAAAAAAGCATGTCAGAGCTTCACAGGGTCAGGCAGGGCTACTCACAAACATTAAATCTCGCAGTTTCACCGCTGATCGCCGATACGGTCCTGCCGGCTGTCATGAAGCGGTATACAATGATGAATACAGAAACGGAAATAACGGTGACAATCGCCGAATCAGCCGAAATTTCGCCATTGATTAAAGCAGGCGAAGCTGATATCGGGTTAAGCTGCTTAAAGGTGCAGTCTGCCTCCTTAACATGCCGCCCATTATATAAGGACCCGGTTGTGCTTGTGGCACCTCCTGATGCAGTTCAAGCTGCTTATACTTTCCAAGTGAAAGAACTGCTTAACCAATACTTATTGCTGACCCATAATCATCCCGATTATTGGGACGATTTGCTGCGCCAGATCAGAATCACATTTCCTTTCGTCAGAACCATGAAGGTGACACAAACACACATTACGAAACGTTTTATTAAAGAAGGGCTTGGAGTCTCGTTTCTTCCGTTATCAACGGTCAAGCGGGGATTAACTGCGGGGCGTATGATCGAGGTTCCGTGCGAATTCACAAAACTGCCTCATGCAGGGGCGTATGCGATTGCTCTTCATGAAAGCGAAAAAGAAAAAAAGTTTTTGGATTTCTTATCACATTTTCATTTTTAGCTGTAACCAATCATCATGTCACCCGTCTAATGTAATAATAAAAAACCCGTTCAATGAACGGGTTTCAAAAGGCAATTAGAAACGTTTTGCGCCAAGATAACGAGGTTTCCAATAGCTGTTGTTCAGATCGCTTGTCTGCACGCCATCAGATCCTGCATGGATGAACTTGTTGTTTCCGATATACACACCCATGTGAGAAGGGCCTGCTTGATATGTTGTAAAGAAAACAAAGTCGCCGACAGACGGGTTTGATACGCTCTTCATAGAACTCCAGTATCCCGCAGTGCTTGTTCTGCCCACATTTGTTTGTTTATTCAGCAAGTACCAGATAAATCCGCTGCAGTCAAAACCAGAAGTAGTTGTTCCGCCCCATTTATACGGAGTGCCAGTGAGCGCTTTTGCATCAGATACAAGCTTGCTTACATTAAGTGACGTTGATGACACGTTGCTGCCTGATGATGTAGACGGTTTTGATGCAGAAACATTTGACGAGCTTTGGTTTGAACTTGAGCCCTTTACTTTAAGAACCTGGCCGATGCGGATTAAATCTGTTTTTAGGCCGTTTAATTTTTTCAATTCGTTAATTGTCATGCTGTATTTTTTCGAAATTTTCCAAAGACTGTCACCGCTCACTACTTTATAAGTAGATGATGATGAAGAACTGCTGCTTGAGCTTGTTGAGGACGATTTTCCGTTAACGGATAACGTTTGTCCTATGTAAATGATATCTGATTTTAGTTTGTTTTCTGATTTAATGCTGTTGATAGATGTGCCGTATTTTTTGGACAATCCCCATAAAGTATCGCCTTTTTTCACTTTGACGCTTTGTGCAGACGCCGCTCCTGCAAACAAAGTTGACCCCAAAACTACTGCTGTTGTAGCTGTTATAATTTGCTTTTTCATGATTTCCTCCCTATATATACCTATCTCATTCATTGTCTTTTTTGATCATTTATCTGTTTTCTATTATAAGGATAGATTCCCAATAGAAATAGACTTGACTTCCTGTGACAAATTTCTTACTAATTCGTTTTTAAAAAAAGTTTTTAAGGGTACAAAATATTTCAATTTCATTTCAAAAGTGACAAAAACCGCAGCCGTTTGTCATGTTATTTTTCTTTCAATCTCTATATTTAGAAATATATCAAAAAGAAGGAAGAGATAAGGAGATCCGAAAACATCACATAACCTTTAAGTCAGTATGAGCAGTCCAAAAATTGTATCTTTTATGAAGAGAACTTCTCATTTGCCAGCATGTCAAATCTTCTGTATGGCATATTCTCAAGATCACTGTTTTCTCCAATAATTTTTCTCCTGTACTCACATCTTAATGAAAAAAACGAATGCTTTTTCCTGATATACGGAAAGATAAAAAAGTATCTCACCTTTACATTTCTAACAATGATTTACCTGCTTTTTATACAAACAACAGCCGTATTTAACAAAGTTTCGCTACCATAATACGTGCAGAACAATAATCAAAGGAGGTATTCGGACAATGAAATTTTTTCAAAATGTGAAGGCCAAGCTCCTGCCGCTTGCTGCTGTTTCAGTGCTGACAGCCGGAATTTTCGCCGGTATTGAGTTTCAGCAGGCAGAAAAAGCGGACGCCAAAAAACAAGACAAGAACGAAATCAGAAATGTCATTGTGATGATTGGAGACGGCATGGGAACGCCATACATAAACGCATACCGCTCTCTGAAGAATAACGGCAAGACCCCGAACGATATGAAGCTCACCGAATTTGATCCTAACCTCACCGGCATGATGATGACTTACCCTGATGATCCCGATTACAATATTACAGATTCGGCGGCGGCAGGCACTGCTCTCTCAACCGGCGTCAAAACGTATAACAACGCGATTGGCGTAAACAAAAACAAAAAAAGAGTTAAATCCGTGCTTGAGGAAGCAAAAGAGCAAGGAAAATCGACCGGACTTGTCTCAACCTCTGAAATCAATCACGCCACCCCAGCAGCATACGGCGCACATAATGAATCAAGAAAAAATATGAATCAAATCGCAAATAGCTATTTCGATGATAAAATTAACGGAAAACAAAAAATTGACGTCTTGCTTGGCGGCGGAAAAACATATTTCAACCGTAAAGACAGAAATTTAACGGAAGAATTTAAGAAAACAGGCTATAGTTATGTAACGACAAAGCGTGAATTAAAAAAAGATAAAAACAAACAGATCCTTGGATTATTCGCCGATGGAGGGCTTGCGAAAGCCTTAGACCGTGACAGCCAGACTCCGTCGCTTGAAGACATGACAAGTTCGGCTATTGACCGTCTTAATCAAAACAAAAAAGGATTTTTCTTAATGGTGGAAGGCAGCCAAATCGACTGGGCCGCACATGATAATGATGTTGTCGGAGCAATGAGTGAAGTGAAGGATTTTGAAAAAGCTTATAAAGCTGCGATTCAGTTCGCAAAAAAAGATAAGCACACCCTTGTCATCGCAACTGCTGACCATACGACCGGAGGTTTTACAATCGGCGCAAACGGCGAAAAGAATTGGCACGCCAAACCGATTTTAGCGGCGAAGCGGACTCCTGAATTTATGGCGAAGAAGATAGCCGAGGGAAAACCTGCTAAGGATGTGCTTGCCCGCTATACTGATCTTACATTTACCGCCGAGGAAATAAAAACTGTCGAAGCAGCCGCTCAAGCTGATCAGAACAAAGGCGCCTACAAAGCGATCATCAAGCTTTTCAACACCCGTTCTAACAGCGGCTGGACAAGTACTGACCACACCGGTGAAGAGGTTCCCGTCTATGCGTACGGACCAGGGAAAGAAAAATTCGCCGGGCTGATCAACAACACGGACCAGGCGAAAAAGATTTTTAAGATCTTAAAAACGGGAAAATAACATAAAAAAAGGATGCAGGCTGCCTGCATCCTTTTTTACTTTATAAATACCGCCGATGCACCCCTTTTCCGTCATAAGAGAACATCACCGGCTTATCCTCAAGAATCGATTCAATGTGAACGCTTCTGCCCCACAGCTGATACAAGTAGGGAAGGACCTTCTCCAAGTATTTCAAATCCAATTCGATTCCTTCGTACCAATGCTTAATATAAAGCTCATTGTTTTTCAAGTAATCTCCGTCATTGACGGTTAAATATGGAAACCCTCCGTTAACCCGCATGCTGACAAGCTGATCACGGACAGACTGCCATTCCTTATCAACAATTTTGTAATCTCTTCCCTGCTTTTGGAATAAGTACAGGTCCTCTCTCATGACTAAGTCCTTCGTTAAGTAATTGCGGATAAACGATATATCCGATTCAATTTCTCTGACTTCAAACATTTTTTCCCGGCCCGAATTCGGCTTCACTCCAATTTTTTTCATCTCTTCGGTTGGGTTATTATACTTTTCTTCTATATTTTCAAAGATTTTCAGCCCTAAATAATATGGGTTAATACCCGTTTTGGACGGCTGCACAACGCCGGCGTTCAGCTTTGCGAATTCAATGGACTCATCAGAGGTTAAATCAAGCTCGCGGATAATTCTTTGGTGCCAATAGGAAGCCCAGCCTTCATTCATAATTTTTGTTTCAAGCTGCGGCCAAAAGTAGAGCATTTCCTCCCTCATCATTGTCAAAATATCACGCTGCCACGGTTCAAGCTCACGTGAATGTTCTTCAATAAAGAGCAGGATGTCCTTTTCAGGCTGGGGAGGAAAATGCTTTTTCACTCTTCTTTTCTCTTGTGTTTTCTTTTTTTCATCCAATCCCCATAGATCATCGTACGGGGTGGCTGCCGCGCCCTCCTCTTCTTCCTCATCATCCATACTCCACAACAACTTCGGGCGCACAAGTGACGGATCTATATGCTCCTGAATCGCGAGAATAGCATCTAGAAAGGATTCTACTTCCTTTGTTCCGTGTACCCGTTCATAATATTTGATACGCTCAGCCGTTGCCGCCATGCTCTCAACCATGTCCCGCTTCGTATTTTGAAAACGGCAATTGTTTTTGAAAAAATCACAATGGGCTAACACATGAGCGACAATCAATTTATTTTGGATCAGCGCATTACTGTCCAGTAAAAAGGCGTAACATGGATCTGAATTGACGACCAGTTCATAAATTTTGCTTAATCCAAGGTCATAATGCAGCTTCATTTTGTGAAACTGCTTGCCGAAGCTCCAGTGGCTGAATCTTGTAGGCATGCCGTACGCTCCAAATGTATAAATAATTTCCGCTGGACAAATTTCATATCTCATCGGGTAGAAATCAAGGCCGAATCCCTTTGCAATTTCGGTAATTTCCTCAATTGCCCGCTGCAAATCCTTCTTTTCCTCCACGTTCAACCGAATCCCCCCTACTTGGACTTATCTATAATGTATGAGCCACCCTGTCAAAAGATGAAATGTGAAAAAGAACTTTCTTTAGGGACTATCAAGAACTGGAAGGATAAATAAAGAAACACACTCAAGTGGTTTGCTAAATATCCGAGTGGTTAAACACGCATATAATTTTTTCAAAAAGGAGCGATACCCATTGAATGTTGCAGACATGCTTAGTTCTTCTCTCAGTAAATTACCAAACTCAGAAACCGGCGAAATTATCGCTCGCGCAAATCGTCGGCATGATTGCTCAAATTGTTGTCATTCTGCTGTTTACAGCCGAGGCGCTGCAAATTGTTCAGCTTCACTTCCTCGTGGTGATCGCAACAGGAATCATTGCCTATTTGCCGAATGTATTTGTCGCTGTCTTTATTCTCGCACTCGGCCTTTATGCCGGACAGCTTGTCAGCAAACTGCTGGCCAGTGTGATCAAAGGGCAGGAATTCAAATCATTGGCAGCGATCACGAAGTATACCATTATCGCCTTGTCATTCTTTATGGCTCTTGACCAGCTCGGAGTAGCAGATACAATTGTCAATTCAGCATTTATTATTGTGCTGGGCGGGTTTGCCCTCGCATTCGGCTTATCGTTCTGGACTTGGCGGTAAAGACTTCGCTGCTAACTATTTAGCAAAGATCGACCGCAAAATTCAAAACACCGAAATCAGTAAACAAAAGCGGCCGAAGCAGTAACTGAAGACCCCCCTAACCGCCCTAGTATGTTTTCAAAATAACAAATGATACAGCCCAAGAAAATGCACCAAATGCTATGAGGAACATAAGTATTATTTCAAAAATGGTTAGCTTTCTTTCTCTGTTAGTTTTCTTTAGCTTCCTGTAAAAAATAAAAGCACAAAATAAAAGCACCAAATGGCTTAACTCTGACAGATTCTCTAAGAATGCTATGATAAAAATCAACTCCAATAGACCTTGTATGGTCTGTTTTTAAATATAATTTTTGCTTCTTCAGCCCGCACCCCGAAGGTAATTTTACCCTTCTTTACATTTTATCACCTAACAGTTCTTTTATTTATTACGTTCGATAACCTCCAACAAGCGTATTATGACGGTAATGGCCATCTTCGCGGACACCACCGGCCGCAGCCTCGCATCTCGGGGTGAGCTTATCGGCTCACTCTTTTTTTATGCCTGTTTTTTTGGCTTAATTCCTTTTTTTTCATTTTATAATAGATTATGATAAGATAGAAGAAATCTCTTATTTCGAGGTCATATTATGAAATTAACAAATTATACAGATTACTCTTTACGGGTCTTGATTTTCTTGGCCACCCAACATACAGAAGATCTTTGCAATATAAAACAAATCGCAGAAACGTATTCAATTTCAAAAAACCACCTGATGAAGGTCATTTATCAGCTCGGCCAGCTTGGTTATGTGGAAACCATCCGCGGCCGGGGCGGCGGCATACGTTTAGGTATGGCACCTGAAGACATCAACATCGGAGAGGTAGTCCGTAAAACGGAAGATGATTTTAATATTGTCGAATGCTTTGATTCGGGTAAGAATCTTTGTATTATTTCTCCGGTTTGCGGATTGAAGCATGTATTTAACGAAGCGCTTCTGGCATATCTCTCAGTGCTGGACAAGTACACACTGGGCGATTTAGTCAAAAACAAGCAGGACATCATGCGATTGTTAAAATGAGTGAAGGAACGCGTTTCCTTCTTTTTTTATGTATTTTTTTCAAACAAAACATAGGAAAATATAACCGATCTGTCAAAAAAGACGAAATGAAATGCTTATCCAGCCGATAATAAAAATAATGATTGTTTTTTTCCTTAAAATTATCTTAAAAATAAATAAGGCACATTGTTTTAAGAAAAAAGCAAAATACTTTTCATGGGGGAAAAGGAGATTCATATGAAAAAGAAATTAGCGGCAGGGTTAACAGCATCCGCGATCGTAGGCACAACCATTGCTGTAACACCGGCAGAGGCACAAACCATTAAGGTAAAAAGCGGTGATTCTTTATGGAAACTTGCTCAAAACTATAATACAACCATTGACAAAATTAAGTCTGCAAATCATCTGAAGAGCACGGTGCTGTCGATCGGACAAACACTCGACATTCCAAACGGAAAATCAAGCTCATCTACCTCTTCATCATCAGCCAAGAGCGGAAATTCTGTGTACACAGTCAAAAACGGCGATTCACTGTGGCTGATTGCAAGCGATTTTAAAATGTCTGTTCAGGAACTTAAAAAACTAAACGGGCTCAGCAGCGATCTCATTCGTGCAGGACAAAAATTAAAGGTTTCAGGAACCGTTTCCAATTCCAAATCAAGCTCAAACAAATCGTCCCAGAGCAACAAAAAAACGTTAGCTTCAGGCACTTATACGGTTCAGCTCGGAGATTCACTTTGGAAAATCGCAAACAAAGTCAATATGTCCATCGGCGAATTAAAGGTTTTGAACAATTTAAAATCAGATACCATTTATGTGAAGCAAGTATTAAAAATAAAAGGAACGGCTTCTGATAAAACAAGTTCCAACTCAAACAATTCATCAAAGACGAAGCCGTCATCATCAACTAAATACATAGTCAAAAGCGGCGACTCTCTCTGGAAAATCGCCAATCAGCACAATGTCTCTGTTCAGCAAATCAGAAACAGCAACAAATTAAAGTCAGATGTGCTGCAAGTCGGACAAGTATTGCAGCTATCAGGCACATCATCGAATTCTTCAACTTCACCGTCGAAGAATACCGGATCAGGGAAGACAACGGTTTATACTGTGAAAAGCGGCGACTCTCTATGGGTGATCGCGCAAAAGTACAATGTGACTGCCCAGCAGATCCGCGATAAAAACAATCTAAAAACAGATGTGCTGCAAGTCGGCCAGAAATTAACGATTTCAGGCACGGCTTCCACTCCTTCTACATCTTCGCCTTCAACAAGCACAGGCTCAAGAAGCACGAAGATTAACCAAATGATTGCGGCTGCCAAACAACAATTAGGAGTGCCTTACCGCTGGGGCGGCACAACGCCTTCAGGTTTTGATTGCAGCGGTTTTATCTATTATGCACTAAATAAAGTCACTTCTGTCTCCAGGTTAACAGCGGCCGGTTATTGGAATGTCATGAAACCGGTCAGCCAGCCGTCAGTCGGCGACTTTGTCTTTTTCACAACGTATGCCGCGGGCCCTTCCCATGTCGGCATTTATCTCGGAAATGGCGAATTTATTAATGCCAACGATTCAGGCGTCGTCATCTCAAAGATGAGCAATTCCTATTGGAAACAGCGCTACCTCGGAGCAAAACGTTATTTATAAACGGTTCAAACTGTATGGCCTTAGGGCTGTACAGTTTTTTCATTGCCTTACAGCCGAAAGACGTTGATGCTGATCATATGCTTTGTCACCGGATGAAAATAGACCTCTGCATGAGCAGAAAATGTTTCTTTATTCCGGCTGACCGTCACACGAAAGACGTCTTTTGTCTGTTCGTCATTAACCTCAGTTCGCCCCATATAAGCATAATCAGATAAAGAAGCGCCCTTATATTCATCCTGAATCTTGCTCCAGGCGAGCTGCTCCCACTTCTGCACTGACTCATTCGGATTTGTTGAGTGCCCTTTCGCAGCAATGGAAACGATCAAAAGGCCGCAAAAAAGAAGGGCAATGGTATACGGAAGTGATTTCATTTTCAAATTCTCCTGTGCCTAGATTTATGTCATGTCATAGGGTTTCCCAATTTCAATCCGGCATTCATGTAAAACGCATTGATTTTTATGTCTCCCTCATATTGCTACTCCGCTACTGACGCAAACGCCAACTTTTCCCCGGTCAATAAAATCATCCGCTGCATAAACTAAACACGAACTTCTCACAAGAAAGGAGAAGCGATTCAGTTGAATTATGCGGATTATGATAAAGCGTTATATTACACTCATCGTTCACAGTGGGATAACTTATTGATTTTAATGGTGCGCACAGAAGACGATTTATTGTCAAAACGTATTGAGCATTTTCTGCACGCGTACCACTTTGAACATGATTACGGTGTTCTTGAAAAGGAACTGTACTCTCTTCTCCGTTATATTGACCATGCCACAGAACTGACCTATCAAGATCAATTGGCACTTTTGACATAAAAAAATCCCGGCATATCAGATGCCGGGATTTCCTGCTTTTGCGAACATTTTCAGTTCTTCCATTAATTCTTTTATACTGACTTCCATCTCTTCTGTTACAGCGGCATTGTCATAATCAATGTGGACGGGATCAAGCACAAGCTGCTTCGGTATGACGTTGGCGTATACTCCGCGCATGACTGTTCGCATATTCGTCAAAGCATTAATACCGCCTTTTCCGCCTCCTGCCACTGCCAATAATGCCACAGGCTTATATTTAAATTGTTCATTGCTCAGGAAGTCTATCGCATTTTTTAATGCTCCGCTCATGCCGCTATGATATTCAGGCGATAATAAAACAACCGCGTCGGCCTCTTTTACACGCTGTTTAAGCTGCTGAACACGCTCCATTTCAAACTGCTCTGCTTCCCCATTAAAAATCGGCAATATGTATTCGCTTAAGTCAATCAACCCGGTGTTGTATAAAGCTGAGATATATGAAGCGGCAATTCTTGTTCTGCCCTGTTTTCTTGCGGTTCCGTTAATCACTAATATATTCAATTCGTCATCTCCCCATTCAAATGATGCTTGACTGCAAAAAGTGCCGCTTGTGTGCGGTCTGCAACATCAAGCTTAGCTAAAAGATTTGACACATGCGTTTTGACTGTTTTTTCTGAAATAAACAAGGAAGCGGCTATCTCTTTATTGCTTTTTCCGCTGGCAATCTCCATCAAAACATCTTTTTCCCGTCTTGTCAGCTGATAGTACTTTTCCTTCTCAGGTTCATGTTGTGTCCTCATATGTGTCAGCACATGGGGCATAATAGCACTTGAGAGCTTATATTCTCCCGAATGTACCTGCCGCAGTGTTTTCACCAATTCCTCAGGCTCTGTATCTTTCAGCTGATAAGCTTTTGCACCCGCCTGAAGGGCCGGAATCGCATGCTGCTGATCAGAATAACTCGTTAAGATAATAATACTGATGCCCGGAAAAAGCGCTGCCGCTTTCTTTGTCGCCTCGATTCCATCCATATCAGGCATGGATAAATCCATCAGCACAAGATCCGGTTTGGTTTGCGCTATCACGCGGAGAGCCTCAGTTCCGGTTGAGGCCTCACCGACAACATCAATATCCTTCTGGGTTGCAAAGAAAAATCGAAGCCCTTTTCGTACGACATGGTGATCATCCGCAATCACAATTCTCATTACATTGTCCTCCCCTTCTGTTCACTATGCGGGAGGCTGACAGAAATGACTGTGCCCGCTCCGAGCTCTGAGTGTATCGTAAACCGGCCGCCGCTGGTTTCAGCACGCTCCTTCATTCCTTTAATCCCCAAGGAAGGCAGCCCGTCATGCGCCTCCGCACAAAATCCGCTGCCATGGTCAATGACTTCAAGTTCAATCTGTTTACCGCGTGAAGCAATATTCACATATGCCGTATCCGTCCCGGCATGTTTTTTGCAATTGTTAAGCCCCTCCTGCACGATCCGCCACAGCATAAGCTCATGTTCGTCGGAGAGAGAGGACAGGCTCCCTGTCTGCTTGACATTAACGGTCAGCCCGATAAGCGTTCCGTAGCTTTTTATGGCTGAAGGCAATCCCTTTTCAAGTCCTTCGGGGCGGAGCTGCCAGATGAGTGACTTCATTTCTGCAAGGGCGTCTTGTGATAAGGTTTGGATAAAATCGATCATATCCTGAAGTGTCTTGTCTTTTGTTAATGATTTTGCCGCTTTTGCCGTTAAACTGACGGAAAACAGCATTTGGTTGACTGAATCGTGAAGATCCTGAGCAAGGCGGTTACGCTCCATTAAGAGAGCGTTTTTTTGTTCATATTCGGCCAGTTTCATTCGCTGTATCGCCGTTCCGATCTGAAAAGCAACAGCCTCAAGCAGGTGAAGCTCATCCTCGTCGAATAAGGTCTTTCCCGCCGCCGCAACGTTCAGCAGTCCGAAGCTTCGCCCGCCGCCTTCAAGCGGAACCGTCGCATGATGGGTGATGCCCTCTGTGTCAAAACAGTTTAATTGTTCCGCCAATTCAATCCGCTTGCAGTTCATTATATTGGCAGCCCTTGTAAGGCTCCCGTTCCTGAATTTATTCAGACAATAGCAATCACCTTCACACATCAGCACATTTTGTTTATGGCTTAAAGCCGGAGGCAAATATGCATCGGCTGCTAATGTATAGGAGCCGTCTGCGTCTATCAGGAATATCCATCCTGACTGAAGCCCCGTCAAGCTAAGCAATTCATTTAACACCTCATCAAGTGTGACCTTGACATCATGCCCTTGGTTCAAGGTTTCCGCAATGGTTTTTAACGTTCTTAATTTCTCCACCCTTGGTTTGCTCACTTCTCTCACTCCGGCTTTACTTCTAGTACTTGTTATTATACCAGTTATTAGCACATTTTTTCTTCTCTTATAGGATGAATTTTTTTCAGACTTTTGGCTGATTAAAAAAATCACCAGCCGGAAGCTGGTGATTTCTTTGGTTTATTTCGCTGATGTTTCTTGTACAATTCGGTCTACTGTCTTCATCACATCTTCTGAAAGTGCGGCAAGACGCTGGTCACTGTCTCCCATAGAAGTGCCTTTTACGGCAAAATAGAATTTAACCTTCGGCTCTGTTCCTGACGGGCGAAGGCAGAACCAAGATCCGTCTTCAAGGAAGTATTTCAATACATTTGATTTCGGAAGGTCGATGGCCTCTTCTTTATTTTCCCAAAGGATCATTCGTTTGCTGACCGCGTAATCTTCCGCTGTCACCACTCGTTTTCCGGCGATTTGCTGCGGCGGGTTGCTTCTGAACGAAGCCAGTATCGATTCGATCTGTTCAGCGCCCTGCTTCCCTTTCAGTGTTAATGATTGTAAGCCTTCACGGTAAAAACCGTATTCTTTAAAAATGTTGATCAAAGCCTCATATAGCGATGTTCCTTGTTTCTTATAGAATGCGCACACTTCAACCGCTAAAAGCGCGGCCTGAATCGCGTCTTTGTCTCTTGCAAAGTCTCCGATCAAATAGCCGTAGCTTTCTTCATATCCGAATTGGAATGTATATTGGCCGGATGTTTCGTATTCTTTGATTTTTTCACCGATAAATTTGAAGCCTGTCAAAGTATCGATAGTATCCAGACCGAATGAAGAAGCAACATCACGGCCGATCTCACTGGTGACAATCGTTTTGAGAACGACTCCGTTGTCAGGCAGGCTGCCCTGTTTTTTCTTTTCGGAAAGCAAATAATGAAGCAGCAGCGCACCTGTCTGGTTTCCTGTCAGCACTGTGTATTTGCCTTCATCGTTTTTAACGGCAATGCCAAGGCGGTCGGCGTCCGGATCTGTGGCGATTAAGATATCAGCGTTTTGCTCTTCCCCAAGCTTAATGGCGTATTCAAACGCCGCATGCTCTTCCGGGTTCGGGGATTTGACGGTTGAAAAGTTCGAATCAGGAAGCTCCTGTTCTGCGACAACCGTTACATTTTTGTATCCCAGTGCTTCAAGCCCGCGTCTGACCGGTTTATTCGCTGTTCCGTGCAGCGGCGTGAAAATGACGTTCACATCGACTTCGCGTGACAATTCAGGATGCACGGAAATAGAAGTGAGCTTTTCCGTGTAGACTTTATCAATGTCTTCACCGATGATTTTAATCAAGCCTTTTTCTTTTAATACTTTTTCGTCTTCTACTTTGATTGTCAGTTCGTTTTCAATGGCATTTACCTGCTCAATGACGATATCAGCCTCACGCGGCGGAAGCTGGCCTCCGTCGTCACCATATACTTTATAGCCATTGTATTCCGGCGGGTTGTGGCTGGCTGTGACAACAATCCCTGCATAAGCTTTCAGTTCTCTGACAGCGAAGGATAATTCAGGCGTCGGGCGAAGCTCATCAAACACGTATGTCTGAATTCCTTGAGTAGCAAGCGTTTTTGCTGCCTCCATGGCAAACTCCGGTGACTTGTGGCGTGAATCATATGCTATGGCTACGCCTCTTTTTTTCGCTTCCTCTCCCTGCTGCAATATGTAAGCGGCAAGTCCCGCTGATGCTTTGCGGACAGTGTATACATTCATTCGGTTCGTACCGGCTCCGATTTCTCCGCGCATGCCTCCGGTTCCGAATTCGAGGTTTTTATAGAAACAGTCTTCAAGCGCCTGCTCATTTCCCTCTAAATCAGCTAACAAAGTTTTTATTTCGGGATCTAATTCTTCTGTTTGTTTCCAACGCTCATAGCTCTTATTCCAGCTCATGTTCGTCCTCCTAATGATTATCTTATGTAGTTATTTTAATATGAAGCGGCTGTCTGTGTCACTTGATAACTGCGGAGGCTGATATATGTGGGATATATATCCATTTATTTCATCTTCTAAAAGGTAAAACAGGCTGTGCCACTAAGGCACAGCCCATCAAATTTTCTTACTGATCAAGCGGCACAACGGCATCGTGCAGCAGCTCATTCAGATGTTGTGTGTGTTTGTTTTTCGTCTGCTCATCCCAGTTGAAACGGTCGCTCATATACTCAATAACAGCTTGTTTATACGTTTCCACCCAATGAATGTCAAAGTACAATCTGCCCGTTCTGCGGACAAAAAAGTCTGCAGGCGTGGCTGCCATTTCTTCTTCAATGCTGTAGGCAGCTTCAGCCAAGATATGAACCGGCATCTGGCGTTTGGCAGCTTCTTCTTTCATCGGTTCGACTCTTTTGAAGACGTTCTCTACGTTAGAACCGTATCTGATGGCAAGCTGCTTAGCGTCCTTTTCAGACAAACCGATGGCGACGCCTTCTTTTGTTTTTGCATCAACGAAGGAAGCAAGATTTTTAGAGCCGCCGACATGTCCGCCTGAGATCGGCATTGTTTTCGTCTTACAAGAACCGAAGTCCTTTCCGCCTTCTTCTTTTAAGCGGTCGCTTACAAGATTGACAATGTGCTCAGCCATTTTTCTGTAGCCGGTCAGCTTTCCGCCGGCGATAGTGATTAAACCTGATTCTGATGTCCAAATCTCGTCCTTACGAGAAATTTCCGAAGGGTCTTTTCCTTCTTCGTGAATCAGCGGACGAAGCCCCGCCCAGCTTGATTCCACATCATTCTCTGTGATATTTAAATCCGGGAACATATATTGGATCGCTTTTATCACATAATCACGGTCCTCAGTCGTCATACGCGGATGCTCTAATGCTTCTTTATAAACAGTATCCGTCGTTCCTACATATGTTTTGCCTTCCCTTGGTATCGCAAACACCATACGGCCGTCCGGCGTATCGAAGTAAACCGCTTGTTTTAGCGGGAATACGGATTGGTCAAATACTAGGTGAATTCCCTTTGTATGCTGAAGATGCTTTCCTTTTTTGGAATGGTCCTTTTCTCTTAATTGGTCCACCCAAGGGCCCGTCGCATTGACGACTTTTTTTGCATACACTTTATATTCTTTATTGGTCAGTAAATCTTCAATTAATACGCCGACTACTTTTCCTTTTTCGTAGAGAAGCTCTTTAACTTTGGAATAGTTCATAGGCTCGGCGCCGAATTTAACGGCTTCTTTCATTACTTCAATGGTCAATCTCGCGTCATCTGTGCGGTATTCAACGTAATATCCGCCGCCTTTTAGACCGTCCTTTTTCACCAAAGGTTCTTTTTGCAGAGTTTCTTTAGAGGACAGCATGCTTCTTCGTTCCGCCTTTTTCACGCCTGCTAAAAAGTCGTACACTCTCAAGCCGATAGAAGTTGAGAATGATCCGAATGTGCCGCCTTTATGAAACGGAAGCAGCATCCATTCAGGTGTGGTGACATGCGGGCCGTTTTCATATACGATGGCCCGTTCTTTTCCTACTTCAGCGACCATTTTAACTTCGAATTGTTTTAGGTAACGCAGTCCTCCATGGACAAGCTTAGTCGATCTGCTTGATGTTCCCGCCGCGAAGTCCTGCATTTCGCTGAGCGCGACTTTCATTCCCCTTGAAGCGGCATCCAATGCGGTGCCCGCTCCTGTAATTCCTCCGCCTATAATAAACAAATCATATGTCTTTTTTGTCATTTCCGAAAGCATATTATCCCGTTCAAGACTTGAAAATTGTTGATTCATTTTTAAGTTCCTCCCAGTTGTCACGGTATATAGTAAAAGAGACCACAACAGCCAAAGTGTATGTCTGCACTTTGGTGTTGTGGTCTCTCCTCATCTCAGGACCGTTATTATTAACTTGATTTTATTATATCATACTCAATATTTATTTAAAAGCCATAGCTGCTTTTACAGCTTTTTGCCAGCCGCTGTAAAGCTCTTTACGCTGATCGGCTTTCATTTCCGGTTCAAACCGTTTATCCAGGCTCCATTGATCGGCGATTTCTGAACGGTCGTTCCAGAAGCCGACAGCAATCCCTGCCAAATAGGCAGCGCCAAGCGCAGTGGTTTCATTAATCTCCGGACGTTCGACAGGTACATTTAAAATATCTCCCTGGAACTGCATAAGGAAATTATTTTTAACAGCGCCGCCGTCTACCCGCAGCGTTTTTAATGAAATATTTGAATCGGCTTCCATTGCGTCAAGCACATCTTTCGCCTGATACGCCAGCGCTTCAAGTGTAGCGCGGATAAAATGTTCTTTTGTTGTTCCCCGCGTCAATCCGAATACGGAGCCGCGCACATCGCTGTCCCAATACGGCGTTCCCAAACCGACAAATGCCGGAACCACATAGACGCCGTCTGTTGAATCAACCCGCTCTGCATATGTTTCGCTGGACGCTGAATCCTGAAACATTCTTAATCCGTCTCTGAGCCATTGAATCGCAGAACCGGCAACAAAGATGCTGCCTTCCAGCGCGTATTCAACTTTTCCGTCGATGCCCCATGCAATTGTCGTTAACAAACCGTGCTCTGATTTAATTGCTTTTTCGCCGGTGTTCATAAGCATAAAGCAGCCGGTTCCGTACGTGTTTTTTCCCATGCCCTCTTCAAAGCAAGCCTGCCCGAATAATGCGGATTGCTGGTCGCCCGCAGCGCCGGCAATCGGAATTTTTTTCCCGAAGAAATGATAATCAATCGTCTCCGCATATACGTGAGAGGACGGCTTTACTTCAGGAAGCATTGATTTCGGCACGCCCAGAATCTCAAGCAGTTCATCATCCCATTTCAATTCGTATATGTTAAACATCAGCGTGCGGGAGGCATTAGAGAAATCGGTCACATGCGCTTTTCCGCCTGACATTTTCCAAATCAGCCACGAATCAATCGTTCCGAACAACAGCTCTCCGTTTTCAGCTTTTTCTCTTGCTCCGTCTACATTGTCTAAGATCCATTTTACCTTCGTACCGGAAAAATACGGATCAATCAGAAGTCCTGTTTTATCTCGGAATGTGTCGCTATAGCCTTTTTCACGAAGCTCCTCACAGATGCCGGATGTCTGTCTTGACTGCCAAACAATCGCATTGTAGATCGGCTTCCCGGTATCTTTATCCCATACAACGGTTGTTTCCCGCTGGTTTGTGATTCCGATGCCGGCGATTTGATCAGGGGTGATTCCAGATTCTGATAAAGCGGATGCAATAACGGATAAGACTGAACCCCAAATTTCATTTGCGTTATGCTCGACCCATCCCGGCTGCGGGAAATATTGTGTAAATTCCTTTTGGGCGGAATGCACGATCTCCCCTTTCTTATTAAAAAGAATGGCTCTTGAGCTCGTTGTGCCTTGATCTAGTGATAAAATATATGTCTCCATAAATAAGCTCCCCTTTTTAAATATATTTTGAATTTGAGAGTGTTTTAGCTGAGTGTTTTTTCGTATAAACATAGAGTCCTAACAATACCACAATTAAAATAACGCTTACACACCAGAAGCTGATTGTAATATGCCCTTTAAACGCTGCATTGTAGAACACGCCCCCGAAGGAACCGCCTAAAATCGGTCCGACAACCGGAACCCATGCATATTTCCAATTCGATGAACCTTTCCCCGGAATCGGCAGAAAAGCGTGAGCGATTCTGGGACCTAAATCACGCGCCGGATTAATCGCGTAGCCTGTTGTTCCTCCAAGAGAAATTCCGATGGCCACAATTAGAAAGCCGACAATCAGCGGATTCAGTCCTTGAGTAAATTCATTTGCACCGATCGCTAATATGCCGAGTACAAGGACAAATGTCCCAACAACTTCACTTAACACGTTAGCGAATATATGCGGGATACTCGGGCCTGTGGAAAAAACGCCAAGCTTTGCAGCCGGATCATCAGTTGCCTTCCAGTGAGGAAGGTAATGCAGAAATACAATAACCGCCCCGATAATGGCTCCGATCATTTGTGCGGCAATATACGCCGGAACCTGTTCCCAAGGAAAATCTCCTACAAACGCAAGACCTATAGTTAACGCCGGATTGAGATGAGCGCCGCTGATGCCTCCAACAGCATAAGCCGCCATTGCCACACCCAAGCCCCAGCCAAACACAATGACAATCCAGCCAGATTGATATGAAAGCGATTTTTTCAAATTGACTCCTGCACAAACACCTGCACCAAAAATGACAAGCAGCATCGTACCAATGACTTCTCCCCAAAATGCTGTCATAGAAATTCCTCCTAAAGTTACTATTCAACAGGTGTGACAGAGTCATAGAGATGAAAAAAACCACAACAAACGGCTTTACGGCCTGATTTCTGCCGTAAAGAGCTGTCGTGGGTCTCCGGATTCTCCATCACAATAAATTAACCTAGTACAATTGTAACAACCGGTGTAAGCGGTGTCAATCATTTTCTGTCAAGAAATTTTCATATTTTTTCCATAATTTGGTGTCTGATGTCGTCACTGCGGTGGCCCCTGCTTTCAACGCCTGTTCAACATCCTGTTCAGTACGAATAAAGCCGCCGGCAAAAATGGGAATTCCCGTCTTCTCTTTTATTTCCTTAATGAGTGACGGAACAATGCCCGGCAGCACTTCAATAAAATCCGGTTTGTGTTTGCCGACAAACTCCATACTTTTCTCCATGGCGCTTGTATCCAGCAAAAACAGCCGCTGTATTGCATAAATTTTCTTTTGCTTCGCTTTCACGATGACGTTTGATCTAGTTGAAATAATACCGGCCGGCTTCATTTCCTGGCAAATAAATTCAGCGCCGTATTCATCATGCTTAATGCCATGGATTAAATCAACATGGACCATCATTTTCTTCCCATGCTTTTGCGCTTCTTTTATAACGCCCTTTAATTGTCCGAGATGAATATCCAAAATCACCCCGTATGTAAATGAGCTGTTTAAAAATTCATCGAATTGCTTCATGTTTCGAATAGCCGGTAAAATAGGTTGATTGTGAAAACTCATATTTTGCTCCTTTTTTAAAAATAACTTCTGCCGAAACTACATGGTCAGTATGCTTTCCTTCAGCACCTTTACGATAAAAGAAAGCTCTTCCTCTGTGAGACAAAACGGCGGTGCAAGCTGGATCACATTGTTGTATCCGGCAGCCGTATCGCCATTTTTTCCGATAATCAGCCCTTTTGCTTTACATGCAGCTATGATCTGGTTGATGATATCTGCGTCGGCCGGTTCTTTTGTTGTTTTGTCTTTCACAAGTTCGATTCCGATGAGAAGGCCTTTTCCTCTGACATCACCGACAGCCGGGTGTTCTCTCAGGCTTTGAAGCTCGCCTAAAAGCAGCGCTCCCAAATCGCGTGAACGTTGAATCAGGTTCTCATCCTCCATTATTTGCAGATTCTTTAACGCCAATGCACAAGCGGCCGGATTTCCTCCGAATGTGTTGACATGCCGAAAACGGTCATATGGGGCTTCTCCATTGTAAGCTTCAAAAATCTCGCGTTTGACTGCTGTCGCTGACAAAGGCAGATAAGCGCTTGTAATGCCCTTTGCCATGGTTATGATATCAGGCTGCACCCCATAATTCATAAACCCGAACGGCTCGCCGGTACGCCCGAATCCGCAGATGACTTCATCGCAAATCAAAAGGGCGCCATGTTTATGGCAAATGTCCTGCACCTTGGCCATATACCCGTCGGGCGGCAATAAAATGCCTCCGCCTGTAATAATTGGCTCCATGATGACGCCGGCAATCGTCTCGCTCAATTCCCATGTCATCGTTCGATCAATTTCTAATGCGCTTTCTAAGGTTTCCCCATCAGCAGGGTTGCGGTAAAGATCAGGCGGGGAGACGTGCAAAAAACCTTGGCCTAAAGGTTCATATTTGTATTTCCGCTGCGCCTGCCCTGTCGCTGCGAGAGCACCCATCGTATTTCCATGATAAGCCCTGTATCTTGAAATGAATTTGTACCGGCTGGGATCACCGTTTTCCTGATGATATTGCCGGGCGATCTTGAATGCGGTCTCATTCGCTTCCGAGCCGCTGTTGGAGAAAAATATCACATAATCGCCGCCGAGCCATTCATTCAGCTTTTCCGCCAATTGAATCGCCGGCGTATGGCTTTGTGTCAGCGGATAATAAGGCATTTCCTTCAATTGGCCGTACGCCGCCTCTGCCAGCTCCTGTCTGCCATAACCGATGTTCACGCACCATAAACCCGACATCGCATCTAAATAACGCCGTCCGTCAATATCGGTTACACTGGCTCCGTCGGCCTTCTGAATGATGAGACTGTCAGCCGGCTGCGACCCTTTCATAGCGTGCCACACAAATCGCTCATCTTTTTCCTTTAGTGCGTGATTTTGCTTTTCCACCTGATCATCCCCATTTCATTATCGTTATACAACATACGATTCTAAAATTGAAAATAGGCTGTCACGAAGGTAATGGCCTTATCATTTCCTTACTTCGTCATGGTGAAGGTTTCCTCTTCCTTCAATATAAAGCCAGACGGCAGCGGAGTCAACAAACCGCGGGACAGGCCCGCATATAAAAAATCCCCTTTCTATGAAAGAGGATGCAGAAGCCAAAGCAATACCGGCAGCGTCACAATACTAAGCATTGTGCTGATGAAGGTGGCGCTTGAAACCACTTCCGGCTTAGTATTAAATTGTACGGCCATTAATGTTGTGTTTGCAGCTGTCGGCATTGCGGCTACAAGGATCATAATTTGCTTTGTCATATCGTCCACCGGCAAAATGAATGTAAAGCCCAAAGCAATAACCGGGGAAATCATAAGCTTCAGCAGCAATGAATAAGAAATTTTTCGATATTCAATATTTTTAAATGATATTAACGCAAGCTGCATACCCAAAATGATCATAATCGTGGGAATCGCGGCGTTCCCGACAAGTTCGATTGATGTCATTAATTCTTTAGGTATAGAAATATGAACTAGCTGAAGTATTGCGCCAAGAAGCGCGCCGTAAGCGACAGGCATACGAGTCACCCGGTTCATCACAGTTTTAAAGCCGCCGGCGTCCGGACTGCCCTTCGCTGCATAATAGATACCGATTGTGCTCATGATCAATTGCTGGAGCACCATTAAGACCACAGCCACATCAAGCCCCGCCGTTCCGTATACAAGTAAAACGACCGGCGTTCCGTAATTGCCGTTATTCATAAATGCCGATGAGAGGATCATGGCGCAGCGGTCCTGATTCTGATACTTATGAAAATAAGATAAAAAATAAACAAGCAAAACGAGAACTAAACAGAGGCCGAGCACAAAAAAGAAGAGGTAAAGGTAATCCATCGTCAGCTTATTAGAGTAGAACGTATCAAAAGCCAAAAAAGGAGACATTAAATATAAGGACATTTTGGACAGCGTCTGAATATCGAACCCAAGGGTTTTCTGTCCGATATAACCGATCGCAAAAATTCCGAAAACAGGCAATAATACAAGCAAAAACTCCATAAGGCACCTTCTTTTTCTATATACATGCATTAATCTATTTATATTTTAATGAAAGAACGGCACAGTTTCAATTCCGCATTTATAAAGAACGGCCCGCCAAATTCCCGGCGGGCCGTTCTCTGCTTTTACTTCTGGTACTTAATTCGGTAAATATCGTGCCTTCTGTCTTTCAATTGGCGCACAGTCCCGTCCTGCCGCTGCCTTCTGAGGATTTCTAAATCGACGTCGCCGATGACAACCATTTCAATATTCGGGTTGCATTCTCCGACGATGCCGTCTCTTGCAAACTCAAAGTCTGAAGGAGCGAAAATAGCGGACTGGGCGTATTGGATATCCATGTTCTCCGTTTGCGGCAGGTTTCCTACCGTCCCTGAGATAACAGTATAAATTTGATTTTCCACTGCTCTTGCCTGCGAACAATATCTTACCCGCAAATAGCCTTGGCGGTCTTCTGTACAAAATGGCGTGAAGATGATTTTTGCGCCTTTATCCGCTGCAATCCGGGCAAGCTCCGGAAACTCAATGTCGTAGCAGATTTGGATGGCGATTTTACCGCAGTCGGTATCAAATACGCGAACCTGGTCACCTGCGCTGATCCCCCACCACTTCCTCTCATTCGGCGTAATATGGAGCTTATATTGTTTCTCAATCGTACCGTCGCGTCTGAATAAGTAGGCGATGTTATAAATTTTTCCCTCTTCTTCAACAAAATGAGAACCGCCGATAATATTGACGTTATACTTCACCGCAAGCTCCGTAAAGACGCTGATATAATCCTCGGTGTACTCGGTAATTCTCTGTACTGCCAAGCTTGGTGACCGTTCTTCAAGGAAAGACATCAGCTGTGTCGTGAAAATTTCCGGGAAGACCGCGAAATCGGCGCCCGCATCTGAAGCGACATCGACATAGTACTCTACTTGATTCGCAAATTCATCAAAGGAATAGATCTTTTTCATTTCATATTGAATCACACAGATTCTCACCGGAAACGCCGATTTATAATAACGCTTTGTCTGCGGAAGATAATCGACATTGTTCCATTCCATCAGCGTCGCGTATTTGCTTGACGCCATATCATCCGGCAGATAATCTGGATTAATCCGCATCAGTGTAAACCCGTTCATCAGCTGAAAAGAAAGCACGGGATCATAAATTTGGTGGCGGCTCACCTGCTCGACATAAGCGCGTGCGGTCATTTCCTCCACATACTTATGAAAGTTCGGAATCCTGCCGCCGATAATGATGCTTTTCAAGTTCAATCGTCTGGCTAAGTCTTTTCTCGCTTCATATAGCCGATGCCCGATCTTCATTCTTCTGTACGTCGGATGAACCATTACTTCAATCCCGTACATATTTAAACCGTCCGGATTATGATTGGTGATATATCCGTCATCGGTAATATCCTGCCACGTATGGCGGTCATCATATTCATCAAAATTAATCAAAAGGCTGGAACAAGAACCGATAATCTCGCCTTCAAATTCCGCACAAAACTGCCCTTCCGGAAAATGTTCTAAATGGCTGATTAAATGCTCTGGCTCCCAAGGCTCCATCCCCGGAAAACAATCCTTTTGCAAGGCGATTATTTTACTGATATCTTTTTCTTCTATATTGCGGATGACCATCTTTTTCTCAAATCTGGTCAAATCAAGTTTCTCAGACAAAACATTTCCTCCTTCTTTCTAGTCCCGGGCGTTCAAATGATCCAAAAGCAGCGCCAGCTCCATCTCAGCCATTGATTCAAGTCTGTGGTCATAGTCCTCGAATAACAAGCTGCCCGTGACTTTGTTCGGCACGATGACGCATTTCATGCCCGCGCGCTTAGCGGCGATTGAACCGTTGACAGAATCCTCAAACGCGATACATTCCGCAGGTGACACACCAAGATTTTCCGCCGCTTTTAAGTATAATTCAGGGTTTGGCTTGACCTCTTCCACATCATCAGCCGTTTGAATGACTTCAAAATCATCAAACAGCCCGATTTGTTTCAAATGCCCAGCGACCCATTTATAATCAGAGCTTGACGCCAGACCGACTTTTAAACCTAAGTCCTTCGCGGCGTTTAAATAGGCTTCAACACCGGGTCTCGCTTTTTCAGTCTCCATTCTTTTCGAAAATCGTTCTCTTCTGATTTTCGTAAGCTCGCCATGATCCAGTTTTCTGCCCAGCTGTTCTTCTAAGTAGACAAAGGGGCGAAACCCGGCAGCTGTCCCGATTACTTCTCCCCAAACGGATAACGGCAAGGTTGAACCGTGCTCTTCAAATATTTCCTGCAACACTTCGTATTCATGGGTTTCTGTATCCAGAATAAGCCCGTCAAAATCAAATATTAACGCTTTTATCACTGCCCACAACTCCTTTTGGCACTCTGCGAATGAGATGTATGTTTACACTATACCCCGAATTGTCTCTGCTTTCAAAATTGAAACTTTTATGAGAAGAAAGAGCCTGCATAGTGCAAGCTCTTTCGGTTATTACTGCATGTTTTGATGTGAAATGTTTGTCAGCGCTTCTCCCGCAGAGTCGTTTGACAGCTGATTCACCGCTAAATCCCCAAGCGCAACGATCCCGACTAGATTGTTGTTATCTACAATAGGAAGGCGGCGGATTTGGTGCTGGGCCATCAGTTCAGACGCCTCTTCCAAACTCATATTCGGATTCCCGGAAATGACGTTGGATGACATCACTTCAGAAACGGGTGTTTGGCCATCCCGGCCTTGAGCAGTGGTTCTCAATGCAATATCACGGTCTGTGAGCATCCCTTGTAAAACCCCTTGGTCTACAACCGGAATCGCTCCGACATTATGCTGATGCATCAGCGCAGCCGCTTCCTGAATCGTTTGATTTGAAGAAACGGTTGCTACCTGTTTTGTCATTGAATTGCTGATTGAATTCATTGCAAGCACCCCTTTCATCAGTTAGTATGTGCAGGCGGGAGCCGATTAAAAAGGGAGTTGCAGGAAAGAATTTATGATATGATCACATAAGGCATAAAAAAAAGAGCCTTTCCCCATTTAAGGATAAGCTCTTTCTCCGCATGTATTACATTGATTTTCTTTTATCGGAATAGTCTTGATTTGCATCCGTCTGAAAATCGGAAAATGCAAATGGAAAAAACATTCCGCACTCATTCAGCAAACTGCTGTTTTTATCAAATAATACTTGGTCTTTCATGTCATATTGACGGTAAGGCTTTGTCAAAATGGTATGTATCATTTGAAGACAAGCCATAATTTGAAAAGCTTCCTTTAATGTTCCTTGGTAATATTGGTTTGTTAGGGACAGAACGCCTTTCTTTTTATAGCGTTGAATGTCCAGTTCGGAGAAATAAAGAGGAAAAACGTCATCGAGCAGTTCCATTGTCAATTCATTGATGAAACTCTCCTGTTCTTCAGTCGCAGCGTTCACAATTCTCACATCAATCACCTTTCTTGCCATCGAATATCCTAAGTCTTTATCAAGAATAGCACAGAAAAAATCGCGAGTGCCAAGGTAAGTGTTTCCTGTTGCATCACCTGCCTTCCTCGCTTCAAAAGGAGATATATACCATGAAACAAAAAGGCAGAGGGCTGGAACTCGTGATCACTGAAAAACTGGACGGCCAATGGCTGTTTTCCGTTCTTAAAACGGAAGTAAAAGCGTCTAAACCCGTGATTCAAGAATGGATGACCACTAAAAGCATAAAAGTGAATCATGAACCCGCCGTCCATAATTTCATAGTAAAAAAAGGCGACCGTTTGTTTATTGACCTGCAAGAAAAAGCAGAATCAAACGTGATCCCTGAATATGGAGAAATTGAGATTTTATTCGAAGACAGCCATATGCTGATCGTAAACAAACCTGCCGGAATGCCGACTCATCCAAATGAGGAAGGCCAAACCGGCACACTCGCCAACCTGATCGCTTATCATTTTCAGGCAAATGGCGAGCAAACAAAAGTGCGCCATGTTCATCGTCTTGATTTGGATACATCAGGCGCTGTCGTATTTGCAAAGCATCGGCTCGCTCATGCGATCTTGGATCAGCAATTAGAAAAAAAAGAGCTCAAACGCACGTATATCGCGCTAGCGGAAGGAAAGCTGAAACCGAAAAAAGGCACAATTGATTCGCCGATCGGGCGAGACAGGTCACACCCGACGCGGAGGCGGGTTTCTCCGGGAGGCCAGGCAGCCGTCACTCATTTCCGGGTAAAAGGCTATCACCCAAAAGCCCGTCTTTCCCTGGCTGAATTGGAACTGGAAACGGGAAGAACGCACCAAATCCGCGTCCACATGGCAAGTATCGGCCACCCATTAACAGGAGATGAACTGTACGGAGGAAGCACTTTTATTCTCGACAGACAGGCCCTGCACGCGAAAAAGGTCCAAGCCTTCCATCCGATAACGGGGGAATTCATCATTGCCGAAGCACCGCTTCCCGCTGATCTGGCGGAATTATGTGAAGACTATTTTCCCCAATAAAGAAACCATAGCCGCCGGGAACTAGTCCCGTGCGGCTGTTTATGATGTTCGCTGTCCGTAGATGATATAGCGCTTCGGTGCGTTGCCGACATAGGAAAAGGGATAGCATGTTGTCAAAATCAGCTCTTCCCTGTCATGCTGAAGCGTGATGATAGAGGTATCGTCTTTATCAACAATTTTAGTACCGGTGATTTCATAGGTGAATGCCCCGTATGACACAAGGATCTCCAATTTGTCTCCTTTTTCAAGCTCACCCGTCCGGCGAAAAACGGTATCTCTGTGGCCCGATAACACAATTTGGCCGTTGTCCTCCGGATAATAGCTGTCTTTGTAATGCCCGACTCCTTTTTCTAAATCATCGGCATCCGTGCCTTCCACTATTGGAAGCTCGGCTTTTATTTTAGGGATCTTCAATATGCCGCTTGCCTCTCCGATATTGGGCTTGAAGTCTGCTTTTTTTTCTTGGAAAACTTCGGCGCCGCCTGCTGAACCATCGCTGCTGGTCACTTCCCTCGCTTCTTCAAGTGATCGCTCGGTTTTCATTTTTGTATCGGCCACTTTCCATCCCCCATAGCCAGTAAGAACGAGACCCGCTGCGATAATCAGAATCGGGGTGTGCTTCATTTTTTTCATTTAGAACTGGCGCTCCTTTTTCTTCTGACATAAACATAAATACCGGATAGGGTCATCGCTGTACCGATGACGATGAAGTTATAATGGCCTGCCGAGGTGTCAGGAAGCTTTTGCGCGGCAGGCTGCTTCACTGTTTTATTTTGTATTGGGAGAGCGCTTATTCCATCTGTCATGCCGACCGGCGCCGTCTGACTTTCTGTAATTCCTGTAACGCCGTCAGTGTCGGCAGGAATACTTTGATGATGATTTTCTTTGTCAGCCGGTGTGTTTTCAGGTTGGTTCAAAGGAGGCTGGTTCATTCCCGGTTTGGTATCCTCAGGCGCTCCGTCATCCGGATCTTGACCCTCTCCTTCTTTCGCTTCCGCCTTTTTGATTCTTCCGTCTGCTTTATAGGAAATCGGGTCCTTAAAGCTTTTTACGAATGCAACAGTTGCCTCTATATCCTCCGGCCCTGTCACCGGATTTTTGCCGAGTGAGCTGATCGGCTTGTATTTTGTTCCGGCTGCCGTCGCCATAAAATTATTAACTGTCAGTGTATAGCCAGTCTCAGGCTGAATAGTTGTGCCGTCTGCCATTTTGATGTCAATCACTTTAGACGTCTCCGGATCCCATGTATAAGTAAAACCGCTTATGCTGTAATCTGGACCATAATCGGGCGAAATTTGCGCATTGATGATGTCGGTAAGATCCTTTCCTTTGATTTCGAGTTTTGTTAACACATTTCCGAATGGCTGAATGTTAAACAGGTCACCCCATGTAATGGGCCCTTTTTTCAGATTTTGGCGGATGCCGCCGCCGTTCATCAGCGCAAAATCCGAATTCATCGCCGTCTTCATTCCATCAGCGATCAAGTTTCCGAGCGGAGTGTCACCTTCATTTGAATACCCGCCATTCATATCGACAGCTGCTTCTCCGACGACCTCGCTGATAATCGGATCAACAACGGTTTGATATTTGCTTAAAATGCCTGCTGCTGCCAGGTCAGGTTTTATTTTACTTTGATCGACATATTCGATGTCCGCCGACTTCTTCACAATATCCTTTGTCTTGCGGTCGATTTCTAGATCAACGACACCAATGGCTTTGCCGTATTCAAAGGCTTGGACAATGAGCTTTCCGTTCACCTCGCCGTTTACAACTTTATGGTTATGTCCGGCAAAGATGATGTCGATCTCTGAATCTGTCTTCTTTGCCAATTCAGCCGATTCACCGGTGATGGAGTTTCCGTTCTGTTCAGCCGTCATATGGGCGAGAACAGCGATTGACCTGACACCCTTTTTCTTCAGCTCGGCTGCAGCCGCATTCACCGCTTGTACTTCATCAGTAAACTCAATCTGTTTAATTCCTTCAGGCATCACCATTCCCGCTGCCGATTGAGTGACAACACCGATAAAAGCGACAGGCACACCGTCAACATTGATGATCTCATAAGGCGGCAAGAAAGGTTTTCCGCTCGATTTCATTTTACAATTCGCACAAACGAGCGGGAAGTTTTGCCCGTCATATCCGCTTGTTCCCTTTTTTTCAGGATGCTCTCCGCCTTTTAGCATTCTCATCAGTTCATCGGTTCCTTCGTCAAACTCATGGTTTCCGACCGTTCCGACATCAAATCCAACCTCTTCCATCAATTCCACAGTCGGTTCATCCTGCAGCAAGGAGGATACCGGCGAGCTCCCGCCAATCATATCTCCGGCATGTACAAGAAGCGTATTTTCTTTTTCGGCTTTTCTCTCTTTCAAATAGGCTGCGGCAAAATCCATGCGCCCAAAGGTGCCGTCTGTTTTACCGTCTTGATTGAGATCGAGCTCATATTGCTGATCTATTTTTCCGTGCAGGTCATTCATGCTTAAAATCCTCAGCGGCATATTGGCTTTGTTTCCGCTCTCCCGTTTCTTATATCCGGCGGACTCTGCTTCCTCCGGGGAAGAAAAGAAAATTCGATGCTCGACAGCGATCTGCTTCCATTCTTCAGGCGGCACATAGGTTTTGTCTGAAGAATCGCCTACATATCTTGTCAGGCCTTTTCCTTGTTCTCTTGCCCGAAATTCAAACGGCATTTCCTTCAGCGGGTCAGCTTGATTCCAGATCCCTTTTTGCTCTTTTTGAGCTTCGGCCGCCGCTTTTTGAAACTTGAGATAATCGCCTTCATGATCGACCGGCCAAATAAAGTATGTCGGAGCATAGCCGTTTTTCACTAAGTCTAAGTTTGCGTTCAGTCCATCTTCAGTGAAAACTTGTCCAAGCAGCCTGCCATAGCTGTCCTTTGCCTCTTGGCCGACTTTGACAGTAATTTTATCACCGGGAGATAGAATGGTTTTTAAGTAGTTTGATGCTTTTTGGCCGAATGTTAATTGGTTCTCATCCAGTTCACTTTTTGGCGTGTGATATGTTTCGGGAGTATCTACATGGACAAATCGAATTTTTGTCGAGCCAAGTATAGGTGTTTTTATGTTTATTGTGTCACCGTCAACGACGCGGTCCACCACTCCTTCATATTCACCTTCTTGAGAAGGGGGAGCAGGCTGATCATTCAGCAGTTTGATATCATCAGGCTTCCTCGGCAGCAACTGAAGGGATTGGTATCGGCTTAATATCCCCGTGCATTCATACCATTTGCCAGCAGACAGTTCATTGATGACGCCCGTTTCCTCCATCACCCGGAGCGTGAGGGAATGGTGATCATCATCAATCATTGTCACGTTATAGCCCCCTCCGGCTTGTGAACTCGGTTTAGAAGCGATATAAGCTTTTACAGTGACAAGCCGTCCTTCATAAGCGGCTCCTCGGTCACTGTTTACTAATTCGTTTATGGTGAATGATTCTGGTTCTGGAAGCGGTTGTTTTGCTGCTGTTATCTCGATCCCGGATGAGCCGGGAATGATTTCAGTCAAGCCTTGGTACTTGGCTATTTTTCCGGTTACGGTCACTTCCATGCCTTCTTTCAGCTCTGGAAACTCTTCAGGTGTACCTGAGTAAATATTGATTCCTGCCGTGCCGTCTTGGATAAATGTTGAGAGCTTTCCGCCGCCGACCGCAGCTTGGTCCGCCGTCACTACCCCTTTGATCTTCACTTGTTCATTCAATTTGCTGCGGGCATCGTGAATGGATATAAGACTGTCTGCCGGGGGTTCCTCAACGCCGCCGTTCAGACTCATTGATTGCACTTTTTTCAGGCCTGTTGTCTGAAAATATGCTTCAAGCTCTCCCTGAACCGTTATCTTTTCGCCCAAAAGCTGCGGATTCGTTTTAAGGCCGAATTGATTTCTGAATGAGGAAGGTATTTGGATGGGGAGCAGTTTCTCGGGTGATGTTTCGTCTTTGCTGTCAGCAATGGCTGCATTGTAATCGTTAGAAAACGGACTGCTCAGCTTGTAGTTCTGATTTGAAATGGCTTGTCCCACAATAAACCCTTCTGTAACAGCTTTTCCTTCTTTTTGCTGCAATGCCTCTTCAACTGACATTGCCTCGGCTGCCTTAGCGGCCGGCAGTGCGTACAACGGCATGTTTGTTATCACTAGTAATGTAATAAGCACACAGTAAATCGCCCGTGCGGTACCTTTTCTCCCCATAAATTCTCCCCCTTTTTTAAAGCAATCCTTTGATTTACACATAATCGGTTCTCCAGCCAGATTCACGGATTTTTCTATTATGATAAAGTGAACGCCGCACCCTGGCGTTCACTTTTATTTTTTAGATACGGGCAGTCTAATCGTCACTTTTGTGCCTTGATTTTCAGTACTTTCGAATTCGATCGTGCCTTTATGGCTTTCAATAATTTTAAAGCTTACCATGAGGCCGAGACCCGTTCCTTTTTCTTTTGTTGTATAAAAAGGCTCTCCCAGTCTTTCGATCATTTCCTTGGAAATACCTTTCCCTTGATCCTGAAACGTCAGCTGGATATATCCGTTTTGATACACAGTATGGATGTGAATGTCACCTTCGGTTTGTTCCATCGATTCAATCGCGTTTTTCAGCACATTCAGAAAAACTTGCTTGAGCTCATTTGGAACTCCCTTTATATCAGGCAGCTTATCATTCAGGTTTTTGATAACCCGAACGCCTTTCAGCATGGCCTGAGACTCAAGGATTAATGAAACATCCTCCACGATATCGTTAATCTGAATCGTTTCAAATTGGACTGATTTTGATCTCGACAATACTAAAAATTCATTAATGATAGATTCTAATCTGACAAACTCAGACATCATGACTTCCGCATAATCTTTTTGATATTTTTTACTTTGAATCATCAGCTGCAAAAATCCTTTCAAAGAGGTGAGCGGATTTCTGATCTCATGGGCGATCCCTGCTGCAAGCTGGCCGATCGCAGAGAGCATCTCAGATTTCATCAGCATTTTTTCAGACTGCTTTTGATTTGTAATATCCTTGGCAATTCTCATAATCCGACCGACTTGTCCGGAATCGTCTTTAACCGGAAGAAGGGTGACATACTCCCATCGGTCAAGGCCGTCTTTATCCTGATAATACAGCTCGCCGGACCACCTTTTGTTTTCCGAAATGGAATGCCAGTGGGAGCTGAGCTCGCTCAGCTGAAAATATTGATCATAAAGCTCAAACACGTTTTCGCCGATAATCTCATACTGCTCTTTGCCGATCATTTCGCAGAAACGCTTGTTTACATATTTAATTTGCCCGTCCACCGCAGCGATTAATATGTTTGCGGGGCTTTGTTCAACTGCTTCAGAGCTGATTTGAAGCGCTTTGTTTGTTGATTTTAAATCCGTAATATTGACGAAGGTAATGACTACCCCTTCTACTTTATTTTCGTTTGTATAATACGGCATCATTTTGACATTGTACCAATCGCCATTTTGCGCCTCGACTTCTTTTTGAATAAATCTCTTGTCTCTTAGTGTGAGCTGAATGTCTTCAAAATAATTTTCATAATTCAGCCTGCTGGAAATATGATAAATCGGTCTTCCGACATCCCTTTCGATCAGATGAAACACATTTTCCGCCTCAGGCGTGAACAGCTTAATATGGCATTGTTCATCGAGAAAAATCGTAGCGATATTTGTATTGATCAGCAGATTATCCATGTCTGTCGTCATGGCTGTCAGCTCTTCAATCTTCTTCTCAAACTGCTGATTGACAGTCATCAGCTCTTCATTGACAGACTGCATTTCTTCATTTGTCGATTGCAGCTCTTCATTGGCCGCGATCAGTTCTTCATTTGTGCTCTGCAATTCTTCGTTAGACGTCTCCAATTCCTCAATGGCTGTTTGCAAATGCTGTTTGGTTTCATACAGCTCTTTTTCAAGATCAAGTATCCGCTGATGATAAGCGGAATCTTCATCAAACATCAAAAGCTCGTGTTTTGCGCTCTTTTCTCGCTTATATTTCTTATTCTCGATAAACAAAATATATAATTGATAATGGTTTCTTTTTAAGCTTTTTATGGTCAGCTCTACATGAGCAGGTTTGCCCCCGACAGACACTTTCATGTTTTGAAACTTCACTTCAGTGTTTGTCGCTCTGACTTTTTTGAGCGCTGTGCTGATGGGAACCGATAAACTTGCAGGGAAAATATTGTATATGCTGTAATTGCGATTGCCGTTTGGAAATTTTAAATATTGATTTGCGCTTTTAGAGGATGCGATGATTTCTTCTCTGTCATTTAAAATCATGCACGGATGCAGATATTGATCAATCAGGGATAAATACATTTCATCCATTTGGTGAAATTCCATCAGCTCATAAATTTTATTGCATTTTCCTGCCTGCCCATGCTTCCTTTCAGCATGGGATGCCTCTGACAAATGATACTTGATTTGTTCTGCCGACGCTGAATTGCTGAAGACCTTCCATTTTCTGTCCGCAGGCGTATAGAGATTGGTCAGTTTACCGATTGTTTCACTCGGGCCAAGCATCAGGTAGCCTTCTTCACGCAAAGCAAAATGAAAGAGAGACAGCACCTTCTCTTGGAGTTCCTGCTGAAAATAAATCATGACATTACGGCAGCTGATAAAATCAAGATTCACAAAGGGAGAATCCTTGGTTACATTATGGGGGGCAAAGACCACATGCTCTCTCAGCCTCTTTTTAACCACATAATCAGGCCCTTTTTTTTCAAAATATTTAACCAGCCATTCAGGAGGAACGGAGGATACGGCCTGCTCCGTATATATCCCTTTACTTGCTTTTTGTATGGAGCTTTTATTAATATCTGTGGCGAAAATCCGCAAGTCGATCGCCGCTTTACGTTTTTCAATTTCTTCACAAAACACCATGGCGACAGAATAGGCTTCTTCACCAGTGGAACAGCCTGCGACCCAGACACGGCAGGATTTTCTCCCTTTTTTGATATTGTTCTCCACAATCGCAGGAACAAAATGCTTTCTTAACGTGTCAAATGATTCTTTATCTCTAAAAAAATGGGTGACCCCGATGAGAAGATCGTTAAACAGCAGATGAAGCTCTTCGGGATGCTTCATGACATACATATTGTACTCATCAAGGCTCAGCATCTGTTCATCAAGCAAATTCATTCTCCGCTCAATCCGGCGGCTTACGCTGTTTTTTTTATACACTGAAAAATCAATGCCTGTCTGCTTTTGGACCAGGTAAACGGTTTGTTCTATCGCTTTATCAGATAATTTGCATTTCACTTGGTTTAAAAGCTGATTCATATAGGCGGCGATTTTTTTCGGACGTTCTACAAAATCGGCGATCCCCGATTTGATCACATGATTCGGCATGTCCGGACATTTGGCCGACTCGTCCTGCGCTATGCATATTCCGCCGTGTTCATGGATTGATTTCATGCCTTCCGCGCCATCCCATCCTTTTCCGGATAATATGATGGCAACCGCTTTTTCTCTTTGGGACAGAGCCAACGATTTGAGAAAGTAATCTATCGGATAATTGGTCTTTTTATTTTCATCATATGTATGTACTTGTATCGTATGATTTTCGATTTTAATATAATGATTAGGCGGACATAAGTAGACGGTTTTCCCCTTTATCGTTTCTCCGTTTCTCGCTAGACGCACATCCATTGACGTATATTTTCCGAGAATTTCCGGCATAAAGCTTTTGTACTTCGCAGAAAGATGCTGAACCACAACAAAGCAGACATTGAGGCTGCTTTTAAATGCTTTGAAAAACTCCTCAGCCGCATTCAAACCGCCCGCAGATGCTCCGATGCCTACAATGGCCGGTTTCTGTTTGGCAATGTCTATCGGTGATACTTCCAATAGTTCTTCTTGCATCCGTTACCCCCACCAGTAATTGTTTAGTCTGTCTGAAAAATATTCGACAGAGAGACACCAAATCCTTTCATTCCTGCATATTGTTTCATTTTTCGGAACGCTTCTCGGCTTCTTGATGTATAAAAAACTACGTTCACTCACATGATAAATGTGATTTGAAATAAAGGAGGATATCCGATTTGGAACAGCAAAATCAGCAACAGTCACAAGTAAACCAAGGAATACCGAGCAAACCGCAAGCTAACCACGGCGGGCACGAAATGTTTGATATGCATGAGGTGCTGGTAGGAACCATCAATGTTCTTGACCAATTTATCATGTTAAGACAGTTTGTCCAAGATCAAGAACTGCTCGGCATATTGGACCGTCAATATCAGTTCATTTTGTCACAGTACAACTTGACTGCAGAATGCTTTAAAACAGGCAGTGAGCCATCCCAAAAAACGGCTACGTACTTGATGAAGGAAGACAACCAAACGGTTTACGGCATGAAGCCTTCACAGCCTCATAAACCGCTTCAATCTATGACAGATATTAATGACGGCCTCATCAGCAGACAGATGCTTGTATCTATAAAAGCGCAGGCATCCATGATGACTATGGCTTCTCTTGAAATGACGAATCCAGCCGTCAGACGTGTGCTTTCAGCTCAAATTCAGCAATTCGTTGAAATGGCTTTTGAAATTTTTCTCTATCAGAATAAACACGGATACTATCAAGTTCCGCAGCTGAATACTCAGGATATGCAAAATATGCTGAACGCATTCGCTCCGGCTCAAGGTCAGCCTCAGATGCCTCCGAATAACGGAAGCATGGGGCAGCAAGGTCTTCATTAAAACAGAAGCGGCACTGGACCCGGTCTCCAATGCCGCTTTCTTTTTCTCATATTTATGGGTAAAGTCCTTTTCAAATTGAGTCAGGCTCTCATTTGTCGCTGCTTTAAACCCTTTTTCGAAATTCTGCACCTCCGACGTCTTCTTCATGATCTTCATAATAATGTCTTCTCCAAACGTTCCCGTCAGTTCATTTATCATATAGAAGCTTTGTAAATACACATCGGTTTGATAGGCTGATCTGGCTTTTTGCCAATTCTCATCTGTATCAAGCTGGTCAAACGGAACGACAGCAAACGAAACCGGATCGATCACCAGTTCATAATTAGCCGTCCACTCGCTGGTCCCCTCGTGAAACCATAAAGGAAAATCATCCGGATCGGCTTCAAGCTCTCTCAATTTCTGATGAAACGCATAGTGGGTGAATTCATGTATGAATAACCGCTGATACAAATAGACAGCCATATCATTTTCTTTCAAAAGCTCTTTTTTTTCCTCCGGCATGATGCCGATCAGCTTCTCCTGCTCAGAATAAAAACCTGCAACCTCCGCCAGGCCGGAGTAGGCTTCTAACTGCTTTTGATTCGAAAAAAATATAATATCCAGATGCTCTGAGCCTGCATATCCTAAAATGATTCTATTCATGTTTGCTGCATAATCCAACGTCTCTTTTGTCAGCGGAAGCAACGGCTTTTCTTCAGATGTATAGTAAACAGTCACCTGGTGAAATGACACTTTTTCCATATGTTCAGTCACTTGCTCTTTCGTTAAACCGGAGGCATGACTGTCTGGTTCTGACAACATATACATCGCACTTGATACGATAGCCGAACTTATAGCAAAAACCACAAGTATTCCGCACAGGATCAAAGCCAACGCCGCGCGTTTTCCCATGCCGTCATTCAAACACCTTTCCCTCCCCCGAGCGGTCCTTTTTATTCTCTAACCTATGCAGATGGGGAAAGGGAAGTGACAATTGAGCATAGAAAAAAGCCGCAATCCATGATGCGGCTTTTTTTCATTGTTATTCAGCGTTAGGGAACACACGCTGTACCATCTGTCCAAATTCATCAAAGAATCCTGCTACCGGATCGCCATTTTGAATCCGATCGCCATAGCCCTGCATACGCTCTACAAAATCTGGGTTTGCAGAAACAAAGACGTTGTCAATGGTTTTATCAGCAGATCTGACCTTATCTGAAATTTTCTTTTTCAGTTTGTTTTCAACTTCGCCTTTTTGTCCATTTGTCAGAACAACGGCCACATATGCTTGATCTCCTGCTACTATGACATTTGCATGTTTAACCTCTTTTAGATCACTTATCTTATCAGCCGCCTTGTCCGCTACTTCCAATTTGCGGTTCTGATTGTCATTCATGTTGTTGTCGTTGTTGGCGTTGTTACCGACGTTATCGTTGACGTTGCCATTACGATCATTACCAACATTGTTCATATTTCTTGTCCCGTCATTCTCCGGGTTGCGGTAGTTTACATTTTCGGGCCTGTTATTATCACGATTGCCTTCTCCCTGATTAGCCATACCGCATCCAGCAGTTATTAGCAAAGGTATGAGAAACACAGACATGACAGCTTGTTTTTTTCCAAACATTTAAATTCCTCCTTTATCACTTTACTTATAGGTTTTTCTAATCAGTTTTATTTATGCACAAATAAAAAATACAAATTCCTCCACAAAAATGCTTTTCCAAGAGGAAAGAAAATGGATAAAACGCTTTGTGCAGGAGAAAATAGCAATAACGTATAACTTAAGGAGGGTTCATATTGTTTAAACAAAGAAAAGGGATCAATCCGGCCGCATTGCTGATCGGTTCATCTGTACTTCTTGCAGCCTTATCCCCAGAAGTACGGAACAGGGTACGAGGTTTTATGGCAGGCCGAATGAATAAAGAAGATTCGCAGCAAATGAAAAAAGATTCTCAACAGCAGACGGCCGGCACTTCCGATGTAGGAAATATGATTAAGCAGGCGTTTGGCGGGGAAACCCAAACCCAGCAGCAGCAACCCCATCAACATCAGCAGCAGGCGTCACCCGCGGAAAGAAAGCAGCCGCACTACGCTGAACCGATTCATTTTGACGAAAGTGCCATAAACGTAATGAATGACAACACGATCATGAATATGATTGAAGATTTAGAACCCGGAAGCCATTAAAAAAACGTGTAATCCTCTGACGGATTACACGTTTTTCTTATGCTCCCTCTTCCGCTTCAATTACGGTCGATTGGTCACTAAATACTGCTGTATCAATATCTTTTGTGGCTTTGCTGGTGATCAAGCCTGCCGTCATGCTTCCGCTGACATTTAATGCTGTCCGTCCCATATCAATTAATGGTTCAACGGAGATCAGCAAACCAGCGAGCGCAACCGGCATATTCAGTGCAGATAATACAAGCAGAGCGGCGAATGTGGCGCCTCCTCCGACACCTGCTACACCGAAGGAACTGATTGCGACAACCGCGATAACCGAAACAATAAACGCAGGATCTAATGGATTTTGCCCGACTGTCGGAGCAATCATGATCGCAAGCATCGCGGGATAAATACCGGCACAGCCGTTTTGACCGATTGACAGCCCGAAAGAACCGGCGAAATTGGCAATACCTTCAGGCACACCCATGCTTCTTTGTGTTTTGATATTAAGCGGCAATGAGCCCGCGCTTGAACGTGATGTAAAAGCAAAGATCATGACAGGCAGCGCTTTTTTCACATACATAAAAGGATTTAAACCGCTGAATGTCACGAGCAGTAAATGAATGATAAACATAACGATCAGCGCTACGTATGAAGCAATGACAAACATACCGAGCTTTAAGATGCTGTCAATATCGCTTGTCGCAATCGTTTTTGTCATAATGGCCAAAACACCATAAGGCGTCAGCCTCAAAATTAAGGTCACAACGCGCATGATGATGGAATATACGGCATCAACCATCTTTTTAAATGTTTCCGCCTGTTCCGGCTGCTTTCGTTTAACCCCGAGAAATGCGACACCAAGAAAAGCGGCAAAAATGACAACCGCAATCGTAGATGTCGGTCTGGCTCCGGTAAAATCAAGAAACGGATTACCCGGCAGCAGTTCGATTATTTGCTGCGGCAGCGTTTTCGCCGTCATATCCTCCGATTTTTGCTCAAGCTCTTGCCCGCGTGATAATTCAGTATCCCCTTGGTCGATTTGAATTGTTTGAAGATCAAAAGAAAGGGCAGACACAATACCCACCGCGGCAGCAATTGCTGTTGTCGCAATCAAAATGCCAAGAATCAATCCGCTGATTTTACCAAGATTTTTTGTGAGTTTTAATTTGGTAAAGGCTCCAAGAATCGAAATAAACACAAGCGGCATGACAATCATTTGGAGCAGTTTGACGTATCCGCCCCCGGCAATATTAAACCAGTCTGCCGTCTGCGTAACAATATCCGAGGCAGGCCCGTAAATCAACTGCAGCGCAAACCCAAACACAATCCCGAGTCCAAGAGCGGTGAACACACGTTTAGAAAAGGAAACGTGTTTTTTTTGCATAACAAACAGCCCTGCTATAAGTAAAATAATAATGAAAAGATTTAAAATGACTAATAAAGTCGCCAATTCAAGTTAACACTCCCTTACAGATTTTCCTTTTAAAAATATATTACACAAATTCCTATGGGTCAAGTAAGAATTAATGATTCATTTCGTTCTGGTAAAAAAACCTTTCTCCATCCCGTTTTTATCCTTTTCATTCCCCAGCATCTTTAGTAACGTATATACGGGTGATTGATATGTTAAAAGAACTTTTTGTAAATTTGACCATTTTAATTACATTTAATTATCTTTTCACCTTCCTATTTAAAGAAACGTTAATACATAAAGAAGACCGCCTGCCCTTTCAGATATTAAAAGGTGCATGCTGCGGGCTCCTTGGGGTTTTTCTGATTATCTTTGGTTTTACCTACCATCATTCCATCATTGATTTAAGAAATATACCCATTATGATTGCCGCTCTTTATGGAGGTTGGGTGTCTACCGCGACGGCTTTTGCCATTATTATGGCCGGCCGTATACTGATCAGCACAAATGCCTCTGCACTCTATTCGCTGGTCACAATCAGCATCGTTTCCGTGATTACGCTGCTTGCTTCAAAACGAAAAAAGCCGGATGTACTAAGAACTTTTTACGTGTTGCTGCTTGTGAATGTTGTTTCTTCCGTTATGACCTACTTTGTATTGCATATTCATTCTGCCGCGCTTCACGTGTATTATTGGCTGCTGTCCTCTTTGGGAGGCATGCTGAGCTTCTATTTAATCGAACACGAGGCAAAGGCGCACCTCTTGTTCAAACAATATAAATTTCAAGCGAACTACGACTTCTTAACTGGAATTTTTAATAAGCGAAAATTCGAGGAAGTCATGCACCAATTCTATAAACAGGCGGGCCGTTCGCCTTCCTTTCAATTCGCGCTCATTTATTTAGACATTGACCGATTCAAACAGATTAATGATCAATACGGCCATCATGAAGGCGACCAAGTACTGAAGGAACTCGGAGCGCGCCTTAAGCTCAATACTCGCACCTTAGATCCCGCGGCCCGCATCGGCGGTGAGGAATTTGCCGTTCTTCTGCCGAATTGCACTCATGCAAAAGCGGTGCAAGTTTCCGAACGAATCAGACAAGCTGTCTCCGGTGAACCGATTATACTGTCGAGCGGCGATAAGCTTTCCGTCACTGTCTCCCTCGGAACAGCCCATTACCCCCTGAACGCAGATCAGCCGGAAACATTGCCGCTGATAGCCGATCAAAAGCTTTACCAAGCCAAACAAACCGGTCGAAATAAAGTATGTTATTCCACAAAAAAAGAATGAATTCATTGTGTGAATTCATTCTTCCAATCTGAAAGGCTTTTTAATGGGAGAAAAGCAGGGATCAAGTTTCCGTGATATTCCTTTTCAATAAACGCAGCTGTATCGTCCGAATGGTATAGTTCAAGGATGTTTTGCAGATTTTCACGATCCCTGTCCTCCGCTCTGACAGCAATCATGTTCATATAGACCTCCGCAGTCTGTTCAGCTCTTTGTAAAGCATCCTTTTCCGGGTGAAGGCCGGCTTTTTCAGCGTCTTCTATAGTGAGAACAGTTACGTCAACATCATCCAGCCTTCTGTATGCATTCTCTTTTGACACTGTTTTAATTTTTAGATGCCTTGAATTATCCTTTATCATATCCATTGACCCATTTCCGTTAAATCCCTTTTTCAGCTTAAGCAGCCCTGCTTCTTGCAATAACATAAGCGCTCTTCCTAAATCAATTCCTTCATCCGGTACAGCAACAACAGCTCCATTCGGAATATCTTTTATCCGTTTATATGTCTTTGAATAAATCCCCATTCTCGCTATGTACGTCGTTCCGAGAGGTGCGAGTTTGTCCTTGTATTTTTTTGTGAACGCTTGAAAATAAGAAATCGTTTGAAACGCGTTGGCATCAATTTCACCGTTGGCAAGGGCCATATTGGATTCTCCGTAATCCGAAAATTCTATCATTTCAATATGTTGGCCTTCCTTCTCGGCTTTCCCAGCAATAAAATCCCAAATTGCTCGATCTGAACCATTAATGCCGATTTTAATCGTTTCGTTTTCTGCTGATGTTGAACATGCACTAAGTGAAATGGCTAAAATGAGGAACAAACAATATGCAAGCCATTTTTTCATGGCGACCATACTCCCTATCTATTTATTAGAGCATTTATTGAGGTTGCAATGGCGGACATGCCGGCATAAAAAAAAGCTCCCGCTTATGAAATAAGAAGAAGCCTATAAACGCTCACAGCCGGAGCGCCCCCTCCTATACTTTCCAAGCCTTATGGCGGCTTACCGGAATTGGAACAAATCCAACTCACTTCGCCTTTATGCAGAAGAAGTTTATGTATGAGTATCATCTTGTATTTGTAACATTACCTTACCTATTTATTGAAGGCTTGTCAATTGCTTGCGTCCCGCCGTGGCAGCAGGCAGTGATACTGATACAAGCCGCCCGCAGAGATATTCGGATAAGAAGAAAACCCTTTCAGAAAGTGGGGAATAATTATAAGGAGAACTATATTAATGGTAAATGGATAAGATAAGATCAAAGCATTGAAGTGACAAACCCCGCCCCAGGAGATATTGTCGCAGAGGTAGCATACGCCGGCAAGAAGGAAGCAAAAAAAGCGTGTTGTGGCCGGCGTGCAAAAGTGCTGACAGAAGTATGGCAAGCTGACGAACTTTGAGAAAAATATCACTCACCGGCCGTGAAGGTGGATATTACGGCATTGAAGAATTTATTGAAATCAAATACACCTCTGTCGCTTTGCGATAAGGCAGGCCGTTAGGCACATATATCGAGATTTTAGATCGATTTCCCCGAATGAATATCAAAAGTAAAGATAATGTGCTCTTTTCTGAAAAAAATTTCGTTTATCTGTTGTTTTTTCTTTAAATTACTGGTAGAGTAAAGATAATTATTTTTGTTCGAACTATCTTTAAGAAGAAAGTTTTGTAAGAGTTTTCGTCTTGAAAGTTTGTTTAAGAGCAAGAATAGTGAATTTAAGCGTTATGATCGCTTTAGGAGGAAATTGCATGTTAGAAGGTAAAGTAAAATGGTTCAACTCTGAAAAAGGATTCGGATTCATCGAAGTAGAAGGTCAAGACGATGTATTCGTTCACTTCTCTGCTATTCAAGGCGAAGGCTTCAAAACTTTAGAAGAAGGCCAAACCGTTTCTTTCGAAATCGTTGAAGGAAACCGCGGACCACAAGCTGCTAATGTAACAAAAGCATAAATGTTTTGAAAACTGCAGGCTCATGCCTGCAGTTTTTTTGTTTTGTCATAAAAAAGCTGTATTCGCACTGAAGCGAAAACAGCTTTTTTATGTTATGTCGCGATATCCCTTTTTAAGAAGACAGCGAATGCGAGCAATTGAAAAATGACAAAGTAAATGACGAGCATCACGATGGAGAAGGTCATCGTCATTCCCTCCACTAAAGGTGTACCGTCAAGATACTGCGTTAAATCTGTATTGGCAAATAAAATATACTTTGCCCAGTCGAATTTCATTGCTAAAAATCCAGTTGCCGTACTGCCCATGACCAATAGGAAAATGGAAAAACCAACTGCAAGAGAACTGTTTCTGAACACAGCCGACAGCATGAAGGCCATTGTTGCAAGCATAAAGGCCGATATCGATTCATAAAGATACGTTTTCGCCAAGTAACCGATGATGCTTTGTTCGGCCACATGACCATCCTTGTACACTAAGTGAACATTAGCCGCAGCATCTCCGCCTGTTCCGAAAAAGATCAATCCGAGAAGGGTTGAGCCGACAAATAAAACCAACAGCAAACCCAGACCAAATAATAGCACGGTAATGTATTTGGATAACAGAATTTGAAAACGGCTGAGCGGCCGGATGACCAACAGCTTAATAGTGCCCCAGTTAAACTCGTTCGCAACAATTCCAGCCGCGATAATGATGGTAAACAGTCCGGTAAGCATGGTTAACATGGAGGAATCTGTTACGTATGACCAAGCCGTATATCCTGTATCAGCCGGAAGATTGTGTTCAATGCGGTATTCGTTTACTGCAATCTCTTTTTTTAAATTTTTCACAAATATATCATTGCCAGGATTATCTTTGATTTGCTTCTTCATATCGGCATTTTCAGCCTGAAGCTCCTGCTTCCATTTCGGATTGGTCTCATCAGATGAAAAATGGTTGGACAAGAGAGCAAAGCCGACCATGGAAACACCAAGAATCCCAATCATCACCCATGTTCCAACTCGGCTGAAAATTTTTATCCACTCGTTATAGATCAGGTTAAGCATGTTGAACCTCCTCTTTTGTTCCGCCGGTGATTTCTAAGAAACGGTCTTCTAATGATTTTGTGACCAGTTTTACTTCATATAAACGAATCTGCTCCTGTACCAGCAGTTCAATTACGGCCGGCACTTCCTGCTTGGATAGCTTGATTTCCACGCCGTTCTTCTTGTTCACGCAATCATACTCCTTCAGAACAGAAGCGGCTTCTTTCAGCTGCTCGATATGGAAGAAATATGTATCTTTCTCTTCAGTTTCTTCATCTCTGACATTCTGAATATCTATAAGCTTTCCTTTTTGCAGGATAGCGATCCTGTCACACATCAGTTCCATTTCCGACAACAGATGGCTTGAAACAATAACCGCCATTCCTCTTTCCCGCGTCAGTTTTTTTAAGTGATCTCTGATTTCTCTGATTCCTGCCGGGTCTAGGCCGTTTGTCGGTTCATCTAAAATCAGCACTTTAGGATCGTGGAGAAGACATTGCGCCAAACCAAGACGCTGTCTCATCCCAAGTGAGTACGTCTTCACTTTGTCATGAATTCTTTCTTTCAACCCGACCAGTTCAACGACTTCATCGATCTTTTCTTTCGTGATGCCTTTTATCATTCTTGCGTATTGTTGAAGGTTTTTGTAGCCGCTCAAGAATTTATACAGCTCAGGATTTTCCACGATTGCTCCGACATGTTTGACGGCCTGGGCGTAGTTTTTTGTGATTGATTGGTTGCAAATCACAACATCGCCTTGTGATAACTTCATTAAACCGACCATCATTCTGATTGTCGTTGTTTTCCCCGCTCCGTTCGGTCCCAAAAAACCAAACACTTCGCCTTTCTGAACCGTAAAGCTCAGATTATCGATAATCGTTTTTCCATTTATTTTTTTTGTGACATTCTTTAGTTCCATTACATTTTGCATCAAATTCCCCCTCTTTCTAGTAAACTTGTATGTTCGATTTAAACCACTCCAGCACAGACATGCCTTCTTGTTCGCGAATCTCTTCCACGTTTCGCTGTGCGGCCTTTTCTCCGTTCACAAGCACAATCACTTCATCAAGCAATGTTTCGATTTCTTCAATTTCATGCGTGGCAATCACTACGATCTGATGCTCAAAATCAATATAAGATACCAGACTGTTCACGATGGATTCTCTGACCATCGGATCAAGCCCGGAAAAAGGCTCATCCAGCAGGATAACGGACGCCCGTCTTGATAAAGCGAGTACGATCTTAAGCCTGCCCCGGTTTCCCTTGGAAAGCTGCTTAATCTTCTTGTCAGGCTGCAGCTTCATTTCCTCCAGCAGCTTATACGCTTTTTCGATTTGAAAATCAGAAAACTGTGATTGATAGAAAGCAAGCATATCCTTTACTGTGAACCGGGGATAAAACATATCCAGTTCCGTGAGATAAGCCGTATGCTGAACCATATCTCTGGTTACCGGCTTCCCATCCGCTCTGACAGATCCTGAAGTCGGAAACATCAGTCCGCCCAGCATTTTTAAGGTTGTTGATTTCCCGCTCCCATTCGGACCTATAAGTCCATAGATTTTTCCCGGAGACAGGGAAATGGATACATCCTTCACAGCGGCATGACGGCCGTATTGTTTAGACACATTGTGAAGTGTAATATTCATTTTCAACCTCCTTCTGCATGCTTATCTATCCCTTCCAGCATTTCCTCTTTTGTTAATCCAAGCTCTTTCATTTGCATTACGAAGCTTTCAAACACTTCTCGTGTAAGCCGCTCTTTCAGCTCATCGACAATTCCGGCCTTTTCTGTGATAAATGTTCCTTGCCCTCTTCTTGTCTCCACAATTCCCAGCCTTTCCATCTCACTGTAGGTTCTTTGAATCGTATTGGGATTTACTTTTGTTTGAATGGCCATTTCTCTGACAGACGGGAGCTTGTCACCAGGAAACAGCTCCTTTCTGACCAGCCGGAAAAAGATTTGGTCAGCAATTTGCAAATAAATGGGCTTGGAAGAATGAAAGTCTTGTTTCATATCCTCTTACACCTCAACTTTTCGCTGAAGAAGCTTTGAAGCAAGAAAAAGAAACACGGCTGCCAGCACCAGCATAACAGGGAGCGTAAGATAGGATAAATGAATTGTTTTCATTTCTAAACTCCACCCTATTGACTTTTTATAATGAAATTGAAAGTCACCATAAACTGTGAAATACCACAGCCTATCCAGCGGCTTCAACAAAGTCGCCAACCCATATCCTTCGATCATATACCACCCTGCTCCAAGCAGGAAACAAATGATCCACCGAAATCTTCTGAGTGCAGAAGAACAGGCTTTAAGGGAATGAAAAACGGTCCACAGCAACATGAGTGCAGCTGATGTATAAGCAGTTAAAAACAATCCATAAAGATTGAAGATCAATATCGTGCCAGTCAGCGGGACATCATTTAATACAATTGCTTTTGAGTCAAGAAAATGGTAAAGAAAAACACCATAGCCTGTAAGCAAAACCTGTGAAATGAGCTGATACAAAAGACTGGCAGTCAGTTTAGACAGCAAAAGCCTGACCGCACCGTTCGGATTATAAAGCCATAGTTGGTTTTTGCCCTCTAAACGAAGGTGACAGTAAATAAGCACAGGTGCTAAAAATACTTGAAAAAAAATGATCATAACCAAGAAACCAAAAACAGTTAACGGTTCATCAATCAGATTTTGAAGTCCAAAGCTTACTGCCACTAGAAATACAAGGCCCCCAAGCCATGTAAAAAACCACATTGTTGATAAAGTAAGATCCTTTTTCACCAAGCCCCAAAACGAATTCATCTCTTTTCCTCCCCAAATCACACAATGTGTATGACTCACATAGTACACTAGATCACAAAAAAATACAACATAACCCATGGGTAAAATTGATAAAAATGATGATAAATACATGTTAAACAATAAAAAAAGGCAAACCCGTCATGACCTGACAGATTTGCCTTCGTGGTTACTTCTTTTTATTTTTCATGGAGAGCAGCGCATCACGGTAGCTGCTATCCTCCATTTTGTCGCTCTCTGGTTTGACCTCTTCCTGGTCAGCAGAATGTTTGAATTTTTGAAGCGCCTGCCTGTATATATCATCACCCATTGAATCAGCTTTCTTCTTTTGAGAATCGGCTCTTTCAGCGGACGGGGCATGCTCAGCAGCCCGCTGCTCCGCCGGGTAATTCACTTCTGGTGTTTGCTCGGCAGGTTCATTCACTTTTTCATTTGTTTCTTCTTTGATGTCTTTTCCAGCAGAAGTGTTACGGACGTTAAACGTGATAAGACCCGCAATCACAATGACAGCAGCAATAATTGCTAGAATAATGGCCATTTAACCCTCTCCTTACTGTCCGGCTGTTACATTACCTGTGACTTGGGTGACGCGTCTTCCTAGAGCGCGTCCCAATTGAAGCCCTTCATCAGACATTAATACATCACTGTCAACAGGGCAGGTGACACCCGCTCCGTAGTAAGAACCGTACAGAGCGTTTTCAGGGACATTGCCCGGAAGGCCGACAACGATCATGCCTTGGTGGAACATCGGTGTAATCAAATTGTGCATTGTCATTTCTAGACCGCCGTGTGTTGTGGCAGTTGTACAGAAGACCGCGCCGACTTTATCAATCAGCTCGCCTTCCGCCCACAAATAACCCAATTTATCAATCCATGTTTTCAAGCCGGAACTGATGGTCCCGAAATGCCCCGGGCATCCCCAGATGATCGCATCCATATCCTTCAGCTTGCGGATATCCGCATGATCCACATGGTCGATAAATACTTCAGCGGCACTGTTTTCTCTTGCTCCTTCTGCGATTGATTCCGCAAGAAGCTTTGTATGTTCGCCTTCACTGTCGTATACTACATAAATTTTCATTCAGGAAACCCTCCTGTACAGTTTAAGATTCCTTCACTTCTTTTGGAGCCGGAAGCAATGAAAGCTCCTCTTTTTTCTTTTTCTCCGCGCGTTTTTTGTCTTTTCTCACGTCACGCAAGAAGAGGCTTAAGATAACGCCGGCAACGGAGAATAATGTCGCCCACATAAACGCGTCATTGATACCCATGACGTTGGAATCGAGCATCGCGTGTTTATAAATATGTGAGTACACATATGTTTTCGCTGTATCAAGAGATACATTCATGTTAACCATTATGGACGAAACCGCATTTTGGAACGAATGCATAAATGTCGGGTCCGCTGTATTCGTTTTATCAGCAATTTGTGAATAATGGAATGTCGTGCGGTTCGTATAAATAGTTGTGATTAAGCTTGTTCCGATTGAACCAGAGATTTGGCGAAGCGTGTTGCTCATCGCTGTCCCGTGACTGTTTAAACGGGCCGGGAGCTGGTTCATACCTGCTGTCATAACAGGCATCATTAACAATGACATACCGAATGCGCGAATCGCATAAACGAGCATAATGTGCGTATAAGAAGTATCAATTGTTAATTCAGTGTATTGGAATGTTGTCACAACCGTAATCAGAAGCCCGATAATCGCAAGCGGTCTCGGACCGAATTTATCAAATAAAATGCCTGAAATCGGCGACATTATCAGCATGACGATCGCGCCCGGAAGCAGCAGCAGTCCTGATTGTAATGCCGTAAAGCCGACTAGGTTCTGCAAGTAGATCGGCAGCAGGAACATCCCTGTGTACAACGCTACTGTAATAATAATATTAATGATACTTGAAAGTGAGAAAATGTCATATTTAAACACTCTGAAATCAAGCATCGGTTCTTCAGCTCGTAATTGCTGAACGACAAACGCGGCGATCGCGATCACACCGATGATGACGGTAGAAAGCACGATCGGGTCACTCCAGCCGTCAGAACCGGCTTCACTGACCCCGTAAAGCAGGGAAGCAAACCCGACAATTGAAAGGAACGCTCCAAGAGTGTCCAATTTAATTTTTTGCGGTTCTACCATATTTTTAAATAGGAAAAGCGCTAATATAATAACGATCGCGCCAATCGGCACAAGACCGTAGAACATAATACGCCATGTATAATGTTCAATAATCCATCCGGAAAGAGTCGGGCCAACCGCCGGTGCGAACATCATCGCAAGACCGAAGATCCCCATCCCTTTCCCCCTGCTTTCAGGAGGGAAGATAAACAGAATGGTTGTCATAACTAGCGGCTGTAAAATTCCTCCGCCGACGGCCTGGATTAAACGACCGATTAACATTGTCGAGAAGTTAGGCGCCATTCCGCAGACTAACGTACCAAGAGTAAAGCAGATCATGGCAACGAGAAAAAGAGAGCGCTGGCCAAAGCGTGTAATCAGGAAAGCCGATAACGGGATCAAAACACCGTTAACCAGCATATAACCGGTTGTCAGCCACTGAATCGTCGTTGCGCTCACGCCAAACTCAGTCATTAAATGGGGCATTGCCACGTTAAGCAGCGTCTGGTTCAAGATTGCCAGGAATAAACCGGCCATCAGCACAATAAGCAGTGACATAGGGCTTTTTACTTTATTTGCATTGACTGTTTGTGTAGCCATCTAAGACAACCTCCTTTCATGGTTTGATGACTGATCTGTTTTATTCAGAAATTTTAACAGATGCGTTCATCCCAGGAAGCACCTTGTCAGACGGGTTGCTGATTGAAATTTTAACAGGAATTTTTTGAGTTACTTTTGTGTAGTTTCCGCTTGAGTTTGTTGACGGAAGCATGTCAAAAGTAGAGTTTGTCGCATAACCGATTTCCTCAACTGTTCCATCGAATGTTGTATCTGCGTCGCCGTCGACCACGATATCAACTTTGTTTCCTTCTTCAATATCTTTAATGTCTGTTTCTTTAATGTTAGCTGTGATATATAGGTGATCCATATCAATTGTTTGTGCAATTGTTGTACCAGCTTGAACGGTTTGTCCGTTTTTCACTTCGTTTTTCACGATTGTTCCATCCATGATGGATTTGATATCAACTGACTTTTCGCCTTTGATTTTTGCAACAACATCGTCTTTCTTCACTTCTTTGCCTTCTGTAAGGTTCCAATCTGTCACTTTACCCGCAACAGGAGCTGTAATGGCTGACATATCGCCGGCTACCTTAGCTTCATCAGTTTTTACATAGTTTGTGCTTTGATAATAGTAATAAGCACCTCCGCCAATAATTGCAAGAACAACAATCAAACCGATAATGTTGGTCAGTATTAAACGTCCTCTGTTCATTTTGTTTTCTCCTTTCGTTTCTTCCTCTATCATTTTGTGGAATGATGGTTAAAATATGTGGGAAAGTTTTTATTTCAGCTTTTTTTTGCACAGCCTTCAGCCAGTTTCGACAAATTTCCAGCCAGGTTGCCCAAATATTGAAGTTGATCTGCGTCAAGCTGCCGATAAAGGCTCGCTGCTTTTCTCGCATACTGAATAGCTGCTTGTTGTAAAAGATCTTCCCCTTCATCGGTTAACTGAATCATTACGATACGCCGATCATCCGGACTGTCATACCGAACCATCAAATGACGCTTGCAGAGAAGTTCTGTCATTCTCGTTACCGATGCCGGCTTGAGATCGAGCGTCAAAGCCAATCGGCTGAGCGCGGTGCTTCCGCTGTTATGAATTTTAAACATCAGTAAATATTGAAGAACTGTAATTTGAAATGGTTCAAGCACAATTTCCAAGATCATCTTCTGTTTTTTATAGATGGCCCGCGACGTATCGAAAAGCTGTTCAAATGTGAGCAAAGCACGATCTGATTCAGTCACCTGTTTTTCACCTCATTCCCCAATAATAGTTCACAAGATAAAATATTAATAAATGAAAGAAGATTTGTCAAAGGGAAAGTTTCATTTTTTTTCGGTTTTTTTAGTAACCGTTTTCAGTTTCTGACGCAAAAAAACCCATTAAAGGACCGGGCACGCACCGGCTCTGTAATGGGCTCTCATTGCATTATGAAAATTGATGGCTTACGCCTGCCTCTTCTTTTTTAAAAAAGTTTTTCAGCGCCTGAAACACGTCTGATTTCTGCTTCAAAATATAATGTTTAAATTTTTCATCTTTAACATTTTTATAGGCGGACATTAATGTCGAATGTCTATTGTACTGATTAACCTCGCCGTAGCAGAACAAATTCGCTTTTTTCATAATATCATTGACCAATTTGACGCACCGCGCGTTGTCAGAGGTCAAATTATCTCCGTCTGAGAAATGGAACGGGTAAATATTATAGCGGGCGGGGCTGTATTTCTCATCAATTAATTCCAGCGATTTGCGGTACACCGAAGAACATATCGTCCCCCCGCTTTCCCCTTTTGAAAAGAAATCTTCTTCTGATACCACCTTAGCCTCGGTATGATGGGCAATGAATTCTATTTCAACCGTTTCATACTTTGTCCGTAAAAAACGTGTCATCCAGAAAAAGAAGCTTCTTGCCATATATTTCTCCCAGACACCCATAGAGCCGCTTGTATCCATCATCGCTAAGACGACGGCTTTTGACTCAGGTTTTGTCACGTCATTCCATGTTTTATACTTTACGTCCTCAGGAAATATCGGATAGAATGACGGCTTGCCTGACATCGCGTTTCGCTTGTAAGCCGACATCATCGTCCTTTTCTTATCAATATTACCCGTTAACCCCGTTTTGCGGATATCATTAAACTCAATATCAGTGGTGACGATATCGTCCCTTTCCTTCTGCTGCAAGTTCGGCAGCTCCAGTTCACTGAACAACGCTTCCTCTAAATCCATTAACGAAACTTCAGCTTCGTAATAGTCTTCACCCGCCTGATCGCCGGCTCCCTGCCCTTTGCCAGGACCCTGTTTCTTATCAGAGCCGTCTCTTGCTACAACATCTCCTACCTGGCTTTCCCCGTCTCCTTGGCCTACATGTTTGTTTTTATCATAGTTATAGCGAATTTTATATTCATCAAGTGAACGGATCGGGATTTTCACGACATCTTTTCCGTTAGACATAATAATGCTCTCTTCTGTGACGAGATCCGGCAGATTGTTTTTAATGGCCTCCTGCACTTTTTTCTGGTGGCGCTGCTGGTCATCAAAGCCTTTGCGATGGAGGGACCAGTCTTCCTGTGAAATCAAAAAATGGCCGCTGTCATTTTGGGACATGAATTCCCCTCCTTAACCAATTGTGGTCGTGATACATACGTATTCCGGCTTGTGCTGAATTATGAAACAAGTCTTTCGAAAAGATTTATATTTATCATATGCAGATGGGTACAAACAATTGCCAAACAATTTCGAAAATGGGACAACATGTATGCGGGTGTAAAAGAACCCGCCCTTGACGGACGGGTTTCTCACTTTATCGGTTCAGCAGGCTGCCGACATACTTCAGCAGCTCGTTTGCACTTGTGGAATTATAGCCATGTTCATCAATTAATCGAGCCACAACTTCATTTACCTTTTTAAGCTGCTGCTCATCCGGCGTTTTGGTTGATGTCGTAATTTTAACCACATCCTTGAGATCGGCGAACAATTTTTTCTGAATCGCCTCACGAAGCCTTTCGTGGGAATTATAATCGAACCGCTTGCCCTTTCTTGCATACGCGGAAATGCGAATTAAGATTTCTTCGCGGAATGCTTTTTTCGCATTTTCTGAAATGCCGATTTGTTCTTCGATGGATCTCATCAGCTTTTCATCCGGGTTCATTTCTTCTCCGGTCAGCGGATCGCGAAGCTTATTTTTATTGCAATAGGCTTCGACGTTGTCTAAGTAATTGTCCATCAGCGTTTTTGCAGATTCTTCATATGAATAGACAAATGCTTTTTGGACTTCCTTTTTGGCGATGTCGTCATACTCTTTGCGTGCGGCCGAGATAAAATTCAGATAACGCTCCCGGTCTTCACTTGAAATAGAAGGGTGCTGATCAAGCCCTTCCTTTAAAGAGCGCAAAACATCAAGCGAATTGATCGACTCCATATTTTTTCTGATGATGGTAGAGGAAATGCGGTTAATGACATAACGCGGGTCAATACCGCTCATCCCCTCATCATTGTATTCCTTTTTCATATCCTCCACGTCAACGGAATTAAAACCTTCAACGCTCTCTCCGTCGTACAATCTCATCTTCTTCACCAAGTCTATGTCAGACCGCTTTGGCTCCTTCAATCTGGAGAGAATCGAAAACATGGCGGCGACTTTAAGTGTATGAGGCGCAATGTGAACATCCGCCACATCGCTCTCAGAAATCATTTTGTCATAAATACGCTCTTCCTCTGACACCTTCAGGTTATAAGGAACAGGCATCACAATGATTCTTGAATGAAGAGCTTCATTTTTCTTATTGGAGATGAACGAGCGGTACTCCGTTTCGTTCGTGTGGGCTACGATAAGCTCGTCAGCTGAAATTAAAGCAAACCGCCCGGCTTTGAAGTTTCCTTCCTGCGTCAGTGACAGCAAATGCCAGAGGAACTTTTCATCACATTTCAGCATTTCCTGAAACTCCATCATTCCCCTGTTTGCTTTATTCAGCTCACCGTCAAAACGGTATGCGCGGGGATCTGATTCGGAACCGTATTCAGCAATCGTTGAGAAATCAATGCTTCCGGTTAAATCTGCAATATCCTGTGATTTCGGATCAGACGGGCTGAAGGTTCCGATTCCTGTTCTTTTATCTTCGGAAAAAAAGATTCTTTCCACTTTTACATCTTCAATTCTTCCGCCATACTCTTCTTCAAGCCTCATTAAATTAAGCGGAGAAAGATTGCCCTGAATGCGGATGCCGTATTCTCTGTAAAAATCTTCACGTAAATTTTGGGGAATTAAATGGAGCGGGTCCTCGTGCATCGGGCAGCCTTTGATCGCGTAGACAGCGCCGTTATCAGTCAGGGAGTATGCTTCAAGCCCTTTTTTCAGCATCGTGACAAGGGTGGATTTTCCGCCGCTGACAGGACCCATTAACAGAAGAATCCGTTTTCTGACATCGAGCCTTTTGGCTGCCGGGTGAAAATATTCCTCTACAAGGCGCTCCAGAGATTCCTCAAGCCCAAACAGCTCCCGATCAAAAAAGCTGTATTTCTTCTTTCCGCCGCTCTCCTCGATTCCGCTGTCTTTTATCATATTAAAAACGCGAGAATGAGCAGATTGCGCGACCATTGGATTTTCTTTAATAATCTCCAAATAATCAGCGAATGTTCCTTCCCATTTGAGACGCTGCTCTTCCTCTCTGTACTTTTCAATTTTCTTTAATATATCCATAAGGACCTCCTCTATCATGTTTGATGCGCTGTGCAAATAAGGTACTTTGATACAATCTATGCGGTGATCTGATGATACATGCTTTCGTTTCTTAAAAATGAAGAGAGTTTGTCCGTCATTGACAAGAATGACGCGAACCCTTCATAATGAAGAACATACAGAATCATCCAGACCGGGCAGCAAAGGGAAAAATGAAGAGGGGGAGAGATGGTGAAAACAATCATCATGATGGGAGTCATTCTCACTTTTTTGGTCTCAATTTTTACAGCCGGATACGACAGCAAGCCAGGAAAGAAATAATGGAATAAAAAGAAAGGGTGCCTGATTTGTTCAGGCACCCTTTTCATCATGAAACACAACAATGTTTCGTTATCATTTTTCTTAATTGTTCTTGCCGCTTTTGATATACTCGAGTTTCCCAATTTTGCAGCCGGGGCCGATCTTCATATGTGTACCTCTGACAACAGCAGCTTGTGTGTTTTCAATATAAATAGTGTCGCCTTCGATAAGATCGGCTGTGAGCGTGCCTCCGCGTTTGAGAAAACCGGGGTTATTTTTTATCGTAATGGATGTGCCTCCGATTTCTTTTACGGAGCTGCGCCCAAAGCGCAATCCAATGGTTACCTCACCGGCATTCAGCAATCCACCAACCTCCAGGCTTCCCGCCAAGCGAAAGATCTCTGTTTCACAATCTCCCTTCACCCTCAGTGTTCCTTTGACATCACACGAATGTCCGGCCGCACTCCCGGCTGCGTCTGCCGTTCCTTTTATTTTCATTTCTTCAAAATGCAGGTCATCTCCGACTTTCATTGTTCCGAAAATGCCGATATGCTGAGCGGTCAAACTTCCGTCGACCTTGCTTTCTCCAAAAACGGCAAACCTGTTTACTTCCGCGCCTCCCAAGAAACGCCCTGTGCCGAAAATCCGGCAGCCGTTGCTGACCAAGCCTTCACCGATGATCCCTTCTCCTCTGATGGTAACCTTATGATAGGCTCCTCCGGCTGCGCTTCCCGATCCGTTCAACTTCAAATTCTCCATGAGAGCTCTCCTTATATCCTCTGGCTTTTCACTACCGTCGCCGACTGATCACATTCAAATTGTCCGCTGTATTCCACAAGCTCAATGTGGCAGCCGGGACCAATCTTCACTGAATTTCCCCGGACAATCTTTGCCTTTGTATCTGCTAGGTCAATCTCATCTCCCTCGATTGTATGAGCCGTTAAAACCGGAGAAGGCAAAAGCTTGAACAGAGACAGCACCCCGCGCCGGCTTTTGACCACAATGCGCCGGCAGCCGATTTCTTGCGCCTTGCTTTCCCCGGCGGAAAGTCTGATATTCACGTCGTCGGCGTTAAGAAGACCGCCCACTGAGAATTTCCCTTCAGATTGAAACGTTTCAATCTCGCAATCTTCCGCGATGGAGGCTTTACCTGAAATTGTGAGATCCTCCCCTTTGACAAACCCGCCGAACGAGGAAAAACCAGCGACTTTCACTTTATTCGCTTGAAGATTTCCATGAATAGATGCCGATCCGTTAATATGAATAGAATCTGCCTCAACGGCTCCAGTAATTTTTGCAGATCCGCTGATGATCACATCTTCCGCTTTGACTTTGCCATCGGCTTTTCCGCTGCCGTTAAATCTGAGAGATTCACATTCGATATCTCCGGTCACAATGCCGCTCCCATTAATTTCAACCGTTTGAAACTTTCCTCCTTTTGAACTTCCTGATCCATTGATAATAAGCTTTTCGTTATTCATTCGCCGCTCCTCCTACAATAATTTTGCTTTTAATTCTTCCGAAGCCTCTGCCAAATCTATTTTCTCTGCAATTTTTACTGCTTTCTCAAAAATGATCGGCTCTGAAGAAGCAGCGACAAAACATGTCGTGATGCCGAGTTTGCGTAATATAATCAATTCGGTATGTTTTTTTATCTCAGAAAGGCCAGACTGGTTCAGCACTTCCACTGCCATTTTCCCTTCATCAAGACTGATGTTTCCAGATTGGAGAAGCCCTTCAAGCACATAGGCTGACAGGATGTCCTGATAAGAAAAATACACGTTGTCCGTATCGCGCAGCTTTAGAAAAACAGACAGAACTTCCGACGAGATCAATCCTCTTTCAACCAGCTCGCCTCCGGTTATTTTCATGTCCTTGACTCTCGGCGACAGCATATCCCGCATTTCATCCAAGGATAGATTTTCCTTCATTTCTTGAATTTTCGATACTCGTTTCAATATTTCTGCACGCGGAAAAAAGGTTTCTTGCCCGGTAAAAGTTGATTTACGAATAAACCATTCCTCAGGAATTAAGTTTTTTCGTTTCCATCGGTATAGCTGGCCGTATGATATCGAAGTCTCTTCCAGCAAATCCTTTTTAGAGATTAATTGTTCGTGTTCCTCCATCTTTCCAACTCCTTTATGTCGTATTGTAACATAACACTGTTACGTTGTTAAATAAAAAAGAAATCCGCCCATTCATATGAGCGGATTTCGGCTATTTCAAGTCTCCGTAATTCTGCTGGCGCAGTGCCTCATAGACGAGAATCGCCGCGGTATTTGACAGATTCAGTGATCTCACGTGCTCTGTCATAGGGAGACGCAGACAGCGATCCATATTTTTTTCAATCAGATCCTTTGGCAATCCGCTAGTTTCTCTGCCGAAAACAAAGAAATAGTCTTCGTCAATGTCAGTGTAATCAAATGACGTGTGCGGCTTTTGGCCAAATTTCGTAATGAGGAAAAACTGCCCCTTTTGGTATGCCTCAAATAATTCCTCCAATGAGTCATGATAAACGACATTTACGAACTCCCAGTAATCGAGTCCTGCGCGCTTGAGCATTTTGTCATCAGTTGAAAATCCGAGCGGGCGGATCAAATGAAGCGTTGTATTTGTTGCTGCACAGGTACGTGCAATATTCCCTGTGTTTGCGGGAATTTCCGGTTGATATAAAACGACATGTAATGCCAATCTGTTCACCTCTGTTTTTCTTGTCCGCCCACCATTATATCATTAATTATCCCTTTGTCGTATCATCTATAATATGAAAAAATACATATCTGATAGAAGGTGTGTACGCTGTTGAATCTTCATATGACCAATATCTCATCCGGCTGTCATAGGATTGGGCGTTCACCAGCGGCATATTGCTTTTATCCTTCGCCACGACGATCGTTGTGTGATTAAAACGTCCGTCCCCTTCAAAGTCATAGCAAATGACATCACCCGGCACCAGCTCCTCGGCAGACGAAACCTGTACCGCGCGCAGTCCGGCCTTCGATTTGGCTAAGTACATTTTCATTGAATGGGCAACAGTCCAGCTGTAGCTCCATGAGCTGTCCTTCATCCACCAGCCTGAGCCTCTATTCGGATAACCCCGCATCGGTGCGCTGCCTGCATGGAGACACTGTGAAATGTAATTGGTGCAATTATCACTAAAATTTTTATACGCAGCATTTCGTTTATTCCAGTATTTTTCTGCATACTGAACCGCTGCCAGACGGTCGTATTGAAACGCTCTGCCGAATCCTTCTCTTTCCTCATTCGTATACTCAATGATACTCTGCCCTTCAGAAAATCCGGCAGGCTTTTTCACAACTTCTTGGTCCTTAATCAGCATCTGGTTATAAATAAACGCAGTCCGATCCTCTAATTGTTCTTCTATATAAAGGGTTCCGTCCTGCTCCTTGCAAAGATACTCTGTGTGTATGGTATACGTCATACAGGTTGTTCCGTCATCTTCTACATGTGTGTTCCTGATCACGGCCTTCGCCTTCGCTTTTACAATCTCAACTTTTCGCTTTGCCAAGAGTTTCTTTTTCCGGTCAATCACATCTGCATCACCGACTTGGCGCTCTTGCCTCATTTCAAGCCCATTTACCAAGTAACCAAGCCGCTCCTCCGCTAAACTTTCTAAAATGTGCTTCAAGCGCTCCACCCACCATGCTTTTTTATAGAGAAAAAACACTTGATTCTGCATACAAGTGTTTTTTCAATCCTCTATCAGCATATGTCAGGACAATCCCTGTTTAGTCTTATTGGCCGCCTTTAATAAATCAATCCCTTTTTCAATTTCACGTTTGACTTCTTCATCTTTTTCTTTCGCAAGCGCACGATCCAGCTCTTCGGCATATTCTTGATCGCCGATTTTCCCGATTGCCCACGCGGCAGTTCCTCTGATGACAGGGCGCGGGTCCTGATGCATAAGGGCTGCCAATTCAGGTAAAGCCGATTGGTCTTTAAAGTGGGCGAGCGCCAAGATTGCGTTACGCTGAATCGGCTTCTTGCCGCGCCATGAGCCTGACACGTGGCCGAATTTCTCCTTAAACTCACGGTTGCTTATTGTCAAAAGCGGCTTTAACAGCGGCTTTGCAATCTCCGGGTCCGGTTCCATTTGCGGATGAAGGTGAAAATCTTTTCCTTTATTAATCGGACATACGGTCTGGCAAGTATCACAGCCATACAGCCGGTTTCCGATTTTCGTGCGGAATTCATCTGGCAAAAACCCTTTTGTCTGCGTAAGAAAAGAAATGCACCGCTGAGCATTAAGCTGTCCGGGGTTCACAAGAGCGCCGGTCGGACAGGCATCAAGACATTTTGTACATGAACCGCACATATCTTCAATCGGCACGTCCGGCTCAAAGGGCACATTTGTGATCATTTCCGCCAAATAGACATAAGACCCGTATTCAGGTGTCGTGATCATACAGTTTTTCGCGCTGAAGCCTATGCCGGCCCGCTCTGCCACCGCACGGTCAGACAGTTCTCCTGTATCAACCATGGACTTTGTCCGTATTTCTTCATGCTTGCTTTGCAAAAAAGCCTCCAGAAGATCAAGCTTTTCACGAAGCACATCATGGTAATCTTTTCCCCAGGAAGCTCTGCAAAAAATACCGCGGCGCGCGTCTTTTGTACTTCTCGGCGCATCTTTCATTTTGGAAGGATACGCAAGCGCGATAGCCACGATGGATTTTGCTTTTGGCAAAAGAAGCGTCGGTGTCACTCTTTTCTCCACATCAGGCTCTTCAAAACCTGATAGGTAGCCAAGTGATTCCTGCAGAATCAAACGGTCTTTTAAGCTTTCGAAAGTGTCAGCGGTGGTAAAGCCGATCTTGTCCACCCCGATGCTTTTCGCATATTCAATTAATTCTTCTTGCAGCTGACGAATATTCATTTTTTGCACAGCCTCCTTTCTTTGTGATTCACCTCTAAGCCGCGTATAATAGATGAGTACTATTCCGGATTGGAGTGACATTTAGTTGGACATTCATCTTGACCCTATAATAACTGAACGGGCACACGGTTTACACGCTGCTGCCGTCCTATATGAGCATATTGAAGTCGGGCCGTCTCCGCAAATGCTGAAAGGCAGACTTCGCTTATTTCAAGAATCTCTTTATTTTGATTATGCCGATGGCGGAATATCCGATCAGCCCTTCGTGAAAGAATGGCAGCAGGTCTTTAAACAGCTGCACCCTTCTTTTGAAGGACAAATCACACCCGTTGAACAGGTGCTCTTGTTCATTTCACGCGAACAGTTCATAGAGAGCAAGGATTCAGCCCATGATACCACAAATTTTTTCTCATTGAAATATTCGCTTCCCATCATGGTATATGATGCCGGACGGCTTCATGCGCCTGTCCGTCTTTCAGTCGGCGAAAAGGCAAACATCTTGGCCTTTTCCGATCAAAACGGCGTATTTGGCGATTTTACAGGATTGACGAATCACGCACCTGTCACACCTGACACAAAACAACTCTTACAGCTTGTCTTTTTTCCGCCTTCTTTTGAAAAAGACAAAGCGAACAAGCTGCTGGAATCATTAACAAAAATGTTTGAGCAAATTCACGGCGGCTCTCATACCGTTCATTGGACTACATAAAGACACGCCTGAAACGTGTCTTTTTTCACATAAAAAAACGCAATACTTCGTTTATCTGAGAAACGAAACACTGCGTTAATAACGTATGTATGGAGCGGGTGATGAGAATCGAACTCACGACATCAGCTTGGAAGGCTGAGGTTTTACCACTAAACTACACCCGCGTCAGAATATCGCGGCAACAGCACCGCATCGACTTTTCTTATATTACATGTTTATTAATTTTTCGTCAAGGGAATATTAAATTTTTTGTCGAAAAATATTTTTTTTATAAGCAAGACCACAAAAATGTTAAGTAACGTTTACACAATGTTAATCATACTTTACAATATAAGAAAGTGAGAGAATTAAAGGCGGCGGATGTCATGATGAATAATAAGGTGAAAGAACTTAGAGCGCGATTCGGTTATTCTCAGGAAAAACTCGGGGAAGCAGTCGGCGTGACAAGACAAACGGTAGCAGCAATTGAAAAAGGAGACTACGTTCCCTCGCTGTTAGTGGCTTTAAAAATCTGCAAAGCATTCTCCATGGCTATGGAGGACGTTTTTTGGCTGGAGGAGGAATTGTAAAATGAACATGAAAATAAAAGCGGCGTTTCAGCTTGTGCTTTTTGCCCTTGCCTGCTGGACAATTATTACTTATTTTGAAGCATCAAAAAAAGGGGCTTTATTTTTCAGGACCCAATCAGGCGGAATGGAATTTGAGATGAACATTACCCCGTTTATTCTCTTTTGTATCGGAACCGCCGTTTACCTCTATGTTCAGAAAAAGATGGGTCCGAAGTCAAAAAAAGGCCTGCTGCTGCCTGATGAATTTGAAGAACAGGATGAGAGAGAACAGATGTTGACAGCGAAAGCATGCCGGGCCTCATACGTTGCCGTTTATTTTTCCCTGCCAATCGCAGCCGTCCTGCTCATTTTTTATCCATTATTCCAATCACACATCCCCTTCTTTCCCATCTTACTCGTATTTGCCATCATGATTGTACAGCATCTAGTCTATGTTATCTCTTTTCATAAAAGCACAAAAAACTCCGGCACCATGTGAATGGACGGAGTTCTTATTCACAAAAAGAAACAACAATCTCTTGATTACCAGCTAGCTTTTTTCACACCCGGGATCTGGCCTTTATGCGCCAGCTCTCTGAATGCAATCCTGGACATTTTGAATTTTCTCAAGTAACCTCTCGGACGGCCTGTTACCATGCAGCGGTTATGAAGCCTTCCTGGAGCTGAATCTCTCGGAAGCTTGCTTAGCGCTTCATAATCTCCCTTTTCCTTCAATTCTCTTCTGATTTCTGCATATTTTTCAACAAGCTGCTGCCGTTTTAATTCTTTTGCCACTTTAGATTTCTTAGCCAAAAAATAAAACCTCCTGTTAATCGTAATAGTTACGATTTAAAATTTATCATGTACAACTGAAAAAAGCAAGATTCACGCTTATAAAAATCGCCTGTCCTCTTATTCTCACAATACAGCCTCTCTTTCCATTTTCTTGTTCGCTCATTACAAAAAGGCGAACAAGAAAATGGCTCTCAAAGGCTCTGACTTACACGCTCATTTTTTTCTGATCCGGGAAATGGCTGTTCCCGATAGCCTCTCCTGTAACAGCTTTTAATCCCTTTGTGCGTTCATTGTCAAAAGGCAGAAGCGGAAAAACCAGCTCAGCAAGATGATACGCCTCTTCTAAATGTGGATAGCCGGAAAAAATAAATGATTCTATGCCCAGTGCCTTATACTCCAATATACGTTCGGCAACTGTTTCAGGATCGCCGACAAGCGCTGTGCCTGCTCCCCCTCTTACCAGCCCGATGCCTGCCCAAAGATTTGGGCTTACCTCCAGCTTGCTTCTGTCACCATTATGAAGGTCTGACATTCGCTTTTGCCCTGAAGAATCTGCCCTCCGGAGTGCTGCCTGCGCTTGGGCGATTGTATCTTCATCCAAATGGCTGATCAATCTGTCGGCCGCATTCCACGCCTCCTCTGCCGATTCTCTGACAATGACGTGAAGCCTGATACCGAAACGGACGGATCTCCCCTCCTTTTTCGCTTGTTTTTTGACTGTCTCTATTTTTTCTTTCACACTTTCCGGCGGCTCGCCCCATGTCAAATATACGTTCGTATGCTTTGCTGCCACTTCAATGCCGGCGGCGGAAGATCCTCCGAAATAAAGGGGAGGGTGCGGCGTTTGATGCGGCGGAAACAATAGATTCCCGTTCTCCACTTTCATATGCTTGCCTTCATAGTCAACGGTTTCCCCTTGCAGCAGCCCTCGCCAAATCGTTAAAAATTCATCTGTCGCTTCATAGCGCTCATCATGGCTGATAAACAGCCCGTCACCTGCCAATTCATGCGCATCACCGCCGGCTACAACATTAATCAGCAAACGCCCTTCTGAAATCCGGTCAAGAGTAGATGTCATTCTCGCAGCGACAGACGGCTGCATAAGGCCCGGCCTGACAGCCACTAAAAATTTCAAATGTCTTGTTTCCGCAGCCAAAGCCGACGCGGTCAGCCACGGATCTTCGCATGATCTCCCGGTGGGCAGCAGCACACCTGTATATCCAAGCCTATCGGCTGCTTGCGCTACTTGTTTAAAATAGGAATGATCGGCTTGTCTTCCGCCTATTTTCGTTCCAATGTACCGGCCGTCTCCATGTGTTGGAATAAACCAAAGAATTTCCATCATAACTCTCCCCTTCTATATAATTTCAGCCTTGATAGCTGTTTCTCCATTTTAATAACTTGCGCTCCAAGAAGCGGACGAATGAATCCGTCAGTTTGCCGACAACCGCAAAAATGATGATTCCGACAAATACTTTGTTCGTTTGCGAAAACTGTCTCGCATCCATAATCATATAACCGACGCCCTCGCTCGACCCCATCAGCTCCGCTACGACAAGCCCCAGCCAAGCAATTCCGAGCGATAAACGAATGCCAAGAAGAATACTCGGAAGCGCCGCCGGCAAAATCAATTTCGTCATCTGCCGGTACCAAGGAAACTCCAGCACTTTCGCCACATCGAACAGCTTTGAATCGACTCCGCGTATGCCTAAAAAGGTATTGATATAGACTGGAAAGAAGGCGCCGAGTGCAATTAAGAGAATCTTCGAAGTCTCATCAAAGCCAAACCATAAAATAAACAGCGGTGTCACTGCCAGATGCGGAACAGTTCTGAGCATTTGTAAGGACGGGTCAATGTAATGTTCTGTTTTCCTCGAGAATCCAACCAGCAATCCAACGAGCAAACCGAGACTTGCGCCTGACAGAAAGCCCGCGGCCGCCCGGTACACACTGATTTTCAAATGCACGAATAGCTCTCCCGATACAATTAAATCTTTAAAAGTCAGGAGAATGACAAGCGGCGTCGGCAGGACGGTAGCAGACACAATCTCCAGTGACCCTGCGATTTGCCACACCGCAATGATCACAAAGGGCAAAACCAGCCCTTTTACCCAGCCATAGACGTTTTTTGCTGTGTTCTTCCGCTTTTGTGAGACATTTGTTTTCTGTAATGAACCGGCAGTTGTTGCAGCAGCTTTCATCATTTTTCACCTTCTTTTAACGCTTTTTTGATAAATGAATTATCCACTACTTCCTTCACATCAATTTTTTTATTAATCGCTTTTGTCCGGTATTGGAAATCCGCAGTTTCCTGCTGGGCCTTGATAATGTCATCATTGATGATTTCATTCAACGGCTCAGTATTGTTTAATACATTTTTCACTACCTCTTTATCTAAATTCTTTATGTCCGCATACAGATCTGCGGCTTCTTCTCTATGTTTCTTTTGCCATGCCACCCCTTTATCGTAAACTTTCAAAAAGCGGACCACTTCATCAGGGTACTCATCGGCAAATTTCGTTCTGACCAGTGTAAAGCCAGGTGAATACAAATCCGTGGTTTCTCCGTTTGCGATGATTTTCGCTTCGTGCTTAAGCGTTTCTATAGACAGATACGGCTCCCAAATCGACCATGCATCAACAGCTCCGTTTTCAAAAGCGGACGTGGCTTCATCTGGCTGAAGCTGAATAATATTGACATCACCAGCAGAAAGCCCCTCTTGATCTAGAGCCTTATAGAGAAAGTCAAACCCGCTGCTTCCTTTGGCTACCGCTATCTTTTTCCCCTTTAAATCTTTCAGGTTATGAATGCCGCTGTCCTTTTTGACCAGAATCCCGTTAGCTTTCAAACCATCCTGAGACAAGCCGATTTCTTTAAAGCTGATGCCTGCCGCCTGACCGGAAATGACAGGTGAATTACCGACCTGTGAGAAATCGAGCTTATCAGCGGCAAGCCCTTCAAACTGGGGCGGCCCGCTTTGAAATTCCGTCCATTTCACTTTAATTCCTTCTTTTTCAAATGCCTCTTCAAACCAGCCTTTTTCCTTAGCAATCAAAAGCGGGCTTAAACTCTGCTGAATTCCGATATTAATTTCCTTTAATTCTTTTTTTCCGCTTGCCCCGTCAGAGCCGCATCCTGTTAGTAGAAAAATAACTGCCGATAAAAGTAGGAATGCTTTTTTCATGTCAGATTCCGCCCTTTCTTTCTGCTGATTTTAAATCCCTGCTCCTTCTGCATATTGCAGGTCTTCTGTCTTTTCAAATTCTGATAGCACTTTCTGTCTGAGCAATTGGAAATCAGCCGTTGTCCGGTTCCGGGGATACGCTAGATCAATCGGCAACATTTTATGCAGTCTGCCCGGCTTGGCACTGAGAATCGCCAGCTCATTTCCTAAATAAACGGACTCGTCAATATCATGTGTAACAAGAATCATCGTTGTCTTTTTCTCCCGCCAGATATCCAAGAGCACATCCTGAAGATGTTTTCTTGTAAAAGCGTCTAAAGCGCCAAACGGCTCATCTAAAAGCAGCACCTCCGGCTCCCTCAGCAAAGCTCTTGCAATGGCCACCCTTTGTGACATTCCCCCTGATAGTTCCCGGGGATACGCCTTCTCCGACCCTTTCAGCCTGACAATCTCTATTAGTTCATCTACTTTTTTTCTGACCTTTCGATCTTTCAAATTCAAATCTGCAGCGATATTCTGTTCGACTGTCATCCAAGGAAACAGCCGATGCTCTTGAAAAATGAAACCTTGCTGAATGCCGGGAGCCTTTATTTCTCTGTCGTTTATCATAATTTCGCCGTCATAGTCCGTGTCCAGTCCGGCAATCATTTTAAGCAATGTGCTTTTACCGCATCCGCTCGGTCCGATCACCGTCAGAAATTCGCCCGGCGCGATGGATAAATGAATATGATCCAATACGTTTACTTTCCGGCCGTCGCTGATAAAAGATTTTTCATTAATGTGAATGGTTACAGCCATTATGCTCCCCGCTTTCTTTTAATAATTGGATAAACAAAAAGGCCCCCATCTCAAGTTTTTATAGAGATGGGAGCCTTCGGTGGTCCGATCAGCTGCCTCAATGTCGATTTGAATGTAAATATCATGTTAATTCAAAGTATTCCGACATGTCAACTATTTTTTCAAAAACCAAAACTTCTTATCCTCAATAAGTCTTTTGTCATCTCGGCATCAGTGTGCACGATCCCGCTGGTTAGCAGTATTACTCTTTTATAAAAATATTTATTTTATAATCATTATAAAATAATATTGACTTTTTTATAATAGATGGTATTATAACTTTATAAATTCCAAGAGGTGATGAGATGAGTTCAAATAAACTTACGACTAACTGGGGCGCTCCGGTTGGTGATAACCAAAATTCAATGACAGCCGGTTCTCGCGGACCAACTTTAATTCAAGATGTACACTTACTTGAAAAATTGGCCCATTTCAATAGAGAACGTGTTCCTGAGCGTGTTGTTCATGCTAAAGGTGCCGGTGCCCACGGTTATTTTGAAGTGACAAATGATCTGACTAAATATACAAAAGCGAATTTCTTATCAGAAGTCGGAAAACGCACACCGCTATTTGTACGTTTTTCTACAGTGGCCGGTGAACTTGGCTCTGCTGATACAGTACGCGACCCTCGCGGATTTTCAGTGAAATTATATACTGAAGAAGGGAACTATGACATCGTCGGTAACAATACCCCTGTATTCTTTATTCGCGATGCGATCAAATTCCCAGACTTCATTCATACACAGAAGAGAGATCCGAAAACACATCTGAAAAACCCTACCGCCGTATGGGATTTCTGGTCTTTATCCCCTGAATCACTTCATCAAGTCACCATCTTGATGTCTGATCGCGGAATTCCAGCTACACTGCGCCATATGCATGGTTTCGGAAGCCATACTTTTAAATGGACGAATGCAGACGGCGGAGGCGTATGGATCAAATATCACTTTAAAACAGAACAAGGCGTGAAGAACCTTGATGTAAAAACAGCTGCAAAAATCGCTGGTGAAAACCCGGATTATCATACCGAAGATTTGTTTAATGCGATTGAAAACGGTGATTTCCCCGCATGGAAATTATATGTGCAAATCATGCCTTTAGAAGATGCAAATACGTATCGGTTCGATCCATTTGATGTCACAAAAGTCTGGTCTCAAAAAGACTATCCGCTCATTGAAGTCGGCCGCATGGTTCTTGACAGAAATCCTGAAAATTACTTTGCTGAAGTAGAACAGGCGACATTCTCTCCAGGAACATTGGTGCCAGGTGTCGATGTATCACCTGATAAAATGCTCCAAGGCCGTTTGTTTGCATATCATGATGCGCATCGCTATCGTGTGGGCGCGAACCATCAATCCTTGCCAATCAACCGTCCTCGCAATGAAGTGAAAAACTATCAGCGTGACGGCCAAATGCGCTTTGACAATAACGGCGGCGGTTCCGTATATTACGAACCTAATAGCTTTGGCGGACCGACTGAATCACCTGAAGATAAACAAGCCGCATATCCGGTATCCGGCATGGCTGACAGCGTAGGCTACGATCATAATGACCACTATACTCAAGCCGGCGACCTTTATCGCTTAATGAGCGAAGACGAGCGTACACGCCTTGTCCAAAACATCGTTGACGCGATGAAACCGGTTGAAAAAGAAGAAATCAAATTGCGTCAAATCGAGCATTTCTACAAAGCAGATCCAGAGTACGGAAACCGTGTTGCGAAAGGGCTCGGACTGCCGATTAAGAAAGAAGTTTGACCTTACAAAAAACCGCTGACAACGTGATCAGCGGTTTTTTCATTCAAAAGATATTCTCATTTAACGGTTTGAAATGAAAAATGCATTTGCCTCAAAATAAATAACACTTATCTGGTTCCTGCATGTTTTTCATCAATTTTCATATAAATCTCCTCCATCTGATGTTCATTATTCAGAATCTCCCATTTGTTTTTTTCAATAAGCAACTCCAAACTTAACGTTTGTTTCTTATATTTTTTTCGTTTTTTCGGTTTTTTCCGCCCTGCCGGCACATATTTTTTAACTCCCATGACAATTCCTCCCGATTCCACGCATGCCCGCTTATCAGATACAAAAAGGCCCTTATCTATGACAAAAGATAAGGGCCTTCGGTGATCCGATCAGCTTGCATATGGAAATATTTATTCATCATCTTAATTCACACTATACCTACCTGTCAACTATAATTTGAGACAGCGGCACCTTAAATACAAACCTTACGGCCAATCATTTCATCAAAGGGGTCCGGCTACGCTTACCATTTATAGTTCGGACACAATAAAAAAACAGACGAAGATGCTTAAAACTCCATCTTCATCTGCCGCCTTTTATTGATATAAATGGCTTCCCGTCTCCACGAACTCTTTTGCCTTTTCTTTTAATCCTTCATCTATAGCTTCAGATTCATTAAGATTATTTTCCTTCGCATAATCCCGAATATCCTGTGAAATTCTCATACTGCAAAACTTCGGTCCGCACATCGAACAGAAATGAGCCGTCTTTGCTCCTTCCGCAGGCAATGTTTCATCATGATATTCAATCGCCCTTTCAGGATCGAGGGAAAGGTTAAACTGATCACGCCAGCGGAATTCAAAGCGCGCTTTTGAAAGGGCGTCATCGCGCATTTGTGCTCCCGGATGCCCTTTTGCAAGATCAGCCGCATGAGCCGCAATTTTATAAGTTATTACTCCTTCTCTCACATCATCGCGATTTGGCAGTCCCAAATGCTCTTTCGGCGTGACATAGCACAGCATCGCAGTCCCGTACCAGCCAATCATCGCCGCTCCGATCGCTGATGTAATGTGGTCATAGCCAGGGGCAATATCCGTCGTCAGCGGTCCTAACGTGTAAAAAGGCGCTTCCTTACAAATTTCAAGCTGCTTATCCATGTTTTCTTTAATTTTATGCATCGGCACATGCCCCGGGCCTTCAATCATCACCTGTACATCATGCTTCCATGCAATTTGCGTCAGTTCTCCAAGCGTCTCCAGCTCCGCAAACTGCGCCTCATCATTCGCATCCGCGATCGAACCAGGACGCAGACCGTCACCGAGGGAGAAAGCAATATCGTAAGCCTTCATAATTTCACAAATCTCTTCAAAATGAGTGTATAAGAAGCTTTCCTGATGATGGGCCAGACACCATTGCGCCATGATTGCCCCTCCGCGTGATACTATACCCGTTGTACGCTTTGCAGTTAAAGGCACATATCGAAGCAAGACTCCCGCATGGATGGTAAAGTAATCAACGCCTTGTTCCGCCTGTTCAATCAATGTGTCGCGATACACTTCCCACGTTAAATCCTCAGCAACCCCATTCACCTTCTCAAGGGCCTGATAAATCGGCACTGTTCCCACCGGCACCGGACAATTGCGGATGATCCATTCACGAGTCGTGTGAATATCCTTCCCGGTAGAAAGGTCCATCATCGTATCCGCTCCCCAGCGAATCGCCCATGTCATCTTTTCGACTTCTTCTTCAATTGACGAAGTGACCGCAGAATTTCCGATGTTCGCATTGATTTTCACATGGAAATTCCGCCCGATAATCATCGGCTCGCTTTCAGGGTGATTCACATTGGAAGGAATGATCGCACGTCCGCTGGCTACTTCATCTCTCACAAATTCCGGAGACACATGCTCACGAATCGCGATAAACTCCATTTCCGGTGTAATGATGCCTTTTTTCGCATAATGCATTTGAGTCACATTTTTCCCCATTTTAGCCCGAAGCGGATTTCGTTTTAAGCCTGGATAGCTTTCATTTTGGTTTGCTTTTTTATAGCCGTTGTCCTCCGGTTTAATGGCTCGTCCTTCATATTCTTCCACATCACCGCGCCCTGAAATCCACTTATGGCGCAGTGGCTGCAAGCCGTCATGAATATTAATCTGTTGATTAGGATCAGTATAAGGGCCGCTCGTATCATATACACGAACCGGCGCATTTTCTTCCTCGCCGAACGATCCGGTGGTTGGACTCAAACCGATTTCTCTCATCGGCACTTGGATGTCCGGTGAAGAACCCTCCACATATAATTTTTTGCTTCCGGAAAAACTCGACATAATGGAAATGTTAGCTTGCTGTACTGAATTGTTTTGCATGAATAATCCTTCCCCCTCTATAAGTTTGAAAGGACCAACCAAGCTTTAGCACCAGCACAAAAAAACCGCGCTCATATGTATGAACCCGGTTTGGCAGTCAGTCATAAAGAAATATATTATCGCCCAAAAAAACAATAATAAAAACAATTCCTCTACTTCCCCACGCTGGTACGAACCAGATCAGGTCCAAAGGGTTAAGAAGCAAACGCTTCTCTCTCAGCCCGTCAGTCGGGCACCCCCAGTAACTATTGATTTCGTTTTCATCTTATCATAAATACAGAATCGAAGAAAGAGAAATGTAGAAAATATTCAGCTAATTCAACTTAAGTGATAAACCGGCAATGATATTTCTGTTATTTCATTCTCATACAGTGACACCCGATATGCCTGTGCGCTAGCTCGTGAACTCACAACCTGAAACAGCTGGTCTCCTATAAAGTGCAAGGCCGCTCCGTCATCAGCTGCATAGCCTTCACTCAAAGACTTTTCTGATATAAGCCTGTGAAACGCCGGTCTCCTCTCCTTCTCTCCATCATAATGAGGACAAAAGCTCCCTTGTAAAAACCCTAAGCCATTCAGGCCTGTTAACGGGCCATTCATCGAGTCCGTCACGCCCTCTTCAAACCAGCAGATGGCTCCGGCGCTTAATCCTGATAAAATAACGCCTCTCTCCCACGCCTCACGCAATATATGATCTAATCCCCATTCTTTCCGGGTATTTCCGCCGCCGACGTATACAATATCCTGTTCATATATAAATGAAGCCAGATCTGTTGAAGGCGGTTTAAACAAGGATAAGTGGTCCGGCATACACTCAAGCTTGTGAAATGCATGATAAAACCGTTGAATATAGCTTTCGGAATCACCGCTCGCAGTCGGCAAAAAACATACCCGCGGTGCAGATTTTTTCGTTTGCTCCAAAAGATATTGATCAAGGAGCAGATGATCCGGCTCCATCGAAAAGCCGCCTCCGCCCATAGCTATAATTTGTTTCACAAAGCAACCTCTCCTTCATTTAAAATAAATGAATCCCCACCGATATATAGACGTATAATAGATGTCTTTCCATATGATAAGAAAAGGAGCCTTAAACTCATGTCATTTTTTAAGAAACTGGCTGCAAGCGCAGGAATCGGAGCAGCAAAATTGGATACGGTTTTACATAAGTCAAAATATAGTCCCGGAGAAATGGTAAGCGGCACTGTCCGTGTCAAAGGCGGAAGTATTGAACAGCAAATCCGCCATATTGAAGTTATTGTTAAAACAAAGTATACCATTAAAGAAGATGATAAAGCAGAGACAAAATATAAAACTGTGGCCTCCCATCGGGTGACAAATGAATTTATGATAAATGCCGGCGAAGAAAAAGTTTTTTCATTCAGCTTCCGGCTGCCGCTTGATACACCCGTTACTATCGGCAAGACAAACGTATTTCTCATGACTGATTTAGATATTGAAGGCGGCATCGATAAATCAGACTATGATTCGTTTCACGTCAATCTCCACCCGTGGATGGACAATGTATTACAAGCCCTGCAGGAAATTGGCTTTAGGCTCCATGAGGCGGACTGTGAACATGCCCCCTATTTCCGCCGGCGTCTGCCATTTGTGCAGGAATTTGAATTTATCCCGCATTCCGGACCTTACAAAGGACTGCTCGATGAACTGGAAGCCGTATTTCACCTCCACGAAGACGGACTAGAGCTTATTCTAGAAGTAGATCGGAAAGCTAGAGGTCTTGCGGGCTGGCTTGAAGAAATGTATAACGATGGTGAGCGGCTGACAGAGGTTTACTTTAGTGAACATGAATTAGAAGCCGGCACAGACAGACTGGCAGACAGACTCGATCAGCTCATCAGCCGATACGCAGAATGAAGAAATGATCCCATATGGTTTGGGATCATTTTTATTTTGTATAAATGGTTTAAACAAGGAAAGAATACACGGGAATCCGGGAGGTGAACGTTGTATGGCACAAGACCGTTTGGCAAACCACGAAACAATGGAAACACATGAAATTCTTAATTTTAAAACCGTCTGCTTATTGAAGTCAAAAATGATGCAGGGACTTGTGTTTGATCAGGAACTGAGAGCACTTATGGAAAAAGACGTGCAACAGTCGATAAAAGATATTGCTGAGCTCCAAGCTTTATATACAAAAGCCCCAACAAGAAACGGAGGTAACCTTCATTGAACGATTACTTAGATCCCCAAAACGCGAAAGGAATGCCTGATCTTGCTGATTCCGCACTGGCTCTCGATTTTTTAATCTCAGTAAAAACCGGAGTCAGAAATTACGCGGCAGCCATCACAGAAACGGCAAGCCCTGAACTAAGAGCCGCACTGCGCCATCAATTAGATGCCGCCATTCACTTACACGGGGAACTATCCAGCCTCATGATTGAAAAAGGGTGGCTTCATCCCGCTGATACAGACAAACAATTTCAATTGGATATGAAATCAGCCCAAACAGCGATTGATATTGCCGGTTTGAAGCTATTTCCCGACAATACGAACCGGCTTGGAACATTTGCAACACCCGATAACTAGACAGCCAGAGGAGACATGTTGAATGAAAGCAGTGACGTATCAAGGGATTAAAGATATACGAGTCAAAGAAGTGAAAGCCCCTGAAATCAAAAAATCAGACGATATCATCGTTAAATTAACGACTACAGCGATTTGCGGATCAGATTTACACTTAATTCACGGAATGATACCAAATTTTCCGGAAGACTATATTATTGGTCACGAACCGATGGGAATCGTTGAAGAAGTGGGTCCTGACGTCCATAAAGTAAAAAAAGGCGACCGCGTCATCATCCCGTTTAATGTCAGCTGCGGTGAATGTTTTTTTTGTAAAAATCAGTTAGAAAGCCAATGTGACAACTCAAACGCCAATGGAGAAATGGGCGCATATTTCGGATACTCCGACACAACCGGCGGCTATCCGGGCGGACAAGCTGAATATATGCGTGTGCCATACGCCAATTTCACCCCCTTCCGCATCCCTGATGACTGTGAAGTAGAAGATGAAAAATTAGTCCTGCTCTCAGATGCCATGTCCACAGCCTATTGGAGCGTGGATAACGCCGGGGTGAAAAAGGGAGATACCGTGATTATACTCGGATGCGGTCCGGTCGGGCTCCTGGCGCAAAAATTCGCCTGGCTGAAGGGTGCTGAAAGAGTCATAGCGGTCGACTATATTGACTACCGCCTTCAACATGCCAAACGGACAAATAACGTAGAGATCGTAAATTTCGAAAACGAACAAAACACGGGAAGCTATCTGAAAGAAATCACGCAGGGCGGAGCCGATGTGGTCATCGACTGTGTTGGGATGGACGGAAAAATGTCGCCGCTTGAATTTCTCGCCACAGGATTAAAGCTTCACGGCGGTGCAATGGGCGCACTCGTCATGGCTGCTCAAGCTGTCCGTAAATGCGGCACCATTCAAGTCACAGGAATATACGGCATGAGATACAATGCCTTCCCTTTTGGAGACATTTTTCAAAGGAACGTCAATATCAGAACAGGACAAGCACCGGTTATCCATTACATGCCTTACCTATACAATTTAATTGCAGAAGGCAAAGTCGATCCCGGCGATATCATTACACATGTCTTACCCCTAGACCAAGCTAAAAAAGGCTACGAAGTATTTGACACCAAAACAGACGGGGCAATCAAAGTTCTTTTAAAACCATAAAAAAAAGACGGTATTTCATTTTCTGAAATATCGTCTTTTTTCATTTTTATACCGGTGGTCGGGGTCGAACCGACACTCCAGAAGGAACACGATTTTGAGTCGTGCGCGTCTGCCAATTCCGCCACACCGGCAAGTATAATGTCCGTTTACAATTCGTATGTAACCGACGAATATAAATATATCATGCATTATTCAGAGAGTCAATAGATTTTCTAAAAAAGTTTTTCTCAAATCTTTTATTAACTCAACATCACGGTTTCCTTAAACTCCTTTTCTTTAGAATAATCCGAAAAAGGATTTGCATTATTACTCCAACTAATCTTAATCTATTTGATTTCAGATTTTTTGCTAAAGCTCACTTTACATATTATGAATAATAGCTGCCTCCTGGTGAGGTCTTACGGTAAAGTGATTGTGCTCTATATTCGATACTTTCATTGCAATATGGGATATCATCCTATTTAGAAACATATATGCTATCTAACGTAATTTACATCCCTTTAAAGTTCCTCGTTTTTTGCTGCTCACTGACTAAATCCGCTTCTCATAACATCCGCATTTATCTTTATATCTCACTTTGCAAATAAATTTCAGCTTAGAATGTAATTAAATATGAAATAAAGAAAAACCTTTTTTTAACGAGAATCATAAAGAAAGAAAGGTACACGCTGCGGTTAGGTGCTGATAAGGCCTTTATGGTACCAATAAAGGCTAACAAAAAAAGAGTAATCTACAGTCAGTAGATCACTCTTTATATAAGGTATACGTTTAAGTTCGATAGCAAAAATGCTGCAAACCAATTTAACATTTGTTAAGTTAAATTGGTGCCGAGGGCCGGACTTGAACCGGCACGGTAGTCACCTACCGCAGGATTTTAAGTCCTGTGTGTCTGCCAATTCCACCACCCCGGCAAAGAAAGGCGACACCCGGATTTGAACCGGGGATAAAGGTTTTGCAGACCTCTGCCTTACCACTTGGCTATGCCGCCATAATTGGAGCGGAAGACGGGATTCGAACCCGCGACCCCCACCTTGGCAAGGTGATGTTCTACCACTGAACTACTTCCGCATTTAAAGAACTTATAATAACATATGCAGTTGGTTTTAAAAATACAACTGGGCTAGCTGGATTCGAACCAACGCATGACGGAGTCAAAGTCCGTTGCCTTACCGCTTGGCTATAGCCCAATGATAATATGGGGCGATTGATGGGAATCGAACCCACGAGTGCCAGAGCCACAATCTGGTGCGTTAACCACTTCGCCACAACCGCCATAGTCTTAAGATGAATTATATAGTGGCAGGGGCAGTAGGAATTGAACCCACACCGGAGGTTTTGGAGACCTCTGTTCTACCTTTAAACTATGCCCCTAGAATAAAAATGGTGGAGGGGGGCAGATTCGAACTGCCGAACCCTGAGGGAGCGGATTTACAGTCCGCCGCGTTTAGCCACTTCGCTACCCCTCCATCTTATAAAAAACACAGTGCCGGCAAGAGGACTTGAACCCCCAACCTACTGATTACAAGTCAGTTGCTCTACCAATTGAGCTACACCGGCATAGGTGGTGGCTCGGGACGGAATCGAACCGCCGACACACGGATTTTCAGTCCGTTGCTCTACCAACTGAGCTACCGAGCCAAACTTTTTTAAAATGGCGGTCCGGACGGGACTCGAACCCGCGACCTCCTGCGTGACAGGCAGGCATTCTAACCAACTGAACTACCGGACCATTTTAATGCACTCTGTTTTGAGTACTGATTTAAAAATTGGTTGCGGGGGCAGGATTTGAACCTGCGACCTTCGGGTTATGAGCCCGACGAGCTACCGAACTGCTCCACCCCGCGATAATGATGGTGGAGGATGACGGGCTCGAACCGCCGACCCTCTGCTTGTAAGGCAGATGCTCTCCCAGCTGAGCTAATCCTCCATCATTTTAATGACCCGTACGGGATTCGAACCCGTGTTACCGCCGTGAAAGGGCGGTGTCTTAACCGCTTGACCAACGGGCCCTGATTGATTCATTTGAAATATGTATAAATAATAGTGGCGGAGAGCAAGGGATTCGAACCCTTGAGACGGGGTTACCGCCTACACGATTTCCAATCGTGCTCCTTCGGCCACTCGGACAGCTCTCCATTAATGGCTCCGCAGGTAGGACTCGAACCTACGACCGATCGGTTAACAGCCGATAGCTCTACCACTGAGCTACTGCGGAATGAAGTCTGCCTGGCGATGTCCTACTCTCACAGGGGGAAGCCCCCGACTACCATCGGCGCTGAAGAGCTTAACTACCGTGTTCGGTATGGGAACGGGTGTGACCTCTTCGCCATCATCACCAGACATTTTAGTGACAAATATCATTATACTATGTATTTCAGAAAAAGCAAGAGATTTTTTAAAAATTATTCTCTCAAAACTAGATAACGTGTAAGCACTA
>NZ_JAAPBE010000010.1:0-18010 GCF_022695965.1 Bacillus sp. HU-1818
CTCCGCGCCCTCCTTAATCTCCAAATACTGCTCAATGTAATAAATAAGAAACATTCTTTCAATGAAATCAGCCTGTCTTTCCTCTGACATTCGATAGTCTGGTTCAGTACAAAATCTATCCCATTCTTTCCCTAATTCTTTTTGCTTTGCTTTTATTGATGCGAAAATTTCTTTATCCTTTTTGTTCATCATTCCACACCCTCCAATAACTCAGGATTTTGATAAGCATCTCCGATTACTTCAAGATCACCCACCAAAAAAGCGCCTCCGATTCCTAGATCAAGATAAAATCCAGCTTGTTCATTGTCGTACCTAACAATTGATCTTGTATCAGTGCCATGATCTAATATTGAATCTTTGTCATAAATCATTTTTTCGTTCTTATCCTTCAATCCTGTTCCCCACATGAGAGCCGCATTTTTTTGTGTGCTATCCGCAAGCCGAATTGGATGAAGTGAAAAGTTGGTATGGCGGTACAAGCTCCATCCCTCGCCTGTAATAACGAGACTCAATCCCTCATCATCCCAAAAATGCATCTGCTCGCCGTCCCAAACTCTGTATACTGTGTTCATAATATCCGCGGCTCCTTTGGATTTTTATCACACATTTCCTTCAACACAACTACAAACTCTTTTTCGCTCATATTCAGCGGCTTGTACCACTTTATAACTTCGTGAAACGGCCTGAGATAATTCGTCAGTGTGTCTTCAGCATCCTCCCTTCCTTTTGTTGTCCCAGTAAAATTATTTAAATAGTCTTCACACGTCATATTGATGTGCGTCGGACAGACTACCACTGAACTAAATCTGCAGTACCGTCCATTCGGCTGCTTAGCGATTAATGCACCCATGTTATTCCTCCTTATCTGAATCTCGATAAAACTTACATTTTATATACTTATATTTCACTTTTGTGGATGGAGCATCATCTTGGCGTAATGTTTTGTACATCCTATGTATTCTCTTCGGTATTTGCATCCTCTTTTATTAGAACCTCCAGCAACAAATTCATAGTAATGACTCTCAATCGGTGTAATGCATTCGTATCCAAGCTTCTCTTTTTCTATAATTCTTCTAACCAAACTTGCTTTATTGTTGTCGCTTAAAGTGATCATACGGTTTGTCGCAGACTTTACTATGTTCATTAGCCTTCTCCCTCTTGGTTAAGTATTGTTTCTGTTATGTACATTCCTTCATATGCATAGTCAATAATTGAATGAAATTCCCCAATTACTCTCCTTAAATCACCATTACTTTTATGGTCAAGTAAAGCCACATATGAATCATTCAACTTGTTTAGTTTTTCATCCAAAAGCATCTGCCTCTCCATCTCACCTCTTTAATATCCTTATTTTTTATACTTAACTATAACATAAATCACTTTACTGTTATTGTCAATCAAATTCGATCAATTTTTTAAAGAATGATCGAATTTGATGTTTAATCAGTGAACCTAAATATTAATTCATTGATATTGTCTCTTATTTTAATAAGATTCTCTGGGGTCACAGAAACTGTGAGATCTAGCCTTTTGCCGTTAAAGTTTAAAAGGAATTGATAATTCTCAGAAGTCAGTACTTTTTTTGTCAGTTTTAGGTTGACGTTGTTGTAATCCTGAAGATCAACAGATAATTTCACGTGTTCACCTACAAGCTCCAACTATGCTGTGATTCATGCTGCAATGGAGTCTTCCTATTTATTTTATTTAATGCGTTTCTTCAGTATTCGTTATTTCGTATTCAATGTCGCACAACTTAAATTTTTCAACGGTACCGTCAGCTTGGGCAAAGGACACCTCTCTTGCTACCAGCAATTTTTCACAAAGTCTTTCTACAATACCTACTGAGATTTCTTCATTTTTCGCCTTATTTTTCAATACAATTTCAAGATTTAACGAGATGTTGTTCAAATAACCTGCCATCCTCATTCTCCTATACTATAATTTTCTCTTTATTGACAGCTCGACAAGGGAACAAGCGTTCTGTTTTGTTTAATAACATTATACATTTAATGTGGGTATTACGCTAGTGGTTATTTGAAGTCATCGTATGGTATGATATGTATTATGTCTTTCCATAACAGAACTAGCAGGAGGATGTCCGATTATGATCAAAGTTGAGATCGGGCAATGCTTGATACCTGAACTTTGTAGAAAGAAAGACATTACAATCAATGAGCTGGCAGAAATAGTCGGCATGAAGAAACAGCAATTGAGCGATTATAATCGGTTGAAAAAGACAGAAATGACAATTAGAACTGCTAAAAGAATCGCTGCTGCATTAGATTGTAATGTGGAAGACCTCTATGAATTCAAGGTTGAAAGGCATTGAGTTAACGACTAAGACTAATGTCTTGGTCTCCTCCTGAGTAAACCATATGGTTTACATGACTATATTACTACAGGTTACCAATTGTGGAAAGGGTTTATTTTGTCTTAATTTGTCGAATTTCAAATTATTTTTAAAATCAGTTTAAAATACAATATTTATACTTATTTTTACTTTTTGTCTCAATAAAAAATCCACTCAAGATTGAGTGGGTTGATGACACTATATGGTTTCTTCTTTTAATCCTAATTCCTCCGCATAACATTTCTTTACTTCGTCTTCATTTATATAGTCTTTCATATTGTAGACCGCTCTGTGTTTATTGCTAACAATCAAATTAAAGTCATCTATGATTTGGTATCTGACAGAGTTATCAATCACGCCCTTCTCTTTATATAATTGGTAAGCGCGATATAAGTGCCCTGACCTAACAATAGTGTTTGGAGTGAGGAAATTAATTTTAAAGAAATCTGAGATATCGGTAATTAGATTTGTAACTATGTGTTTACCTGCTTCTCCATCGTGTTTACTTCTTGTTTTCTTTGTCTTGATTACATAATCATTTTCAGCTAATGATACTTCTTTCGTTTGACCCTCTGCTCTACCATTTTTTAATTTATATTTAGTCTCCTTGGAAGCATTTAACGCTATAACAAGACAATCACTACTTACTTTTAATTTCCGAATACCGTTCTTTTTGTCATGTAGCGTCAATACATTGTCATTTAACATTGCTTCTTCTATTTGCTGTTTCGACAAACTAAGGAGTTCAGAATGTGCTAGTCCTGATATGCCTTCAAATAAGCATCTTAAGACTGCTTTAGACTGGTAATTAAGCAATTTATTTTGCATGTCCTCTAGTTCACTAAAAGAAATGTAAAGTTTCTTATCACCTAGACATTCATACAATTCATCAGTTGAAATAGTTCTTGCTAAATTCACTGTTCCTTTACTTAAATTATAAGATGCCGCCCAATCTATATACATTGACAATAATGATAAAGTTCTTTTTACGCTCCCAATTGTCGTTTGATCATAAGACCTAATTAATTCAAGAATCTGCATAGAGGTGAAATCGTAGATGTCTTTACTATAGAGATTTTCTGTTATCTCTGATTTTGAAAACAAAGGTTTTAATTGATGAGCTACCGCTTCTGAAACAGTATCTAGGTACTTTTCCTTAATATCACTATTGTACATTACGTCAAACATCTCCTAAGCTAATTGAATTGCTGATTTATCTCGATTTTTCTAAAGAAATCACAGATTTTTTGTGGTGATTTAGCATTTCCGTTTTTATCAACTGTTCCTAGTTGATCCCAAAGTTTATTATCTTTATTAAAATCAATGGGTTTTAGAACTTCTTCAATTTTAGATTCAATATCATCGATTGAAATCTCTAGATCATGGAATCGTTTTGCTAACAAGACGTATCCATTAAAGAAAATATGACTATTAACGAAGGATTTCTTTCTTTCTCCTGCAATATCCCCTAAAAATTCATCTATATAAAAAGTGGCCAGAGCATCAAAAAAGGCAGCCAAATATCTCCCTGTCTTCAAAATGTCTGCTTGGTTGTTAAAATCCTTTTTATAATAGCTGCGCTCAATTGCTTTCTTAAAATCAGAGAAAGTAATCAGCATATTTTGATCCTGCTTAACCCAATCTCCATTGGTCTTTATATAATCTCCGATTAGACTGTTATCTTGAATAAATTTAACTATTTTATTTGAATAATAATGCTGATTCATCTCAGCAACTTTAGATTTTTTAACAGGATTTATTGTGTTTTGCTGTCCAAAGTGTTCTCTAGCTTGTTTTTGAGTATAGTTGTATATATCCACTTTAAACACACGCTTCAATAAATGTTTTAATTCAGGATACTGTCTAATTGCCGTAGTAATACCTACCAACCTGTGATAGCCATCGAGCACATCTAATACAGTCCCTTCCTTTACAGTAAGAGTCATATCCTCTTCATGATAATCTAATTCAATTCCTTCATTGGAACTTCCTAAACGTGCATTAAAGGTGAACATTGAACTGATTAGTTTTCCCTCTTTAAACAATTCTTTAATTTCCTCTACAGATTGTTTGTTTAACTGAGGGACAGGGATTTCAACATCAGAGCCCTCTATTTTTTTTATTTTATTTGTCCTTTGAGCATTAGGATTATAGTGAAGAAGCTTATTTTCAAACAACCTATAAAGTTCTTCCGCAGTTATTTGAAAAGTCAGGTTACTGTCAGAGTATTTAACTGCTCCATTAAAAGTATAAGGCAGCTTAATCTCTTCCTCTATTTCACCTTCCCATAGTGTTTCAATCTCTTGCATATCTTTTTCAGTAAAATAGTTGGCTGGATTAAATCTTTCTGATTCCAGAATGGTGTACAAACACTTTGCTAAGAAATACATATACTCCTTAGACAAATCCATATCTGGATTCTCTAACTCGTTAATTACTTTCTGTGTAGAGCCAGGAGATATTTTGTATTCAGCCATTGTTATATGAACATTATTAATAAAAGATCTGATATGCTTTCTTTTAGAAAACACATCTCTCATTTCGGAGAGCAATTTCTCATTTGCTGCCTCGTCAAAGATCACTGTCATTATTGCTTTCACCTCATATCATGTTGCTAAAATAAAGTTACCAAAGGGACACTTTATTATCAAGAGAAATATAAAAAATAGTCATTATTAATCAATTCCCATTTGATTCCGATAAGAATTTAAGGAATTTTTTTAGTGCCACCGGTTCTATATTTTCAAAATAAGAGATAAAATCCTCTTTGCTTGCTTCGTATAGGGGTCTGATATCAATTTCTTCATCCATAGTTACACCAGCTGAGTTTGTAATATCGCTTCTTTTGCTCATATACCTCTCGGTAGTTGAAACATTGCTGTGATTTCCCTGTTCCCTTGCTGCTAATAGATCGTGGCCAGTATGCTCATAAACATAATCAATACCAACGCCTTTAAACGAATGAAATTTCAGATCTCTTTCTGGAGGGATGCCCAGCCTCTCTTTTGAACGCTTTAATGAGTCTCTTACTGATTGCTCAGAAAGTCCTTTAAAGACATAGTCTGTTTCGAGCGAGTTCTCTTCTCTTAGCTGTAACAGCTCTTCGTAAAACACTTGGTTTATACCCGTTGTAACTACTCTTGATCCTTTATCAATAACTGTTACCACATAATGCCCTGTGTGAGCATCATGTTCAAAATCACACCATCTAATTCTTAAAAGAGCATTTAAACGAAAAGAAGTTCTAGTAGCTGCCTTTACAAAAAGCTTTTTCATCAAAGGTTTTTGTCGTTCATTTATAAATAAATCTTCAGCTATTAAGTCTGCCTCTTCTTTGTTTGTTCTGCCCCAGTTTCTATCTATTGTTTTCAACTTTCCTACAGTATCAAACACACTTAAATCTACATATTCTTTATAATCATGATTAAGGTATTTGTAAAGCATTTTCACAGCAGTAAGTTTTCTTTTAATGGTTTTGTTTACGAGTCCTTCATTTTGAAGATGTTTGATATAACTAGTCAATTCACTTTTCGAAATTACTAAATCATTTTCACTTAAATGTTCTATTTCTTTTCCTTTTAGAGTTCGAAAGAAGTTTTTTATATCTCCAGTATAATTCTTTCTTGTGTTGGATATACTCGTTGCATCTTGCGGTAGATACCTTGAATTCCCTGAGCTGCTGGCTATATCCTTACTGTAGAGATAGCTCATAATGTCATTAAACACATTATAATTCTTTATTGATTTAACTTCTGCGTTCAATTGATTATTCCTCCCTTCGTTTTGAATCGTTTAATAAATCATCAATAGAGACATCCAATACCAAAGCAATAAGCTTCATGGAAACAACATCTCCCTCATCTGGTTCATCGATGATTCTTTTAAGACTTACAATATCAATCATCGTTTCCTCGGACATCCGTTCAATTGTTATGTTACGTTTCTCCATCAGCTTTTTTATCAGCTTTGACATAGAATCCCCCTTATATAGCAATATGTATAATAAGGATAATGCCTAATACAACTTATAGTTGTGGTTTATAGATAAACTGCTCAAATTCATTTGAAATATGTTTTTTTAATTGAGTAATGAAAATTATCAATGAATTAAAATGCGGATTACAATCAGCACTTCTGGATAATCCATCACCACCTAAAAGAACTCGGTCAATATCCCGTTGCAATGCATTAACTTCCATCTTCGCTAACCTTAAATCATTTTCTGTTTTTGCATTGAGTATCATTTTTCTGATATTAAGGATACTGTCTAGATATGTTTGCTTGGCCATATTAGCAAAGCTTTCATCAATCTCTTCATATCTGCTCTTCTTCTCCGTTGCAGACTTAAAGTTTACTACTTGCATTACCATTAGTCCTCCTTTTGGGCACTTAGCATCTTAATATATCCTTTAGTGAGATCCTTTCTGATTTCCTTCCTTCTCTTTATATTTTCTTTTTCAATTTTCTTTTCGTAAGCAAAGAAATCGTTCTGCACAATAGCACTAACTTTTTTCTGATATATATTTTTATGTAATGTCATGCTGCTTTGTAAGTATTGAATTGCTGACATATTCCACACTCCTAAAATAATACTTATTTTTTGTATTTGATATCTAAACTCATTTTAATTCATTAAGGAAGATAAGTAAAGATGTTTTAACGACAAATAGCACATTCTTTTTTAAATTTTTTCGAATGTGCTTAATCATTATTCAGTTAGTCCTAAGCCTGTTATGTATAGATGTTAAAAAGTTTATTCTATTTTCCCTTAGTTATGCGAAAATGAATTTATCTCGTGGTGACCTTTAAATTACAAAAGACGCTTAGCCCAATGAGCCAAACGTCTTCCCACTTATTCCTGGATAATTTAATTAAGTAAAATTGTAATATTAATCTTGATTTGTGTCAATGCTATTTACGCTCCCCGTACCATACCTGCCACATCGTACTCTCCAGACGCTTCTTTACTTTTGTTAATATTGCTTCCAACAAAAGCTAAAGCCAATGCACTAACAATTAAGGCTGACATTATAACTTTTTTCATTTTCTCACCTCCTTTAATTTTACATTGAGATAAGCTTTAGCAAGCGTTTATTAACACCGCTATTTTCAAGCGCAATCAACGGTAACTTAATCAAAAATTTATCTTGAGATTTTTTATAAAATTCAATAGAATCGTAAAAATAATCAATATTCTGCTCAAACAAGCCCTTTAAATAATAATGAAAACCTAACTCGTTATAATTCTGATCTTTGCTTTCAAGTAATTGTAAGAGCTGGCGTGCCTTTGTGTCTTCTTTCTTATTAATAAGGAAATGTGCTACTTCCTGTATGTCTGTAATATCGTCAGAATTAATGTTTAACCACTCATTTTCTTTGTTCCAAACATTACTTAAAAAACTTAAATTCCTTTTAAAGTATTCGGCAAACAACTTATTGTTTTCTGATGCATTTAGCCCCTTTATATAGCTGCTTCTACTTTTAGAATAGTCAGAGAACACAAAAGAATTTCCTAATGTTAGATAGCTGAAAACTTTAAACCTTAGTACATCAGTACTTTCTATTGCCATCATGGAATATTCTCGACACTTTTCTAAGTCGTTTTCATTTAAATAAACGTTTGCTCTCAATACATATATTCGAGTCTGAAATGAATTCTTAATGAATTGATTTTCTTTTAATCCGGATAAATCAATTTGATCGATCAGGGATTGCATTGGTGCAAAATTGCTGGTGTTTAAGTAATGATAAAGCGTTAGAATTTTTGAAAAGATGTTCATTTCTTCCGTTTTTAGTTTAAGCCTGCCCAAATTATTTGAAGCATCGAAGAATTCTATCTCACCATTAGTAAGACTCCTATGTATTTTATAAACTTGTCCATACTCTTTGCTCTTACTATTTGTACAATTCACCATTCTTTCCAAAAGAGTATCTGTTATTTCAACAAATTTGTTAGCATCTGCATACTCTAGTGCACTTCTCGCAGCTTTAGTTTTTACATCGAGGTGTAAACAATAATCTTTCATAAGTTCATATTCACGATCAGAATACTGACTTTTTACAATATTCACGAGGGAAGAAAACTCATTAAAAGTCTTTCCATCATGATTTAGAAAATCATAAAGGGGATTTGGATTTTTAAGTCCAGCTACCGTAGCCCATTTACTCATGAGTGTTTTATCATTTTCTAAGTCTTTCCTCATAGCTTTTCTTATAAGCTCCATTACTTCCCCTCTTTTCATTTATGTACGTTCTTTTTTTGATAACTTAATAATACAGGATTTGGTCAATGCAGTCAATAAAAATATACTTATTTTTTATATTTGAGTTTTGAATAAAATTCTTATTTTATTTAGTTGAATACAGTGTTAATACTGTATTCAACTTTGTTACAAATGAATCATTGAAAAAATGCATTCGCTTTATTTTTCTTCTCTTGTTTTAGATTACTAACCCTATAAAGTATGCTATCCATCATCATTATCATTTTCAGTGAAATTTCTTCTTTAGCATACATAGACGGCTTTGCACCGCCATGAAGAATCGCATGGCGACTAACAGGGGAAAGAATGTCTTGTCCATGCTCAAAATGCTCCAATATAAAATTCAAATAAAACTCTCCAATAGTACTATCAAAGTCAAACGGATGTTCATCGCTTTTGCTATTATCATCATCTTCTATTTTGAATAAAATCTTTAATAGGTTTCTAAATTGCGAACCACTTACTCTTTGTTTAATATGAAAGCCATCTATTACTATACCTTCCATTTGCGACAGAATAGAGGGCACGGCTACGGCGTACATTCCAAGGTTATGTGCATTTAATGATTGTCTTAATAAAGGCAGCCTGTCTTTCAACAGACTATAACATTCCCAATGCCGTTTGATTTCATCAATTCTTTGAGCATTGTAATGATCTTTCATGATGTCATCTATAGTATTTTTTAAATTAAACTCCCCGTTTTCAACGTATTCACGACCTATTTGTCTCATTAAAATAATATCTGTACTTTCAGAGGGGGGATATCCAAGAAGAAATATTACCTTTTTATAATGCTTAATGTCCTCTATTGTTTCGATGTATCCTTCTGCCATCCTAGTCAATGACTCTTGTACTTCTGGAAGTTTAAAATATTCTCTAAGACTATTTTGCAATTCAACCAGTGGCTGAATTGATTTTGATATTGCAGTATGTATAGTTTCTGTTGATTCCTCTATGCTTTTAACCCCTTGAATAAAACTGCTCATGTCAATATTATTATTTTTCATTTCTAGAACTCTCCGTTTTTATTCATTTAAGAATTTCACTTGCTGACACTCTGTATTAAAAAACCAGAATTATAGGCTTTAACTTTACATAAAACAATTATTTTATATAGACACAATGAGGATTAATCCTCATTGTGCATAGCCGGCCAAAAATATTTCTCAATTTCCTTTTTCAAGTCTTCCTGTGCTTCGGGCTCAAGTTTATTAAATATGGATTTCATGAGAGAACGTTGCTCAAATATAATGTCAACGAGCACATCCCTTTTTTGTCTTTTGTAACCGCTTCGTGTTGTAAGCCACTCATCATCATAACCAATACATTCTAATAATAATGTTTGCATATTTTCATTTCTTTTTTTAATATGCTCAGCACGTTTCATTCCTTCTTTAACTCCCCTTTTAAAAGCATTTGCTTCTAATTGGTTTAATTCAAATTGTTTTTGATATTCCTCTAGGCTCATGCTGTATTATCCTTTCTGATTAGAAATATTATCATTGTTGTACTATTAGTTTAACCACTTTAAATCTGTATACGTTTTAAATTCATGTACACCACCGCTTAACGTGGAAAATACATTTAAATCAGTAAGCATAACCCTAGAGCCTTTTTCGGTATAACCAATAAGGCTTAAGACGTCTGAACTTTCTTCAAATAAAAACATTAGATCCATTCTTGCTTCAGCTGTAATATATCCCTTGTAATATGAGCCTAATTTGATACTTTCGCCTATCCAACTACTGTCTATTCTGTTAACTCTTACAGTCTTCTCTTCCTTAAAAAAGATAGCTTCATTAATATCAAAATGGGCTAAACCTATAAATAAAGTGCATTCTCTTAATGTAATAGGCGATTTATATTTATTTTCAAAAAGTGTATTAATCATTTTTATCCCTCGATACTGAATGGATTGCAGCCAAGACGTGTTTTAAATCTTCCACCTGATCTACTAAATCATCCATATTCCGTTTGACCAAGTGAGATAATCCATATCTTTCTCCAAAATCAACCTCATATGAACGGACAATTTTTTTGGCTCCTCTGCTTTCTTTTGGTGCAGTATAATAGCTAATTAAAACATTTGATTTCATGGGTGAATTTGATTTTTTGTATTGATCAGTAGTATTAAAAAAGAAGCTAATTTCTTCTCCTTTTTCTAGAAGAGCAGTTCTTTGAAAAATGTTTAACTTATTTAATGACATATCACGATAGGGAATGTCTGGATTAAAAACAATATTTACATCATATGCTTGTCCTCCCCCAGTATTTTTAAGTTCTAAGTTTAAACATCCTAAACTTTCTTTATCAGGCATTACTTTGACTGTAACAGCAGGCTCTTCCATCGCAACACGTTGTCGCCTAACTTCTGTATAAGATATATAAGTTACAATTAATAATGCCAGTCCTCCAATCGCTGCAACAGTTGTTGCTATTGCACTAAGACCTGATAACATCTCGTTGTCAAAGTCGTTTCCTACAAAATTATATAAATGTACTACTATCGCTAATGAAATACAAATAAACAAGATAATTGTTGCTACTTTTACATATGATGTTTTCAAAATATCTCTCCAATCATATCAACAATAATTAAAAAAGTACGATACCCGGTTTTATAGCCGCTTCCATTCAACATACTCAAACCGCTTTTGATATAGGTCTTCAAGAATAGCAGCACATTCAATCCAACCTTCTGCAACACTGCTTTTCTTTTCCCCTTCTTCAATCCACTCTATCCAATACACCTGAACACCCCTTACCGAGTCACCACTTGAATTTCCCTTACCTCACATTGCACATTACATTTCGTTTTGAGCTCACTTGCTACCTCAATGACCTCTAACTTTGTTTGCATTTTAGAAGCTCCATGAAGGTCATTAGAGGTTAAATAACCGTCCTCATCTAACTTAAATGATTTGAAGTATTCCTTGTTTTCAAACTGCAATACATAAAAATAATCAAGCAAAGGCATAAATCAACCTCTTTTAAATAATTTTGTAATCCTCATTACTAATGGTAGCAGACCAATTAACATGAAAAAGGCAATAACGTTAAGCTTATTTTTGAAAAACAGGCTGGCCAAATTCCTTTCCATGCCTGCTGCTGTTTCTTTATCCATGAGTTCTTTAAACTCTTCATCATAGACCTGATCAACAAAAATAAACTTAATGCCAGTCAACAATCCAACTCCAAGCCAGATAATTAAAAAATAAGCTAATCCAATCATTGTTTCCCTCCCTATATCGAACGAAATTTGGTATTCTTGAGTATGTTGAATAAATTATATAGGTGATCTTGTGGAAGAGAAATACGAAACAAACGGGTATGATACTTCAATCGTTTATGATTACAAAGAATATCCAGATGTAAAATACGGTCGCTGCGACAATTGTGATTACACTTTGTTCAAGAGCTCTGTGAAGAGTGGAATATTCTTACGTGAATGCCGGCGTTGCGGTATGAAAAAGAGCATTTAGTTTAATGCTCTTTTTGTTTAAATTATAATCATAAGAAAAAGCTTCTGTTTGATTTAAAGAAACGCACGTATCCATTTTTGTAATCTTTATCATAATGTTCGGTAATTGAAATCAGGGCTTTTTCAAAAGATTCTTCTAAGTTTTGCACAGATGTATTAACTAGCACACTTCCGTTCTCTTTAAATTCATTCAACAACCCTTCAATTTTTTCTCTCATACATTAATCAACCTTTCATTTCCTTTTGCTCTAAACTCCTTAAACATTTGTTTTAATACTTTAGCAGTGGCAAAGCGTCTTTGATGAACTTTGTTATCAGTTTTATGATTGTTATTATTTGCATGCTTTAACTTACTTTTGAAATCATCTTGTTTATCCTGCACAAATTCTAAGAACTTTTCCTTTTCTTCTTCATCTTTAAATATTAAAACTACTTCTAAAAAATTTCTGCAAGCAATCATTCCATCTTCACTTTGTTCATCTATAAAGAAATTATGTAAATTGTATATAAGGTCTCCTATAATAAAATATTTAAAATCATATATATCATCGAACCCAAACTTAATATATCCCCACTCAGGTGAAGGAGTCATATATTTGCCCCCATCTAACGTAACTAACTGTATTTCCTTAAGAACTGTACCATTCACTATAAGTTCAGCTTGTTGAGTTGTAGTATGTTCATTATACACAGCATAAGAATAGAACTCTGTTATTGTCTCTCTTGGAGAATCGGTGTATTTATACCTTAATTCATACTCAGGACTATAAGCATAGTAGTATCCATAATCATTGTATTCCCAAGAAAGTTTGTCTTTCAAGAGTTGATTAAACCGTTCTAACCCTGTTTTATTCAAACCAAATCTCTTTCTCCATAAAGCTTCTATTACAGAAATTGTAGAGTTTTGGTCAATTGGAGTATTACTGTCACCAGTTCTTGTGTAAATAAAACCCGATTTTACTTTTTTGTAATCCTTTTTTAAAAAATAAGGCACCTTAATTGAATTGGGTATTATTAAAACGTCAATTGTTTTCCCTCTTAACTTTAACGATCTTAAAAATACGTTAGGTCTATCACCGGAAAAATTTAAATTTCTAAGCATATCTATAATGTTGGCTTGTTGTTTTCTCTCATGCTCATCCAAACCTTTAAGTTCACCCGAATCGGAAACTCCAACTATTATAAAACAATCTTTGTCGTGAACTGTATTTGCAAAACATAGAATATCATGTACCAATTTCCCATTATCAGTATGCCATTTTTCTTTGAAATCCCAGTATTCTCCTTCATACCCTAAACTCAACAACCTGTTTATCTTATTTTCTAATTTCCCCATCATAATTTCTCCCTATCTGTATCGTTAAAAGAATGATTTTTGGAATAAAACACTTCTTTTATCTTGATTCTTTATGCTCTCGGATTAAGACACATAATCGTGTTAATGTTAATTCATGATTGTATAAGGAGTGATACTTTGTTAAAAGTTGCAATAATTTCGGTTTCTTGTATTGTATTAGTTCTGTGCGTATATTCACTGTTTAACCAAAATGAATTATTGATGCTGGTAATGCAATTATTTGTTGCAGCACTTCTATCATTAGTCGGGGTTGAAGCGATATTAAGCGAACAAAAATTGTCTGGATATTTACTGTTTGGATCAGCAGCCTTTTTCCTTGTTGTGAACGGTGTGAAATACATGATTTAAATAACATGTTCTATATTCGCAGAAATATTGAGTCCCAGAACCAATAAATTAACGCAGCAACAATGCTCATTATGTAATACTCAAAGCTTCTGAACACGGTAAGAGCATTTGGCGGATAATCAACAAACCAGAAAAAGAACACAGCTAAAAAGGCTACTGCAGTGTAAATTAAAAAATGAATCAAACTGAATTTTCCGGGCCTTCTTCTTAGTAAGGATTGCATAGGAAAAGCAAATATTAAGTAAGCTATAAATGAGTAGAATGCTATGATGCCTATTGTGATTAATGTGATCGCCATAAAACCTGAATAAACAAACATATACAAGCCAAAGATTAGACCAGATGACAAACTTGAAAATGCCAATGTATAAGCATAACTGTTTAACATTTTATTAGATCTCAAGTCTGCACCTCCTGTCTTCGCTTCCTGTAAAAGAGTTGTTTTATTTAAACTTTTTGCAGTGTCTTAATATCATTAGCAGAAAGACGCTACCACCCGCTTTCCTTTGTATACAAATCATATCTTCCTGTATCAATTAGAGTTTCATTGATAGCGTCTATTGAGTTGAGATTCCACCCGATTGAAGGATCGTTTAAAAGCGCCTGACCATCATTCAAAATTATTCGTAACATACACAGCGCCCTTTCTTATTAAAATTGTCATTTTATTTAGTTAAGACTCTTCTTCCTCTGGCATGAAATTGGCTCCTAGCATTCTCTCCGCATATCCAGGAAAACTTGAATGATGTCCTTCATATTTGTGGGCTAAACACACTAACAAAGCGTGATCTAACGTTGAAGCGAACTGTTTCAAGGACTGATAATTTAAGAAAGTTGCATACATGATTTCTTTCTTATCATTTCTCTTGATTTTAGCTATTTGAAAAGAGTCAAGTTCCCAAATATTCAACACCATATAATTTTTAAGCTGCTCAATAATTGGTTTAACTCTTTGCTCTCTTTGTTTATGTTCGTCTACAATATGATTTAATTGTGTCTTTTGAAAGACTGACAGATTATCAAAGTCGACATTCATTTTCCATCCACGCTTTCTTTTAAATTCGTAATTTTATTTGGTTCATTATTGATCAGACAATCCGGCTAGATAATCATAATAAGCTTCGTCAACCATACCTTCAACATCAGGATCATCAAGTAGATCTTGTTCATATAGTTCGAATCTCGCATCCTCTACTTTGTCACTTAGACCCTCTATATGCTGAGAGAAAAAACGAACTGTATTTTCATAGCAATTTTTCAATTTAGTTATTAATGCCTTAAATTCACCTTCATTTAGGTTAATTTCATAATGCATTATTTGATTTCTTCTTTGCTTTAAATAATCAAGACTTTTCTTTAAGTAAGAACAGACCTCTATATCGCACAATAATTCTAACCTTTTGATTGCTTCAGAAATACCTATTGTCTGCAAACTTGGCTTAACCTCAAACACATTGCTCTTATCTCTAGAACGCATTTCCTCTTTAGCATTCATATAGGCTTTAATATCAACAAATACTAAACACTCTGATCTTTGTTTAAGAAGTAATTTAAAAAGGATTTCATTTGCATGATTCAAAGAAAGGATAGCATCTTTAACTCTATGCTCTACCCCTTCAACAAGATATTCAATGTCCTCAAGAGAATTATATGAAGCTTTTAAAGAGTCTACCCCATTAGCAAGCAAGCTTAATTTCATTGTTTTCCCCTTATTTATATAAAAGAATGATTTTATTTGATTGCCTTGAATATATCCTGGTGCATTAAATTCCCCCAGCCATAGGCTGCTGTTATTTCGATAGATCGATTTCTTGGACATTCCAGATTCGGATGCTATCAATTATCTCAATGTTTTTATTTTCTTCGTAAAAATCTCTCATCTCTTCCTCAGTATCGAACCAGTCAAAATCTGTTATTCCATTCTTTTTATATGTTAACAGGTATTCTTTATCTGACATTTTAAATTCCTCGCTTCTTGTAAAATACAGTTTTATTCAGACCCAGAAAATTTGTAATTCCTTCCTATGCTTGCAACTTTAGTTTACCATTTTCCTCATTAGCGATCGATATGATTATGATCTTTTTGGAATAGTAACAACTCATGCAGCTCAATGTTTAAGTATGTACAGACTTTATCTAACAGCTCTCTTGGGTACCGCTCCATTTCATCTCTGTATAGCTTTCTGACAGTTGCAAAAGCATGATCAATATCATTCGATAGCTGCCTAATACTGATCTTCCTTTCGTCTAATATGGGCTTTAAATTTGACTTAATCAATATTTTATCCTCATTCCTAAATATGCTTCCAAGTTTTATACAGGACAATATCAGATATTGTCGGTCTCTTCACGCCATACTTGTTGGCGAGAAAATTTTGAGCCTCTGTCTTTTTCATATTGTTAATTAAAAGTTGATATTCACTTCTTATTGATTTAACTTGTTCTTGATTGAGTTTTGATCTGTGGTTTAATTCTCCCATTTTCGACATAGCAAGCTTCTCAATATATTCAGCTGTCTGCCTTTTTTCTAAAATCCCCTGCCTAATATTTGATTTCGCTTGTTCAGACATTTTGTAATTTCTTTTCCCATAAAAAGGATGACCTTTTTTTATCAAGCTCATCTTATTTTTTGTTTCTTGAGATAGTTTTCTACCTGTTAAACTTTTACTTATTTTCCCCTTTGTTTCTTTAGAATGCTTAAAACCTTTAGGCGGCATATCTTACACCTCATGTAATATTTTTTTAATCTCAATATCTCGTTTTGTTAATATGTTATCCCCCTCTCTTAAAACAAGCTCAGCAAATGCCTCGGCAAAGTCCTCTTTAAAGTTGTATTCAGCTCTCTCTGATTTACCTTCTGCAGAGATATTAAAGAATTTATAATTTAATAGCTGATGATGTACGGCATGCCCTAGTTCATGGATAGCTGCTTTTAAAGTTGATCTTCTGCAAAGAAAGATTGTTCTTGATTCTGGACAATAAGCCCCTAATACTCGAAACTCGGAGTCAACATGTTCTTCAGTTTTATCAAGTACAACAGTTCCTATTTTATCTACTAAAGTATACTCAACTTTATCCAATAATCCAGGAAAGGTGCTGTTTATATAATCAATTGCCTTATTATGAATAATGCCGACATGGGTAAGATTAAAAAGATTCATGATATCAAGAAGACCTCCATTTAATAGTGAATTGTGTAATATATCCCTTGTTTTGTAATTCAAGTATATCATGATCACTTTAAGTTATCAAACATTATTTTTACTCTAATTTTATTTTTGTACCTTTTCTTTAAAATCCATGTTTTATTCAGTTATTTAGATTTGGCCTAATTAATTTAACGATTTCTTTTACATATTCAATAAACTGATTTTGGTCTTGAAGTATACCAAGCTTTTCGTATTCACCAGTAAAAAGCCATTGTGGGGTTTCTCCATTTGTCTGTATCTCCATGATAAAGCTAGATCCTTTTGTATTGATCTCTTCATCTTCATTAATTTCATAATGATACTCAATCAATTTTTTCAAAGAGTGGCTGTCCTTTATTACTTTTGTATAAAATGTTAATCCCTGTTCCTCATATCGCTTTAGTTCAAAGTCGTTATCCAATAAAAAGTTCAAGTTGCTTTTATTTAATGTAAGCATCATTTATTTCTCCTCTCATTAAAGCTGCTGTTTTATTCAGATTTTGTGACGTTTAAATATGCTGTCGATACTATGTAAGACCGAACAATCTAAGTCCTCCATACTCTTAGCATGACCAATTCTTGAAATTGCTCCAATCTCAATATTATTAAACTCCGTACCGTTTTCATCACATTTTTCAATCAACCTATTCACTTTCCTCTTTAAGCGAGAAAACTCTTTATCTTCTGTCACTCCATTCCCTCCCTTAATCATCTGTCTCATTGTGTAATTCTTGTTCATCATGATCTTCAAGAAATTCAATGAAATTTTCCCATTGATCTGTCCCATTCTCTATATGGTCAATCAACGAATCTTTCACAAAATCACTGTCAATATTGTTTGCTTTCATCCAGTCTCTTATTATATTAGCGGACTCTATTGCATGTTTATAATAATAACCGCCATGTAATATGGCTCTCTTTATAGTGTCAGGAACATGCATTACTCCGTACCCTCCCTTAATGCTTTAGAAATCTTATCCCATACCGAATGATAAGCTTTATACGATTCACAATCTTTTTCAT
>NZ_JAAPBE010000011.1:0-15441 GCF_022695965.1 Bacillus sp. HU-1818
CGCCGCTCTTGAAGCGACTTGATAATCATAACACATTTTCTTGATCGCCGTCAACAACTTTTTTCAACTTCTTTTTTAAAAGTTCGTTTCGTTATCAGCGACGTATATTAGAATACCATCTTGATATAATAAAGTCAACTTATATTTTGAATTAAATAATGAAGTGTTTAATCACTACTAATGCAGCTACTCCCGGTATACCAAGAATTCCGCTAACACCAGTTGTTACTATATTAATAGGTACATGAATACCGAGGCTGCCGCCAAACATATTCACACATACTAAAAGCAAAGCTCCCACCATAAACTTTACCGCAGTAATACCGATCCACCTTAATGGTTTAGCCGGCGCTCCCGATAAAAACAGCAGTACAATTAAACCTAAAATTATCCCTATAATGAAAATTGACTCCATGAATCTTCTCAGCTCCTTCGCTTGTTCTAGTACAAGCTTATGAGAAGATCCAGGAGAATAGACCACTTACTTCCACCCGCTGATTCTCAGGTTTCTTTGCTTGGCTTCTCTTAAATAAAAGAAATACTTTGCCTCCGCCATTTTCAACTCATTCAATACCTCAGCTGACGGTTCCACACTTTTTTCGACAAGCCTCTTTTGCCTGCCCCATTCTTCTTTTTGTTTGAAGAGCTGTTCGATTAATTTTTCATCAAACTCTTTTCTTAGCTTTTTCTTGCGAAGAAAACCCATGGATCGCTTTTTCCTCCCTTACATTTCACGTCTTCCTTCAAGCGCTTTAGAAAGCGTGACCTCATCAGCATATTCCAAATCACCGCCGACAGGCAGTCCGTGGGCAATACGGGAGAGCTTAATACCAGATGGCTTTAACAGCCTTGATATATACATCGCTGTTGCTTCCCCTTCTATATTAGGGTTTGTAGCGAGAATCACCTCTGTCACTTGATCATCCTGCAGCCGTTTTAGTAATTCTGGTATTTTAATATCCTCGGGTCCGATGCCGTCCATTGGAGAAATGGCGCCATGGAGAACGTGATACTGTCCGTTGTATTCTTTCATTTTCTCCATAGCGATTACATCTTTCGGGTCCTGCACTACACAAATGATTGATTTGTCCCGTCTTGTATCTTCACATATATAACAAGGGTCCTGATCTGTAATATGTCCGCAGATCGAACAATATGTCAGGTTTCGCTTGGCATTAACAAGCGCCTTTGCAAAGTCTAATACCACGTCTTCTTTCATACCTAGAACAAAAAAAGCCAGACGAACCGCTGTTTTCGGTCCGATCCCTGGCAATTTCATAAAGCTGTCAATCAGCTTTGATATTGGTTCAGGATACTGCATTCTCTTTTATCCCCCTAGAATAAACCGGGCATGTTCATTCCTTTTGTAAATTGGCCCATTGTTTCGTTTGTCATCTCATCAATTTTCTTCAGCGCATCATTTGTTGCGGCCAGTACAAGATCTTGAAGCATTTCGATATCTTCAGGGTCTACAACCTCTTCTTGAATAGAAACGTCTACAACTTCTTTTTGACCGTTCACTTTAACGGTAACCATGCCGCCGCCTGCTGTTCCTTCAAGAACTTTTTCAGCAAGCTCTTCTTGGGCTTTCGCCATATCCTTTTGCATTTTCTGCATTTGTTTCATCATTTTTTGCATATTTCCCATTCCGCCACGCATATTATCCACTCTCTTTCATTTTGTTATTCTTTTATTTCAATTAATTCCGCTCCTACAAGCTTCTTTGCTTCTGCAATGAGCGGGTCTTCTTCAGCCGGGTCATTTGATCCTTCATTTTCCTGCTGATGGTCAACTAAAAATTCTTCTCTTATTTTACCCCATTGTGCTTCTGGAACGCCAATCAAATCCACTCTTTTTCCGAGCATTGATTCTAATATTTGTTCAAGATTGGTTCGCACGCCATTATTATCTTCCGCGACCATTTTACAATGAATTTCATATTTGAATTTCAGCACAAATGCTTTGGATGCAGCAGCCACCGGTTCACTGTCATTTAATAGTGCTGCATGTGATACTTTATTTTGCTGTTTCAAATGCGCCAGCAGCTTGCCCCAGCTGCTTTTCAACTGATCAAGATCCTGCCTGGTGGCTTCTTTTAAAATTTCATGGATTCTTCCTGTCGGCGCTTTGTAGCTGCTTTTGCCGCTTTTTTGAGGACGAGGCGCCTCCTTTTGCGGTCTGCTGTCCGGCGCGGCTTGTACACCGGTCGTTTTAAGACGTTCTATTTCTTGTTCAAGCTGCTGCACTTTTTTCATCAATATATCCACTTCCGGCTGAGCGGCGGTTTCTTGATGAGTATTTTGGCAAATCTTCACGACTGCGACTTCAAAGAAAATACGCGGATGATTGGTCCACTTCATTTCCTGATGGCTTTTATTCAAGACATCAATCATTTCATACAAGGCGGGTGCCGGTATCTGTTCACTCAACGCACGGAAGGTATCATCAACCTTTACCTTCTCTAATACGCCTTCAAGCCCGGGAGCTGTTTTGTACAAAAGCATATCCCTAAAGTAAAAGATCATATCCTCTATCAGCTTAGCCGCGTCTTTTCCTTGCTGAAGCAATTCATTCAGTGTTTCCAACGCCCCGGAAACTTGCTTCTCATGTAAAAATTGCGCAAGCTTCCCAATGTAGTGCTGAGAAACAGCTCCTGTGATAAGCAATGCATCATCCACCGTAAGCTCATCTCCGCTGAATGATACAGCTTGATCCAGGAGGCTCAACGCATCCCTCATACCGCCGTCAGCGGCACTCGCAATAATATCAAGCGCTCCTTCTTCTACCTTTAGCTGCTCAGCCTCGACAATTTTTTTCATTCGTCCGACAATGGCTTGGGGTGTAATACGTTTGAAGTCAAAACGCTGACATCTGGAGATAATGGTTAAAGGAATTTTATGCGGCTCTGTCGTCGCTAAAATGAAAATACAATGCTCTGGCGGTTCTTCTAATGTTTTCAACAAAGCATTAAAGGCGCCGATAGAGAGCATATGCACCTCATCTATAATATATACTTTATAAGTGACGGCTGACGGGGCAAACTTTACTTTATCCCGAATGTCGCGGATTTCATCAACGCCGTTGTTTGAAGCAGCATCAATTTCGATGACATCGGATATTGAACCGTTTGTTATGCCTTTGCAGGCCGCACAGTTGTTGCATGGCTCTTCCACAGGAGCATGTTCACAGTTGACAGCTTTTGAAAAGATTTTAGCTGCACTTGTTTTCCCCGTACCCCTCGGCCCTGAAAACAGGTATGCGTGAGAAAATTTCTTTTGCAAAAGGGCATTTTGCAACGTCTTTGTAATGTGCTCTTGACCGACCACATCTTCAAAGCGCTGAGGTCTGAAAACTCGATATAAAGCTTGGTAACTCACGGGATGCGCCCTCCTCCGTTATTCATCATTCCCATTATACATGAAGGTTGTTTCGATTCCAAAAGCTGTTTTAAAAAACAAAAAACCCACCTACTGATAGGTGAGTCTGAAAATTTGATGATTGATTTACCGTGCACCTTCTGTCGATTCGCTACCCTAAGCGTTACTTAAGCAGTTAGCTCGGCCCAGGCAACCCTGCGGCACATGAGAGGTTTCACTTAATGCTGCTTCCTTCCGGACCTGACATGGTTCATGAATTCCCATTGCGCAGGACCCAAACGTCAACACCACTTACTTAAGGCAGACCTTAAAGTAAACGAACCTCGAGAAGGGATTCGGCCCCGCTAGAGCGGATTGCGGGTACAGGGCACCGCTACCTCCCCGCTTAGCACGGCAAAATAAATATCAAATTTTTATTTGGCATCACTTAGTGACGCACACATAAGTATATCCTTTTCTTTCGGAAATTGCAACCGGACTACTCAGACAAGTTTTTCCTGGCAGCTTTCTTTTGTTCACGCAGGTTTCTGAAAAAGTCGCTTAGCATTTGCCCGCATTCTTTTTCCAGCACGCCGCTGACGACTTCCGCCTGGTGATTAAACCGTTCTTCTTGAAGAAGATTCATCAGTGTCCCTGAGCATCCTCCCTTAGGATCAAATGCGCCAAACACAACTCTATCCACTCTGGAAAGCACCACGGCGCCCGCACACATCGGACACGGTTCAAGGGTGACATAGAGAGACGCGCCTTCCAGCCTCCACGTTCCAAGAGTACGGCAAGCCTCATCAATTGCCAGCATTTCGGCATGGGCTATTGAGCGCTGTTCAGTTTCTCTCAGGTTATGAGCACGCGCCACGATGTCGTCATTCATAACGAGCACGGCACCGATTGGAACCTCACCTATTTCTTCCGCTTTTTTCGCCTCTTTTATGGCTTCTAGCATATAGAATTCATCTTTTGTCATATTAAGCTCTCTCTTCAAAGTTTTTTCATCTTCTATAAAGGATAATATAAAGTATTAACCGTCGGAAAGGAGACAGACCATTGTCTAAATCAGGCACCGCTCTTCTTATTGTAGACATGATAAACAATTTTCAATTCGATATGGGGGAAAGCCTTGCCCAGAAAACAGAACAGATCGTGCCACATATTTTATCATTAAAGAAGCATGCAAAACAAAACAATTGGCCAATTATCTACATTAACGATCATTACGGGCTCTGGCAAGCCGATATTTCCACGATTGAAAATGAATGTAAAAATGAATTGAGTGAATCAATTATTGAAAAGATTTCACCGCAAGATGATAATTATTTTTTAATTAAACCAATGCATTCCGCTTTTTATGAAACAGCGCTGCACACTCTGCTAACCGAGCAGAAGGTAAAGCGGGTCATCATTACAGGGATCGCAGGAAATATTTGTGTACTTTTTACTGCCAATGACGCTTATATGAGAGAATACAATATTACAATACCAAAAGACTGTATTGCTTCCAATAGTGATGAGGATAATCAGTTTGCTTTAACCATAATGAAGGATGTCCTTTTTGCAGAAATTACAGACGAAAAACAAATTACATCGGAAAAATAAACATGATCACCCTTCTTTCTTCATACATTGATAGCGGATATGAAAGGAGGCGTTTTTTATTCAAATTTATGTTGTGAAACAAGGTGACACTCTTTCTGCTATCGCATCGCAATACCGGACCACAGCAAATGAAATAACAGAAACGAACGAGATACCGAATCCCGATAAACTCGTTGTCGGACAAACCATTGTAATTCCGATTGCAGGACAGTTTTATGATGTTAAACAAGGCGATACCCTCACATCCATCGCCCGTCAGTTCAATACAACAGCTGCCGAACTTGCCAGGATTAACAGAATTCAGTTAAACGCTGTTTTACAAATTGACTTTCGTCTATACATTCCTCCGCTTCCCAAAAGCGATATAGAATCAAATGCATATTTGGAGCCACGCGGAACTCAGGTCAGCGAGAATCTCCAGCAGGCGGCGAGAGAAGCTGTTCCCTACCTGACTTATCTGGGTGCGTTCAGTTTTCAAGTGCAGCGGGACGGCACTTTAGAAGAGCCCCCGATGACAAACCTAAAAACTATCAGCGACAGCCAGAATACAACGTTAATGATGATTGTCACTAACTTAGAAAATGAAGCATTTAGTGATGAACTTGGACGGATTATTTTAAATGACGATACCGTAAAAACCAAACTGTTAACTGAAATTGTTGCGACTGCTAGAAAATATGGATTTCGGGATATTCATTTTGACTTTGAATACTTACGTCCTGAAGATAAAGAAGCCTATAATCAGTTTCTGCGTGAAGCAAGAGATATTTTACACAGGGAAGGCTGGCTGATCTCTACGGCACTTGCCCCGAAAACCAGTGCAACTCAAAAAGGCAAATGGTATGAGGCTCATGATTACAAGGCTCACGGGGAGATTGTGGACTTTGTTGTGATTATGACATATGAATGGGGTTATAGCGGCGGTCCGGCTCAAGCCGTATCTCCTATCGGGCCCGTCCGGGATGTCATTGAATATGCTTTAACTGAAATGCCTGCAAACAAAATCGTTATGGGACAGAATTTATACGGATATGATTGGACCTTGCCGTACACCGCTGGCGGAGACCTAGCGAAAGCTCTCAGTCCGCAGCAGGCGATTGTACTTGCCGGCCAAAATAATGCAGCAATCCAATACGATGAAACATCTCAGGCTCCCTTCTTTCGCTATACCGATTCAAACAACAAACAGCATGAGGTATGGTTCGAAGACGCACGTTCCATTCAAGCAAAATTCAATTTAATTAAGGAACTGAATTTAAGAGGGATCAGCTATTGGAAACTCGGGCTCTCTTTCCCTCAAAACTGGCTGTTAATCGCGGATCAATTTAATATTGTCAAAAAGACGTTTCGTTAATTCGAAAACGTCTTTTTTCATGGGCTCCTACAAGGTTATGATACAATATGATGGTCGGCAGCCGACGAATGTTTCTTTAGAATTGAGGAGGATTGCAATGAACAAAGCCCCTTTTATCGCAATAGAAGGTCCTATCGGGGCAGGGAAAACGACACTTGCTACCATGCTTTCACAGGAGCTTGGATTCCCTATCATAAAAGAAATTGTGGAGGACAATCCATACCTTGATAAGTTTTATGACAATATAGAGGAATGGAGCTTCCAGCTTGAAATGTTTTTTCTTTGTCACAGGTATAAGCAGCTTGAGGACACAAACCGCAAATTTCTAAAAGAAGGACAGCCCGTGATAGCTGATTACCATATTTATAAAAATGTGATTTTTGCTGAGCGCACTTTACACGACCAGCATCTCGATAAATACAGGAAGATTTATCACCTGCTGACTGATGACCTGCCAAAACCTGATCTGATCATTTACATACGGGCAAGCCTGACAACATTGCTGGAGCGTATTGAAAAACGAGGCCGCCCATTTGAGAAAAAAATTGAACAGAGCTACTTGGAGCAGCTTATCGCTGATTATGAGGCCGCAATCAAACAGCTCCAGGAAGCAAACCCAGAGCTTAAGGTATTAACTATAGATGGAGATACTGAGGATTTTGTATTGAACGAAAGAGACTTCAAAGGAATTGCCGCCCAGGTAAAGGAGCTTATAAAATGAAAGAACATCATATACCCAAGGATTCAATCATTACTGTAGCAGGAACTGTAGGCGTCGGAAAATCAACGTTAACAAGAACGCTGGCGAAACGGCTCGGCTTTAAAACCTCTCTTGAAGAAGTGGATCATAACCCATACTTAGAAAAGTTTTATCACGATTTTGAACGCTGGAGCTTTCATTTACAAATCTATTTTTTAGCCGAACGTTTCAAAGAACAAAAAAATATATTTGAAGCTGGCGGCGGGTTTGTGCAAGACCGTTCTATTTATGAAGATACAGGGATTTTTGCAAAAATGCACGCTGATAAAGGGACCATGTCAAAGGTCGATTATAAAACGTATACAAGCCTTTTTGAAGCCATGGTGATGACCCCCTACTTTCCACACCCTGACGTTCTGATTTATCTAGAAGGCGATTTAAATAACATTTTGGCACGCATTGAAGAACGGGGACGTGAAATGGAGCTGCAAACAAACCGTTCTTATTGGGAAGAGATGTACACGCGGTACGAAAACTGGATAAGCGGATTTAACGCTTGCCCCGTTTTGAAAATTCGTATTGAGGATTATGATTTGCTCAATGATGAAGACTCTATCGAAAAAATCATTGATCAAGTCAGCACAGTGATTCATGAAACAAGAAAAAAGTGAGCCCAGAAACTAAGGCTCACTTTTTTTGAATATAAAAAACCCGATGCATCGAAATGCAACGGGCAAAACAATCTCCAATATATGCTTGAGTCATTCATTTAAAAATCATATGGCGGAGGAAGAGGGATTCGAACCCCCGCGGGCTTTGACACCCCTGTCGGTTTTCAAGACCGATCCCTTCAGCCGGACTTGGGTATTCCTCCGTTTCGACAAGATTTACTATATCATGATTAATTGGGTATCGTCAAGCGTTTTTATAAATTATTTTTCATCTTTGTTTGTCACATGCAAAAGACAGGGTTTTAGACAGACAGCAAAATAGCAAAGACAATATAATGAGTATGTTCAGAAATATTGCATCACTTTACAGAATCACAAAAAAGGTGCGCCCCTATATGAGGCGCACCTTTTTGATTTATGCTTTGATGACTTCTCTATTGCCCATATAAGGACGAAGCACTTTCGGAATGACGACACTGCCGTCATCCTGCTGATAATTTTCTAAAATGGCTGCCACAGTTCTGCCGACAGCCAAACCTGAACCGTTCAGTGTGTGCACATGCTCCGGCTTGCCTTTCGCTTCACGTCTGAAACGAATGTTAGCGCGTCTGGCCTGGAAGGCTTCAAAGTTGCTGCAAGAAGAAATTTCACGATATGTGTCTTGGCTTGGAATCCATACTTCAATATCGTATTTTTTCGCAGCTGTGAATCCTAAATCACCTGTACACATGCTCATCACACGGTAAGGAAGTTCTAAAAGCTGAAGGACGCGCTCAGCCTGATTTGTAAGTTTCTCAAGTTCGTCATAAGAATCTTCCGGCTTTACAAATTTCACAAGTTCAACCTTATTAAACTGATGCTGGCGGATTAATCCGCGTGTGTCGCGACCCGCTGAACCAGCTTCTGAACGGAAGCAGGCACTGAAAGCCGCGTAATTGATCGGAAGGCTTTCACCTGACAAAATCTCATCGCGGTGCATATTTGTAATTGGCACTTCCGCAGTCGGAATCAAGAAGTAATCCTCTTCTCTGATCTTAAACGCATCCTCTTCGAACTTCGGCAGCTGCCCTGTACCTGTCATGCTTGCACGATTCACCATATAAGGCGGTATGACCTCCGTATAGTTGTACTCATCCACATGAAGATCAAGCATAAAGTTATAGAGGGCACGTTCCAGACGAGCGCCTAAGCCTTTATAGAAAACAAAACGGCTTCCTGTTACTTTGGCGGCACGTTCAAAGTCCAGAATGTTCAAATCATCAGCAATATCCCAATGCGGTTTTGGCTCATATGAAAATGCCGGAGCTTCTCCCCACTTGCGGATTTCAATATTGTCATCTTCCGTTTCACCGACTGGCACTGATTCGTGCGGAATATTAGGGATAGATAAAAGAATCGTATCAAGAGTTGATTCCACAGTTCTTAACTCTTCGTCGAGTGTTTTAATTTCTTCTCCGACTTCACGCATTTCTTTAATAATATGATCCGCGTCTTTTTTCTCGCGTTTTAATACGGCAACTTGCTGGGATACTTCATTCCGTCTCCCTTTTAATTCTTCTACTTTTCCAATAAGCTCTCTTCTTTTTTCATCAAGCTCCTCAAACTTATCAAAGTCTGATAAGTCTTCGCCTTTATGTACCAGCTTTGCTTTTACCTCTTGAAAATTAGCTCTCAGCATTTTCGTATCAAGCATGCTAAACACTCCTTTTTCATTAAATGTATCGAAAATAAAAAGAGCCCTCATCCCCATGAAAGGGACGAGAGCTCTCGCGTTGCCACCCTGATTGAAAACAAGTTAAAAAAACTTATTTTCCGCTTTAACACATAACGGTTATCCCGTAAATGCCTACTCAATTCAGCATTTCGCTCAAGGATGGATTCAGACAGCATCTTCCACCGATTCGCACCACCCATCGGCTCTCTTAGAAAGAGGGGCTTCTTACTGCTTCCTGTCAACGCTTTTCGATCTTTATTTGTGCTTATAATGTACTATAAGTTTTCACAGCTTTCAACTGTTTTATACAACAGGTTCCTGCTTGTGCTTCTCAACCATTTGAACAAACAGCTCTGTCACCCGATGATCATCCGTCAGTTCCGGATGGAAGGAGCAGCCCAAGAGATTGTCTTGTTTTGCTGCTACGATGCGGCCGCCATGCTCGGAAAGCACTTCAACATCTTCTCCGGCCTCAAGGATATGAGGTGCACGGATGAATACACCGGTAAAGGGTTCTGCGAGCCCCTCAATGGTTAAATCAGCCTCAAAACTGTCTACCTGCCGGCCAAAGGAATTTCGTTCGACTTTGACATCCAATAAACCCAGATGAGCATTGTCAGAGCCCTGTATTTCCTTTGCCAAAATAATGAGTCCGGCACATGTGCCAAACAGCGGTTTACCCTGAGCGGCAAATTCACGCAATGGCTCCATGAAGTGATACGTATCAATCAATCGGCGCATTGTCGTGCTTTCTCCGCCCGGTAAAATTAAACCGTCTACCTCATTCAATTGCTCCGGACGTTTAACAACAAGTCCTGCTGCACCGCATGCTTCAATTGAACGGATGTGCTCTCTTACTGCTCCTTGAAGTCCAAGTACACCAATTGTTAACATGTTACCAGCACTCCTATGTTCTTACCAGCCGCGCTCTTGCATACGCTGTTCTGGAAGTAAATTTGAGATTTCGATCCCTTTCATTGCCGTTCCAAGCTCTTTAGAAAGCTCAGCAATCAATTTGTAATCTGTAAAGTGTGTTGTTGCTTCAACAATTGCTTTCGCAAATTTAGCAGGGTTGTCCGATTTGAAAATCCCAGAACCTACAAACACACCGTCCGCGCCAAGCTGCATCATTAAAGCTGCATCAGCAGGTGTAGCTACGCCGCCAGCAGCAAAGTTCACGACAGGAAGTTTTCCGTCTCTTTTAATTTGCTGAAGAAGCTCGTAAGGCGCACCTAGGTTTTTCGCTTCAGTCATCAATTCATCGTCACTCATTGCAGCTACTTTGCGAACCTGAGCGTTAACTTTTCTCATATGGCGAACAGCTTCGACAATATTTCCTGTTCCCGGTTCACCTTTCGTACGAAGCATTGATGCTCCTTCTGCAATTCGGCGAGTTGCTTCACCAAGATCACGACATCCGCAAACAAAAGGAACAGTATAATCATTTTTATTCAAATGGAACTCTTCATCAGCAGGAGTCAAGACTTCACTCTCGTCTATATAATCAACTCCCATAGCCTCCAACACGCGTGCCTCAACAATATGTCCGATACGCGCTTTTGCCATTACAGGGATAGATACTGCATTCATAACTTCTTCTACGATTGTAGGATCAGCCATACGGGCAACTCCTCCAGCCGCACGAATGTCAGCCGGTACACGTTCCAGAGCCATAACAGCGACAGCTCCAGCCTCTTCTGCAATTTTCGCTTGTTCCGCATTTACAACGTCCATGATGACGCCGCCTTTTTGCATTTCTGCCATTCCGCGTTTTACGCGGTCGGTACCTGTTTGAGCCATTTGTTAGTCCCCCTAGTAAGGTATAATTAGATAATTTCTACATCTTATTGTATCCTAGAAACTTGATAAATCATATGGATATTATTATTTTATTCAGGTTTAAGGCGTAATGGAAATGATTTTTTAATAAAAATTCACTTTTTTCAGTATATTAATTAAAAGAGCCCCAACATAAATCAGAGCTCTTTTATCTTTATTTAAAACCAGCCAGTCACTGTATCAACGATGCTTCCCCAAATGCCTGAGAAAAAGCCTCCGATACCGCGCATTGTTAAAATGAACCAGTTTGCTTTATCTACTTTATCTTTCGTTACAAGATCTACACCTGACACATCGGTTGATAGGAAACCGTAATCCTTATCATCACCTATATATGTTGCAGTCAGCTTTCCGACCTTCGCCCCTTTTTTCACCGGAGCATCGAGTTTATCTTTATCTAGTGTAACCTTTGCTTTGTAGTTCTTTTCATCCCCATTTTTTACAGGAATAGAAAAGGCCTTTTTCGTTACGATGCCAACCTCTTTATCTTTTCCTTTATCAACAGAGATTGTTTTATGCCCTTTAACTTGCTTGCCTTCAGCGTAAATTTCTTTCATTGAGAAATTATCAAACGCATAATTAAGCATTTTTTTCGTCTCGTCAAAGCGTCCGGTATGTATATTACCCTTAGCATTTAACACAACAGTGATGACACGCATGCCATTACGTTCAGCCGTGCCAGTAAAACATGAGCCTGCAGAATCAGTGGAACCCGTTTTTAACCCGTCCACACCCTTATATTCACTTACAAGGCCTTTAAGCATGAAATTCCAGTTTGGCATATCCATTTCATCGTCAGTGCCTTCTCTGAACTTTGTTTTTGCAATGCTTGAAGTATCCAGAATTTCAGGATAATCAGTGATCAGACGATCTGCAAGAATAGCCATGTCTTTAGCAGATACTTCACTTTCTTCATCAACGCTTGTCCCCTCAGGCTGTTTGCCATGGAGATCTTTATTTTCCAAACCTGTTGCATTTACGAATTTGAAATTTGTTAACCCAAGTTCTTTCGCTTTGGCATTCATTTTATCGACAAATTTTGTTTCAGAGCCAGCCATGACTTCAGCAAGAGCAATAGCAGCAGCGTTGGCGGAATAGATAGCCGTTGCTTGATAAAGCTCTTTCACTGTGTACTTTCCATCTTTGCGAAGAGGAACGTTTGACAGGCTGTTATCCTGGGAAATCTCATATACATAGTCATCAGGCGTATATGTTTGATCCCATTTCACTTTTCCTTCATCAATTGCTTCCAATAGCAGATACTCAGTCATCATTTTTGTCATACTGGCGATTGGCAATCTCTTATCTGCATTTTTACTGTACAATATTTTCCCCGAAGAAGCTTCGATCATAATAGCTGCTGACGCATTAACGTCAATCGGATCGCTGGCTGCTTTTGCTCTGGACATTGGAGCCAGACAAGTCACAATGAGAGTTAATACAAAAAATGACATCATCAGCTGTTTACATTTCTTGATGTTCAATCTTACGACCTCCGTATTTCGTTTTTCATTCATCTATAATTAAGCCGTTAAGGACATATTCAAAACACAACAGTATAAATTTTATCATAATCAGTATAAAAAAAATAGACAGAGTCAGAGACCCTGTCAAATGTTTTTAATTTGTAACAATTGATTATGAAATTGTATAGTTCGGTGATTCTTTTGTAATCTGAACATCATGCGGATGGCTTTCACGAAGACCCGCGCCAGTCATACGGATGAACTGAGCTTCTTCTCTTAAAGCAAGCAAATCTTTTGATCCGCAGTAGCCCATACCGGAACGAATACCGCCAACAAGCTGATAAACAGTTTCTTCAACAGGCCCTTTGTAAGGTGTACGGCCTTCGATTCCCTCTGGAACGAATTTTTTGTTTTCTTCTTGGAAGTAACGGTCTTTACTGCCTTTTTCCATAGCAGAAACTGAACCCATACCACGGTACACTTTAAACCTTCTGCCTTGATAGATTTCAGTTTCACCCGGGCTTTCAGAAGTACCTGCAAGCAGGCTTCCAAGCATAACCGCATGTCCGCCGGCTGCCAGGGCTTTTGTAATATCTCCGGAGAATTTAATACCGCCGTCTGCGATAATTGTCGCGCCATGTTTTCTTGCCTCTGTCGCACAATCATAAATTGCAGTGATTTGCGGAACACCCACACCTGCAACCACACGAGTTGTACAAATAGAGCCTGGTCCGATTCCCACTTTTACAACGTTTGCTCCAGCTTCAATTAATGCTTTTGTCGCTTCGGCTGTAGCCACGTTTCCTGCGATGATATTTAACTCAGGATATGTCTCACGAATATTGGCCACAGTATTTAATACACCCTGTGAATGGCCGTGTGCTGTATCAATAACAATCGCGTCAACATTCGCTTCGACAAGCTTTTTAACGCGTGTCATTGTGTCACCAGTGACTCCTACGGCAGCACCGACGATAAGACGTCCGTGAACATCCTTTGAAGAGTACGGGAATTCAATTACTTTTTCGATATCTTTAATCGTAATTAGACCTTTTAATTTATTCTGGTCATCAACAAGAGGAAGCTTTTCAATTTTATGCTTTTGTAAAATCTTCTCTGCTTGATCTAAAGTCGTTCCTACAGGTGCAGTGACAAGTTCTTCTCTTGTCATTACATCGCTGATTTTCATTGAGTAGTCGGAAATAAAGCGAAGATCACGGTTTGTGATAATTCCGACCAGCTTTTGATCTTCATTATTATCTACAATCGGAACACCGGAAATTCTGTATTTCCCCATCAAGTGCTCCGCATCAAATACTTGGTGATCAGGAGTTAAAAAGAAGGGATTCGTAATAACGCCGCGTTCAGAGCGTTTTACTTTATCAACCTGTTCAGCTTGCTGTTCAATTGACATGTTTTTATGGATAATGCCTAGCCCGCCTTGTCTGGCCATTGCAATCGCCATTGCTGATTCTGTTACAGTATCCATCCCTGCGCTGATGACAGGAATATTCAGCTTTAACGTTTTTGTGAGCTCAACCGATAAATCCACATCACGTGGAAGTACCTCTGATTTAGCTGGTACAAGCAACACATCATCAAACGTTAAGCCTTCTTTTGAAAATTTACTTTCCCACATTAGTAAATCCCCCTCTTTTCGGCAAAATATTATATGTAGATTATCAACTAGCCAAGAGCATGTCAAGGAAGCAGGGAAGAGTTGTAATATTTAGATAACGGAAAGGAATAGGAAGTACCTATGACATATCAAGAGTGGAAAGACTTATCTGTATTTTATTCGATCGAATCAACCCAGAAATTTCTAGAAAAGGTTTATAAAATTAAAGACATTGATGATGCGAAAAGACATTCTTTCAAAAACAGCGAACGGTTTATTTTCTTTTTGAAACATGCTGAATCCTTTTATAAACAGGCCTCTGTTTCACCTTTAGAAATCAAACCGATTTTATTGTTTTACGGAATGTCTCAATTATTAAAAGCATGTCTTATCACTACAGATCCAAGCTATCCGAGCCATACGTCCGTGCTTGCCCATGGAGTGACAGCGCGAAAAAGAAAGAAACAAAATTATTGTTTTATTGAAGATGAAGTGAAGATTCAGCGGAATGGGTTATGTATGCATGTTATGAAGCATCTTTTTGAAAAATCGGGTATAGAAGATGAACGCTATACAATGAAAAAACTTTTAACTGCCGTCCCAGAGTTAAGCTCTATCTTTTATTTTCAGCAAAAAGAACAATTCATCACAAGAATTGAAAAAAGAAATGAAATCGTTTCAGTTCCAGAGAGTGTTGTTATTAGCTATAAGATGTCTGACTCCCGATTTGCAGAGTATGTGTCATATCATTTACATTGGGAATTTCTTAAGAAAGAACAAGACAATTTACTATTTCACATTCCCTTAAAAGACAAAAACCCATGGACATCGACCAGTATCTTATTTGATATAGAAAAAGAGCAATATTATATTCCGAACCAGCGTGATCAATTTTTACACCTTCCGGAAATGGCGATTCATTATCTGGTTTTATACAATATAGGAATGATTGCGAGATATGAGACGGAGTGGTGGTATGAGCTGTTGACGCAGCATGCAAGTGATGATTATGTCATCATTCAACACTTCATATCTATTACTGAGTCTAAATTTCCCCAATATGCATGTATGTTTCTCCATCAATTCATATAAAAAAACCCAGTTCATGT
>NZ_JAAPBE010000012.1:0-13280 GCF_022695965.1 Bacillus sp. HU-1818
GCTCATTCGGGAATTTGGAGAATTGTACGCCGGGCGGAAGCTTGAACCGCTGCGCATCCAATACAAAGATTACGCCGTGTGGCAGCAGGACTTCAAAAAAGGCGACACATATCAGAAGCAGGAATCTTATTGGCTGAAGCAGCTCGGAGGCGAGCTGCCTGTGCTTGAACTGCCGGCGGACAAGCCCCGCCCGGCGGTGCGAAGCTTCGCCGGTGACAAGATCTCATTTACTCTGGACGAAGAAGTCACGTCCGGCCTGAACCGCCTCGCGCGGGAAAACGGAAGCACCCTGTATATGGTGCTTCTTGCGGCCTACTCAGCTCTATTGTCACGTCTCAGCGGGCAAGAGGAGATTGTGGTCGGGTCGCCGATCGCCGGCCGTCCGCATGAAGACCTTGAACCCGTACTCGGCATGTTCGTGAACACGTTGGCGCTTCGGACACGCCCGGAGGGCGGAAAGGGTTTCACAGACTATTTGCAGGAAGTCCGTCAGACAGCGCTGGAGGCTTATGAACATCAGGATTATCCGTTTGAAGAATCTGTCGAAAAACTAGGCGTTCAGAGAGACATGAGCCGCAACCCGTTGTTTGATGCGATGTTTATTCTTCAAAACATGGAACAACACGACATACATCTGCCAGAAATAGAAGTCAGACGCAACAGCTTGATTCATTCGATCTCCGTGTTTGATCTGACTTTGTCGGCCGTAGAATCAGGCGGGCAAATACAATGTGAAATGGAATTCAGCACAGATGTTTTCTTAAAAGACACGGTGGAACGGTGGAGCTCTCATTTGATCGAACTTCTGCGGTCTGTGACGACCCGTCCCGATACAGTCCTCGCACGGCTTGAAATATTGGAAGAACAAGAAAAACGGATGATTGCAGAGGGGTTCAATGACACACAAATTGAATTTTCCCAAAGTGCAGATTTGTTTCATCATATATTCGAAGCTAAGACAGTGGAAACACCGCAACACATCGCTGTTATCGAGGGAGAAAAACAAATAAGCTACCATCAGCTTAACGAACGGGCAAACCGTCTGGCCAGAACACTGAGAAGAAAGGGAGCGGGCCCAAATTACACGGTTGCTATTTTGGCAAATCGATCAATTGATGCAGTGGTCAGTATTCTGGCGGTTCTGAAATCCGGCGGCACCTATATTCCGATTGATACTCATTATCCCGAAGGAAGAATCAGGAACCTTCTTCAGGATAGCGGGGCAGTCACGCTTCTCGTTCAGCAGGATCTCAAACACCTGATTGCAGATTTGACCGGTACTGGCGTTTCACAAATTTTTTATCTAGACGATGAGTATCTGTACGATTCGGATGCGTCCAATCTGATTCCAGCGGCTGGGCCGGAAGATGCAGCATATATCATATACACGTCCGGGACAACAGGAACCCCAAAAGGAGTTGTAATAAAGAATCGAAGCTTTACTCATGCCGCTCTTGCCTGGCATGAGATCTACCAATTGGAGCGTATCCCTGTCAGGCTGCTTCAAATGGCAAGCTTTTCATTTGATGTCTTCTCGGGTGACTTGGCACGAACTTTATTAAACGGGGGCACTCTTGTGATTTGTCCGGATGAAGTCCGGCTGGAGCCTGCTGAGCTGTACGCATTATTGATTCAGCAGCGTATTACATTAATGGAATCAACACCGGCTCTCATGGTTCCTTTTATGGATTATGTATATCGCAGCAATCTTTCGCTGCCAGATTTACGCTTGCTTGTTCTTGGTTCAGATACTATCAAAGCCCAAGACTTCAAAACGCTCTCACGGCGTTTTGGCAAACAGATGCGTTTGATCAATAGCTATGGCGTGACAGAAGCCACCATTGATTCCAGTTACTATGAAGTTAATATGGGTGCCGCTGTGAACGAAGAATATGTACCAATCGGCGTACCGCTGCCAAATGTCCACATGTACGTACTCAGCAATTACGATCAAATACAGCCGATTGGTGTTGCCGGAGAACTTTGTATCGGCGGAGCCGGCGTGGCGAAAGGGTATCACGGTAAACCTGAATTGACGGAAGCCAAATTCACTGAACATCCATTTATACCTGATGAAAAAATATACAGAACAGGAGATCAGGCATGCTGGCTTCCTGATGGCACTGTGCGTTTCCTCGGCCGTATGGACAACCAGGTGAAAATCAAGGGCTACAGAATTGAAGCGGGAGAAATTGAAAGTGTACTGCTTCAGACGGGCATTGTCAAAGAGGCTGCAGCGGCAGTCCAAAAGGATACCCAGGGGCAGACTTATCTAGCGGCATATATAGTGCCTTCGGATGTTGATACGTCAGCTCTCCGTGACGCTCTGGCGAAGGAATTACCTGCATATATGGTTCCATCTCATATTATAGCTCTGGATAAAATACCGCTGACGCCTAACGGCAAAGTGGACAGAAAGGCATTGCCTGTTCCGAACGAAGGCTTGCGACAGACTTATACCGCTCCATGCACCGACAAGCAAACAATGATGGCCGGCATTTGGGAGGATGTGCTTAGTATTTCGCGCGTCGGCATCCATGATTCCTTTTTCGATCTTGGCGGAGATTCCATTAAGGCGCTGCAAGTATCAGCCAGGCTTGCTGCAGAAGGCTGGAAGATGACGATTTCAGACTTATTTCAATTTCCAACCATTCAGAAGCTGACAGATCATATTACACCGGTCGTTTCTGTAGCCGATCAGGGACCTGTTGAAGGAAAAGCTGTTCTTACGCCAATACAGCGAAGATTTTTCAGTCAGCCGGATGCGTTTCGGCACCATTACAATCAGACAGTCGTGTTATTCAATGAGATAGGGTATAGAGACGACGCTCTCCGTCAAGCACTTCGCCGCTTGGCAGTGCATCACGATGCGCTTCGCATGGTTTTTACAAAAGATCAGGCAGGGCGTATCATTCAGCATAACCGTGGGACCGGCCTTCAGGATGATGAACTGTATCATCTTCATATCACAGATTGGACTAAAGAACCGCAAGCTCTTATCCAAGCAGAAGAACAAATTGCAACAGAAGAAGCCCGTATTCAAAAAGCAATGCGGCTTGAACAAGGGCCTTTGCTCCAAGCGGGATTGTTCAAAACGGCGAATGGTGATCACCTTCTTATCGCTATCCATCATCTTGTTGTAGATGGCGTTTCTTGGCGGATTTTGCTGGAGGACCTTACAGCAGCTTATCAGCATGCGTTGGAAGGAAGAGAGATTAAATTGCCTCCCAAAAGTGATTCGTATCTCTCTTACGCAAACGCTCTTGTGCAATCAGCGGAAAGCAGAAAATTATTGCAGGAAAAGCCTTATTGGGAAAGTGTTATAAATGCACAAACGGCTGTTTTGCCCAAAGACCAGCCTAATGCTTCAGAAGGACTGCAAAAAAATTCCTGTACAGCATCATTTATACTTTCAGGCGATTGGACCAGTAAGCTGCTATTTGAAACTCAGCAAGCCTATGGCACAGATGTAAATGAACTTTTACTGACTGGATTGGGCATGGCATTGGCGGAGTGGACAGGAAACGAACAAATTGTAATCAGCACTGAAGGACACGGCAGGGAAGGACACGTTTCCGATATTGATATTTCACGAACGGTGGGCTGGTTTACTTCTGTCTATCCTGTCCTTCTTAACATGGACGCAAATCATTCAGACGATAAGCTCGCCAGCCGAATCAAAGCGACAAAGGACATGCTGAGAAGAGTGCCGAATCAAGGAACCGGCTATGGACTATTAGAATACATGACAGAAAATGAAGACTGGAACAGAGAACCAGAGGTCAGTTTCAATTATCTCGGACAGTTTAACGATATAGAGGATTCAAAGACGCTTCGAATGTCCTCTTACCAGCCGCGTTATGAAATAGCCGGCGAGCGGTACAGAGAGTATGCGTTGGACATCAATGCCATGATAATCGGCGGACAGCTACAAGTGAAAGCAGTGTACACTCAGGTGTTTCATCATAGAACCATTGAACTCTTCATGGAGAGCTTTCGAAAGCATATCATCAGTGCCATTGAACATTGTTCGGGAAAAAAGGAACGTGAAAAAACGCTGAGCGATTTCAGCAACAAAGAAATGACATCAGCAGCACTATCAAGCATCGCAAATCTTGTAAAAGATCTTTAACTTTGAAAAAAGGTGTGTGTGAGATGACGCAAGCTACAGGGATTCAAGACATTTACCCTTTATCGTATATGCAGGAAGGTATGCTGTTTCATTCATTGCTCCATGGTGACTCGAAAGCTTATGTGGAGCAGACATCGTTCACCATTAACGGAAATCTATGTATAGACTCATTTCAAAAAAGCTTGAATCTGCTGGTTTCTCGGTATGATATTTTCAGAACGATTTTTATTAAGGAGGTTCCTGACCTCTCCGGCCCGCAGCAAGTTGTTCTGACAAGCCGTGAACTGACTGTAAAAAAAGAAGACATTTCTGGCATGAAGATAAAAGAACAGCACATTTTCATTGAAGAATATAAGAAGAAGGACAGAGAAAAAGGATTTGATTTGCAAAAAGACCCGCTCATGCGGCTTACTCTTTTTGATATGGGTGAAAACAGGCATACTTGTGTATGGACACATCACCACATCATCATGGACGGCTGGTGTCTGGGCATTGTTCTGAAAGAATTCTTTCATATCTATTACTCTCTTAAAAACAGCGACCCTGTACAGCTGAGCAGTACGGTTCCCTACAGCAGATATATTGGATGGCTCGGCGAACAGGACAAGGAAGAAACGGGGGTGTACTGGGACGGCTACCTGAGTGATTACGGCCAGACAGCTTCCATTCCGCTTACGAACAACAGGAGTAAGGACGGTGTGTACGTATCGGAACAGATTCATTTCTCTCTTGATCCATCAGCCGTTGAAAAACTCACAGCCTTATCCCGGAGCTTGGGAGTGACTTTAAACACCCTATTTATGAGTATATGGGGAGTCATGCTGCATAGATACAACGCAACGGATGACGCCGTGTTCGGCTCTGTCATTTCCGGCCGCCCTTCAACGATTGACGGAATAGAATCAATGGTCGGTCTGTTTATTAACACCATTCCCGTTCGGGTGCGCGCGCACGGAGGGATATCATTTTCTTCTCTTGTCAAAGAAGTGCAAAAGGACACATTAGCATCTGAAAACCATGGTTATTATCCTCTCTATGAGATTCAGAATCGAAGCCCTCTAAAGCAGGGCTTACTCAATCACATTCTTGTGTTTGAAAATTACCCTGTCCAAATACAAAAGGCAGTCGGCGCTTGGCAGGACCAAGAAGAAAACGCATTGAAGCTTGGGGATTTTTCAATGTCAGAAGAAACCAATTATGACCTTAATGTCGTGATTGTGCCTGGAGATAACTTTTATATAAAATTCAGCTACAATGCTTCCGTGTATAAGCGGGAAGATATGCTTCGAATTCAGGGCCACTTGAAAAAAGCGCTGGATTGCATCCTGTCTGATCCGGATATTGCAGTCGAGAACATTGATATTATACCTGTCGAGGAACAAATGCTCATTCATACATTTAACAAGACGGACAGATCTTATCCGGAAAAAACGGTTTACGAATTATTTGAAGACCAGGCCGCCGAGACTCCTGAAGCGACAGCTCTTGTGCTGGACGATACGCACTGGACATATCGCCAATTAGACGAAAGGGCGAACCAGATGGCGCGTGTGCTTAAGGAAAAGGGAGCAAAACCTGGCAGCATCGTGGCCGTCATGATGCGACGGTCAAAGGAAATGGCAGCGGCTCTGCTCGGGATTTGGAAAGCGGGAAGTGCATATATGCCTCTAGATCCCGGCTATCCGACTGAACGGCTGTCTTTTCTGTTAGATGACAGCGAGACCTCTTTGCTGCTGACAGAGGATGAACTCATTTCGACTGTGCCTTCGGATTATGCCGGAGACACTGTGACAACAGAGGAAGCCTTATCACATAAAACCGATCCGCTTCCAACGTCAATACATGCCGGAAAGCTGGCCTATCTCATCTACACTTCAGGAACGACCGGACGGCCTAAAGGAGTTCTTGTGGACCACCGCGGAATTGCAAATACATTGCAATGGAGACGGGAAGAGTACGGCATGAGCGGTCAAGATACCGCGCTGCACCTGTTTTCGTATGTCTTTGACGGCTGCGTGACGAGCTTGTTCACTCCGCTTTTATCAGGTGCCTGTGTGATTTTGACAAATGACGATGATGCGAAAGATGTACTCGCAATTAAGAAAACCATAGCCAAACATCGGGTCACTCATCTGCTGATTGTGCCTTCACTGCATCGGGTTTTGCTGGAAGTTTTAGAAAAAGAAGAAGCCAAGACCCTTCGCGTTGTGACATTTGCCGGGGAGCCGGTCACCGCAGATTTACTTGAAGGCAGCCGGGAAATTTGTCCGCACACAGAATTAGCAAACGAATACGGGCCGACAGAAAACAGTGTTGCGACGACCGTGCTTCGTCATCTGAATCAGGAATCATGTATTACGATCGGGCGTCCGGTTGCCAATACCGAAGTGTGTATTTTAATGGGTAACCAATTGCAGCCGATAGGCGCATCGGGTGAACTTTGTATCGGAGGCGCAGGTTTGGCGCAAGGCTACTATAAACAGACTGAATTGTCGCAAAAAGCATTTATATCACATCCATTTCGAGAAGGAGAACGTCTATACCGGACGGGAGATGCGGCGCGCTGGCTGCCGGACGGAACATTAGAATATATCGGGCGTTTTGATGACCAAGTGAAAATTAGAGGCTACCGGATTGAATTGGGAGAAGTAGAAGCAGTTCTCCGAAACATACCGGGAGTAAAAGAAGCGGCGATCGTAGCACGTGAAACCTCTTCAGACGAACGGGAACTTTTTGCTTATATCGTTCCGCAAAAGGGAGACGGGCTTCCAGACGTACATCTTCATCTTGCTGGGAAATTACCGGCTTATATGATCCCGGCGAGTATTACAAAAATAAACAAGATGCCGTTAACTTCAAGCGGAAAACTGGACCGCTCAGCTCTGCCGGAACCGATGAACATGGCGGACTCAGCTCATACGTATGAACCGCCTCGCACGATTATTGAATCTGAATTAACCGCGATTTGGAAAAACGTGCTGAATAAGAAGCAGATCGGCATACGCGATGATTTCTTCCACTTAGGCGGGCAGTCATTAAAAGCCGCCACACTTGTATCAAGAATACATAAAAAGCTGAATATCCAGCTGCCGCTCAGCGAAGTGTTTATATATCCGACAGTAGAAAGCATGGCAGCTAAAATCGAAAGCTTAAAAGAACAAACATTTACAACAATTGCTCCAGCGCAATCAAGAGAACTGTACCCGCTGTCTTTTTCACAGAAAAGGATGTATACCCTTCATCAACTGGAGGAAAACGGTACGGGATACAATATGCCGGCAGCGCTGGAACTGCACGGAAAGCTCGATCGCCAGCGGCTGAAACAGGCTGTCACGGAACTTGTGAACAGGCATGAATCACTCCGTACTTCGTTTGTCATACACAATGGTGAGCCGATGCAGCAAGTCCATGTAAGACTGACACCGGAGTTTACCGAGCTTCAGATTGAATCAAAAAGCCAGCTAAAACAGACGATGCAGTCATTTATACAGCCGTTTGTTTTGACAAACGCACCGTTGCTTAGAGCATGCTTAATCGTTTTAGAAAATGATCATCATTATCTGTTGCTGGATATGCATCACATTGCTGCTGACGGTGTCTCTATGAGCACACTTATCCAAGAATTCACAGACCTGTACTGCGGCAAGACGCTTCATCCATTAAAGTTGCAGTACAAGGATTTTGCAGTCTGGCAAAAAGAGCAGTTTGCCCGGCAGTTATTCAGCAAACAGGAAGATTACTGGCTGAAACAGCTCAGCGGCCTGCCTGTATTAGAACTGCCGCTTGATAAAAACCGTCCGCTTCTGCCTGATTTCAGCGGCGGGACATTTGAAGCAGAAATTGATCGCGAGACTGCAGAACGGCTACATCGTATCATGTCTGAAACGGGCTGTACGTTGTATATGGTTCTTCTTGCTGCCTATTCGATTCTGCTTTCTAAGCTAAGCGGACAAAAGGATATTGTTGTCGGTTCACCTGTTGCCGGAAGACGGCATGCCGATTTGGAGCCGGTCATCGGACTGTTTGTGAATACCCTTGCGATGCGGAGCCAGCCTGAAGGAGAAAAGTCTTTCAGATCTTATTTGCAAGAAATTAAAGAAGTGGCCCTTACCGCATATGAACATCAGGATTATCCTTTTGAGGAGCTCACAAACAAGCTCGGAACTCAGAGAGAATTGAATCGCAATCCGCTTTTCGATGCGATGCTGGTGCTTCAAAGCAGTGAAGATTTTCAGTTCGAATTGCCCGGACTGGCAATATCTTCTCGCAAGCTGCCACATAAGGCGTCTAAATTCGATCTGACCTTGCACGCTGAGGAAAACAAGGAAGGAATTCGCTGCTGCTTTGAGTACAGCACCGCATTATTTGAGCACGAAACCGTTGCGCGCTGGGCCAATCATTTCAAGGAACTGGTGAGAAGTATAGCGGCCGATACAGACGTGAAGCTGGCTGATATGCAGATGCTTGGAGGCTCAGAGCAACGTATGCTGCTGGACAATATGCATCATTTATCTGACTATCCGAGAAATAAAAGTCTCCCGGATTTATTTGAAAATTGGGCAAAAGAAACACCGGAGCATATAGCAGTGGTGATGGACGATCACCGGCTGACTTACCGCGAGCTGAATGATCAAGCAGAACGGGCAGCAGCTATGCTGATGAAAAAGGGAGTACGCTCTGAACAAATTGTCGGCTTGATGGCAGAACGCTCACCCGATATGCTGATCGGAATTCTTGCCATTCTGAAAGCGGGCGGAGCCTACCTGCCGATTGATCCCGATTATCCTCAGGAACGTATCAGTTTCATGCTTAATGACAGCGGAGCAGAGATTTTGCTGACCCATGCTGCGAAAAAGAGACCTGACGGTTATCAAGGGGAAATTTTGTATATAGAAGATGCTGAGAACGAACCAGCGAGTGATGTGCAAAAACCGCCTGTCCGCGCAGAACAGCCTGCATATATCATCTACACATCAGGTACAACCGGCCAGCCAAAGGGAGTTGCAGTCGAGCATCGCAATGTAGTCAGCTTATTGAAACCTAAAGAACTGCCTTTTGATTTTGGTCCTCAGGATGTGTGGACATTGTTCCATTCATATTGCTTTGATTTTTCTGTGTGGGAAATGTTTGGCGCACTCTTAAACGGCGGCACATTAGTTGTGGTTTCAAAAGAAATAGCCCGAGACCCGAATGCTTATCGGCTGCTGCTGAAAGAAGAAAGGGTAACCGTCCTGAATCAGACGCCGACGGCTTTTTACAGTCTCATGCATGAAGAACAATCTCATGCCGATGCATTAAGCGTCCGTTACGTCATTTTCGGGGGGGAGGCATTACAGCCCGGAATGCTGCGCAGTTGGAAAGGCAAATATCCTGAGACAGACTTGATTAATATGTACGGCATTACCGAAACGACTGTCCATGTGACGTATAAAAAGCTGGCCGATACAGATATCGCAGCGAATAAAAGCAATATCGGGAAACCGCTCGCAACCCTTACAGCATATGTATTGGACGATTATATGAATTTTCAGCCGATAGGGGTCCCCGGCGAGCTGTATGTTGGCGGCGCTGGAGTAGCGAAGGGATATGTAAACAGGGAAGAGCTGACTGCGGCAAGATTTATTCCGAATCCCTATGTGCCTGGCGACAGGCTGTACCGCACGGGAGACATCGCCAAGCGGCTGCCGAATGACGAGCTTGAATATGCGGGTCGGATAGATGACCAGGTGAAAGTCAGAGGGCACCGTATAGAACTCGGTGAAATTAATGCGGCTCTTCTCGAGCATCCACTGATTAAAGAAGCGGCTGTAATTACAAGGCTTGATGGACAAGGACAGCATACCATTTATGCTTATCTGGTCTCAGAGGCAGATCGCAAACTGAAGCAATCAAAAATCCGCGCCTCTCTGAAAGCCGTTTTACCAGATTATATGATACCGGCCCGATTCATGCAGCTTGACAGCATGCCGCTCACAAGTAACGGGAAGCTTGATCAGAAGGCGCTCCCTGAACCAGATGCGGGCACCCATATATCTGATGATATTTTACCGAGAAATGACACTGAAAAGGTGATGGCTGAGATTTGGGAGGAACTGCTGGGGCTTGAGCAGCTTGGTGTCAGCGCGAATTTCTTTGAACTTGGCGGAGATTCAATTAAGGCGCTGCAAGTCTGTGCAAGGCTGAAGCAACACGGGTTTGAAACAACGGTGCGGGAACTGTTTGAGCATCAGACATTGGGCGAGCTGTCCGCGCGTGTCCGTAAAATTGAACGTGTGATCGACCAAGCGCCTGTTAGCGGTGAAATGCCCTGGACACCTGTTCAGCATTGGCTTTTTTCCCAGTCAATGACGTCAGTTCACCATTTTAATCAGTCCGTCATGCTGTATCGAGCTGACCGATTTAACAGCAGTGCTCTCAGAAAAGTTCTGAAAAGCTTGGTAAAGCACCATGACGCATTACGAATCGTCTGCCGGAATATAGAGAGCAAGCCGGTGCAGGTTAACCGAGGCATTGATCTCACTGATGAAGAGTTATATTTCTTTCAACAGTTTGATATAAGAGATGCTCATGCAAAAGCAACTGATCATCCGGCCGGTCTGTCAAGTGAGGAAAAGAGACGGATTGCAGAGATCGCAGATCGTATCCAGCAAAACATTCAATTGGAAACAGGTCCTCTGCTTCATGCCGGTTTGTTCCGTGCTTCAGACGGAGACCATTTGCTGCTCGCTATTCATCATCTCGTTATCGATGGTGTATCTTGGCGAATTTTGTTTGAAGATTTCGAGATTGGATATGAACAAGCGCTGGCAGGAAAACCAATCGTTTTCCCGCAAAAAACGGATTCTTTTCATGATTATGCCCATCAATTGGCTGCCTTTTCAGACACACGCGGGCTTTTCCGTGAAATAGATTACTGGACAGAGCGTGAAAAACAGCATGTTGAACGCCTTCCTAAAGATTATGCCGTGTCATCTAATAAGCTCAAAGATACCAATGTAATTGATTTCGAGCTTTCCAGACAGGACACAGAGAAGCTGTTAACATCCGTCAACAAGGCTTACACCACTGATACCAATGATATCCTGCTTGCCGCTTTAGGGCTTTCCTTACAGGAATGGACAGGCTATGATCATCTGAAAATCAGCATGGAAGGACACGGCAGGGAATCATACCTTGATAGCATTGATCTAAGCCGAACAGTCGGGTGGTTCACTTCGATTTATCCGGTTTTGCTTGATATGGATGTTTCTGAACATACCGATGAAAAAGAGCGGCTGGGCTACCATATTAAACGTACGAAAGACATGATGCGCCGCATCCCTCATAAAGGCGTCGGCTACGGAGTTCTAAAATACGTAAGCGGTATTTGGAATGAGGCAGGGAATATTTCAAACAGCCCTGAAATCAGTTTTAACTATTTAGGCCAGTTTGATCAAGATATACAAATGAATTCGTTTGAAGTTTCTCCGGTTCAAACAGGAGACGAGATAAGCCCGGATTGGGAGCGCCCTTATATTCTTGATATTAGCGGCGCCGTTTCGTCAGGATGTCTGAAAATGCACATTGTCTATAACCGTTATCAATATGAGGCGCAGACGATCCAAACATTCGCCGGACATTTTAAACGTATTCTCGAAGACATCATAAGGCACTGTGCGGCTAAAGAAAACCGCGAATGGAGTGCTGCTGATTTCAGTGATGAGGAGTTAACGCTAGAAGACCTCAGTGAAATTATGGGAGCCGTCAATAAATTATAGAAAAAGGAGAGGCGCTACATGTCGCAACAATCCGAAATTCAGGATATTTATCCCCTGTCATTTATGCAGGAGGGCATGCTTTTTCATTCGCTGTTGGATGAACAATCAAGAGCCTATTTTGAACAGGCATCCTTTACCATCAACGGAAGGCTAGACTTGGAACGATTCCAAAAAAGTATGGATGCCATTGTTGGCCGATATGACATCTTTCGTACAACTTTCATTCACAAAAATGTAACTAAGCCTAGGCAAGTCGTGCTCAAAAGCCGTCCATGCCGCGTTCAGTTTGAGGATATTTCCCATCTTAATAAGTCAGATGAAGAGAAATATATCGAAACCTTCCGGCAACAAGATAAGTCCAAAGGCTTTGATCTGCAAACAGATGTCCTTATGAGGGTATCCATTCTAAAATCGGCACCTGAGCGCTATGTCTGTATTTGGAGCCATCACCATATTTTGATGGACGGATGGTGCCTCGGCATTGTCATTAAAGATTTTCTCCACATGTATCAGGCCCTGGGCGAAGAGCGCCATCCTTACCTTCCTCCGGTTCAGCCGTACGGAAAATATATCAAGTGGCTGATGCGGCAAGACCGCGAAGAGGCGGCAAAGTTTTGGAAAGAGCGGCTTCAAAATATTGAAAAGACCTCATCCTTGCCAAGAAAAAGCGTTCAAACATTAGATGGAAAATTACAGCAGGCTGTATTTACAATCTCGGAACACCAAACCGCTGGATTACAGCAAATTGCAACAGCTTCCGGGGCGACGCTGAGCACGGTTTTTCAAGCGTTGTGGGGACTGATGCTGCAACGATTCAATAACAGTGGCGATTCTGTGTTCGGTTCTGTAATTTCCGGCAGACCAACGGAGCTTGCAGACGTGGAGGGCATGGTCGGACTTTTTATCAATACAGTTCCCGTTCGCGTTCAAAGCGGAGCTCTTTCCTTCTCGGATCTGGTCAGGCATATGCAAAAGGAGTTACTGAAAGCAGAAGCTTATAGTTATTTTCCTTTGTATGATATTCAAGCGCAAAGCACACTCAAGCAGGAACTGATTGATCATATTATCGTATTTGAAAATGTGCCGACACAGCAGGAAATTGAGGGATTGAACCAGACCGGGGCGTTTGATTTTTCGGTGGAGGACTTTTCGATGACTGAGGAAACCAACTACGGGTGCAGTATAAAAGTCATTCCGGGAGCCTCTTTATATGTACGGATCAATTTTCATACGGATTTGTATGACACCAGCATGATGGAAGAGATCGAAGGGTATATGCAGCAAATGATTGCATCTGTTATCGCTGACCCCGATATACGCGCTTCACAGATTCCATTGCTAAATGAAAGCAAAACACGGCAAATTGTTTCTGAATTCAACAAAACAGATCC
>NZ_JAAPBE010000013.1:0-9422 GCF_022695965.1 Bacillus sp. HU-1818
AGCTTATGAACATCAGGATTATCCGTTTGAAGAACTGGTCGAAAAGCTCGACGTTTATCGAGACACAAGCCGCAATCCGCTGTTTGACGTCATGTTCGCTCTTCAAAACATAGATCATGAAAATCTGATGGTGGAAGATCTGCGTCTCCGGTCTGCTGATATTGAGCATAAAGTGTCCAAATTCGATTTGACACTTTATGCATCGGAAGAACCCAAAGGGGAGCTCCGTTTTCATCTGGAATATAATACTGATTTATACAAGAAAAAAACAATAGAACAATGGCTGAAATACTTGATTCATATCTTTCGGGAAATTACCGAAGATCATACAGTGACTCTAGGGAAATTCAATATAGTTGATGAAGATGAGACAAGATTAATTATTCAAGAATTCAACCGTACAAAGATGGAATATCCAAGGAATGAAACAGTCAGCCGCCTTTTTGAAAGACAAGCCGCAAAAACGCCTGATGCCGCAGCCGTTGTCAGCCATGGACAAACATTGACTTATCATGAACTGAACAATCGGGCGAACAGGATCGCGGCGGTGCTCCGGGCAAAAGGGGTCGGTCCTGAAAGTGTCGTAGCTTTATTGACTAAGCGCACACCAGAGCTTGCGGCCGGAATATTAGGAATTTTGAAAGCAGGAGGGGCTTATCTTCCTATCGGAGAAGACACACCGACTGAACGAATAGAATGGATGCTGTCAGATAGCGGGGCTGGGATTCTCCTTCAATCTGAAAAACTCGGGAACGATTTCTTTAATATAGAAGGAGAATATGAACAAATTTTCATCGAAGCGATCCAAGAGCAAGGAAATGATACGGAAAACCTTGAATCACTTGCCGGACCGGATTCACTTGCCTATATCATCTATACATCCGGATCAACTGGAAAACCAAAAGGAGTAATGATTGAGCAGCGAAGTGTCATTCGTCTTGTGACAAACAGCAATTATATTGAGGTTACACCTTCAGACCGGCTTCTGATGACTTCTTCATTTGGTTTCGATGTAACCACTTTTGAAATATTCGGGCCGCTGCTTAATGGCGCAGCTCTATATATGGCCGACAAAGAAACGTTCCTTGATTCCCATCAGCTTGAGACATACATACACCAAAACGGAATCACAACATTATGGCTGACTTCACCTCTTTTTAATCATTTGACCGAACAGAATGAGAATACGTTTGCCGGTCTGTCCACATTGATCATAGGCGGTGAGGCTTTATCTGCCAGCCACGTCAATCGGGTTCGGAAAGCCTATCCGTCAGTGGCAATATGGAATGGATATGGGCCGACTGAAAATACGACGTTCTCAACCTGCTTTGAGATTAAGAGATGCTACGAGCATTCAATTCCGATTGGCCGTCCGATTGGAAATTCAACAGCCTATATATTAAACAACTGGGGAATGCTTCAGCCGATTGGAGCAGTCGGAGAATTATGTGTTGGCGGTGATGGAGTAGCAAGAGGCTATCTTGGCCGTCCTGAGTTAACAAAAGAAAAATTTGTGCCTAACCCTTTTGCAACTGGCGAACGAATGTACCGAACCGGTGATTTAGCCTGCTGGCTGCCGGATGGAACCATTGAATATGCCGGGCGTATGGACGAGCAGGTGAAAATCCGCGGCTACCGGGTCGAGCTTGGGGAAATAGAAACAGCGATTCGGCATATAGACAGAGTCAAGGAAGCTGCCGTATTGGCGCGCCCGGGACAGTCTGGAAGCAAAGAGTTAGTCGCATACATGAGTTTGCAAGCAGACATGGATGCTGAAAAAGTACGTTCACAGCTTTCCCGTACATTACCAGGATATATGATACCTGTATATATGATTGAAATGGACGCTCTTCCGCTAACCACAAACGGGAAACTGGACAGAAATGCGCTCCCTGAACCAGAACTCTCATCAAAATCAAAGTACGTACAGCCGCGAAGTGAGCTTGAAGAACAGCTTGCGCTGATATGGCAGGAAGTGCTTGGCCTTGAGAAAATCGGAATTGAGGATTCGTTTTTTGAACTGGGCGGAGATTCAATCAAAGCTCTTCAAGTATCTGCACGTCTTGGTCGTTACGGATGGAGTATGACGGCAAGCGATTTATTCCGGCACCCGAGAATCAAAGATGTATCTGCTGTAATTCGCAAAACAGCAAGAGTGATTGACCAAGGGCCGGTGAAGGGCGAAGTTCCATTGACACCTGTCCAGCACTGGTTCCTTACTCAACGTATTACAGACAGACACCATTTCAATCAGTCTGTGATGCTCTTTAACTCCGGCAGATTGATAGAGAAACCGCTGCGGGAGACTTTACAAAAGCTTGCGGAACACCATGACGCACTTCGTATGATATACCGCAAAGAGAGCGGACATGTAATACAAATCAATCAAGATATTCATGAAACAGAGTTGTACACCTTGAACGCCTCAGATTTTTCAGATACAGAATCTTGGGAAAGTGAAATTGAGAAAGAGGTCGCAGGTCTTCAAAGAGGGATGAATATAGAAGAAGGACCGTTGTTAAGAGCAGGCTGGTTTAAAACGCCTTCGGGAGACTATTTGTTCCTGACGATTCACCATCTAGTCGTTGACGGGGTATCGTGGCGGACTTTGCTTGAAGATTTGTCTGCCGGCTATCATCAAGCGGCGTCGGGGCAATCCATTCAGCTTCCGCCCAAGACAGATTCATATAAAGAGTACGCAGAACGCCTCCAAGATTACGCGCAAAGCAGCAAGCTGATTCAAGAAGAAGCTTATTGGCGTTCTGTAGAAGAGGAAACAATAGCGGCACTCCCATATGAAAAGCCGCAGCACAATGATACAAATGACAGCAGCCAAAACACAGTGCGCTTTACACTTTCTGAAGAAGACACGACCGTCCTGCTTCAAAAAGTAAATCACGCTTACGGCACAGATACACAAGATATTCTGCTTACGGCAGCAGCATTAGCGATTCGGGACTGGACCGGGGAAAGCAAACTTCGGATTGTGATGGAGGGACACGGAAGGGAAAACATACTCCCGAATGTGGATATCAGCCGCACAGTCGGGTGGTTCACCTCGATGTACCCAGTGCTTCTTGAGATTCAAAAAGAGCCAGGCGAGTTGGGAACTGCGGTGAAAACGGTGAAAGATACGCTTGGGCGAATACCTCAGAAAGGGACCGGATACGGCATTTTAAAATATATAACAAAGCCGGAGAACAAAAGCATACAGTTTGGGGGAGCTCCCGAGATCGGATTTAACTACTTAGGGCAATTCAACGATACAGAGCGGCAAGAAACCTTCAGCTTATCAGGGCTTGCAAGCGGAGAGGACATCACACGCTCATGGCAGCGTGAGCAGATAATAGAGATCAGTGCATTGGCGGCGGAAAGCAAACTGCACTTAAATCTCAGCTATCCGCCAAACCGATTCCACAGAAAAACGATGGAACATCTTTTAAACGGGATTCAAAACTATTTGCAAAGCATTATGAAACATTGCGCAGGCAAACAGGAGACAGAAAAAACATTGAGCGATTTCAGCAGTAAATCGTTGACAATGGAGGATTTGGACAGCATTTCCGACTTAGTTCAAGAACTGTAGAAAATCGTAACAGGGAGACATGAACATGACAAAAGCGAATTCCATTCAAGATATTTATCCGCTGTCTTACATGCAGGAAGGGATGCTTTTCCATTCCCTTCTGCATGAAGACTCACGGGCATATTTTGAGCAAGCCGTATTTTCAATCGCAGGAGAAGTACATGCACGCTTTTTTCAGGACAGCATCAATGCCCTAGTGGCACGCCATGACATTTTCAGGACCATTTTCATTAACCAAAATGTTTCCGCACCGCAGCAAGTGGTACTTAGAGAGCGGACTCTAACCGTCCAAGAAGAGGACATTTCTCATTTAGACGAATCCCGTCAATCTGAATTCATCGAGAACTATAAAGAAACAGACAGGGAGAAGGGATTCAACCTGCAAAAAGACGTGCTTATGCGCATCTCTCTCCTGAAAACAGGGAACCAGCAATATACCTGCCTCTGGAGTTTTCATCACATTGTGATGGATGGCTGGTGCTTCAGCATTGTGCTGAAAGAATTTTTCCAAATTTACGCTGCCCATATCAACGCTTCACCTTTAACACTGGAGCCCGTCCGGCCATACGGAAGCTACATCAATTGGCTGATGGAGCAAGACAAGGAGCAGGCGATAACCTACTGGAAAAGTTATCTTGCCGGATATGAGCAGCAAACTGCACTGCCAAAACAGAATAAAACAAAGGGCAAGCAAAAAAGCGGCCAAGCGCATGTCACGTTTTCGTTCTCAAAAAAAGACAGCAGCAGACTTTCAGAAATGGCTGTAAAGGAAGAGGTAACACTCAGTACATTGTTCCATACGCTGTGGGGCATTCTGTTGCAAAAATATAATAATACCGATGACGCGGTCTTTGGATCGGTCACCTCGGGAAGACCTTCTTCTATTGAAGGGATTGAAAATATGGTCGGCCTTTTTATCAATACAATTCCAGTACGTGTGCAAGGAGCTGATGCGCCAGTTTCCGAGCTGATGAAAAGGGTACAAAAAGAAGCTTTAGCTGCTGAAGCGCATAGTTATCATCCGCTATACGAGATACAGGCACACTCTGCCGTAAAGCAAGGTCTGATTGATCATATTCTTGTTTTTGAAAACTATCCGGTCCAGAATGAAATCGATATGCTGAACTGTCACGATGATGCACAAGAACTCTTTCAGATCCATCATTTTTCAGTGGCTGATGAAACCAATTACAGCTTTTATCTGATGGTGGCTCCGGGTGACGAAATCCATATCAAAATGAGCTATGATTCTGGTGTATACGACCGATCGTTTATATTAGGTGTCAAAGGGCATTTGACTCATATGGTTTCGCAAATTCTAGACAACGCGGATATCTCTCCCGCCGGAATTGACATCACAACGAGCAGCGAGAAACATCTGCTGCTCGGAAAAAAGGAAGCTGATGCACCTGATTATCAAACGATTCATTCTATGTTTGAGAAACAAGCGGAACTGACGCCGAATATGCGGGCCGTCACCTATCAAGGCCGGTCAATAACATACAGAGAGCTCAATGAAAACGCCAATAAACTGGCTCGGATCTTGCGAAAGCGAGGCGTCAGAAGACAAGAACCGGTCGCCATCATGGCCGAACGCTCACCTGAATTAACGGCCGGGATCCTCGGAATTTTGAAAGCAGGCGGCTCTTTGGTTCCGATTGACCCAAATTATCCGCCTGAAAGAATCCGGTTTATTCTTCAGGATAGCTGCTGTTCACATTTGGTATCACACCGAAGTCTGGCCTCTTTGTTGGAATCGGTCAATGAGGAAGCTTTAAGGACTGTTACATATACGGAAGAAAGTGCGCAGGAAGAGGACGGAAGCAATGTGAAGCCCGTCAATACAGCGGATGACTTGCTGTATACCATTTATACGTCGGGCACAACCGGGAAACCAAAGGGCGTTCAGCTTGAACATAGGAGCATGGCAAATTTGCTGCACTTTCAATTCACAAACTCCGGAATTAATTTTCGGACTAACGTGCTCCAATATGCCACACCTGCCTTTGATGTCTGTTATCAAGAAATATTTTCAACGCTGGCTGGAGGCGGCACAGTCCACATCGTGCCTGAACCTATTAAAAGAGACGTTTCTCAGCTGTTTGCGTTTATCGCCGACCATAATACAGAAATCGTATTTCTTCCAACCGCGTTCATTAAAATGATGTTCAGCGAGGAAGAATACGCGAACGCATTTCCTGATGACGTGAAGCATCTGATTACGGCCGGGGAACAACTAACGGTCTCCCAACTCTTCCAACAAGTACTGCGCCGTCACAACACGGTGTTACACAATCATTACGGACCTTCTGAAACCCATGTCGTGTCTGCTTATAGCATTCATCCGGGGGAGCATATCCCTGAAAGTCCGCCAATCGGCAAACCGATTGATCATACGTATATGTATATTTTAAACGGACAAAAACAGCTTCAACCGAGGGGCATCGCGGGTGAATTGTACATTTCCGGCTCAAGCGTGGCAAGGGGGTACTTCCGCAATGAAGAGCTGACTCGCGAAAAGTTTTTGCCTGATCCTTTCAGACCCGGAGCCACGATGTTTCGTACAGGCGACATGGCAAGACTGTCAGAGGACGGCTATATTGAATATATCGGCCGGACCGATGATCAGGTGAAAATCCGGGGTTACCGGGTCGAACCTGGAGAAATTGAGATGACATTACGGAATCACCCGAAAATTAAGGAAGCGGCGGTTATCATTAGGCAAGATCATGCCGGCGCAAATGAATTGTGTGCTTACTACAGTGCGCCTAACCGATTGGATTCTCTAGCATTGCGCCGCTATCTTGCAGAAGAAATGCCGGAATATATGATTCCGTTAAAGTGGGGATGGGTGGAAAGCATACCGCTGACTCCGAATGGAAAAGTCGACAAAAGATCTCTTCCAGAACCGGAAGCTGCCGCAGACGATAAGCAATATGCCGCACCGAGAAATCTTTTCGAGATGAAGCTGGCACAACTTTGGGAAGACGTGCTGAAAGACGGCCCGGTGGGAATCCGCGATAACTTTTTCGACCGGGGCGGCCACTCATTGAAAGCAACAGCGCTTGTCTCCCGTATTGCCAAGGAGTTCGGCGTTCAGGTGCCGCTTCAAGAAGTGTTTGCCCATCCGACGGTGGAGGGTCTGGCTGCTGTCGTCCGGGAAGCTGAGGAAAACCCGTATGCGGAAATTGAGCCGGCTCCAGAACAAGAGGTTTATCCTGTCTCATCAGCGCAAAAGAGAATGTATGTGCTTCAGCAGATGGAAGACGGCGGCGTCGGCTACAACATGCCGGCGGTACTGGAACTGGAAGGAAAACTAGACCGCGGGCGTTTGGAAACTGTATTCAAAAAACTGATCAGCCGCCACGAGCCGCTTCGAACCTCCTTTGAAGAAGGAACAGACGGCGAACCGGTCCAGCGCATTCATTCAAAAGTAACATTTGCTTTAAGTGAACAAGAAAAGACATCGGCTTTTATCCGTCCTTTTGATCTCAGCAAAGCCCCGCTTTTACGGGCAGGCCTAATCAAGGAAACAAACGAACGCCATCTGCTCTTGGTCGATATGCATCACATCATTTCAGACGGTGTGTCCGTTCATACGTTGATTCGAGAATTCGGCGATTTGTATGCACACCGAACGCTTGAACCGTTACGTATTCAATATAAAGACTATGCTGTGTGGCAGCAGGAATACAAAAGCGGCGGCACGTATCAGAAACAGGAAGCTTACTGGCTGAATCAGCTTAGCGGTGAGCTGCCTGTGCTTGAACTGCCGGCAGACAAGCTTCGGCCGGCAGTGCGAACCTTCGCCGGAGACAAAGTTTCATTCATCATCAGCAAAGAGATTACATCGGGTCTAAAACAACTTGCACGCAAAAACGAATGTACTCTGTACATGACGCTCCTTGCTACATATACAGCTTTCTTGGCGCGGCTGAGCGGACAGGAAGAAATAGTAGTCGGGTCGCCTATTGCCGGACGGCCGCATGCCGATCTTGAATCTATACTCGGCATGTTCGTCAACACACTGGCGCTTCGGACCCTCCCTGAAGGCGGTAAGCGTTTTTCAGAATACTTGCAGGAAGTGCGACAGACAGCGTTGGAAGCCTATGAGCATCAGGATTATCCATTCGAAGAGCTGGTTGACACGCTCGGTGTCCAGCGGGATATGAGCCGCAACCCGTTATTTGACACGACGCTTACGCTCCAAAACATGGAACAGCAAAAGCTGCAATTAGACGGTGTGCAACTTAAAACCGCAGATGTTGACCACCCAATATCTAAATTTGATATATCTCTTTATGTAACAGAGAACGAAGAAGAGCTTTATTGTCAATTTGAATACAGCACTTCATTGTTTGAAAAGGAGACGATTCAACGCTGGTCGCGATTTTTCTTGAGACTGGTAGAAAATACTGTCAGCAGCCCTGATACAGAATTAGACGACATCCCGGTGCTTACAAAAGAAGAAGAGAAGACCTTTATTCATTCATTCAGTCCTCTTCCGACAACAAGCTTGCCGCTGGCTCAGACACTGCATCACCAGCTTGAAAAACAAGCGGCAAAAACACCAGAACGGCCGGCTGTCTTTCACGGAGAGGAGGTTATCTCCTACAAAGAACTGAACGAACGGGCCAACGGAGTCGCTTGGGAGCTGATTGAAAGGGGAGTTACATCAGAAACTGTCATTGCGATCACAGGCAGGCGGTCACCGGAAATGCTGATCGGCATATATGCCATTTTGAAAGCGGGCGGCGCTTATGTTCCTATCGATCCGGAGTACCCGGAAGAACGTATCCGCTTTTTACTGAAGGACAGCGGAGCTAAGCTTCTTTTAACTGAATCCGGCAGTTTCAAGATCCCGTCTTTTGAAGGTGACGTACTAGATCTCAACATAAATGTCAGCCGAGAAAAGAATTATCTTATCAATCCCGATGTGTCAGTACGGCCGAATTCGTTAGCCTATATCATCTATACATCAGGCTCAACCGGAATGCCAAAAGGTGTGCAGATCGAACATCAGTCGGCAGTGAATTTTTTGCAATCCCTGCAAACCCGCTATCCGCTTAACGAATCGGATATGATTTTGCATAAGACATCTTATTCGTTTGACGCTTCCATTTGGGAGTTGTTCTGGTGGCCGTACGCAGGTGCTTCCGTCTTTCTGCTTCCTCAAGGAGGCGAAAAGGATCCCGAATTGATAAGAAAGGTGATAGAAGAAAAACGAATAACGGCAACTCATTTTGTTCCTTCCATGCTGCATGCGTTTTTAGAATATGTGGAAAATCGCGCTGTACCAATCGTACCTATCGGCCTGAAGCGAATATTTGCCGGTGGTGAACAACTGGGTGCACATCTTGTTTCCCGTTTTTATAAATTGGTGCCAGGTGTTGAATTGACCAATTCCTATGGGCCGACAGAAACGACAGTAGAAGCAGCCTATTTTGATTGTCTCTTAGATAAAGACCTGAAGCGAATTCCCATCGGTAAACCTGTTCACAATCTCCGGCTGTATATTTTAAACAAGAAAAAGCAGATTCTGCCGACCGGTTGTACAGGCGAACTGTATATCGCCGGGAATGGTGTGGCCAGAGGTTACCTGAATCGCCCAGAGTTAACAAAGGAACGCTTTCTCGCTGATCCGTTTTATCCTGGGGAACGGATGTACAAAACCGGGGATCTGGCACGCTGGCTGCCGGACGGGCAGGTTGAATTCCTCGGCCGTTTGGACGATCAAGTGAAAATCCGCGGCTACCGGATCGAACCCGGCGAAATCGAAGCGGCTCTCCGGAACCTGGAAGGTGTGCAGGAAACAGCCGTCCTCACCCGCACAGAA
>NZ_JAAPBE010000014.1:0-3021 GCF_022695965.1 Bacillus sp. HU-1818
TGTTCTTTGAAAACTAGATAACGATAAGTAAGACATCACATTCAAAAGTAAGACCAAGAATAACTGTAGTGATTCTTTTTTAACGGTTAAGTTAGAAAGGGCGCACGGTGGATGCCTTGGCACTAGGAGCCGATGAAGGACGGGACGAACACCGATATGCTTCGGGGAGCTGTAAGCAAGCTTTGATCCGGAGATTTCCGAATGGGGAAACCCACCACTCGTAATGGAGTGGTATCCATATCTGAATACATAGGATATGAGAAGGCAGACCCGGGGAACTGAAACATCTAAGTACCCGGAGGAAGAGAAAGCAAATGCGATTCCCTGAGTAGCGGCGAGCGAAACGGGATCAGCCCAAACCAAGAGGCTTGCCTCTTGGGGTTGTAGGACACTCTATACGGAGTTACAAAGGAACGAGGTAGATGAAGAGGTCTGGAAAGGCCCGCCATAGCAGGTAACAGCCCTGTAGTCAAAACTTCGTTCTCTCCAGAGTGGATCCTGAGTACGGCGGAACACGTGAAATTCCGTCGGAATCCGGGAGGACCATCTCCCAAGGCTAAATACTCCCTAGTGACCGATAGTGAACCAGTACCGTGAGGGAAAGGTGAAAAGCACCCCGGAAGGGGAGTGAAACAGATCCTGAAACCGTGTGCCTACAAGTAGTCAGAGCCCGTTAACGGGTGATGGCGTGCCTTTTGTAGAATGAACCGGCGAGTTACGATCCCGTGCAAGGTTAAGCAGAAGATGCGGAGCCGCAGCGAAAGCGAGTCTGAATAGGGCGCATGAGTACGTGGTCGTAGACCCGAAACCAGGTGATCTACCCATGTCCAGGGTGAAGTTCAGGTAACACTGAATGGAGGCCCGAACCCACGCACGTTGAAAAGTGCGGGGATGAGGTGTGGGTAGGGGTGAAATGCCAATCGAACCTGGAGATAGCTGGTTCTCTCCGAAATAGCTTTAGGGCTAGCCTTAAGGTAAGAGTCTTGGAGGTAGAGCACTGATTGGACTAGGGGCCCCTACCGGGTTACCGAATTCAGTCAAACTCCGAATGCCAATGACTTATCCTTAGGAGTCAGACTGCGAGTGATAAGATCCGTAGTCGAAAGGGAAACAGCCCAGACCGCCAGCTAAGGTCCCAAAGTATACGTTAAGTGGAAAAGGATGTGGAGTTGCTTAGACAACCAGGATGTTGGCTTAGAAGCAGCCACCATTTAAAGAGTGCGTAATAGCTCACTGGTCGAGTGACTCTGCGCCGAAAATGTACCGGGGCTAAACGTATCACCGAAGCTGCGGACTGTTCTTCGAACAGTGGTAGGAGAGCGTTCTAAGGGCTGTGAAGCCAGACCGGAAGGACTGGTGGAGCGCTTAGAAGTGAGAATGCCGGTATGAGTAGCGAAAGAGGGGTGAGAATCCCCTCCACCGAATGCCTAAGGTTTCCTGAGGAAGGCTCGTCCGCTCAGGGTAAGTCGGGACCTAAGCCGAGGCCGAAAGGCGTAGGCGATGGACAACAGGTTGATATTCCTGTACCACCTCCTCACCATTTGAGCAATGGGGGGACGCAGGAGGATAGGGTAAGCGCGGTATTGGATATCCGCGTCCAAGCAGTTAGGCTGGGAAATAGGCAAATCCGTTTCCCATAAGGCTGAGCTGTGATGGCGAGCGAATTATAGTAGCGAAGTTCCTGATTCCACACTGCCAAGAAAAGCCTCTAGCGAGGTGAGAGGTGCCCGTACCGCAAACCGACACAGGTAGGCGAGGAGAGAATCCTAAGGTGATCGAGAGAACTCTCGTTAAGGAACTCGGCAAAATGACCCCGTAACTTCGGGAGAAGGGGTGCTCTGTTAGGGTGCAAGCCCGAGAGAGCCGCAGTGAATAGGCCCAGGCGACTGTTTAGCAAAAACACAGGTCTCTGCGAAGCCGTAAGGCGAAGTATAGGGGCTGACGCCTGCCCGGTGCTGGAAGGTTAAGAGGAGCGCTTAGCGTAAGCGAAGGTGCGAATTGAAGCCCCAGTAAACGGCGGCCGTAACTATAACGGTCCTAAGGTAGCGAAATTCCTTGTCGGGTAAGTTCCGACCCGCACGAAAGGCGCAACGATCTGGGCACTGTCTCAACGAGAGACTCGGTGAAATTATAGTACCTGTGAAGATGCAGGTTACCCGCGACAGGACGGAAAGACCCCGTGGAGCTTTACTGCAGCCTGATATTGAATGTTGGTACAGCTTGTACAGGATAGGTAGGAGCCTTGGAAACCGGAGCGCCAGCTTCGGTGGAGGCATCGGTGGGATACTACCCTGGCTGTATTGACCTTCTAACCCGCCGCCCTTATCGGGCGGGGAGACAGTGTCAGGTGGGCAGTTTGACTGGGGCGGTCGCCTCCTAAAGAGTAACGGAGGCGCCCAAAGGTTCCCTCAGAATGGTTGGAAATCATTCGCAGAGTGTAAAGGCACAAGGGAGCTTGACTGCGAGACCTACAAGTCGAGCAGGGACGAAAGTCGGGCTTAGTGATCCGGTGGTTCCGCATGGAAGGGCCATCGCTCAACGGATAAAAGCTACCCCGGGGATAACAGGCTTATCTCCCCCAAGAGTCCACATCGACGGGGAGGTTTGGCACCTCGATGTCGGCTCATCGCATCCTGGGGCTGTAGTCGGTCCCAAGGGTTGGGCTGTTCGCCCATTAAAGCGGTACGCGAGCTGGGTTCAGAACGTCGTGAGACAGTTCGGTCCCTATCCGTCGCGGGCGCAGGAAATTTGAGAGGAGCTGTCCTTAGTACGAGAGGACCGGGATGGACGCACCGCTGGTGTACCAGTTGTTCTGCCAAGGGCATCGCTGGGTAGCTATGTGCGGACGGGATAAGTGCTGAAAGCATCTAAGCATGAAGCCCCCCTCAAGATGAGATTTCCCATTCCGCAAGGAAGTAAGATCCCTGAAAGATGATCAGGTTGATAGGTCTGAGGTGGAAGTGTGGCGACACATGGAGCTGACAGATACTAATCGATCGAGGACTTAACCACACTTTTGAA
>NZ_JAAPBE010000015.1:0-1728 GCF_022695965.1 Bacillus sp. HU-1818
AATACTGATATCTTCAACATCCAGAACATTACGCCAAATTTCCACAAGTTTTTTCTCTGTTTCAGTTCTTGCTTGCTTTATAGCCTTTTTGATAACCTGATCTTGATCTGTAATTTCTTTTTCTAATAATCTTTTTCTGTCTACCTTTCCGTTACCGGTGAGAGGAATCTCCTTAATTTGCACTATATAAGTCGGCACCATATAGATAGGGACCTGGCTTCCAATAAATGTTTTAAGTTCATTTATATCTAATGATTGATTTTCAACTACATAAGCGCATAAAACATCTTGATTTCTGTTATCTTTTCGATTAATGACTGTTACATTTTTCACCTGGCGGTGTTCTAAGATCACACTCTCAATTTCCCCTAGTTCAACACGGTATCCCCGGATTTTAATTTGATGATCTTTACGGCCTTGAAACTCAATATAGCCTTCTTGAGTAAAGACTCCCATATCACCTGTTTTATATAATCTCCCATAGGACGGATGTTCAATAAATGAAGCGTCTGTTTTTTCCTTAGCATTTAAATATCCCTCTGCTACTCCTTTTCCTCCTATATATAACTCTCCTTTTACTCCTACTGGACAAAGTTCGCTATTATAATCTAAAACATAGTATGTTTGGTTAGCTAAAGGATAGCCATAAGGAATACTGGCCCATTCTTTCCTCACCTTATTAATTGGATAGTAAATAGACCATATTGAAGCCTCAGTAGCTCCTCCTAAACTAATTACTTTACTATCTACAAAGTGATCCTGAATTCTTTCAGGTAAAGTAACAGGTATCCAGTCTCCGCTTAATAAAACTAACCGCAGATCTGGAAGTTCATCATAGTCAATTGCTTCAATACTAGGTTTTTTTTCTTCCTCATCCATATAGTTTACTAGCATTTCCATAATCATAGGAACGGAGTTCCAAACGGTAATACCATTTTCCTTTACTATATGATAAATAGTCTTTACATCCCTCTGATCTTCGATCATTACCAATGTTGCCCCAACAGAAAAAGCTCCAAAAATATCATATATTGATAAGTCAAAAGACATTGAAGACAAACCAATAAATCGGTCTCTGGCATTGACTTTGAATTTTGAATTAATATCAATGATTGTATTAGTTACTGCTTGATGTGTAATCACTACCCCTTTAGGTTTTCCAGTACTTCCAGAGGTATATATCGCATAAGCAATTTGATCGGGAGACGCTTTACTATCACTTTTTGATTCTTCATAAGTGGATATAACACTTTTTGCAAGTTCAGGTGTTAGTGAAATTTTACATTCACCATCTTGCAAGATATATGTTTGCCTTTCTTTTGGAAAATCTGGGTTAATCGGAATATAAGCAGCTCCAATTTTTAGGATAGCCAGAATATTAGCAATTGTTTCAATCTCTCGATTGACAATGACGCCTACAAAATCATTAGTCTGAACACCATTCATTTCAAGGTAACGAGCTATTCGATTAGACATCACTCTTAATTCCTGATAAGTAATACCTCTGTCTTTAAATTCTATTGCGACATTTTCAGGTGTCTCTAAAGCCTGTCTTTCAAAAAGACGATAAAGCGTATCAGGTTGAATAACTTTTGAAGTATTATTATACTCTGAAACCACTCTCTCTAAATTAGAATGACTAGGATAAGCAAACTGATTATTAGCCAGTAAATTCTCTATTATAGCAACATAGTCATTAAACATAGATTCTATAACATTCTCTTCAAA
>NZ_JAAPBE010000017.1:0-1422 GCF_022695965.1 Bacillus sp. HU-1818
GATGATAACTTCTTTGAATTAGGTGGTAACTCTATATTAATTATTAATTTAATTTCAGTTATTGAAGATCAATTCAATGCCAAATTAGATTTTAAAAGCTTTATCTCAAATAGTACAATTGAAAAATTAGCTCCATTCATTGATGTTCATGAAAGAGCAGTGAATGCAGAAAATATATACAATAACATTACAGTAGATAAAGAAAATGAACATAAAGAGTTCGATTTAACTGATGTGCAAATGGCTTATTTGATGGGAAGAGATACACAATTTGAGTTAGGTGGTACATCAACTCATGCATACTTAGAAATTGAATCACAATTAGATATTGAGAGGTTTAATAAAAGCCTGCAAAAAGTCATAGATCGCCAAAGTATGCTCCGGGCAGTTATTTTACCGAACGGAAAACAAAAAGTATTAGAGCATGTGCCTCCTTATAAAATTCAAGTAGAAGATATAAGCAAATTGGGTGTGGAAGCGAGAGAAAATAAAATATTAGAAGTTAGAAGAAAAACTTCTCACCATATTTTTGATCCAAATACATGGCCTTTATTCGAATTTAAAGCACTCAACCTAGGGGAAAGTAAGTACTTACTCTTCTTTGGGATAGATATGCTAATTGCTGACGGAGCAAGTATCCAATTGCTATTTAAAGAAATTTCTCAAATTTATAGTGGGAAAGAAAATAAAATTTCTCAGTTGAAGATTAATTATCGAGATTACATGCTTGCTTATAAAAAAATCAAAGATACGGAAAAGTATAGGAATGATAAGGCATATTGGATAAACCAATTAGAAGACTTTCCAAGAGCACCAGCGGTGCCTTTAAAAGAAAAACTAAATAAAATAAGTAATCCTACTTTTAAAAGGAAATCAAAGATAATAAATATGCAAATGTGGGAGGAATTTAGCAGAAAAGCAGCTAATCACAATGTTACACCTGCAATTGTATTGTTTACGGCCTATGCTAAAGTACTTTCAAAATGGAGTAATCAATCAAATGTAGCGATAAATACGACGGTATTTAATCGACAACCACTTCATCAACAAGTTAATGATATAATAGGTGACTTCACATCTTTAATTATGTTGAAAGCAAACTTTGCAGAGGAAAAAAGCTTCTGGGATGAAGCGAAAAAAGTACAGCTTACTTTTATGGAAGCATTAGAACATAGGGACTATGACGGTGTTGAATTTATTAGAGAATATGCTAAATATAATGACTTAGATCAAAAAAGTGCAACAATGCCAGTCGTATTTACAAGTATGCTATTTGGAAAGATGTTTGATTTTAATAATGAGTTATTAAATCTAAGCGAATTGAAAATGGCCGTAAGTCAGACATCTCAAGTTTATTTAGATCACCAAGTTATACAACTAGGCGATGGAGTTATGCTTAGCTGGGATTATGTGTCAGAACTT
>NZ_JAAPBE010000018.1:0-883 GCF_022695965.1 Bacillus sp. HU-1818
AATTGCACGTCAGTGCAAATATGGAGGATTAGCTCAGCTGGGAGAGCATCTGCCTTACAAGCAGAGGGTCGGCGGTTCGAGCCCGTCATCCTCCACCATTTTTACTTGTTTTTTCTTTGACATATCGAGCCGGTGTAGCTCAATTGGTAGAGCAACTGACTTGTAATCAGTAGGTTGGGGGTTCAAGTCCTCTTGCCGGCACCACTTTTATATGGTATAATACTCAAGTCTCTTTTAAAAAGAGCCATTAGCTCAGTTGGTAGAGCATCTGACTTTTAATCAGAGGGTCGAAGGTTCGAGTCCTTCATGGCTCACCATTTTTCATGCGGGTGTGGCGGAATTGGCAGACGCGCTAGACTTAGGATCTAGTGTCTTATGACGTGGGGGTTCAAGTCCCTTCACCCGCATTATATAGGATGACAGTTGTTAATCAGTTGGACATCCTGTCTGCGGAAGTAGTTCAGTGGTAGAACATCACCTTGCCAAGGTGGGGGTCGCGGGTTCGAATCCCGTCTTCCGCTCCAACTATACCATCCACGCCGGGGTGGTGGAATTGGCAGACACACAGGACTTAAAATCCTGCGGTAGGTGACTACCGTGCCGGTTCAAGTCCGGCCCTCGGCATTTAAAATGTTGCGCCCGTAGCTCAATTGGATAGAGCGTTTGACTACGGATCAAAAGGTTAGGGGTTCGACTCCTCTCGGGCGCGCCATTATATATTAAGATCGGGAAGTAGCTCAGCTTGGTAGAGCACTTGGTTTGGGACCAAGGGGTCGCAGGTTCGAATCCTGTCTTCCCGACCATTTCTCGGGGCCTTAGCTCAGCTGGGAGAGCGCCTGCCTTGCACGCAGGAGGTCAGCGGTTCGATCCCGCTAGGCTCCAC
>NZ_JAAPBE010000019.1:0-600 GCF_022695965.1 Bacillus sp. HU-1818
GCGTCAAATGAGAATGACGTTTTCAGCACAATGACATCCTCTTTATGTAACGGAAACTGCCGCTGCATGCCGGTCAGAAAAGAAACCGCTTGGCGATGCTCCACCGCCACGCCCTTTGGCTGCCCCGTGGAGCCGGAGGTATAAATGAGGTACGCCAGAGAGCCGCCGTCGGAAGTGCCTGCAGGCACTTCCGACGTATCGCCATCCACAAGCGCAACCATATCCACTTCAAGCGTCCCACCTGAAAAATCGGGAACCGTTAAACCAGATTGTGTCAGCATAAGCGAAGCCCCGCTGTCTTTCAGCATGTAGCTCAGGCGCCCGGCAGGATACGCCGGATCAAGCGGCAGATAAGCGCCGCCCGCTTTCAAAACGGCCAGCACGGCAATCATCATTTCCGGCGAGCGCTCGGCAAGGATGCCGACGATGCTTTCTTTCGTCACGCCTTTCGCCGCAAGGCGTACGGCCAGCCTGTTTGAATACGCATCAAGCTCCCTGTATGTCAGGCTCCCATTAGCGAAGTGAATCGCCTGCCGATCAGGCGTAAGCGCCGCCTGGCGTGTAAACAGGCCGTGGAGAGTCGGAGCTATAGGTGAAACA